>JAHDCV010000059.1 GCA_020629695.1 Acidimicrobiales bacterium | reverse complement strand
CGTCACCGGCGTCAGCCTCGGCATCCGCCGCAGCGTCGACGTCCGCCTCATCGGCGTCGTCACCACCTTGTTCCCACTCGGCGGCGGAGATGGCCGGGCTGCCGTCGGCGGGCTGCCACATCTGCTCGCCCGTCTCCTCGTCAACGATCCACTCACCGTCGGCCCAGTCCTGGGCGGCGTAGGCCTCTTCCTCGGCGAGCTGGGTCTCGGACTTGATGTCGATCCTCCAACCGGTCAGTCGATGCGACAAGCGAGCGTTCTGCCCCTCCTTGCCGATCGCCAGGCTGAGCTGGAAGTCGGGCACGATCACTTCGGCCGTCGCGGTCTCGAAGTCGATGCGGACCTCCTTGACCTTGGCCGGCGAGAGCGCCTTCGCCACGAACTCGTACGGATCCTCGGAGAAGGGGATGATGTCGACCTTCTCGCCGCTCAGCTCGTTCACGACCATACGCACGCGGGAACCACGCGCACCCACGCAGGCACCGACCGGGTCGACGTTCGCGTCGTTGGACCACACTGCGATCTTGGTGCGGTGCCCGGGTTCACGGGCGCAGGCCTTGATCTCGACGATGCCGTCGGCGATCTCGGGAACCTCGAGCTCGAACAGGCGCTTCACGAGACCCGGATGCGTGCGCGACACGACGATCTGCGGACCCTTGGCCGTCTTGCGGACCTCGACGATGTAGGCCTTCACCCGGGCGCCACCTTCGAGGCGCGGACCCGTCGGGGTCTGCTCGGCCTGAGGCAGCAGCGCCTCCACCCGACCGAGGTCGAGCAGCGTGTAGCGGGAGTCGGTCTGCTGGACGATGCCGGTGACGATGTCGCCTTCCCGCCCCGCGTACTCCTCGTACTTCATCTCCCGCTCGACCTCGCGAATGCCCTGCATCAGGATCTGCTTCGTGGTCTGTGCGGCGATCCGGCCGAAGTTCTCCGGCGTCACGTCGAGCTCGGGCCCGACCGGCTCGCCGTCGTAGTCGATCTCCTGGGCGAACACCCGGATGTCGAACGTCGACGGCTCGATGGTCACCCAGGCGTATTCGTACGCATCGGGGTCACGCTTGTACGCGGACTCGAGTGCGTTCGCCAGGATCGCGAACAGACGGTCGACCGAGATACCTCGGTCCGACGCCAAGTTCTGCAGCGCTTCCATCATGTCGTTGCTCACAGCAGCTCCTCTGTAGGTCGACCCCTAGCGGGACGACTTCTTTTTGCGCTTGGGCTCCGGGCGTTCGGCCCGTCCCCAATCGAACACGGTCCGCGCCGAGTCGACGACGACGAGGTCGACGTGGGTCTCGGTGGCGGGTTTGTCGATGCCGTCGATCTCGACGGCGACGACGGTCGCCGTGCGGGCCTCCACATCGAACGACTGCAACGCCCCCCGGATCCGGCGGACGTCCTCGGTCTTCAGGAACTTCACGATCACCTGCTC
Organism: Acidimicrobiales bacterium; assembly: GCA_020629695.1. Taxonomy (GTDB): domain Bacteria; phylum Actinomycetota; class Acidimicrobiia; order Acidimicrobiales; family SZUA-35; genus JAHDBV01. The sequence continues at coordinate 24,366 of JAHDCV010000059.1, read as the reverse complement.
ACCCACGGCACGGGTCCAGTGCTCGTCCCGGGTGAGGGGCCGCTCGACGCCGGGGCTCGACACCTCGAGCGTGTAGCGCCCGGGAATCGGATCCTCGAGGTCGAGCAGCGGTGAGATCTCGCGGTTGGCCTTGGCCAGCACATCGGTCGTGATGCCGTCGGGGCGATCGAGGATCACCCGAAGTGACTGACCCGACCATTCGACGTCGACCAACTCACACTCGAGTCCTTCGATCACGGGGGAGATGATCTCGGCGACGGTTTCGGGAACGCCCATGAGCCGAGACCTCCTGTATCGGTTGGCGAGTGGAACAGAAAAGGCGTGGGCCGAAGCCCACGCCCGAAGAACGTCGATCGCACTGTAGCGCAGTCGACTGCGGCTCCGTTCGGCATCCTGGCACCTCGAGCGCGCCCGGGCATGGCAATCTGCCCACATGGCGACCCCATCCTGGCTGGACAAGCTCACGTCGTTCTTCCGGAGCGAGAAGGCAGAACTCGACGATGTGCTCGGCGAGACCGAGCAGCGCTGGTCCGGAGCGCTCGACCAGGCCGAGGCCGACCTGACCGCCAGCCCGCAGGATCGTATGGCGTCGATCCAGGACGCGATCGCCGAGAACGACGATGCGTTCGACGCGATCCGGGATCAACTCGACGATTGAGGCCCGCTGCCCGGCGGCCTCAGCCCCTGCGTTCGGGCAAACCCGGAGCGAGCCGACCGACGATCGGCACGGCGGCACCGAGGTGCATGACGTTGAGCCAGACACCGGTCGAGAACAGCTCCGACGACATGAACGGCGGGATGGCGTAGCCGAGCAGACCGACGAGACACAGACCCCGGAAGATCGTGCGTGGGCGGGGCAGGAACGACGAGACGATGGCGAGGATCGTGCCGACCACGCCGCCCATGATCGTGGCGACCACCACGTTGCCGACGCCGAGCGTCACCGTGTCGCTCTGACCGGGAGGGGTGACGACGAACGGCCCCGACATCGCATCACCGATGAAGAACACGATCGAGACGAACACCGCACCGATGACGGTGCCCACGAATCCATTGCGGATGATGTCGGTCATCAGACCCCTCCTGCCGAGTGGTCACGCAACCTAGCTGGACCATCGACACGACGGAGGGCCCACGCCACACAGGCGTGCCGCTCGATACGGATCAGACGAAGAGATCGGGGCGCCGGGGCGGTGTGACCGCGGTCCGCTCCCCCGTCGTCGCCGAAGCGATCGCCGCCTCGACGACGACCTGGGCGACGAGGCCATCCCAGGTGCTCGGCCCGGACGCCGCATCATCGTCGAGCGAACGGACCCAGGCGGCGTCCTGCATGCGGTAGGCCTCGGCGAACCATCCGAACCAGTCGCGTCCGATCGTCGTGCGGATGGCCGCGTCGCGCCGCTCGAGTGCCCGCACCGGTCCGGCGGTCGTGACCGTGCCGCGCTCGGCGGTGACCTCGACGAGCACCTCGTAGGCGAAGCCGTCGTCGTCGAACTCGATCATGCCCAATGCCCCGCCCGCCAGTTCACACGTGAGGGTCAGATGGCGCAGACCGCCGTCATCGCGTCGCCGCGAGTAGGCCGTGACGGCGACGATCTCCTGACCGGAGATGAACCGCAGTGAGTGCAGGTCGTGCACGACGGACTGACCGACCACGGCGAGATCGGTGCGCGAGTCGGCGTTGGTGTTGCGATGTACGGCCCGCAGGAGATGGAGCGGACCGCCGCCGTCGAGCGCGGCGAGGAGCTGGGTGTGGGGCAGGTCGTATTCGCGCATGAAGCCCAGCTGCACGACCCGTCGCCCGAGCGCCGCCTCGGCGTCGACGACCGAGCGGGCGTCGTCGACGGTCGTGGCGAGCGGCTTCTCGCAGAGCACCCGCTTCCCGGCGGCCATGGCCGCGCGGGTGAGCTCGGCGTGGGTCTCGTCGGGCGAGGCGATGACCACGGCATCGATGTCGTCGCTCACGGCGGCCGCGGCGACGTCCTCCGAGACGGCGGCGCCGAGCTCGGCTCCGAGGGCGGCGACGCGGTCACCGCCGAACGGGTCGGCGAGCAGGGCGACCTCGGCGCCACGGATCTCGGCGAGGGTGCGGGCGTGGAACGTACCCATACCGCCGCAGCCGATCACGGCGATCCGGTGGCCCATCACGACTCCCGGGCCCGGCGGAGCAGCTCGACGGTCTGCTCCGAGGCATTGGCGTCGTCGCCGCGCTCGTTGAGGTTGCGCTCGCGATCCTCGGCCGCGGCCTTCCGGGCCTCGTCCCGGGTGGCCTTCGCCCGCTCCAAGGCCACGTCCATGCCCTCTTCATGGATCATCGTCGCCCACTCCACGAGGGTGTCGACCATCTCGTCCTCGGGTACGACGGCGACGTTCTCGCCCTTGATGAACAGGTGGCCACGTTTGTTGCCGGCGGCGATGCCGATCTCGGCGTCGCGTGCCTCACCGGGTCCGTTCACCACACAACCCATGACCGCGACCTGCAGCGGGAGCTGCTTCTCGGCGAAGGCCTCCTGTGCTTCGTCGGCCACCGCGTACACGTCGATCTCGGCCCGACCACACGACGGGCACGCGATGAGGTCGACGTTCTTGCGTTCGCGGAGGCCGTAGGACTCGAGCAACGCCCGACCCGCCTTGGCCTCGAGCACGGGGTCGGCCGTGAGCGAGTAGCGGATGGTGTCGCCGATGCCCTCGGCGAGCAGGGTGGCGATGCCGGCGGTGGCCTTGATGTAGCCGTTGGGCAGCGGGCCGGCCTCGGTCACACCGAGGTGGAGCGGGTGGTCGGTGGCGTCTGCGAGCTGGCGATAGGCCTCGATCATCAGCGGCACGTTCGACGCTTTCACCGAGATCTTGATGAGGTCGAACCCCACCTCGGTGAAGTAGCCGATCTCGTCGAGCGCCGACTCGACCATCGCCTCGGGCGTCACGACGTTGCCGTACTTCGCGTAGAGGTCGGGGTGGAGCGAGCCACCGTTCACGCCGATCCGGATGGGCACGTTGCGATCACGAGCCTCGGCGGCCACGGCCTTGATGTGCTCGGGTTTGCGGATGTTGCCGGGGTTGAGGCGGAGGCCGTGCACCCCGGCCTCGAGCGCCTCGAGCGCCCGGCGGTACTGGTGATGGATGTCGGCGATGATCGGCACCGGCGAGCGGGGCACGATCCGGGCGAGCCCCTCGGCCGCCTCGGGTTCGTTGCAAGTGCAGCGCACGATGTCGGCCCCGGCGGCGGCCAGGGCATAGATCTGCTGGAGCGTGCCCTCGACGTCCGCCGTCTTGGTGATCGTCATCGACTGCACCGTGATCGGCGCTCCCCCGCCGACCGGCACATCACCGACGGTGATCTGGCGGGTCTTGCGGCGGGGAAAGGTCACGGCACCGGCGTCCATGACCACAACCTACCCACGAGCGTGGATCGGGCCGTGACCCGCGTGTGAGACTGCCGCTCGTCGACACCCGAGGAGACCGCGATGACCGAACTCGACCACACGGACTCGCACCGCACGTTGCACAAGTTGGAGCCCGCGCCCGGACCCGGACCCGCCGAGCTCTTCGACGGGACGGTGACCTACGAATCGATCCACCGGAGCGAGGACGGCCTCAGCACCAACCAGTCTCGGGTGCACTTCCACGACGGGGCCTCCACCCACTGGCATCTGCACCTCGGCGATCAGGTCCTCTACTTCGTGGAGGGCAAGGGCATGGCCCGGGAACTCGGCGGTGAGGTCATCGAGTGTGGACCTGGCGACGTGATCGAGGTGCCGAGCGGGACCCGTCACATCCACGGCGCGATGCCGGGTGAGACCGCGAAGCACATCGCGATCACCCACGGCGAGACGATCTGGGACCACGACCCCCGCTATCCCGGGAACGACTGAGCGCGAGCGGACCGACCTCTCAGGCGGGACGCTGCGTCGCCCAGCCGGTGGGGTAGTCCCGATCGGGATGCACGGCCGTCATCGGATCCTCCGAATCGCGCCAGTAGCCGAGCCCGTTGCCGGTTTTCGTGTAGCCCACGAACCTCGCGAGCTCGTCTGGCCATGTGCGAACCAGCTCCGGCGGACACTCGAGGAACTGATTCGTCGACTGGGTGAGCCAGCCGACGGCGTGCTGGAGTGACAGGCCACGTCGCCACCCGTCGGTCGTGTTCGCTCCACCGCCGTGGAAGACGGTGCCGGTGTAGAGCAGCAGCGACCCCTGCCCCATCTCGGCGGGGACCGTGTCGTCGGGGTGGAAGCGCACGTCGGTGCCTGCCCGGTGGCTTCCGGGCACGATGCGGGTCGCGCCGTTGGCTTCGGAGAAGTCGGTGATCGCCCACATGCCGTTGAGCTCGACTTCCCGGTCGAACGGCACCATGTCGTATTTCCAGGCGTCGCGGTGCAGGCGCTGGGCCGACTCGCCCGGGCCGATCTCGATGTACTCGGCGGCCGAGAAACGCCAGGTGGTCGCATGCCCCAACACATGGTCGCCCGCGGCGAGCACCGCCGGGTGCAACGCGATCGATCGGAAGGTGGCCGAACGGGGCAACGGCGAGCCTGTCCGACGGGTCCGGTGGCCCTCGAAGTCGCTGGCGCCGATCGAGCCGTGAGCGCCGAACTCCGCGAGCTCCGCCGCGATCGCGTCCATCGCGGTGCGGGGTGCGGCATCGACGACCACCACACAGCCGGCCTCGTCGAGCGCCCGACCGACCGAGGCGGCGAGATCGGCGTCGGCGGCGTGGACGGTGGGGAGGCTCACGCCCCCATCAGAGCTGGATCGGCTGGGCGATGTCCAGATAGATCGACAACACGCCGATCACGCCGAGCAGCATGATCGTTGCGTAGGCAACGGGCAGCAGCTTCTCGACATCGACCTGATGGCGTCTGCCCCGGCGGGAGCGGAGACGCTCGTAGGTTGCGATCGCCGCATGGCCACCGTCGAGCGGCAGCAGCGGCACGAGGTTGATGATGCCGACAGCGATGTTGATACCGGCGAGGATGACCAGCGGGTCGGCCCATCCGTTGTCGGCCGACTGGGCCGTCACACTTGCAGCGCCGACGATCGAGATCGGGCGCTGGGCTTCCTCCGAGGACGCGTCGACCGCACCCGAGCCGTTGCCGAGGGCTTCGAACAGCGAGACGATGCCGCTCGGCGAGAACGCCTGACCGAGACCCTGGAGCGTGAGCGGCACCGCTTCGACGAAGGCCTCGAGGCCGGTGAAGGGGCCACCACGGATCGTCTCGACCTCGATGTCCGGTCCGATGCCGAGGAAGCCGGTGACCGTGCCGTCGGGACGTTCGCGTTCGTCGAGCGTCACCGACAGCACCTCGCTGCGGTCACCACGTTCGATCTCGACCGCGACCGTCTCGCCCGGACGCGGGCTCACGGCGTCGATCAGTTCGTTCCAGGTCGCGATCGCGACCCCGTCGACCGAGATGATGCGGTCGCCGGTCTCGATGCCGGCGGTGGCCGCGGGGCTCGCCTCGACCGTCGGATCGTCGACCCCGACGACGGCGCCGACCGCGAAGGGCTTCGAGGGGTCGATCACCTGGACCCCGACCAGGGAGTAGGCGACGGTGAACAACACGATCGCCTGGAGGAAGTGCATGAGAGAGCCGGCCGTGATGACGAGCATCCGGCGCGGATAGCTCTTGTTCATGTAGGCCCGATCGGCGTCGACGGGGTCGACGGGATCGAGGTTGTTCATCCCGATGATGCGCACGAACGCACCCGCCGGAATGGCCTTGAGCCCGTAGGTGACCTCACCACGACGGAACGACCACAACGTCGGGCCGAACCCGAGGAAGAACTGTGTGGCTTTCATGCCGGTCCAACGCGCGGTCATGAAGTGACCGAGCTCGTGCAGGAAGATCATGACGATCAGCCCGACGATCACGAGTGTGAGTGCGGGCGAGGAGAAGAACCAGATCGCGGCCAGGCCGGCGACGAGCGCCACGATCCAGATCGGGCTGCCTTCCGGGATGTCGGCCTCGGGGTCGTTGTCGCCGAGGGCCACGTGGCGGCGCGGCTCGTCGACGTCCTTGGTGGCGAAGAAGGTCATCGGAGCGCCCTCCGGCCGAGCTCGGTCGTGGCGAGGGCCCGAGCATGGGCGTCACCGTCGAGCACCTCGTCGAGAGTCAGGCCGGCATTGCCGTCGTGGGCGTCGAGCACCGTTTCGATCACCACGGGGATATCGACCCAGCGAATGGCCCCCTTGAGGAAGGCGTCGACGGCCTCCTCGTTCGCGGCACTCAGCCACGCCGGTGCCGTTCCACCGAGGCGACCCGCCACATAGGCGAGCTCGAGGCAGGGGAAGGCCTCGGTGTCGGGCGGCGAGAACTCGAGCGTCATGGGGCGAGTCCAGTCGATGGCGCCGAAGGAGGACCGAAAGCGATCGGGATGGGCCAAGGCATAGGCGATGGGCAGGTGCATCGTCGGGTCGGACAACTGGGCGATCGTCGACCCGTCGCTGAAGGTGACCATCGAGTGCACGATCGACTGGGGGTGGACCACGACGTCGATGTCGTCGAAGCCGAGGTCGTGGCCCTCGTCGCCGGCGGGGCGACCGAACAGCTCGTTCGCCTCGATGACCTCGAGCCCCTTGTTCATCAGTGTCGAAGAGTCGATCGTGATCTTCGGGCCCATCGACCAGGTGGGATGTGCCAGCGCGTCGTCGATCGTGACCGTTCCGAGCTCGGCCCGAGTGCGTCCTCGGAACGGGCCGCCCGAGGCCGTCAGTTGGATCCTGGACACCCGTGCGCCGACGTCGTTCGCCCGCAGACACTGATGCACGGCCGCGTGTTCGGAGTCCACCGGCACCAGCTCGGCGCCGGGGGTGCGGCGAGCGACCTGCACCACGGGTCCAGCGGCGATCAGCGACTCCTTGTTGGCCAGCGCCAGCCGTTTGCCCGCCTCGAGACAGCCGAGGGTCACCGGCAGTCCGGCGAATCCGACCACACCGTTGACACACACGTCGGCCGAGGCGGCGATCTCCGCGAGCGCCTCCGGGCCGGCGAGCACCTCGATGCCGGCCGGCACGGCCGCGGCCAGTTGATCACGCAGCGACGCGTCCGCGATCGCGACCCGCTCGGGATGCACGGCCCGGGCCTGTGCCGCGAGGGCCTCCACCGAGCGACCTGCGGCGAGCGCGGTGATCCGATAGCGATCCGGATCCTCGGCGACGACCTCGATCGTCTGCGTCCCGATCGAGCCGGTCGAGCCGACGACCGAGACCGTGGTGGTCATGCGAGCTCGAGTGCCAGGGTCAGGTAGTAGACCGCGGGCAGCACGAAGAGCAGTCCGTCCATCCGGTCGAGGATGCCGCCGTGTCCGGGCAGGATCGTGCCCATGTCCTTGACGCCCAGGTCCCGCTTGATCAGCGATTCGGTGAGATCACCGAGCACCGCCATGACCGCGCCGACAAGGCCCAGGAACACCGCGTGGGACCACTGACCTGCGTACGCCGACACGTCGAACAACCACAGGAGCATCGCCGCGATCACACCGAAGCAGATCCCGCCGATCGTGCCCTCGACGGTCTTGTTCGGGCTGGCGGCGTGGAACGGGGTCCGTCCGACCGCCCGACCCATGGCGTAGGCCCCGGTGTCGGTGGCCACGGTCACCACGATCGCGGCGAACACGAGCGCCACGCCGCCGTCGAGCTTGAGCAGCAGCGCGGCGAACGACGCGAGACCGCCGACCCACAGCACGCCCATCTGGGTGACGGCGAGGTTGAGCGCCGGTCGCTGCGTGTCGGCACCGACGATCCACCACAAGGCTCCGAAGATCATCAACATCGCCATGATGAGGGGAACCATGCGCTCATCGCGGGCGTAGACCGCCGCGGGCAGCGCCGCCGCAGCCACGATGCCGAACAACGTGGCGGGCTGGAAGCCGGCTTCACGCAGCGCCGCGAAGAGCTCCGCCGAGGCGAGTACCACGATCAGCAGCACGAGGACGAGCGTCGCGAACGCACCGAGTTGCAACGCGAGGCCCGCGACCACGGCGAAGGCCACGCCGACACCGACCGCCTGGCCCAGATTGCGACCACCGCTACCCGAGGCGGGGTCGAAGGGCTCCTCCGCTGCGAGCTGGGGGCGTGGACGGGTCGGCACGGCGACTCGGTCGTCACGCTGGGGGGCGCCGGCCGCGGCCGGCAACTGCGTGTCGTTCTCGAGGTCGTCGAGCGTGACTCGCTTCGGCATGTCGACCGTGTCGTCGGCGACGCCGAGGCGGTCCTCGGCGCCGAACACCTCGGCCAGGTCGTCATCGGCCCAGGCCGGATCGTCACCGTGCCATCGGGGTCCCTGGAGCTCCGCCCAAGGGTCGTCGCTGCCTTCGCGTGCGTCCGCGAGCACCTTGGGGAGCTGGCCGGTCGGCGGCTCGGTCCAGTGCGGCAGGGCGCTGTCGGGTTCTGAGGGAACCGCGTCGAGTTCGTTGCCGAACACCGACGAAACGGCCGGTGTGCTCACCGTTCCGCCATCGACCTCCGGCGGCGGGTCGCCGAAGAGCTCGAAGATCGAGGCGCCCGGGGCGGCGGTGTCATCCTGATCATGGTCGGACATGCGGGTGTTCCTTCCGAGAGGGTGTGAGCGGTGGACGCTCAGACCTCCATCAGTTCGGCTTCTTTTTCGGCGAGGGCGGCGTCGACGAGGGCTTCCTGGGCCTGGGTCAGGCTGTCGAGCTCCTTCTCATGGCGCTCGAGCTCGTCCTTGGACAGGTCGCCGTCGCTTTCCGCGGCGGCGAGATCCTTGCGTGCATCGCGTCGGATGTTGCGGATGGCGATCCGACCGTCCTCGGCCATCTGGCGCACCACACGGACGAGCTCCTTACGACGCTCCTCGGTGAGCGGGGGGAAGTTGAGCCGCAGCGATCGACCGTCGTTCGACGGCGAGAGCCCGAGATCGCTCGACCGAATGCCCCGTTCAACGGCCTCGAGATTCGACGGGTCGTGCGGGGTGACGAGCAGCTGGCGCGCTTCGGGCACCGAGATCGAGGCGAGCTCGACGATCTTCATCTTCACGCCATATGCCTCGACGGAGATGCGCTCGACGAGCTGCGGTGCAGCACGGCCCGACCGGATCGACGCGTATTCACCACGCGCCCGGGTCACCGCCTTGGCCATCCGTTCTTCGGCGTCGGCCATCACCATCTCGACGAGTTCGCTCATTCGACCAGAGTACCGATGCTCTCGCCTCGCAACAGACCGGCGAGATTTCCCTCTCCCATCAGGTCGAACACGACGATCGGGAGCTGGTTCTCCATGCAGTGGGTGATGGCGGTCGAGTCCATGACCCGGTATCCCTCGTTGAGCACGTCGAGGTAGCTCAGCGAGTCGATCTTGGTCGCGCTCGCATCCTGGCGCGGGTCGGCGGTGTAGATGCCGTCGACACCGCCATGGGTCCCCTTCAACAGGACCTCCGCCTCGATCTCGACCGCCCGGAGCGCCGCCGTCGTGTCGGTGGTGAAGAACGGGCTCCCGGTGCCGGCCGCGAAGATCACGATCCGACCCTTTTCGAGGTGACGGATCGCCTTTCGCCGGATGTACTCCTCGGCGACCTGAGGCATCCGGATCGCCGACTGCAGACGGGTCGGATGGCCCTTCTGCTCGAGAATGTCCTGGAGCGCCAACGCATTCATGACCGTGGCCAGCATGCCCATGTAGTCGGCCTGAGCTCGGTCGAGACCGCCCTCGGCACCGGTCATGCCGCGCCAGATGTTGCCACCGCCGACGACGACGGCGACCTCGACGCCGCTCGCATGTGCGGCGATCACGTCGTCGGCGATGGACGACACGACACCACCATCGATCCCGAACCCCTTGTCGCCGGCGAAGGCCTCACCGGAGAGCTTGAGCAGGATTCGTCCCCAGCGCATTGGCTCTGAGGCGTCGGTCGTTGCGGCGGTCGGGGCGGCGTCGGTCATGAGTGCTCCTCTGCGGCCCGCGCTGCCGGCCGACGTTCGAACCGACGCGGACGGACCCGGGGCATCGTAGGCGCGCCCGGCCGCGAGTTCCGCCGGGGTTCCGGCAGGCAATCCTCCCCGTTCCCGACGGGGAGGATTGCGTCGTCGGGTCAGGAACAAAACGCACACGGGCGGGCACCGATGGTGCCCGCCCGTGGAACGACACCGCCGCGCCGTGGCGCGGCGGTCTCGGAGACCGATCGATCAGCCGATCATGGCCAGGGTGAAGGAGTGCAGGGTTCCGCCGCCGATGCGGTCGGACACCTTCTCCTTCTCACCGAACACACCCTGCTCGAGCAGGACGCGGTCACCGAACCAGGCGTTCACCCGGCCATCGACGATCTTCGGCCAGGCCTGCTCCGGCTTGCCCTCGGACTTGGTGATCTCGAGCAGCGCGGCGCGCTCCTTCTCGACCTCGTCGGCCGGCACCTCGTCACGGGACAGGTAGGACGGCTTCGCGAAGGCGATGTGCAGTGCGATCTCATGGAGCGTCTCGGCATCGATGCCTTCACCCTCGACGAGCACGCCGGCCCGACCACCACCGTGCAGGTAGGCGTCGATGGAGCGACCCTCGACGGCAGGCACGTGGGCGACGGTGCCGACCTCGATGTTCTCCTTGACCGTGAGCTTCATCTCCTCGAGCTTGGGCTCGAATCCTGCGATCGCCCCGGGGCCCTCGGCGAGCACGGCGTCGGCCATGGCCTGCACCAGGTTGCCGAAGTCCTCGGACTTCGCGGAGAAGTCGGTCTCCGACTTGAGCTGGACGAGCGCAGCGCCCGCGTCGGAGGACGCGATGGCCACGAGACCCTCGGTGTTGTCACGATCCGAACGGGTCGCGGCCTTGGCCAGACCCTTCTCACGCAGGATCTGGACGGCGGCTTCGAAGTCGCCGTCCGACTCGGTCAGGGCCTTCTTCGCGTCCATCATGCCGGCGCCGGTCGACTGACGCAGTGCCTGGACGTCCTTGGCGGAAAACGATGCCATGGGGATTCCTTCGTTCTGGGTGTCGGGGGAGATCAGGCGTCGGGCGCAGCGTCGTCCGCAGCGGCCTCGGCGGCAGGAGCGTCGGCGACGGGCGCCTCGGATGCAGCGGCTTCTTCGGCCGGGGCTTCGGGCGCAGCGGCTTCTTCAGCGGGCGCGGCCGGGGCCGGTGCGCTCGCCGCACCGGCGGCAGCCTGCTGGGCGGCGATGCGGGACTCGCGCGCCGCGGCCTCGGCGGCGGCGGCGTTCCGGGCCTCGGCCTGCTTCGCAGCCATCTCGGCCTCCTGCTCGGGCGAGCGCTCACCGGTGGCGTCGACCGGGATGCCGGCCTTCGAGGCGAACATCTGACGACCTTCGGACACGGCCTCGGCGATCACGCGGGTCATGAGCTCGGCCGAGCGGATGGCGTCGTCGTTGCCCGGGATCGGGAAGGTGATGAGGTCCGGGTCGCAGTTGGTGTCCACGACGGCGACGATCGGGATGTTGAGCTTGCGAGCCTCGGTGACGGCGATGTGCTCGTTGATGGTGTCGAGCACGAACACGACGTCGGGCATCTTGGCCATCGCACGGATCCCGCCGATGTTGCGCTCGAGCTTCTCGAGCTCGCGGGTGTAGCGGAGGGCTTCCTTCTTCGGCATGTGTTCGAACTCACCCGAATCGCGCATCCGGGAGTACTCGACCATCTTGCCGACCCGCTTCGAGATCGTCTGGTAGTTGGTGAGCATGCCACCGAGCCAGCGGGCGTCGACGTAGGGCATGCCGACCGACGAGGCGTACTGGCGGATGGGGTGGGAGGCCTGCTTCTTGGTGCCGACGAACAGCACGGAGCCACCGGCGGCGACGGTGTCGCGCACGTAGGTGTAGGCCTTCTCGATCTGGGACAGGGTCTGCTCGAGATCGACGAGGTAGATCCCGTTCTTCTCGCCGTGGATGAATCGCTTCATCTTCGGGTTCCAGCGACGGGTCTGGTGTCCGAAGTGGACACCGGCGTCGAGCAGCTGCTGCATGGTCACGACCGCGGTCATGGCAATCCTCCGGTTGGTGATCCGTGCCGACGCGCCCCGACTTCGGTGGCGACCGTGGTGATGCGGCACGGGTGGATGGAATCTCGGTGCGGACGTATGTCCGTTCCGGTTCCGGGACATCCGGAACGGCGGCAAGGCTATCCACGACCGGAGACGAGCCCACCCGACCGGCGCGTCGGCTCCGCGGGCCCATGCACCCGGACGGCGCCGCCGGGGCCAGCAGCGGCCTCGCCGATCGCCTGGCCGCGCCGTCAGCCGGTCGAGCCGGACGTCGGGTCGTCGCCGACCAGTCGATCGAGTGCGGCGAGGTGGGCGGCGAGCCAACCGGTCGTGGCGACCGCCACCTGACCCGCCGTCGCCGCCGCCGCCACCTCGACGATCGAACGACACGCCGGCGGCGCGCCCGCGAGATGCAGCTCGATCGCCCGATGCGTCGCCTCGGACGCGACGACCTCGGTGTGGCCGGCACCGCCGGCACCCGACACGATCACGTTCGTCGCTCCCGACCATCGGGCCTCGGGGGCCAGCACCACGGTGTCGTTGGCCGAGGCGATGGCGAGCGTTCGCACGCCGTCGGGAGGCGGCGCGGCCACACGCCCGTCCACGTCGACGTCGAGCCCGGCGAGTTGCGCGACCACCGGGGTGTCGACGAGTTCGAGCCCATCCACCTCCACCCCGACCCGCCCTGCGAGATCGGGCAGCTCCCCTCCGGCGAGCGCTTCGGCTCCGATCGCGAGCCCGGGCACACGGTGCGGAGACCCCATCGTCACCACGACCGAGACCGGCGGCGACCCGCCATGGCGTTCCGAGAGGATCTCGAGTGCCAGCCGGGTGACCACGCCGCCGAGGGAATGGGCCGCGATGTCGACCGGCTGACCCGGGCGTTCGTCGACGATCGCATCGACGAGATCGGCGAGTCGCTCGGCCGCGAGGTGGATGTCGCCGACCGTGTCGTCCGGGCGATACGGCGTGCCACCACCGAGGTCGGCGGCGAGGCCGCTCGAGATGACCGCCGGGGCCGAAGCCGCCGAACCGAACGGGATCGGCGCGGCACCGCCGGCATAGGAGAAGGCCACCACGTCGACGGCGTCGTAGCCCAGTCGATCGGTGTCGAGATGTGCGAGTGTGCTCCGCTCCGAAGATGTCGTGACGCCGGCGACCTGCACGAGCACCCGACCGCTCCCGCGACCCGTCGGCACGGCCACGGCATCACCCGTGCACTCGGTGTGGTGCCAGTCGTCGATCGAGGCGAGCAGTTCTCGCCCTCGACGCCACGGATCCATCTGCCGCAGCGCGGCGACGAACGGCGACTCGAGCGGCGGCGCCGGTCGGCCGAGACCGGGAGCTCCCGAAGGAGGGGCGACGCCGTCGACGAGCGCGACCTGCACCGTGGCGCCGTCGAGCAACAGCTGCGGGTCGACGTAGATCCCGTCGACGCGGGCCGTGAGATGGAACCCGTCGGCGGCGGTTCCGAGGGCCACTCCCCGCCCGACGCGCTGACCGCGCAGAACGGAGCGCTCGTCGAGCGGACCGTAGGTCGACCAGAGCCCACCGCCGTGGTCGATCGAGACATACGCACGACCCGCCACCACGCCGGACCAACGAACGACACCACCATCGACGGCGTGGACGGGCGTGCCCGCCGCCACGCCGTACTCGAGGCCTCGATTCCCGGCGCCGTAGGCATGCGTTGGTGGCCGGAACGGGTCGACGACCGGACCGTCGACGGGAGATGTCCATCGGTCGTCGGCGAGTGCCCGTGGGGCGGACAGCACACCCGCGACGGCGATGGACAGGACGACCACGGCGACGTGGTGGATTCGGATGCCCGGCATGGACACGCTCCCCGAGATGCAGCGGCCCCGAGGGGCCCGATTCGCCGGGGAAGCGTGTGATCGACCGGCAGGTCGACGATGGGGCTCGGCGAACCGAGCGAGGGCTCAGACGAGCTCGCGCTCCGCCGCCGTGAGACGGCTGCGCAGTTGCAGCACCGCCTTGGTGTGGATCTGACAGACACGGGACTCGGTCACGCCGAGCACCCGTCCGATCTCGGCGAGAGTCAAGGACTCGTAGTAGTAGAGCGTGAGCACGATCTTCTCCCGCTCACCCATCTGATTGATGGCCGAAGCGAGCAGCTGGCGCATCTCGATCCGCTCGAACGCGCCGCCCGGACCGTCGCTGCGATCCGCGAGGGTGTCGCCCAGCGTGAGCGTCTCGCCGCTGGAGCCACCGAACGAGAGCATCTCGTCGAGGGCGGCCATGCCGAGCGAGCCGATCTGGTTGTAGATCCCGTTGAGCTGGTCGAGCGAGATGTCCATCTCGTCGGCGATCTCGTCGTCGGTCGGAGCGCGATGCAGCGTGGACTCGAGCTTCGACATCGCCCGTTCGACGGACTTCGCCTTGGTTCGTACCGATCGGGGCACCCAGTCGATGGAGCGGAGCTCATCGAGCACCGCGCCCTTGACCCGCGAAATCGCATAGGTCTCGAACTTGAAGCCGCGTTCGGGATCGAACTTGGTGATCGCATCGATCAACCCGAACATCCCGTAGCTGACGAGGTCCGCCTGATCGACACTCTGGGGCAAGCCCGCCGCGATCCTGCTCGCCACGTACTTGACGAGAGGTGCGTAGTAGACGATCAGCTGATCTCGGTCAGCCTGAGTTGCCGTTTCCTTGTACCGAGCCCAAATCTCGTCGAGCTCGGTCGTCGTGATATCCGCCACGATGTCCGCCTGTGTGGTTGTGGTTCCGCCAACGGATCGAGGCGGCTCCGCAACCGCCAGATCGATCCGTTCCCACTCTCCGTCGGAGGAAGACCACACAGTGTGAGCATTTCGGCAAGATTCTTTCGCGCGAGCGTCAAGGTCGCCGGGGCGGGAGAAGCCCAGAACGTCGAGATATCGCTCACGCACAGCCGTCGTCACGAACGCGTACCGTAGCGCCGCGACCACGCAACGCACGCGTGTGGCACCGCCGCATGGGGATTCCGCCGTCATGCGTGAGCGCCGAGTTCGATGATCGAGCCCGAGCGGACCCATCGCCCGTCGCCCAGCCGGCGGGACACTTCCGCGAGTGCGTCGGCCGGAGCGCCGCCATGCAACGCCACGAGCACGTCGACCGAACACCCGCCTCGGGCCACCTCGGCGTCGAGCAGATCGAGCGGTGCGGTCGTCGTCCGGTCACGGATTCCGCCACCCGAGAGAGCGAGAAGGTCCAGGACATCGCCTGAACCACGGACGGGAGCGGCACCGTCCACGAGCAGCGCGTTGGTGCCGTCGGAGGCCGGCGACCGCACCGACCCCGGAACGGCTGCCACCGTCACACCCCGATCCAACGCTTCGGACGCCGTCGACAACGCACCCCCGCGAAGCTGACTCTCCACCACCACCACGACATCGGCCAGCGCGGCGATGATCCGATTGCGAGCAGGGAACCGCCAGCGACTCGGCCCGACGCCGAACCCGGCCTCGGACACGATCGCGCCGGCGTGAGCCACCTGCTCCCAGACCTCGGCGTGACTCACCGGGTACGGCCGGTCGACCCCGGTGGCCACCACGGCCACGGTGGGGCCCCCGACATCGAGCGCGCCGCGGTGGGCCGCGACGTCCACGCCCAACGCCAGCCCGCTCACGACCACGACGCCGGCCTCGGCCAGGTCGCGACCCAGGTCAGCGGCGATCGCCCTCCCGAGCCCGGTCGGCCGGCGGGTGCCGACGATCGCGACGGACGGCCGGCGATCGACCAGCGACGGGTCCCCCCGGACGATGAGGGCCGTCGGCGGCTCGGGGTCGTTCGCGAACGGCCAGGCGACATCACCGGGCTGGAGCACGATCGCGTTCGTGTCATCGAGTCGTCGAGCGACATCCGCCGGGACGATCCGACGGGCGGCGACGACGAGTTCGTCCCAGGTGTCGAGCGCCCGGCGGGGCGCGGGTCCGCTCGGACGCCGGCCTGAGCACAGCCGTTCCCAGGCCGTCGAACAGGCTCCGTCACCGACGAGCCATCGCACGCGTGCCGGGCCGAGCCCGGGCACGGACAACAGGCAGAGACGAGCGAGGCGCTCCGGGTCCACCGTCATGCCGCACCGACCACCGAGGCCATCGGCATCCGCAGGGCGAGCGCGGTGCGGACCGCGTCGACCGACAGCTGGGCGTCGAGCGGTCCGGGCCTGTCGGCGACATCCGACACCGTCAAGGCCACGAGCCGGATCCGCCGCAGGCCACGTCCGGTGAGGCGTCCGGCCCGGAGCTCGGCCTCGACGACATCGGCGGCCGCGCTCGACAGCGGCGCCCACTGCTCGACCGCGCGGTCGTCGAGATCGGCGTTGCACCGAACACCCCGCTCGCCCGCTCGAGCGCGGGCTCGGGCCACCCGAGCGCGGACCGAGGCGCTCGTCTCCTCGGCGGGGCCACCCAGAAGGAGGACCGGGTCGGGCGGGGCGACCTCGATCCGGAGGTCGAACCGGTCGAGCAGAGGACCGGACAGGCGACGGGCGTAACGCGCCCTCGCCGTCGGTGTGCACCGACACCCGTCATCACCGCGACCCACGCCACACGGGCACGGGTTCATCGCGGCGACGAGCTGGAAGCGGGCGGGCAGCGCCGTCGCATGCCCGGCCCGAGCGACCCGGATCACGCCCTCTTCGAGAGGCTGGCGAAGCGCATCCAGCACCGCCGGCGGGAACTCACCGAGCTCGTCGAGAAAGAGCACGCCGCCATGGGCATTCGACACTTCGCCGGGTCGGAGCGAGACCCCACCACCGCCGATCAGCCCGACCTGCGACGCGCCATGGTGCGGCGCTCGAAGCGGTGGCGACGTGATGAGACCACTCTCGGGAAGTGACAGCCCCGACGCGGAATGCACGCGGGTGACCGTGGCCGCCGTCGCCGGGTCGAGCGCCGGCAGGAGACCGACGAGCCGCCGAGCGAGCATGGTCTTGCCCGAGCCGGGAGGGCCGACGATGAGCAGGTGATGACCACCGGCGGCGGCGAGCTCGAGCGCCAGCCGCGCCACCGGCTGGGCCCGCACCTCCGCGAGATCTCCGAACGGGTCGGGTGCGTGCGCCTCACCTGGAATCGACTCGACCACCGGAGGCAGGGCGCCGCCGACGCGCAGCCCGTCGGCGAGTTCACGCAAGTGTCCGCTCGCATGGACCGAACGGGGTGCCACACGAGCCGCCGCCGACGCGCCGACCCGCGGCACGACGACGTGGGCTGCCGCGACCGCCTCGGCGAGGCACACCAGTCCCGGGACCGGCCGGATCGAGCCGTCGAGCCCGAGTTCGCCGACCGCGGCCACCCCGGCGAGGTCGGCTGCGTCCAGTTGCCCGGAGGCCACCAGGGTGGCGAGCGCGATGGGGAGGTCGAGGCCCGCGCCCTGCTTCCGGACCTCGGACGGCGCGAGGTTCACCGTGATCCGTTGGTCGGGCCACGTGTAGCCCGACGACATCACCGCGGCCCGAACACGATCGCGGGCCTCGCGGCACGACACGTCGGGCAAGCCGACGATCGTGAAACTGGGCAGACCATTCGAGGCATGGACCTCGACGGTCACGGGTGCGCCCGACACTCCGGTGACCACGGCTGATGCAACGCTGGCCAACATCGG
The DNA here is from genome assembly GCA_020629695.1 of Acidimicrobiales bacterium. GTDB lineage: Bacteria > Actinomycetota > Acidimicrobiia > Acidimicrobiales > SZUA-35 > JAHDBV01. The sequence goes on along the minus strand of JAHDCV010000059.1, from coordinate 6,817 downwards.
CCCTCCTCCTCACAACTGGGTGATGGAAGGCCGGAGCCAGCGAGGACATCAACGTAGCGAGTCCGAGTGACAATCCCCCGGGGACCGATTCACCCGGTGTTCGCGAGCACCTCGCGGGTGTACCGCACGACCGCGTCCAGTTCGGCGGCGTCGAGCCGGCTCCCGAAGCCCGGCATGGCGCCCCGGCCGACCTCGAGGAACTGGATCTGATCCTCGACCGTCTCGTAGTTCACCAACACCCGATCACGGTTCAGCCGGGGCCCTCGCCCCCCTGATCCGTCCGCCCGGTGGCACGACGCGCACTGACGCTCATAGATCGCCTGGCCGTCGAACAGCGCGGCATCGGCGCCTTCGGCGGGGGCGGGTGAGCCCGAGGCGGCGCAGGCCGACAGCACCAGGACGACGACGAGGGCGAGTCCATGGAGGCGGGGGAACGCGGAACGCACCCCGCCAGCGTATGACGCCCGACGGAGTGGGCCGAGGTCGAGCCGGCGCATACTCAACCCATGGGCTTCGATCCGAACCGCAAGTACCAGCGGACCCGTTTCGACTACCTGTACGTCGCGTCCGGTCTGATCGTGGCGATGGCCCTCGTCGCGTGGGCCGCCTTCGGCTGATGCCGGCCCGGAACCGGAATCGGCGACCGCGTCCGGACGACCGTCCGAGACGGACGAAGGCCGGTCCGAAGTCGGGGAAGCCGAAGCCGAAGGCCGGCCGGAACCTGCCCGACCCGTCCGACACCCCGGACAGCGAGATCCGCCACGTCCAGCCCTACCAGGCCACCAAGGCCTATCTGTGTCCGGGCTGTCACCGGGAGATCCCGGCCGGCGTCGGCCACCTCGTGGCCATCCCGCCCGACGCCCCCGACCTGCGTCGCCACTGGCACAAGGGCTGCTGGGCGAAGCGCCCACTCCGAGGCGACAGCTGAGATCACACCCCGGGCGCTTGCCGGAGCTCGCACGACGATGCGACGCTCGGCGTCGGTACACCTGAGGAGTTCGCTAGAAGGCCGACTCGATCACTCGGAGGTGACCCTCGGCGTTGACGTCCACGACGTCGAAGCGCAGGCTCTCGAACCACTCCTCCTGTTCGCGCAGCCATCGCTGGGCGACCCGGCGGATCGTCGCCTGCTTGCGATGGCCGACCGCGGCGAACCCGGACCCGTACCGGGTCGAACTCCGGGTCTTGACCTCGACGAAGACGACCGTGGTGTCGAGCCGCACGATGAGATCGATCTCACCGTCTCGGCACCGCCAGTTCCGCTCGAGCACCTCGGCGCCCCGATGGACGTACCAGGTGACGGCAGCGTCTTCGCCGGCTCGCCCGAGGGCCTGCCGGCGTGCGGTCACAGTTCGCGGGGTGGGAGTTCTTCGATCGTCAGCGCACGAGCGCTGGCGATCCTGGCGCGGGCGAGGAACCGGCTCTGCCGGTACATGTCCCACACCCAGGCATCGACGAGTTCGTACTCCAGGAACGTTCCGTCCCCGTCGATTCGCTCGACCTGGTTGCACAGGTAGAAGCGCCGCTCCGTCTCCACGACGTAGCGGAACATGCCGATCACGTCGCGATACTCGCGATAGAGCGCCAGCTCGATCTCGGCTTCGTACTGCTCGAGTTCCTCGGTGCTCATTCCGGCACCTCCGATCTCATCGATTGCGCTGCACAGCGCAAGCGATCAGCGGTCGCGCTTCTCTTTGACCTTCGCGGCCTTACCGACGCGGTCGCGCAGGTAGTAGAGCTTGGCCCGTCGCACATCCCCACGGGTCACCACCTCGATCTTCTCGATCACGGGCGAATGGAGGGGGAAGCAACGCTCGACACCGACGCCGAAGCTGACCTTGCGCACGGTGAAGCTCTCGCCGGCACCGTCACCACGGCGGCCGATCACGATGCCCTGGAAGATCTGGACACGCTCGCGGCTGCCCTCGATCACCTTCACGTGCACCTTCAGCGTGTCGCCGGGGGCGAAATCGGGCACATCGTCGCGCAGCTGGGTCTTCTCGACCAGATCGGTGGCTTTCATCGTGGCGTCCTCGCTGATGCAACCGGCCGGTCGCCGGTCATGTCGTGGGCCGGAGCGCATCTGGTCCGACGGGACCGCGACTCCGAGCCGGGTCAAGGTTAGAGGGACCGATCGCCCTTGCCACCGCGCGACGCGGTCGAGGTCGCCGCGTCATCCCACTCCTGGCGGAGGCCGAACTCGGCGAGCACCTTCTCGTCGGTGGCGTCCAGACCGCCGCGGGCCTCGATCAGGTCGGGCCGGTGGCGGATGGTGCGAAGCAGCGCCTGGGCGTGTCGCCACCGATCGACCTTGCCGTGGTCACCCGAGCGCAGCACCTCGGGCACACCCCAGCCGCGGTAGTCCACGGGGCGCGTGTAGTGGGGGTACTCGAGCAGTCCGGCGGCACCGAAGCTCTCCTCCACCGTCGAGTCGAGGTTTCCGAGCATGCCGGGCACCAACCGTCCGACGGCTTCCATCACGGTCATCGCCGCGACCTCACCGCCCGCCAGCACGTAGTCACCGATCGACAGCTCGCCGTCGATGACGTGCTCACGCACCCGCTCGTCGACACCCTCGTAGCGGCCGCACAACAGGGTGAACCCGTCGGTCGCCGCCAGTTCGTGCGCCCAGGACTGGTCGAATCGCCGACCGGCCGGCGAGCAGTACAGGATGGGGCGCGGTGGATCGACGGCCTCGATCGTCTCGACGATCGGTTCGGGCTTCAGCACCATGCCGGCGCCGCCGCCGTACGGAGCGTCGTCGACCGACTGGTGCGGATCGGTGGTCACCGAGCGCAGGTCGTGCACCCGGATGTCGAGCACCCCGTCGCGACGGGCCTTGCCGAGCAGGCTGGCGTCGGCGAATCCCGAGACCAGGTCCGGGAAGATCGTGAGGACGTCGATGCGCATCGCGGGGCCGGACGCTCAGAGGTCGAAGAGGCCGGCGGGCGGTTCGATCACGATCTCATCCCTGCGTCGTTCGACGACGAAGGTGAGCGGCACGAGCGCACCCGTGTCGAGCTCGAGGAGGTCCGATGCGGGGTTCTCGATGACCGCACGCACCGTTCCCCTCCGGGTGCCGTCCACCTCGACGACATCGGTCCCCACCAACACGTGCACGAACAGTGCCTCGGGATCGTCGATCGGTTCGGCCGACACGATCTTTCCCCGCAACAGGTCGGCGGCGTTGCGATCACCGATGCCTTCGAACGCCACGATGTGGCGCTCGTGGTGCACGCGGCCGGCGAGCACCGTCATCCAGTCGTCGCCGACGCGCAAACGAGCGCCGGCGGACCAGCGCTCGTTTCGATCGGTGGTGAACTTGACGAGCACCTCGCCACGGACACCGTGCGATTTGGTGACGCGTCCGACCTCGAGAAGGTCTGGCATCTGCGTCACGATTCAGTCGACGAACTCGACCTCGACCGACACGCCGTCCTTGGCGGCGGCGGCGCCGACCACGGTACGGATGGCCGAGGCCACCCGACCACGACGGCCGATCACACGGCCCATGTCGCCGTCGCCGACGGTCACGTCCAGGCGCACGCCGTTGTCGTTCTCACTGGCGGCGATCTCGACGGCATCCGGGTCGGCCACGACCGACTTGCAGACGTGGGCGAGAGCGGCCTGCGCCGTGGGCGCCAGATCGGCGCTCACGCTTCGGCTCCGGCGGCGGCTTCGGCCTTGGCAGCCTCTGCGGCGACCTCGGCAGCCACCTCGTCGGCGGTCTTGCCGGCCTCGAAGGCCTCCCAGGCTCCGCTGATCTTCAGCAGCTTCTCGACCCGATCGGAGGGCTTGGCGCCCTCACGCAGCCAGCCGACGGCCTTCGCGTTGTCGATCTTGATGACGGACGGCTCACGACGGGGCTCGTAGGTGCCCACGATCTCGATGAAACGACCGTCGCGAGGCGAACGGCTGTCTGCGGCGACGACGCGGTAGACGGGCTGCTTCTTCTTGCCCATCCGCATGAGGCGGAGACGAACGGCCATGTTGACTTCCTTATTCTGTCGCTCGAGGCGACGTTCCGACGAAACCGCTTCGTCGGCGACGGCCGCGAAACGGAGAAGAACTCACACGCTGCACACCGTGACGGGTGTGAGCGACTGGTGAGGGTATCCAGCGATCCACACCGACCCACCGGCCGGCGAGATCAGAGGTCCGGCAGCTCCCGGGAGAGACGGTCGAGATCATCGGCATCGAGCCGATCGAGCCCAGGCAGTGCGAGCGGGGTCTTGGTGGCCTTCTCGCCCTTCGGCGTGACACGACCACCCTTGGGGGTGACGCGACCGCCGCCTTTCTTGCCCTTCTTGGACTTCTTCCCCGACTTGCGGGCCTTCTTGGTTCCCAGGCCCCCGAGCTTCTTCATCATCTTCTGCATCTCGAGGAACTGGTTGACGAGCGTCGCGACGTCGTTGGGCTTCGTACCCGAACCCTTGGCGATCCGCGCCCGGCGAGAGGCGTCGATGATCTTCGGATCATCCTTCTCGGCCTTGGTCATCGACGTGATCATCGCCTCGATGGGGACGAGCTGTTTGTCGTCGACCTCGACGTCGCGCACCTCTTTCGGCAGGCCCGGCATCATGCCGAGCAGACCGGACAGCGGACCCATCTTCTTGAGCTGCTGCATCTGGTCGAGGAAGTCGTCGAGCGTGAAGCGCCCTTCCATGAGCGCCTGGGCCGCGGCCTCGGCCTCATCGGCCTCATAGGCCTGCTCGGCCTTCTCGATCAGGGTGAGCACGTCGCCCATGCCGAGAATCCGGCTGGCCATGCGATCGGGGTGGAAGAGCTCGAAGTCCTCGATCTTCTCGCCGGTGGCGGCGAAGGCGATGGGACGACCCACGACCTCTTTCACCGACAGCGCCGCACCACCACGGGCGTCACCATCGAGCTTCGTGAGGATCACGCCGTCCAGTTCGAGGCGCTCGTGGAAGTTCTCGGCGACGGTGACCGCGTCCTGGCCCGTCATCGCGTCGACGACGAGGAAGGTGTAGTCCGGCGAGACGGTCTCGGAGATCCGGCGGACCTCCTCCATCAGCTCCTCGTCGATGGCGAGCCGACCGGCGGTGTCGACGATCACGACGTCGCGTCCGAGGGTCTTGGCCTCGGCGAGGCCGGCAGCTGCGGTCGCCACGGGGTCACCGGGCTGGGAGAACACCGGGACGTCGACCTGACGGCCGAGCGTGCGGAGCTGCTCGACGGCGGCGGGCCGCTGGAGATCGGCGCCGACCAGCAACGGGTTCCGGCCCTGGGCCCGGAACCACCGGGCCAACTTGGCCGTCGACGTCGTCTTGCCCGACCCCTGGAGGCCGGCCATGAGCACCACGGTCGGCGGCTTGGCGTTGTAGGTGATCGAGATGGTCTCGCCACCGAGTGCGGTGGTGAGCTCCTCGTTGACGATCTTGATGACCTGCTGGGCGGGGTTGAGGGCCTTGTGGACCTCCTCCCCGACCGCACGCGCGCGGATCCGGTCCCGGAGCGTCCGGACGACGGTGACATTGACGTCGGCCTCGAGCAGGGCCAGGCGGATCTCCCGCAGGGCTTCGTCGACGTCGGCTTCGGTGAGGACACCCTTGTTCCGGAGGCGGCCGAAGATGCCTTCGAAGGTGTCGGTGAGAGCGTTGAACATGGCGGGGCGATGCTACCGGCCTCGACCCCGAGCCGATGACCACCTTCGCCCGGAGGGTGGTCGCACCGGGTCGGCCACGCACGGTGATCGCTATGATCCCGCTCGGCGACTTGCGGGGCGGTGGATGCCCCGCGGCGGGAGGCGAACACCATGACCGAGAACCGGTCTTCAGTACTGCGTGAGGCCCTGGCGGGGGCAACGGAGATCGAACGCTTCGGGCAGACGGCCCATCGCGTCGAGATCGACGGCCGTGAGATCGACCTGCTCGTCGACGACGCCGGACGGTGGGATGCTCGCCAGCTCCGTCGGCTCGGCTACCTGAATCGACTCGCCGGGGTCAACGGTCCCCGGGTCGTGGCGGACGACGACGGTCCGACGATCGCCGAGGTGAGCACCCCCCGGGGCCGCACGCTCACCGAGATCGCCGGGGCCGATCCCGGCGCGGTGTCGTGGCGCGAAGCCGTTGCCGTCGTCTCGCTGGCCGCCGACACCGTCAACGATGCACACCTGCACGGCGTGAGCCACGGCGCACTCACCGCCGACGCCATCCGGGTCGACGACGAGGGTGTGCTCGCTGTCACCTACCCGGGCCCGTTCCTCGACGGCGAGACGACCGAACTCGACATCGCCCCCGAGTTCGAGGGGCGTCTCGGTGCCTCCGAGCGTGGCGACGTCTGGGGACTCGGTCGGGTCCTGAGCGATGCGATCGCCGATGACGACGAGACGCCCGAACAGGTCCGGGAGGTCGCCGCGGCGGCGATCGCCGACCGACCCGAGGATCGGCCCGTGTCCGCCTCGGCCTTCGCCGCACTTCTCCGCCGCGCCGCGGGAGGCAACTTCGGCACGGCCGGGAACTTCCATCGCCGAGCGAGCGTCGCCTCGACCGCCGGTGCGCTCCCGTTGGCCCAACCCGGGCCAGCGACCGACATCAGTGAGGGATTCGGTATCGAGTCGGGTGATCGCTCGGCCGGCCTCGGCCGCGCCACCGCGGCAGGGGCCGCCGGAGTCGCCGCCGGAGCGGCGGGGCTCGCCGCCGCCGGAGCACTCGGCGATGCCGAGATCGCCGCACCCGACGCGGATCTCGAGGTTCCGTCGGTCGACGTGCCGGAGATGCGCATCACCGACGAGGTGGATCTCCCCGACGCCGAGCTCGACCTGCCCGACGCCGACATCGACCTCACCGACGCCGAC
>JAHDCV010000058.1 GCA_020629695.1 Acidimicrobiales bacterium | reverse complement strand
CGATCAGCCGAGAGCGATCGCTGGCACACGGGCGATCAGCCGAGAGCGATCGCTGTCGCCTGCGCGAGATCACGAGCGTGGCTCAACGACAGATGCCAACCCGTGACGCCGAGTTCATCGGCGAGGTCCGATGCCCGACCGGTCAGGCGGATCGACGGTTGCCCCGACTCAGCACGGACCACCTCGATCTCGACGAGGTCGACCGCGCCGAGGCCCACCCCCATCGCCTTCATCACCGCCTCCTTCGCCGCGAACCTCGCTGCGTACCGCTCCCACGGCACCTTCCGGGCCGCGCAGTACTGCGCTTCCGCCTCGGTGTACGTGCGATCGATGAAACGGGGCTGACGCTCGATGACGCCACGGATCCGATCGATGTCGACCAGGTCGATCCCGAGTCCGAGCACCACCCCGCGCACGGGGCCGATCAGCTCCGAGCCCACCGGCTGGCGACGTCGGAGATCGGCGCGGTGAGCAGATCGACGGTCGGGACATCGGCGAGCAGATCGTCGCGGAACGTCGGCTCGGTTTCGGTGACCACGTCGACGAGCTGGCGATACCGGTTCCGGTAGCCCTGCAGCACGGCCCGGGCCGTCGAGGCCGTGAGCGAGGGCTCGACGACGAGGTGGCACAGCGTCAACCCGGTCGTGACCCCACCCTTGACCTCGGGAACGATCAGCACCGTCCGACCGTCGGAACCGACCGTCACGAACGGCTCACGTTCGACCGCCACGCGGTGCTTCGTGCCGCGGAGGCTCGGATCCTTCTCGGTCCGGCTCGGGATCCGCGTGGCGACGCCACCGGTGTCGATGACCTGGAGGGTGGCGCCCTCGTCCGGATTCCCGTCGATCGAGTAGCGCGTGTAGCCGACCACATCGGTGATCGCCGGGTCGACGGCAGCGAGGGTTCGCAACGAGCGGTAGGACAGCCGGTCACGACCACAACCGGTGTCGAGCACGGCCTGGATGAGGTCGGCCTGGAGCAGGCTCTCATCGGAACGGGAGATCCCGACCGTCACGGTCTTCGCCTGATGCTTGATCGCGTCGACCGGTCGGGTGAGCTCCTCGATCGCCGCCGTGAGCGCGGTGTTCAGATCCTCGGCGACCGTGCCGGGGGTGCCGACCTTGCCGAACTCGGCCTGATAGTGCTCGAGCGGGATGATGCCGGCGGCGTACCGGAACACGCCGGCCAGACGGGTGGCCGTGCCGGCTTCGAGATGGCCGTCGTAGTCACTCGTCCGGAGCGTCTCCATGAAACGATCGGCGTAGGGCGCCACGTCGGCGTTGAATCGGACGAACCAGTCCCCGGTGGGGGTCACGTACTTCTCGATGACGGCTCTGGCTTCGCGGAGGGGACGGGCCGACGCGTCGATCGCGAGGGCCGCTTCGTAGCCGAAGAGATGGCCGACCATGGTGGTGAGCACGAAGGCGAGCCGAGGATGGACCTCGGGCACGGCGATCACCTCGAGCGCGGCATCGAATCGATGCTCGCCCTCGGTTGCGACGACGATCGGCGCCGCCTTGTGCGCACGGAAGATCGCCACCTCTTTGGCGACGTCGTCGGCGTTCGAGCCGGTGAGCCCCGCAGCGCCGATGAAGATCAGCGGCTCGGACGAGAGATCGATGTGCTTCTTGTCCTCGGTCACGTCGCAGGCGATCGACTTGTAACAGAGCTCGGAGAGCTTGATCCGGATCTCCCGGGCGGCGATCAGGTTGGCCCCGTTGCCGACCATCGCCCAGTACCGCCGCTTGAGCGCGTGTCGTGCGGCGACGGTGATCTGCGGGCGGAGTCCGATCGTGGTCGTCATGGCCTCGGGCATGGCCCGCAGCGAGGTCAGCACGGCCTGGCGGTCGGCGTTCACCGGTGCGCCGAGCAGGTCGGCCACGCCGTGTGCCAGCAGGAAGCCGGCCGCGATCTGGGCGTAGAAGGCCTTGGTCGAGGCGACCGACATCTCGACGTCGCGTCCGTCGGAGGTGTAGAGCACGCCATCGGCCTTGTCGGCGAGGTCGCTGCCGCGCCGATTGACGATGGCGACGACGAGGGCGCCACGGGACCGGACGAGGTCGACCGTGCGGTTCGTGTCGGTCGTTGTACCCGACTGGGAGATGGCGACCACCAGCGCGTCGGACATGTCCTGACGCATGTTGAAGCCGGACAGCTCCGTGGCGATGATCGCCCGCACCGGGATCTCGGTGCCCTGGAGGGCGTATTCGAAGGCGGCGGCCACGGCCTGACCGCCGATGGCGGCCGTACCCTGACCGATCACCTCGACCCGACGGATGTCTCCGGACCGGAGGCGGTCGAGCACCTCGGCCGAGAGCGTTTCGGGAGGCAACCGGACCTCGAGATCGCCGGCCACGTCGACCAGGCGACCCCGCAGTGTCTTCCGGAACGAGTTGGGAGACTCGTTGATCTCCTTGAAGAGATAGTGCGGAGCGTCGCCGCGGTCGATGTCGCGGGTCGTCACCTCGGGCGTCGCCCACTCGTCCGCAGCGACCGGCAACGCCGATCCGTCGTAGGAGAAGCGCTCGAGCCCTTCGGGGGTGCCGGCGGCGTCGCCACGCAGCCGGATGATCTGGCCCTGCGACGTGCTGGGGTTCTCCGGGTCGGAAGGGGTCTCGCCATCCATGCGCAGGTAGAGGGTCGAGTCCTCGACCACGCCATAGGGCTCCGACGCAACGACGAACGCGTCGTCGGCGAGACCGATGAACACACCCTGGCCGGACCCGCGCAGGGCGATGTGGAGGTCTTCCGGGGCGGCATCGGTCGAGATGCCGATCGCCACCGACCCCTCGAACTGGGCCACGGTGCGCCGCACCGACTCGTCGAGATCGTGGCCGTCGGCCATCGCTCGGGCCACCATCGTCGGGATGACCTTGGCATCGGTCGTGATCTCCGACGACAGGCAGAGACCATCGGCGGCGATCAGGTCGCCGAAGTTGTCGACGTCGCCGTTCAGCACGGCGGCCGCGTACGGTCGATCTTCACCGTCGGTCTCATCGGAGTTCACCGGGTGGGCGTTCGGCTCGGAGATGATGCCGACCGAGGCCCAACGAGTGTGCCCGAGCACGACCGTCTCGGCCGTGTCGGCCATGAGCGCAGCAGCCAGGAGGTCGTCGTCGACGATGCCGGCCCGCATCGAGGCGGTGTTGTCGCCGAGCTCACCGATCTCCGCTGCGGCCTTGTAGACGAACGCGAGCATGCCGTCGACGACCGACACCGCCCGATCGGTGAACAGGGGATCGCTGCGGCGAGCCAGCTCGCCGGCGAGGTCGGCCGACGTGAGATCCAGGCCGTGATCGCGGACCAGGAGCTGGAGCCCGGCCGAGTCGCGGCCGCGGACCTCGAGACGATCCAACGCCGACAGCGCCTGCTGCACACTCAGCATGGATGCGATCGCGGCACGGCCGGCGCCGGGGCGCAGCATCGCGGCGACCTCGTCGGCGGTCCGCACACGGTCACGAAGCAGACTCCAGACCGCGTCTTTCGCCGCGATGAGCCGGGCATTCACGGTCTCGGTGTCGGTGCGTTCGGCGGCAGCGTCGAGCGCGGCTTCGAGCGCGGCGAGTTCGGCATCGATTCCGACCATGCGCTCGCGGAGCTGATCGACCAGCCCGGCGTCGAGCATCGCGGCGAGACCGGCTTCGCCGCGGAGGTCGGCATCGACCCCGGCGACGGCGATCGCGAAACGATCGAGAACAGCGGGAAGGTCCGGGTCGGTGGCGTCGAGCACGACGCCGGCGACAGCGTCGAGACGACCCATGAGGTCCGAAGCGTCAGGCGGAGCCTGATCGGTTCGGCGTCGGACGATGGCAATGATGCCGCACATGCGTATGAGTCTCCTTCGCGCCGGTTCCGTTCCTGTCGGTTTCCGGGCGGGCTTCTGAAGTCGGACGGGGAGAGGCGGGTGAGGGCGCCCCATCTTGGGGGTCAGGTGAAGAGTTCGACCGCTCGCTGGACCAGTCGATCACAGATCGACTCCGCGATGCCGTCACCGACGGCCTCGACCATGATCCGCAGGAGCGGCTCGGTTCCCGAGGGGCGGACGAGCACGCGTCCGTCGTCGCCGAGCTCGGCTTCGGCCGCGGCGATGTCGGGGCCCAGCCGAGCAACGGGGTCCACGGCGTCAGGCGAGATACGCACGTTCTTCAGGATCTGCGGGACCCGGGTCATGACCGCACCTGCGAGCGAACCGAGCGGCTCACCCGATCGGTTCACGACGTCCATGAGCTGGATCGCCGTCAACAGCCCGTCGCCGGTCGGGGCGAGATCTCCGGAGATCACATGTCCGGACTGCTCGCCACCGAGCTCGTAGCCACCACGCTCCATCGCCTCGAGCACGGCGCGATCACCGACCGCCGTCGTGACGACATCGACACCGGCAACAGCCATCGCCCGATGAAATCCCAGGTTCGTCATGACCGTGACCACGACGGTGTCGTGAGCGAGGCGTCCTCGTGCACGCCGATCGAGTGCGAGGAGGGCGATCACCCGATCACCGTCGACCAAGTTCCCCTCGGCATCGACGGCGATCAGCCGGTCGGCGTCACCATCGAGCGCGATCCCGAGGTCGGCACCTCGCTCGACCACCGTCGCCTGGAGCCGTTCCGGGTGCGTCGACCCGTACCCGTCGTTGATGTTCACGCCGTCGGGAGCCGCGCCGATCACGTGCACCTCGGCCCCATAGCCGCGCAACACCTCGCCGCTGAGGCCGCTTCCTGCTCCGTGTGCGGCATCGAGCACCACCGACAGGCCGCGCAGCGCATCCGGCTCGGCGGCGGAACGCAACACCTCGAGCCACGCACCCGGATCGGAGGCCACGATGATCTCGCCGAGATCCGCACCCGAGGGTGGCACTCCCGACGATTCGGCGACGAGCATCGCCTCGATGGCCGCCTGCTGATCGTCGGTGAGCTTGCGCCCCCCTGGTGCGAACACCTTGATCCCGTTGTCGGCGAAGGGGTTGTGGCTGGCGGAGATCATGGCTCCCGCCACGCCGCGAGCAGCGGCGACGGCAGCGATGGCGGGGGTCGGGAGCACGCCGAGGAGCTCGACCCGCGCACCGGCGGAGGCGGCTCCGGCGGCCATGGCGGCTTCGAGCATCGGACCGGACCGTCGGGTGTCCCGGCCGATCACGAGGGTGTCGGTCCCCAAAACCGAAACCGCAGCACGGCCCAGATCGAGGGCCAGTGCTGCGGTGAGTTCGGTGTTGGCGACCCCACGGATTCCGTCGGTACCGAATCGGGGAGCCATCTGTGTCCTGTCGGCGCCAGGATCAGCGCTTGGAGTACTGCGGAGCCTTACGGGCCTTCTTGAGGCCGTACTTCTTCGATTCCTTCTTCCGAGGATCACGGGTGAGCAGGCCCTCGGCCTTGACCGCACCACGCGACTCGGGGTCGTTCTCGATGAGGGCCCGGGAGATCCCGAGGCGGAAGGCGCCGGCCTGACCGGACTTGCCACCACCGTGCAGCGTGACGGCGATGTCGAACGTCTCCTCCTGCTCGGTGACTCGGAGCGGCTCGGTGATCAGCATGCGGTGCACGGCCGAGGGGAAGTAGTCCTCGAAGGTACGTCCGTTGGCGGTGATCTGTCCGGTGCCCGGCTGCATACGAACACGGGCGACGGCCCGCTTACGACGACCGGTGGTCTGGATGGTGGCCATGATGGATCCTCAGGTTCAGCTACGACGGGCGCCGGGGATCACGAGGACCTCGGGCGACTGAGCGGCGTGCGGGTGGGTCGGGCCGGCGTAGACCTTCAGCTTGGTGGCCATCTGGCGACCAAGCCGGTTCTTCGGGAGCATGCCGGTGATCGAGTTGCGGACCGTGTCGGCGGGCTTGCGGGCCATCGACTCGGCATAGGTGCGCTCGGTGAGGCCGCCCGGGTAACCCGAGTGGCTGTAGACCATCTTCTGGTCGGCCTTGTTCGACGTGAGCACGATCTTCTCGGCGTTCACGACGATCACGTGGTCGCCCATGTCCATGTGGGGGGCGAACGTGGGCTTGTGCTTGCCCCGCAGGATCCGGGCGATCTCGGTGGCCATACGGCCGAGCGTGAGACCCTCGGCATCGACGACGTACCACTGACGGTCGATGTCGTTGGGGGTGGGAGAGAACGTCGTCACGATGACCTACTCGTTCGGAAGGCGGCTCCGGGCGACGTACATCGCACCCGGACGGGCTCGGGACGCCGAGCCGACATTCGAGGATACGGGGGTGGCGGCGCCGACCCAACCGGGCAACGAGGCATCGTGCCACATTGCCCCCGCCTCGTCGTCGATACCCGACGCCCCCGACCGCTCGAGGGGATCATCCCGTGGGGTAGGTGACGTCCCACAACGTCAGGCCGTCGGGGGGCGCCGGCGAGACCGATGCGTTGCGATCGCGGGCCGCCAGCGTCGGCAGCACATCGGCGGGCGACCGTTGTCCCCGACCGACCGCGACACAGAAGGCCACGATCGAACGAACCATCTGATGACAGAACGCCGGCCCCTCGATCTCGAACTCGAGCAGGGCGGCCTCGGGGGTGTCGAGTGGATGGTCGACCACCCGCCACCGCGCCTCCCGCACCCGCCGGACCAGCGACACCGGCGTGTCGGTGCCTTTCGGGCGACGACAGAACGACGAGAAGTCGTGCTCACCGATGAACGCATCGGCCGCGAGCTGCATCGCAGGCAGCGACAGATCGTCCCGAACCCACCAGACCCGCCCCGCGAGCAGCGGATCCGGCACCGATCCGGCCAGGACCCGGTAGCGGTAACGCCGGCCGGTCGCCGAATGCCGGGCATCGAAGTCGTCGTCGGCGGTGTCGACCGACAGCACGGCGACGTCATCGGTGCGTCGTCGGTTGACGACCTTCGCCAGCCGATCGATCTCGAAGGTCGCGGGAACATCGAGCGTGAGGGTCTGGCGCCGGGCATGCACACCGGCATCCGTCCGCCCCGACATCGTGATGTCGGGCACGTAGCCCAACATGGGCGCATACAGATCGCGGAGCTCTCCGACGACGGTTCGAACGCCGGGGTTGGGCGCGAGGCCCCGGAATCCACCACCGTCGTATGCGATCTCGAGACGAACGCGAACGACCGGACCCGAAGGTCCGGTCGCATCGTCATCGAACAAGCTCGGTTCCCCCGAGCCCATCGATCAGACCAGTTCGATCTTCGCCATCGGGGCGTTGTCGCCCTTGCGAGGACCGAGCTTCAGGATCCGGGTGTAACCACCGGGGCGCTCCGCATAGCGGGGGCCGACTTCCTCGAAGAGCTTCGTGGTCATCTCCACGTCGCCCAGGAACGCCTGGACCTGACGGAAGTTGTGAAGATCGCCCTTCTTGGCCTTGGTGATCATCTTCTCGGCGATGGGGCGAACCGCCCGGGCCTTGGCCTCGGTGGTCACGATGCCCTCGGCGGCGACGAGCGAAGCCACGAGGTTCGCCATCATCAGACGCTGGTGAGACGCAGAGCCGCCGAAACGACGGGTTTGACGGGGACGTGCCGGCATGTCAGCTCCTGGCTCCGCGCAGCGACAGGCCGCGCTCGTCGAGCTTCGCGGCGACCTCGTCGAGGGACTTCTGACCGAAGTTGGTGATCGCCAACAGGTCGTCCTCGTTCTTGGTCAGCAGCTCACCGACGGTGTTGATCTGCGCACGCTTGAGGCAGTTGCGCGGACGCTCGGACAGATCCAGATCCTCGATCGGAAGATCGAGATCCGGGGAACCCGACGCTGCCGCCGGGGCCTCACCGAGGGTGAGACCCTCGGGCTCGTCGCTCATCTCCTCCACCAGCTGCACGAGAGCCCGGAGGGTCGCACCGGCCGAAGCCAGGGCGTCACGGGGGCTGATCGCACCGTCGGTGTCGATGGTGAGGATGAGCCGGTCGTAGTTGGTCGCCTGCTCGACGCGGGTGTTCTCCACGTCGATGGCCACCCGGCGGACCGGCGAGTAGATCGCGTCGATCGGGATGATGCCGATCGTGCCGGTCGTGGAGACGTCCTTGCTCGAACGCCAGGCACGACCCTTCTCGACCGTGAGGTCGATGGCGAGGCGACCGGCGTCGGTCAACGTCGCGAGCAGCAGGTCGCCGTTGAGGATCTCGACCTCCGGCGGGCATGCGATGGCGCTGGCGGTGATCTCGCCGGGCCCACGCACGTCGAGGCGCAAGGTGATGGCCTCGTCACTCTCGGAGGTGAGCACGACGTCTTTGAGGTTGAGGATGATGTCGGTGACGTCCTCGTTGACCCCGGCGATGGTGTCGAACTCGTGCAGGGCGTCGTCGAACCGGACCTGTGTGATCGCGGCCCCGGGGACCGACGACAGGAGGGTGCGGCGAAGCGAGTTGCCGATCGTGTAGCCGAAACCCGGCTCCAGAGGACCGATCGCGAAGGAACCCGTGTTCGAGGTTCCGTCGTCGAGTTGTTCAACCTGCGGGCGCTGAATGACCAGCATCTGGCTGCCTTTCGTCCGAAACGGAGTCGGAACTACTTGCTGTAGAGCTCGACGATGAGCTGCTCACGCAGCGGCACGTCGATCTGCTCGCGGATCGGCTCGTTGTAGACCTTGATCGCGTGGGCGTGATCGCCCGCCTCGAGCCACGCCGGAGGCGTGCGGTCGAGGACGTCGGTGTTCCACTGGACCACGGCGTTCTCGCGGGACTTGGCCTTGACCTCGATGACGTCGCCCTTGCGGACGCGGTACGAGGGGATGTCGACGCGCTTGCCGTTGACGGTCACGTGACCGTGCGAGACGAACTGGCGTGCCTGCGGACGGGTGGCGAACCAACCGGCGCGGTACACGACGTTGTCGAGACGGAGTTCGAGGAAGCGGAGCATGTTCTCGCCGGTCACACCGTCGCGGCGGTTCGCCTCGTCGTAGACCTTGCGGAACTGGCGCTCGTTCAGGCCGTAGGTGAACCGGGCCTTCTGCTTCTCTTCGAGCTGGAACTTGTACTCGGTGTTCTGGTTGCCACGGCGGCGCGTGCGGCCGTGCACACCCGGCGGGTAGGGGCGCTTCTCGAGCGCCGCCGCCTCACCGCGGGTTCCGTAGATGTTGGTGCCCAGGCGTCGGGAGACGCGGGCGCGGGGACCGGTGTAACGAGACATGACCTACCTCAGACCCGGCGACGCTTCGGCGGGCGGCAACCGTTGTGGGGAACCGGAGTCACGTCCTTGATGCCCGTGACCTCGATACCGGTGTTCTGGATCGAACGGATGGCGGTCTCGCGACCGGAACCCGGACCCTTCACCTGGACGTCGACCTTGCGGACGCCGTGATCCATGGCCTTGCGAGCGGCGAGCTCGGCGGCCATCTGGGCGGCGTACGGGGTCGACTTGCGCGAACCCTTGAACCCGACATTGCCGGCCGAGGCCCAGGAGAGGACATTGCCCTCCTGGTCGGTGATGGCGATGATCGTGTTGTTGAAGCTCGACTTGATGTGCGCCACGCCGTGCGTGACGTTCTTCGAGACCTTGCGGCGGGGACGACGCCCACCAGCTGCTGGCTTGGCCATTACTTCTTGACCTTCTTCTTCCCGGCGACGGTCTTCTTCGGGCCCTTGCGGGTCCGGGCGTTGGTCTGGGTGCGCTGACCGTGGACGGGCAGACCCTTGCGGTGTCGGATGCCCTGGTGGCAGCCGATCTCCATCTTGCGCTTGATGTCCTGCGAGATCTCTCGCCGCAGGTCACCCTCGGTCTTGACGTTCGAGTCGATGTGCGCACGGATGCGCATGACCTCGGCGTCGGTGAGGTCCTTGACCCGGGTCGTCGGATCGACGCCCGTGGCCTCGAGGATGGTGGAAGCGGTCGAACGGCCCACACCGAACACGTAGGTCAGAGCGATTCCGACCTGCTTGTCCCGGGGGATGTCGACACCAGCGATGCGAGCCATGTCAGCCTTGCCTCTGCTTGTGACGCGGGTTCTCGCAGATGACCATGACCCGCCCGCGTCGGCGGATCACCTTGCACTTCTCACAGATTCTCTTCGCGCTCGGGCGAACCTTCATGACAACCTCGTCCCACACCGTCAGGCCTGGGGATCCAGTGTTGGGGTTTGAGAGGGGTCCTACTTGTACCGGTAGGTGATGCGGCCGCGGCTCAGGTCATACGGCGTGAGCTCGACCTGGACCTTGTCCCCCGGCAGGATGCGGATGTAGTGCATGCGCATCTTTCCGGAGATGTGGGCGAGGACCTCGTGATCGTTGTCGAGCTTGACCTTGAACATGGCGTTCGGGAGCGGCTCGACCACGGTGCCCTCGAGCACGATTGCATCTTCCTTGGATTTCGGCAGGACATTCCTCCTCAGGCGAACGGGTGTCGGCCGGTGGGCATGGTGCACCCATCAGCCGGCGTTCCATGCTACGGCCGCGCCGGATCGGACCCAACCAGCGATTCGGCGGGTTTTCCCCAGGGGGACCCGCGATCCGGCCTCTGCGGTCAATTCCGGGCGGATTCGAGCCGATCTCCATCGAATCCGCACAACTCGTGCAGGACGCCCATACCGGGCCACTTCTAGGTTGAGCCGAGTGAGCGACACCAACCGAACCCGGATCCTCGTCGTCGAGGACGAACCGATGATCGCCGAAGCCGTCCGGGACCGTCTGCGCGGTGAGGGGTTCGAGACCGAGATCGCCGCCGACGGCGAGGCCGCATTGGCGTACGTCGACCGGGCCCCCGTCGACCTCGTCGTCCTCGATCTCGGCCTGCCCGGCATCGACGGCATCGAGGTCTGTCGACGACTCCAGGGGCGACGACGGACGCCGGTGGTGATGTTGACCGCCCGCGACGACGAGACCGACATGTTGATCGGCCTCGGCGTCGGCGCAGACGACTACCTCACCAAACCGTTCTCCCCCCGGGAGCTCGTCGCGCGGATCCGGGCGGTCCTGCGTCGTGTCGACGACCGACCCCGGACCGAGGACGACGAGTGGTGGTTCGGCGGCCTGCACCTCCACGCGGCGACCCGGCGCGTGGTCGGGGCGGACGGCGAGATCCATCTCACGCCGACCGAGTTCGATCTGTTGCGAGCGCTGGCGGGGGCTCGGGGTGCCGTCCTCGATCGCCGGAACCTGCTCGAGCAGGTCTGGGGCTACACCGACGGCTCCGGCCATCGCACCGTCGACTCCCACATCCGAGCCGTGCGTCGCAAGGTCGGTGACGATGTGGTCCGGACCGTCCACGGCGTCGGCTATGCCATCGACGGCGTCACCAACCGCCCTCCGGCCACCTCGGGTGGGGACCACTCGTGATCGGATGGATGCGACGGTTGCCGTCGCTCAAGCAGAAACTGTCGATCGTCTTCGTGGCCGCGGTCGGCGCGACCGCGGTCGTGAGTCAGGTGGGCAACGCCCTCGATCTGCCGGTCTGGCTCACGCCGGTCGTCGCCGCGACCTTCGCCCTGGCGATCGTGCAGTTGCTCGCGAAGGGACTGACCCGACCGCTCCGTGAGCTGGTCGACGCGACCGCGCAACTGGCGGGGGGTGACCACTCGGTCCGGGTCGAGGCCGAGCGCAGCGACGAGGTCGGTCGGCTCGGCCACGCATTCAACGCCATGGCGGCCGACCTCGGTGCGCTCGACGACCAACGTCGGGCGTTCGTGGCGAACGCCTCCCACGAACTCCGCACGCCCATCACGGCGTTGCAGTCGACGCTCGAGAACCTCGTCGACGGCGTGTCCGAGCCGGATCCGGCCACGCTCGCGGGACTACTCGAACGGACCGACCATCTCGGCCGGCTCGTCGAACAACTCCTGGACCTCAGCCGGCTCGAAGCGGCGGGCGAGGTCGCGCTGCATCTCGAACGTGTCGACCTCGGCGACCTCGGCCACCTCCTCGCCGCACAACTCGCCGACCCGACCCGCGGGGTCGAGGTCGAGGTGCGTTCGCCCGTCGACCTCAAGGTCGACGCCGACCCGCTCCGCCTCCGCCAGGTCCTCACCAACGTCATCGCCAATGCGGTGCGGCACTCCCCCGACGACGGCGTCGTGATCGTCACGATGTCGGTCAACGGCGACGTGCGCATCGCGGTCCGCGATCATGGACCCGGGATCCCCGAGGCCGACCGACAGCGGATCTTCGAGCCGTTCTACCAGGGCGACGGCGCACGTCGAACGAGCGGCACGGCCGGACTCGGTCTCGCCATCGCCCACACGATCATCGAGCAACACCAGGGACGCATCGACGTCCTCGATCACGACGGCGAGGGAGCCCTCGTCGTCATCCGACTGCCGAAGGCGGGCCGCTGACATGACCACACCCACTCCTCCCACGCCGCCGACGGATCCGGCGTCGCCGGCGCTGCTGGCCCCCACTCCCCCGGCACCATCGGCCGGTCCGCCACCGCCGGCCGGGCCCGCTGGACCACCGTCGCCACCCTCCATCCGGCTCGAGACGGACCGACTCGACACCGCCGATCGGCTGGTGATCCTCGTCGGCTTCGTCGCGGGGCTGCTCGCCACGGCCGGCGGCTGGTCCTCGATCGGCGCGACGCTCGGGTGGTTGCTGCTGCTCGGCGCACTCCGCCACCGCGTGCACGGTCGATCGACGGCGGTCGCCCGACGCTCCCTCGAGATCGCCATGCTCCTCGCTCTCGTGCTGAGCATCCGGCAGAGCCCATGGATCATCTCGCTCACCTGGATCGGCATCGTCGGGCTCACCGCCGTCGGAGTGTCGACGGGTGTCGGCGCCGCATCGTGGACGTCCCGGCCGCGGCATGCGTTCCGCATCTTCGAGCTCGGCGTGGTCAGCTCGTTCCGATGGTCACCCGTGGCCCCCGAGAAGCGGCCCGACAGCTCGTTCGACGCCTCGGCGATCGGCCGGGGGCTCGCCTTCACGATCCCGCTCGTCGCCGTGTTGATGGCGCTGCTGGCGTCGGGGGACTCGGCCTTCGCGTCGCTCATCAGCCTCCCCTCGACCGGCCTGGACGGAGCCCGCATCGTCGCGGCGGCGCTGGTGTCGTGGTTGGCGCTCGCCGCCGTCGTCGCCAGCCGCAGCACCGCCGACGACATGAAGCCGACCCGCCGACTCCTCGGGTCGATCGAGGCCCAGATGATCACCGGCGGCCTGCTCCTCGTGCTCGGCCTCTGGGTCGTGGCCCAGTTCACCTCCGCAGCGGTCGGAGTGGTCGACGACGCCGAGGTCGCCAAGGCCTCGGCCCGCTCCGGCTTCTTCCAACTCTGCTGGGCCGCCGGCATCGTGCTCGCGACCGTGGCCGGTGTGCAGGCGTTCCACCTCGCCGACGGCCCCGCCCGGCGACGCCTGAGCGGCGGCCTCGCCCTGACCTCGCTCCTCACGATCGTGATGGCCGGTGCCGCTGGCTGGCGCCTGGTCACCTATGTCGAAGGCCACGGCATCACGATGATGCGCACCGCCGCCGCGATGGTGATGCTGTGGATCGTGGCGGTGATGGCGCTGCTCGCCGTGAAGACCGCCCGTGGCGACGACCGCACCTGGCTGACGGCGGCCGCGATCGTGGCGGCGCTCGCCATCTTCACCCCGTTCGTCGTCGCCGACCCCGAAGCGCGGGTCACCGAGATCAACCTCGACGAGGGGTTCCATCGATACCACCTCGTGCAGGACCTCTCGACCGACGCGACGCCGTCACTCGTCGACGGCGATCTCACCCCTGCCGAACTCGACGTGCTGGTGCGTCGCCACTGCGACGATCCGTCACCGTCGTTCTGGGCGTGGAACCTCTCGGACCAGCGCGCTCGCGACGCACTCGGCTGCTGAGTGCGATCCGGTCAGGTCAGACGCGGGCAGCGATCGCCGCGAACAGCCGCTCGGTGATCTCGGCCTCGGTGCCGAGGCCGTCCACCGTCACCAGCAGATCCCGGGCGGCGAACCACTCGAGCACGGGACGGGTCTCGGACTCGTAGAGCTCCAACCGACGGGTGATCGCGTCAGGCGTGTCATCGGCGCGACCGCGGGCCATCATCCGAGCGGTGACCTCCTCGAGCGGAACGTCGAGGTTGACCGCGCCGTGCAACGCACGGGTGCCGAGGATCTGGGTCAACGCCTCGGCCTGCGCGATCGTGCGTGGGAACCCGTCGAGGACGAAGCCGGTGGTGTTCGCGTCGTCCTCGTCGAGTCGCTCACGGACGATGCCGTTCATGATGTCGTCGCCGACGAGGTTGCCGGCGTCCATGACGGCCTTGGCCTTCAGGCCGAGTTCGGTCTCGGCGGTCACCGCGGCCCGGAGCATGTCCCCGGTCGAGATGTGGGCGACACCGAAGCGTTCGACGAGGCGAACACACTGCGTTCCCTTTCCAGCGCCTTGACGGCCGAAGATCACGAGTCGAATCGGGTTGCTCATCGGAACGGCTCCTCGAGGCGTCGGAAGGGTGAGGGTCGCAGACCACGCCACACCCTGTCCAGCGGGTCGGGCAGCTCGACCCACAAGGTGAATACGTGGCGGTCGACTACTTGAGGAAGCCCTCGTAGTTGCGCATCGTCAGCTGCGAGTCGATCTGCTTCATGGTCTCGAGACCGACACCCACGGCGATCAGGATCGAGATGCCGGAGAAGGCGACGAAACTGGCGTCGTTGGTCGACGTCGACACGAAACGGGCGAGGGCATACGACGGGATCAAGGCCACGGCGGCGAGGAACAGCGAACCCGGCAACGTGATCCGGTTGAGGATCTTGGCCAGGTGCCGCTCGGTCTGGGGGCCGGGGCGGATGCCCGGGATGAAGCCACCGGACTTGCGGAGCTGGTCGGCCTGGCGCACCGGGTCGAACGCGATGGCGTTGTAGAAGTAGGTGAACCCGACGATCAGCAGACCGAAGAAGATCACGTAGCCGAGGTTCGCCGGCGAGAAGAGGTTCCGGTCGAGGAAGCCGCGGATGTCGTCGCCCCATGAGTCGTTGTTGGGGCTGGACGGGAGGACGTTGGCGAGCAACGACGGCAGCTGGAGCATCGAGGAGGCGAAGATCACGGGGATCACGCCGGCCTGGTTGACCTTCAGCGGGATGTAGGTGTTGTTGCCACCCATCATCTTGCGACCGACGACCCGCTTCGCGAAGTGGACCGGGATCCGGCGCTGTCCCTGCTCGACGAAGATGATGGCGGCGATCAGCAGCAGCAGCACGATGAAGCTGAGCCCGAGCACCAGCCAGCCCCGGATGGTCTGGATCCGGATGCCGATGGCCGGGAGCTGCGAGACGACGGAGGCGAAGATGAGCAGCGACATGCCGTTGCCGATCCCCCGCTGGGTCATCAGCTCGCCCATCCACATGACGATCGCCGTGCCGACCGTGAGACACAGCACCGCCAGCAGCAGCCTGGGCGTCGAGTCGTCCTGGAAGAGACCCACGTCGACACCGAACAGACCCTCGGGGTTCCTGGCCACGAGGAAGACGAGCGACGAGGACTGGATCAACGCCAAGACGATGGAGGCGTACCGGGTCCATTGCGTGATCTTGCGCTGACCGGTCGCACCCTGGGATTGCCACTCCTCCAGCTTCGGCACTGCGACCGTGAGCACCTGGATGATGATCGAGGCCGTGATGTAGGGCAGGATGCCGAGCGCGAACAGGCTGAGGGTGGCGAGACCACCACCGGTCAGCAGGTTCAGATAGCTGAACGCGCCGCCCGGCTGCTCCTCGAGCTGGGTCCGGAGCAGTTCGACCGAGTCGAGGTCCAGGCCGGGAGCCGGGACCTGGACACCGAGTCGGTAGATCGCGAGCATCGCGATCGTGAACAGGATCTTCGAGCGGAGTTCCGGCGTCCGGATGACGTTGCGGATGGTGGTCAGCACGTGTCTGGCCCTCTCGTGGGAACGATCAGCGGGGAAACGCTAACCCGCCACCGGTTGCTACCGGTGGCGGGTCAGTGGAGTTCAACGGTTTCGGGATGCGCTCAGCGGTTGGTGAGTGCGTTGCCCTGAGCGGCAGGTCGGACGCTGAACGGAAGGTCCAGCTTGGTGACCGAGCCACCGGCGCCGGTGATGGCCGCCTCGGCCGAGGCCGAGAAGGCGTGGGCCGACACCGTGACCGAGCGGGTGAGCTCGCCACGGCCGAGGATCTTCACGAGGGCACCCTTGGACACGAGGCCCTTCTCGAGCAGCGCCTCGGGCGTGACCTCGTCCAGGCCGCACTCCTCGAGCGTGTCGAGGTTGATGGCCTGGTATTCGACCCGGAACGGGTTGTTGAAGCCGCGGAGCTTCGGCAGGCGCTGGGCCAGAGGGAGCTGTCCACCCTCGAACCCGACGCGGACCTTGCCACGGCCACGGGAATGCTGGCCCTTGGTACCGCGGCCGGCGGTCTTGCCGCCCTTGCCGGCGATCCCGCGGCCCTTGCGCTTGGAGCGCTTGTTCGAACCCGGAGCGGGTTGCAGATCGTGGATCTTCACGAGCTGGCCTCCTCGACGGAGATGAGGTGGGGCACCCGGGCGATCATGCCGCGAACGACCGGACCGTCTTCGAGTGTGTTGGACTTGCCGATCCCCCGGAGGCCGAGCGCCCGCAGCGTGCCACGCTGCTTCGGCTTGGCCCCGATGGCGGAGCGGACCTGGGTGACGGTGATCTCAGCCATCACGACACTCCTGCGTTGCCGCGCTGGCGATCGTTGTACGCCTTCAGCATGCCGGCGGGCACGAACTCGTCGGCCGGGAGGCCTCGGAGCTTCGCGACCTCGTCGGGCCGCTTGAGCCCGCGCAGCGCGTTGATGGTGGCTCGAGCCACGTTGATCTGGTTGGACGACCCGAGCGACTTGCAGAGCACGTCGGAGATGCCGGCCTCTTCGAGGATGGCACGGGCCGCACCACCGGCGATCACGCCGGTACCAGGAGCGGCGGGCTTCAGAAGCACCCGGCCCGCGCCCTGTTCACCGATGATCGGGTGGGTGATGGTGCCGCCGGCCATGGGCACGGCGAACATCGACTTGCGGGCTTCTTCGGTGCCCTTCTGGATGGCGAGGGGAACTTCCTTCGCCTTGCCGTAGCCGAGCCCCACCTTGCCTTCACCATCGCCGAGCACCACGAGAGCGGTGAAGCTGAAGCGACGACCGCCCTTCACGACCTTGGCGACTCGATTGATGGTGATGACTCGGGACTCGCGGCCCTCGCGTTCACGTTCGTTGGCCATGACCTCTCCTAGAACTCCAGCCCGGCGTCGCGAGCGGCGGTGGCCAGGGCTGCGACCCGACCGTGGTAACGGAAGCCGCCGCGGTCGAACACGACCGAGTCGACACCGGCGGCCTTGGCACGGTCACCGATCAGCTGACCGACGGTGGTGGCCGCAGCCACACCGGAGGTCGAGCCGGAGGACCGGACATCGGCTTCGAGGCTCGACGCTGCGGCCAGCGTGATGCCCTTGGCATCGTCGATGACCTGGGCCGAGATGTGCCGGTTCGAGCGGAACACGGCGAGACGGGGTCGCTCGGCGGTGCCGGCGACCTTCTTGCGGACCCGGCGATGACGCCGGTCGCGAGCTGCGGCGGAACCCTTGGCTCGTGACATCACTTACCAGCCTTTCCGGCCTTGCGGATGATGCGCTCGCCGGCGTAACGGACACCCTTGCCCTTGTAGGGCTCGGGCTTCCGCAGCGACCGGATCTCGGCAGCGACCTGGCCGACGATCTGCTTGTCGATCCCGAGCACGCCGATCTTGGTGGGCTCGGGCACGTCGAAGGTCACGCCCTCGGGCGCATCGACGGTGATGGAATGGCTGTAGCCGAGCGAGAGCTCGAGCTTGGCCGGTCCCTTGGCGTTGGCGCGATAGCCGACGCCGACGATCTCGAGGTCCTTGCGGAACCCTTCCGAGACGCCGAGGACCATGTTGTTCACGAGCGAACGCATGAGGCCGTGAAGGGCCTTGGACTTCCGCTCGTCGTTGGCACGGGAGACCGAGACGGTGCCGTCGTCGACCTCGACGGTGACGACCGGCGGGAGCGTCTGGGTCAGGGAGCCCTTGGGCCCCTTGACCGTGACGGTGTCCCCGGCGACCGACACGTCGACACCCGACGGCACGGTGATCGGAGCGAGACCGATGCGAGACATGTCAGCTCCTACCAGACGTAGCAGAGGACTTCGCCACCGACCTTGGAAACGCGAGCTTCCCGGTCGGTCATGAGTCCCTTGCTGGTGGACAGCACGGCAACACCCAATCCACCGAACACTCGGGGGATCTCGGTTGCCTTCGAATACACCCGGAGACCGGGCTTGGACACCCGGGTCAGACCCGAGATCACGCGCTCGCGCTCGGGCGAGTACTTCATCGAGATCGTGAGGGTCGACCCGGGTCGGTCCTCGTTCTCCACGGAGGCGAACTCGTTGATGTAGCCCTCACGGAGGAGGAGCTCGGCCAGTGCGAGCTTCAGCTTCGACGACGGCATCGACACCTCATCGTGCATCGCCGTGTTGGCGTTGCGGATGCGGGTGAGCATGTCGGCGATGGGATCAGTCATGGACATCGGATCGCCTCCTACCAGCTCGCCTTGGTCACGCCGGGGATCTCCCCAGCGTGGGCCATCGTGCGCAGGCACACCCGGCAGAGACCGAACTTGCGGTACACGGCGCGGGGACGACCGCAGTTCCGGCAGCGGGTGTAACCCCGCACGCCGAACTTCGGCTTCTTCTGCTGCTTCTCGATCAGCGCCTTCTTGGCCATTACAGGGCCTGCCCTTCGCGTCGGAACGGGAAACCGAAGGCGTCGAGCAGGGCCTTGCCTTCGGTGTCGTTGGTGGCGGTCGTGACGATGGTGATGTCCATGCCCCGGGTGTTCTCGACTGCGTCGTAGTCGATCTCCGGGAACATGAGCTGGTCGGTCAGACCGAACGTGTAGTTGCCATTGCCGTCGAACGACCGGGGGTTGAGGCCCCGGAAGTCACGGATGCGGGGAATCGCCAGCGTCACGAGCCGGTCGAAGAACTCCCACATCTGGTCGCCCCGGAGGGTGACCTTGCAACCGATGGCGTTGCCCTCACGCAGCTTGAAGCTGGCGAGCGACTTCTTGGCCTTCGTGACCACCGGCTTCTGGCCGGTGATGGCGGCCAGGTCGGCCACCGCGGCGTCGAGGATCTTGGCGGAGCCGAGGGCTTCACCAACACCCATGTTGACGACGATCTTGGTCATGCGGGGAACCTGCATGACGTTGCCCAGTTCCAGATCTGCCTGGAGCTGGTCACGGATCTCGGCGCCGTAGCGCTCCTTCATACGAGGGCTCATGCGTTCACCTCCGGGATCTCCGCACCCGTGCGCTTGCACACACGGACCTTGGTGCCGCCGTCGACCTTGTAACCGACACGGGTCGGCTTGCCGTCGGACGGGCTCTTCACCATGACGTTGGAGACGTGAATCGGCTTCTCCATGTCGATGATGCCGCCCGGATCCTCCTGGGACCGGGCCTTGCGATGCCGCTTGGCGATGTTCACACCCTCGACCGTGACCCGGTTCCGGGTGGGGTCGGCGGCGATGACGGTGCCCTCACGGCCCTTGTCCTTGCCCGCCGTCACGATGACGGTGTCGCCGGTACGGATCTTCATCAGATCACCTCCGGGGCGAGAGAGACGATGCGCATGAACTTCTTGTCTCGCAGCTCGCGACCCACCGGGCCGAAGATGCGAGTGCCACGCGGCTGACGCTGCTCGTTGATGAGCACCGCAGCGTTCTCGTCGAAGCGGATGTAGGAACCGTCGGGGCGACGGCGCTCCTTCTTGGTCCGGACGACGACGCACTTGACGACGTCACCCTTCTTGACCTGCGCGCCGGGGATCGCGTCCTTGACGGTGGCGACGAAGATGTCGCCGATGCCGGCGTAGCGCCGACGGGAGCCGCCGAGCACCTTGATGCACAGCACCTCACGAGCGCCGGAGTTGTCGGCGACGCGGAGTCGTGATTCCTGCTGGATCATCGTGCACGCTCCACGATCTCGAGGAGGCGCCAGCGCTTCTTCTTCGACAGCGGTCGGGTCTCGGTGATCCGCACACGGTCGCCGACGTTGAGGGTGTTCTCCTCGTCGTGGACGTAGTAGCGCTTCTGGCGCTGGACCGTCTTGTTGTACTGCGGATGCCGCGTACGGCTCGTGACCTCGACCACCACGGTCTTGTCCATGGCGTTCGAGGCGACGAGGCCCTCGCGGACCTTCCGGCTCGCACGCTCGGTCGTGGACGTTGCTTCGCTCATGACGACGCTCCTGTTGACGCCTCGGCGGCGATCTCACGGGCCCGCTGCTCGGTCATGAGGCGAGCGATGCTCCGCCGGACCTGCGACAGGCGCGAGGTGTTCTCGAGTTCGCCCGTCGCGTTCTGGAACCGCAGTGCGTGCAGGTCCCGCTTCGCTTCGGCGAGTTCCGACGCCAGATCGGCATCGGAGAGTTCGGTCAGGGACTTAGCCATCGAGACCCTCCTGACGAGTGATGACTCGGGCCTTCACCGGAAGCTTCTGGATGGCCTTGTTCATCGCCGAGTGGGCGACGGCCTCGTCCGGGTAGGACAGTTCGAAGATCACGCGACCGGGACGCACGACGGCGACCCAACGCTCGGGGTTGCCCTTGCCGGAACCCATACGGGTCTCGGCCGGCTTCGCCGTGATCGGCTTGTCGGGGAAGACGTTGATCCAGACCTTGCCGCCACGACGGACGTGACGGGTCATGGCCACACGGGCGGCCTCGATCTGGCGGGCGGTGATCCAACCCGGCTCCAGGACCTGGATGCCGTACTCACCGAACGACACCTTGCTCGCACCCTTGGTGGTTCCGCGCGTGCGTCCCCGTTGGGTCTTGCGGTGCCGGACCTTACGTGGCATCAGCATGATCAATCACCATCCCCGGGACGGAAGTTCGGGGTTTCCGAACCCTTGCCCTTGAGCGAGGCCTCGATGGCCTCTTCCTCGGCGAGCAGACGCTCGAACTCCGGGTCCGCTTCCTTGAGCAGCGGAGCTGCCTCGGTCTCGGCTTCGACCGGAGCCTCTTCCTTCTTGCGGCTCGAGACCACCTTCATCGGAGCCTCGGGCGCCGCGGTCTCACCGACGGCCATGGCGGCCTCTCGGGTGGCCTTGTCGTTGGTGGCCTTGTACGGGAGGATGTCGCCCTTGTAGAGCCACACCTTCACGCCGATCCGACCGTAGGTCGTGTGGGCCTCACGAAGGCCGTAGTCGATGTCGGCCCGCAGCGTGTGCAGCGGCACCCGACCCTCGCGGTACCACTCGACACGACCCATCTCGGCACCACCGAGACGACCGGCCGACTGGATCCGAATGCCCTTGGCACCGGCCTTCATCGCGTTCTGGACCGCACGCTTCATCGCACGACGGAACGCCATGCGACCGGCGAGCTGGTCGGCGACGCCCTGAGCGATCAGGGCGGCGTCGAGCTCGGGCTGCTTGATCTCGATGATGTTGAGCTTCACCCGGGGGTTCCCGGTCAGCTCGTGCAAGCCCTGGCGGAGGCGGTCGGCCTCCGAGCCCTTGCGACCGATGACGATGCCCGGACGAGCGGTGTGCACGTCGACCTGCAGCTTGTCACGGGTGCGCTCGACCTCGATGCGGGAGATGGCTGCGTTCGGCAGCTCACCCATGAGGTACTGGCGGATCTTCTTGTCCTCGATGAGGTAGGAGCGGTACTCCTCGCCATCGGCGATCCAGCGGGACTTCCAGTCGGTGGTGACACCGAGGCGGAAGCCGTACGGGTTGATCTTCTGGCCCATCAGGCGTCCTCTCCGTCAGCTTCGGCCTCGGCCGCTGCGGCAGCTTCCTTCTTCTGCTGCGACTCGGGCTTCGAGAAACCAGCGGCCTCGGCGGCCTCGTCGTTCGCGAACCACACCTCGGCCTTCGTCCGGCCGTAGAAGGGGCTGTTCTCGTTGTGATACAGCTTCGAGTCGTCGTTGCCCTTGACCGGGAAGCCCTCGGGCATCTGGTCCGGATCGCCGTCGATCAGCGCATGGGAGCCGTCACCGTAGGGGTGCACGTCCTCGGCGTTGACCACACCATCGTCATCGGAGTCGACCGTGTCGCTCTCGACCTCGGTGGTCGTGGCGTCGTCGGCGACCTCGACGGCTTCGACGACGTCCGCCTCGACGGCCTCGGCGTCGACGGCCTCGGTG
Source organism: Acidimicrobiales bacterium (assembly GCA_020629695.1). Taxonomy (GTDB): domain Bacteria; phylum Actinomycetota; class Acidimicrobiia; order Acidimicrobiales; family SZUA-35; genus JAHDBV01. The sequence continues at coordinate 3,859 of JAHDCV010000058.1, read as the reverse complement.
ACCTCGTCCTCGGTGACCTCGTCACCACGGCTCTTGGCCACGCGGCGGGCGCGGTCGTCAGCGGCGGACCGGCTGGCCTTCGGTGTGCCGGAGGCCTTGGCTGCCGCCCGCTCACGCAGGGCGTCGAGCTCGTCGTCGGTCATGCGGGACACGATCACGGTGACGTGACAGGTCCGCTTGTTGATCCGACCGGCTCGTCCACGTGCCCGAGGACGGAAGCGCTTGAGCGTCGGACCCTCGTCGGCGAAACACGCCGAGACGATCAGCTCTTCGGCCGGGATGTCCTCGTTGTGGCCGGCGTTGGCGATCGCCGAGCGCATGACCTTCAGGATCTCCGAGGCGGCGAGGCGCTCGGAGAACAGGAGGATCTGCTCGGCGTCGGCGACGTGCTCGCCCCGGATCAGGTCGAGCACGACCCGCACCTTGGAGGCCGACATCCGGAGGTACCGGACCTGGGCCTTCGCGCTGGGACGCTCGTTCATGACGGCGGCGCTCATCGGCGACCCGCCTTCTCCTGGCCGGCGTGGTACCGGAACGTCCGGGTCGGCGAGAACTCGCCGAGCTTGTGACCCACCATCGATTCGGTGATGTACACCGGCACGTGCTTGCGGCCGTCGTGCACCGCGATGGTGTGTCCGACCATGTCGGGGATGATCGTCGAGCGACGCGACCAGGTCTTGATCACGCGCTTTTCGTTGTTCGAGTTGAGTGCGTCGACCTTGGCCAGCAGGTGGTCGTCGACGAAGGCACCCTTCTTCAGTGAGCGGGGCATGGTTACCTCCGTCCGCCACGGGTCCGCCGGCGGCGGATGATCTGATCATTGGACTTCTTGTTGCGCGCCCGGGTGCGACCCTCGGGCTGACCCCACGGCGAGACCGGGTGGCGACCACCGGAGGTCTTGCCCTCACCACCACCGTGCGGGTGGTCGACGGGGTTCATGGCGACACCGCGGGTCTGGGGCTTCACGCCCTTCCAGCGGTTCCGGCCGGCCTTGCCGACCTTGATGAGCTCGAACTCGGCGTTGCCGACTTCGCCCACCGTCGCACGACAGTCGATCGAGACGCGTCGCATCTCGGTCGAGGGCAGACGCAGCGTCGCCGTGTTGCCTTCCTTGGCGACCAGCTGGACGCTGGTGCCGGCGGAGCGGCCCATCTTGGCGCCCGCACCGGGCTTCAGCTCCACGGCGTGCACGACCGTACCGACGGGGATGTACCGCATCGGGAGGGCGCAGCCGGGCTTGATGTCGGCCTGCGGTCCGTTGGAGACGATGTCACCGACGTTCAGATTGCGGGGGGCCAGGATGTAGGCCTTCTCGCCATCGTGATAGTGGAGCAGCGCGATCCGGCAGTTGCGGTTCGGGTCGTACTCGATGGAGGCGACCGTGGCCGGCACACCGTCCTTGTTCCGACGGAAGTCGATCACGCGGTACCGCTGCTTGTGACCCCCGCCGCGATGGCGGGACGTCTTGCGGCCGTGGTTGTTTCGACCACCGGTCTTGGACTTCTTGGCCAACAGCGACTTCTCGGGGGTCGTCTTGGTGACCTCGGAGAAATCGGAGCTGGTCTGGAAGCGGCGACCGGCGCTCGTGGGCTTGCGCTTGCGAATGGCCATCATCAGCTCCCGAACAGATCGATCTCGTCGCCCTCGGCGAGGGTGACGACGGCGCGCTTCTCGTCGGCGCGCTTCGACATCTGGTTCGTCCGACGGTTGCGGACGGACTTGCCCTTGCGGTTGAGCGTGTTCACGCTCGTCACCCGCACGCCGAAGATGGTCTCCACGGCGTCGCGGATCTCGGGCTTGGACGCCGACGGCGCCACGAGGAACGTGTACTTGTTGGCCACCTCGGCCTGCGCGTACGCCTTCTCCGAGACGATCGGACGGATGATCACATCGTGCTGGTTCTTCACGACGACGCTCCTTCACCACCCGGGAGCGAGTCCTGGGTGAAGACGACGACGTCCGAGCAGAGGACGTCATAGGCGTTCAACTGGTCCGGGCTGAGCAGATGCACGCCCGGGAGGTTGCGGAAGCTCTTCCAGGCGGCGTCGTCCTCACGGTTGACGACGACCAGTGCCCGACCCTCGACACCGAGAGCGGCCAGTGCGGCCTTGGCGTCCTTGGTCTTCGGGGCATCGAAGCCCCAGCTGTCCACGACGATGATCGAGCCGGAGGCGGCACGGTCGGACAGCGCCGACCGGAGTGCACCGGCGATCATCTTCTTGTTGGTGCGCTGGGCGTAGCTGCGGGGCTTCGGCCCGTGGGCCACGCCGCCGCCGATCCAGTGCGGTGCACGGATCGAGCCGGCACGGGCACGACCGGTGCCCTTCTGGCGCCACGGCTTCGCGCCGCCACCGCGGACTTCGGCCCGGGTCTTGGTGGAGTGGGTGCCCTGACGCTTGGCCGCCAGCTGGGCGTTCACCACCTGGTGCATGAGCGACATGTTCGGCTCCTGGCCGAAGATGTCGGAGTTCAGATCGACCGAGCCGCTCTTCTTGCCGGCCGTGGTCTTGACGTCGACGGAAGCCATCTCAGTTCCCCTTCACGGCGTCGCGGATGATGATCGTCGAGCCCTTGGCTCCCGGCACCGAACCCTTCACCAGCAACAGCTGGTTCTCGGTGTCGGCCTTCACGATCACGAGGTTCTGCACGGTCACGTTCTGGTTGCCCGAGTGACCGGCCATGCGCATGCCCTTGAAGACCCGTGCCGGCGTGGCACACATGCCGATGGAGCCGGGCATGCGGTGCACGAGGTGGGCACCGTGGGTGGCCCGCTGGCCGGCGAAGTTGTGACGCTTCATGACGCCGGTGAAGCCCTTGCCCTTGGACGTGCCCATCGCGTCGACGCGGTCGCCCGCCTCGAACACATCGGCACCGAGCTCCTGCCCGACGGTGAAGTCGGAGACGTCCTCGAGGCGGAGCTCGAGGAGCTCCACACCCGGCTCGACGCCGGCTTTGGCGTAGTGGCCGCCCTCGGGCTTGTTGACCCGCTGCGCCTTCTTGGACCCGTAGGTCACCTGGATGGCCGAGTAGCCGTCCTGTTCCGGAGTCCGGACCTGGACGACCCGGTTGGGATCGACCGAGAGGACGGTGACGGGAACCACGCGGTTCTCTTCGTCCCAGACCTGGGTCATCCCGACCTTGCGGCCGACAATCGACTTCGTTGCCATGTTCTCGCTTTCCGTCAGAGGGACCGGGCGTGCCTCGGGTGAGGCTGGGTCCGTTCACGCAAACGCTCCGCCGGGCGGGCCCTGCGGAGCGTGAGACATTCGGGGTGCCTCCTGGTTTCGCCACCGACGGGTGTCGACCTTGGAGGGCCTCGTTTGTAATCGGTCCGAAGACCGGCGGTCAGACTAACGGGGCCGGGCCACCGTTCCACTCGCGCGCCGACACGGAAAACGAACGATGCCCCGCCACCCGGGAGGGCGGCGGGGCATCGATCAGACGTGGATCACCCGGACGAGCCGGGCGATGGACGCAGCGATCAGAGCTGCTGGATCTTGATCTCGATGTCGACACCGGCCGGCAGCTCGAGACGCTGGAGTGAATCCACCGTCTTCGGGTTCGGCTCGAGGATGTCGATCAGGCGCTTGTGCACGCGCATCTCGAAGTGTTCACGAGAGTCCTTGTCCTTGTGGGGTGAGCGGATCACGCAGAACCGATGCTTCTCGGTCGGCAGCGGGATCGGACCCCGGAACTCGGCGTTGGTGCGAGCGACGGTCTCGACGATCTTCTTCGTCGACTGGTCGATCACCTCGTGGTCGTATGCCTTGAGGCGGATGCGGATTTTCTGCTTGGAGGCCATCAGATCACTTGTTGATCTTCGTCACACGACCAGCACCAACCGTCCGACCACCCTCAC
>JAHDCV010000057.1 GCA_020629695.1 Acidimicrobiales bacterium | reverse complement strand
AAGGCGAAGCCTGAGGCGCAACAACCCAGCCGAAGGCGAAGCCTGAGGCGCAACAACCCAGCCGAAGGCGAAGCCTGAGGCGCAACAACCCAGCCGAAGGCGAAGCCTGAGGCGCAACAGCCCAGCCGAAGGCGAAGCCTGAGGCGCGCTACGGCAGGATGACGAGGTCGTCCCGATGGACGACGTAGCGCGTCAGGCGTTCGGGGAGGTTCGAGCTGCGCTGCCCGCTCCGTGCCCGGATGTCGTCGGCCGACCACCGGGTGATCCCCCGAGCGAACACGACACCGTCTTCGCCGGCGAGGTCGACGACGTCGTCGGCTTCAGGTCGGCCGGCCACGTCGATGATCCCGGCAGCGAGCAACGACCTCCCGTCGGCGCACAACGCCCGGCGGGCGCCGTCGTCCACGACGACCGTGCCCATCGGCTCCACCGCGAACGCAAGCCACAGCTTGCGTGCCTGCAAGCGGCTCTCCTGCGCACGGAATCGTGTGCCGACATCGGCACCGGCGAGCACGTCGGCCAGCACATCGGGTCGACCCGCATCGGCGATCACGGTCTCGACCCCGGCCCACGACGCGATCTTGGCCGCGGCGAGCTTCGAGCTCATCCCGCCCGAACCGACCGTCGATCCGGTCCCGCCCGCCATGGCCTCGATCTCGTCGTCGACGCGATCGATCACCCGGAGCAACCGTGCGTCGGGATCCCGACGGGGGTCGGCGGTGTACAGACCGTCGGTGTCGGTCAGGACGACGAGCTGCTCGGCGTCGATCATGGCGGTGAGGATCGCGGCGAGACGGTCGTTGTCACCGAAGCGCAGCTCGTCGACGGCAACGGTGTCATTCTCGTTGATCACCGGCACCGCGCCGTAGCCGAGCAACGCATCGAGCGTCGCACGGGCGTTCAGGTAGCGGCGACGCACCATCACGTCATTCGGAGCGAGCAGCACTTGGGCCGCGGCGACACCACGACGGGCCAACGCCTCACTCCAGCATCGATAGACCTCGGGCTGCCCGACCGCCGCAGCGGCCTGGAGGCGGCCCTGCGCGGTCGGCCGGGCCGCGAGGCCGAGCAGCGGCAGGCCGGCGGCGACCGCACCGGAGGAGACCACCACGACAGGCCGACCAGCGAGGCGGAGCGCGGCGACCTGCTCGGCGATGCGATCGATGAACGCGGTGTCGACACCGGAATCGGTGGTCAGCGAGGAGGAGCCGACCTTGACGACGACCGGCTTCACCCGTCGTCTTCCCACTCGAAGCTCATGGCCCCGATCCGGACGACCTCGCCTTCGCGCACGCCGGCCTTGCGGAGCGCGTTCTCGACGCCGAGCTTGTTCAGTCGCTGCCAGGCGTAGTCGAGGGCACCGGCATCGGTCAGGTCGCTGAGTGCGACGGCACGCTCGGCCTGGCGGCCGTGGACCCGCCACGAGCCGTCCATCTCCCGTGCGACCCGGATGCCCATCGGTTCGGGGCGGTGGATCACGAATCCGTCGCGGGACGGCTCGGTCTCGCGGGCCTCGGTCACGAGACCGTCGAGTTTCCAGACGAGCTGATCGAGGTTGTGGCGGGTGACCGACGAGATCACGAGGTCGACCTGCGGCGCCTCGTCGCCCCAGTCCTCCAACCCGAGCACGTCGCCCTTCGAGCCGACCACGACCGCAGGCCGCTCGAGCAGATCCGGTTGATAGGCGCCGAGTTCGTCCCGCAGCACCTCGAGCTGTCGCCGCGGGCTGTCGCCGTCGACGGCGGCCAGGTCCAGCAGAAAGACGAGCACACGAGCGCGCTCGACGTGGCGGAGGAACTGATGACCCAATCCGATGCCTTCGGCCGCGCCCTCGATCAGCCCCGGGATGTCGGCCATCACGAACGAGCGGTCGGCGTCGGCCCGGACGACGCCGAGGTTCGGTTCGAGTGTGGTGAACGGGTAGTCGGCGATCTTCGGTTTGGCTGCCGACACCGACGCGATCAGGGTCGACTTGCCCGCATTGGGGAACCCGACGAGGGCGACGTCGGCCATGAGGCGGAGCTCGAGCCGAAGCCAACCCTCCTCTCCGTGTTCCCCCTGCTCGGCGAAGGCGGGCGCACGTCGCCGATTGGAGAGGAACCGGGCGTTGCCCTTCCCTCCCTGGCCGCCTCGTGCGGCGAGCCATCGATCGCCGTGGCCCGGCAGGTCGGCGATGACCTCGCCGGACTCGTGGGAACGTACCGTCGTGCCTTCGGGCACGTGGATCTCGCAGTCATCACCACTCTTGCCGTGTTTGCCCGAGCCCTGACCGTGGGTGCCCGAACCAGCGGCGCGGTGCGGGTAGTCGCGGAACGCGAGCAACGAGGCGACGTTCCGGTCGGCCACCAACCAGACGTCGCCGCCACCACCACCGTCGCCACCATCGGGGCCACCTTTGGGAACGTGGGCTTCCCGTCGGAACGAGATGCAGCCCGCTCCCCCGTCGCCGGCACGAACGTGCAGCCCACATTCGTCGACGAAGTTGCTCATCCTGTCAGCCTACGCAGGACCTCGGTCGCTCCCCGAGGGTTCCCGATCGGGCGGTGCTCACTCGACGATGCGGAGAGGGTCGCCGAGCGCTCGGATCGACCACGTCGTGGTGTCGTTGACCGTGCCGTTGCCCTTCGGCGCGTAACGGATCTTCCACCAGCAGTTCCCGGCGTTGCACGAATAGTCCGCTGGGAGGTCGATCCGGAGCAACAGCATCCGGTTGTGGAAGTTGTTGTTCCCGGTGTCCAGACAGGCACCGGTTCCCGTGTACGGGCAGCTCGTGATCACCTGTGTCGGCAGGTCGGATCGGCCGTCGCAGGTCGACGGCAGCTCGGCACAGTCCACCGTCGACCACGTGAAGTCGACGGGAGAGCCAGACGGATCGAGGAACTGCAGGTACTCCGAACCCTCGGCCGGGTCCCACAGACGGATCTCGACGATCTTGCCGGCGAAGTCCTCGTTGACTTCGGCGAAGAAGAACTCGGCCGCCTGGCCTGCGCCGTCGGTGGGGCTCGGCGTCGCCTCCGAGAGGTGGATCGAGAGGAAGTCGAGTGCGTGCAGCGACGGGCAGTTCGATGCGACCAGCGTGGAGCAGAACGAGCCGGCTGTGGCCGGATCGTCGACACGCAGGCCATAGATGTTGTTCCCGGTCGCCGTCGACTCCTCGGTGACGGCGGCCGACAGCAGGTAGCGGCCCGCCGGTGCACTCGACGGGATCGTGAAGTACGTGTCCCACCCGGTGTCCTCGTCGATGTTCCACTGCGTCCAGTCGCCACAACCGCTCTGGGTCGAGCTCTCGACGCCGCCGAGCTGGAGGATCGGATTGATGTTGTCGGTGTGGGGCTGCAATTCGTCCGGGGCGTACAGGCGGAACTCGATCTCGGGCCCGTTCGTGAGGTTGCGTTCACCGAGCCACCACGGCCAGCCGGGCCGGTCGCAGAGACCACCATTGAGGACATCGACGTTCACGGCGATCCCGGCGGGTTTGTCGATGACATAGATGTAGCCCTCTTCCCGATAGTTCGGGTTGTCCAATGCCGTACAGGCCGAACCCGTCTTCTGGGCGGTGTTCAGCAGGTCGCCATTGCCTCGTGTCGAGCACCACGAGTGCGCGTTGAGCCAGAGGTTCTGTGACCCCGCGAAGGTCAGGTCGGCGGCGCCGAGTGCCGAGGTCGGGTTGCCGAGCGGGATCGGGTCGATGAACTCGGCGATGGCCCAACGGTCGATGTCGATGCCGTCGGTCACGATGGCCCCGAAGAACGAGGGCGACTCGGTCGTGATGTCCACCCGCAGGCGGCTGTCGCCCGAGGTCGAGACCTGCACGGTCGCGTTGACACCGTGCACGTAGCCATTGCGGGCGGCGGCGTCGAGCGCCGTGGTCTCGGCGGCGGCGAGGTCGGGCATCCACACCACCCCGGCGAGGGCTGCCGCGTCCGCCGCACGCTGCGTCCGCGACGCTTCGAGATACCACGATCCCACGTCGACGCTGAAGGCGGCGAACAGCATCAACGGGACGAGCAGCATCGCCGTGAGTGCCATGGCGATGCCGTTCTCGGCCGTGCGGGCGACGCGGGCGATGCGCCCGGGGCGGAGGACGGTCTGATCAGGTCGCATCGGGCTCGATCCTCATGACGGCGGTGTCGCTCAGCGTGTAGCCGGCGCTTCCGAAGATCCCGGTCACCGACGGGCGATCGAACTCGACGTAGACGCCGATGTATTCGGCGAACTGGGGCCGGTTCTCCCGTCCCGTCGGGCAGTAGCTCGTGTCGTGCCCGCCGCCGCAGCCCCAGAACGCTGCATCGGAGAGATCGGCGAGCTGCGCCGGGCCGTACCGGTTGCAGATCGTCGACGACGCCGTCAGGCACGAGGCCGGAACCTGCCCGGCACCGTCGGATTGGAACACCACGACGAGTTCGATCCGGTCGGCGTGCTCGGCGAAGACGGCCTCGAGCGCCCGGAGGCCTTCGACGTCGGCCTGGTCGTTCGTGGCGAGCTGCGTGATCGTCCGGGCGCCGTTGCGCGCCGCGGTCGCGACGGTGACGCTGTCTCGCCATGCCACGCCGATCTCGAGCATGCCCATGAGCAAGACGAAGAGCAGCGGTGCGACGAGGACGGTCTCGACCATCGCGGCGCCCCGCTCCCGACGCCGCCTCACAGCGTCTCCACCTCCATGCGGAACACGATCGTGTCGGTGAGCGTGATGGTGCTCCCGAAGAAGTCCGTGACGAGGTCGTGCTCCATCTCGATGTGGATGCCGATGTAGTCGACACCGCCCGAGAGCGAGGCCTCGCGGTCGGTCGGGCACCAGTGGCGGTCGACGGCGGTCGCCGTGCACCGGAAGTTGCCCGCATCGGCGCCCGCGGCGTCCTCGAGTGGCTTGAAGAAGTCCGTCGCGGTGTATCGGTTGCACACGCCGGCGATGGACTGAGTGGCGCATCCGGCCGGCATCGTGGACTCCGGACCGGCCGCTTCGAAGATGACCACGTAGTCGAGGCCCTCGAGCCCGACCGGCGTCAGCGAGTGGTTGAGCACCCGGAGCGTCAGGTAGTCGGCTTGGGGAGAGCGGGCGTAGGCCGAGGCAGAGCGTCCCGCGTCGCGAGCGGCGTTCGACAGCGTGAGCTCGGCACGCAACATCAGACCGGCTTCGAAGATCCCGAAGAACAGCGTCAGGAGCACCGGCACGACGAGTGCGGTCTCGATCAGGCTCGCGCCACGTTCGCGGCGGCGGTCAGAGGTCACTCACCCCTATCGGCGGCGCGACCGGTCCTGCTTGAGAAATGGCTGGCGGGTATCGCTGCTGTTCGGGGGGAGCCGGACCGACCCGAGCATGGGCATTCCGGCCCGAACGCGAAGAATCGGATGGCCCAGGCCATCCGATTCACGCGATTCGCGGTGTTGGGCTCGGTCAGTCGGCGAGGACGTCGACGAGGCGCCGACCCTGGCGGAAACCGAACTTCACCTTGCCATCAGAGGTGGCGAACAGCGTGTCGTCGCCCCCCTTGGCCACATTGCGGCCGGGATGGAACTTCGTGCCACGCTGGCGCACGATGATCGATCCCGAGGTGACCTCGGTGCCGTCATAGGCCTTCACGCCGAGGCGCTGGGCGTTGGAGTCACGGCCGTTCCGTGTGGAACCGCCACCTTTGGTCTTCGACATGTCAGCTCCCGGAGATCTTGGTGATCTCGATGGTCGCCAGCGTCTGACGGTGTCCGTACCGACGACGCTGATTGGTCTTGTTCTTGTAGGTGAAGCCGTTGATCTTGCGGCCCTTGACCTCATCGATGATTCGAGCGGTGACGGACGCGCCACTCAACTGATCGGGTGTGGACAGCACGGTGTCACCGTCCACGAGGAGCACGGGCCGCAGTTCGACCTCGGATCCGGTTTCACCGAGACGCTCAACACGGAGCTGCTGGCCCTCGGTGACCCGGTACTGCTTGCCACCTGTGGCAACGACTGCGTACATAGACGATCGAGGTTAGCGGCGCCACACGAGTCCTCAACCGTGCGCGACCGGCGTTCGTGATCAGCCGACGAGTCGGACGGGATCACCGATGACCCGGATCGACCAGGTCGTGCGGTCCGTGACGGCGGCACCCGACGTGTAGCGGATCCGCCACCACGTCCGTCCGTTGTAGGCCGTGGCGTAGTCGGCGGGGAGGTCGATGGTGAGGGTGACGAGTCGATCGTTGTATCTCGACTGCGAGTATCGATTGGCCTTCTTCTGCGCGCCGTTGCCCGAGACGTCGAGTTTGTTGTGCTTCTTCGGCTTGTACTGCCCCGGCGAGACCTCGACCGAGCCACCGGTGCAGCCCCCGTCCGGTGCGATCACCCCCGCACACTCGACGACCCAGGAGAAGTCGGCGACGTCGCCGTTCGGATCGATCACCTCGATGCCCTCGGCGCCTTCGCCGGTGTCGAACAACTTGATCTCGAGCTGCTTGCCGGCGTGTACCGGTTCGATCTCGGCGAGATACACGTCGGTCGCGCCGCCGGCGATGTTCGCGTAGACCGAAAGGTCCTGGAGTGCGTGCACCTGCACACAATTCGGCGAGTAGTCCGGCGCACTGGCGAGTGTCGAGCACGAGTTCCACGTCGGTCCGGTGCGAGCCCGGAGCCCGAAACTGTTCGATCCGAAGTCCAGGTTGCTCGGGTCGAAGGCGGTGACCTCGATCAGGTAGGTGCCGACCTGCGGGTCGTCGATCCGGCCGATCTCGGTCCAGGCGCTGCGCCGCGACGGGTCGCCGTTCGCGATGTCGATGGTGTCGAGCACGGGGTGGGCGGCCGGGTCGAACAGCGGCCCGTCGGCGTCGCGGATCGTGAAGCGTGTCGTCATCTGGCTCGGACGGGCCAGCTCGAGATCGATGGGACTCGCCGTGTCGTAGGCGGCGTCGTACGCCTCGATCACGATCGGACCGCCGGGCGGCGTGGTCACGGTGATGCCGTAGAAGTAGCCACCGGTGTACTCGGCGTTGTTGTCTCCGGAGCACGACGGCGGGTAGCTGTTACCGGTGTAGCTGCCCTCGAACCGGGCGTTGCGAAGGTCGCCGTTCTCCGCGACCGAGCATCGACCGGAGATCGCCAGCCAGATCCCGTCGGGGTCCGTCACGGGCAGGTTGCCGGTGCCGAGTGCATTGCGGGGCGAGCCGAGGGCAACGGGGGGCACGAACTCCGCGACCGAGGAGCGGGTGATGGCGAAGGCGTCCATGAACATCGACGAGAAATACCGCTCCGACTCGGTCGCGATCTTCACCTTCAGCTGGCTGCGCCCGAGCACCTCGATGTCGACGTTGGCGTTTCCTCCGTGCTGGAACCCGTTGCGCTCCGCGGTGAGCCGGGCCACCCGCGTGGCTTCGGCGACGTCGGGCAGCCAGACGACGCCGGCGAGCGCCGCCGCATCGGCGGCTCGCTGGTTCTCCTGGCCCTGCACGTACCACGCGCCGATGTCGACAGCGAGCGACACCATGGCGATCAACGGGATGATCAGGAGCGCACTGAGCGTCAGCGCATAGCCGCGTTCGTGCTCCCGTCGGGGTGACGCTGCGGGCATCGTGTGGTCGATCGGGGACATCATGAGGGCAACCTCGGTTCGACCCGCATGACGGTCTCCGCCGTGAGGGTTCGGTCATCGAACATCGGGGCACTCGAGCGATGACGCAGCTCGACGTACACCCCCACCCAGTCCAGGCCGCGGTCCTGCTCGGTCTCGCGCGACGTCGGGCACCAGGCCTTGTCGGGGCTCGCTCCCGAACAGCCGGTGGTGCCGGTGAAGTCACCCACGGCCCTCGAGAGGTCCGACGGGCCATAGTGATTGCACTGATTGGCGACCGACGTCACCGCACAGGCGGCAGGCATCTCGCCGGCGGCATTCGGGGCGAACACGACCACGCGGACCACCTCGGCGGTCGCCATGTCGGCGAGTGCCGCCTCCGCCGCCTTCAGCCCGTCGAAATCGGCGAGCCGGCTGTCGCCGCCGGAGGAGATCACACGAGCGGCCGAGCGACTGGCGCTGGAGGCGATCAACCGGTCTCGCTGGATGAGCCCCAGCTCGACCAGGCCGACCATGAGGACGAGAAGCACCGGCACGATCACGAGGAACTCGACCATGACCGCGCCCCGCTCCGAGCGATCGCCGCGGCGGCGCTGGCGTCGGCCGGTCATCGATCTCTCGGTTCGATGCGGAGCACCTTGGTGGTGCTCAACTCGGTGACGGGCAGCACGCCGCTGAGCGACGTGCGACTGATCTCCAGATACACCCCGATGTAGTCGGGCGGGCCGCCGTTGGCGGCGGTCTGGATGACGACCCGGTCGCTCGGACACCAGTACCGGTCCAGGTCCTTGTCGCCCTTGCAGCCGAAGGCATCATCGTCGACGGCCATGTCGGCGGCGGTGTAGGAGTTGCAGACGCCGACCACACCACCGGTCAGACACGCGGTCGGCACGGCCTCGCCGGGTCCCGAGGCCTTGAAGATCACGATGCGTTCCACCGTGCCGTCCGGGAGCGGAGCCGTCGAGTCCAGCAGCACGTCGAGGACGTGGCGATCCGCGCTGAGCTCATCGCCGGAGACCGTGGCGGCGCGAGCGGCGTCGTGCGCGGCGCTGGTCGTGGTCAACCGATCGCGGAAGAGCAGTCCGCCCTCGATGATCCCGAAGATCACGAGGAAGAACAGCGGAATCGTGAGCGCGGTCTCGGTGAGAACGGCACCCCGCTGGCGACGGATGGAGGACGAGGTCACGATTCAGCCCGCGGGGGGATTCCACGTGGTGGTCGTGGTGGGCGGTGCCGTCGTCGTCGTGGTCGTGGGCGGCGCGGTCGTGGGCGGCGACGTCGTGGGCGGCGACGTCGTGGGCGGCGACGTGGTCGGCGGCGACGTCGTGGGCGGCGACGTGCTGGGCGGCGCGGTCGTCGGGGTCGTGGTCGCCGGCAGCGACGTCGATGTCGAGGTCGACGTCGAGGTCGGCAGCGTCGAGGTCGGACCGACCCAGGTCACCGTCGTGGGCGGGCGGGTGGTCGTGGTGGTCGCAGGTGGACGAGTCGTCGTGGTGGTCGGCGGCGGCATCGTGGTCGTCGTGGTCGACGTCGTCGGGATCCACAGCTGCTCGCGGCCGATCTCGAGGGCCGCCTCACGCTGGTAGTCCTCGGTCCCGCTCTGGAAGGTCGGGATCACCGCGACCAGGCCGAGGGTGAGCACGCCGAGCACGATCGCGTACTCGACGAGCGCCGCACCCTTCTGCTGCGCACACGTGTCCCTGGAGCTGGCCATGGTCTCGTCATCGACGCCATGTGTCGACGGCTTGATCAGGAAATACGCTCACGCCCCCTGGAAAGGGCTACCCATGGGTCACTTCGCCCGGGTCGTCTCCTCGAGCTGCAGGCCACGACCGTCACAGACCGGGCAGGTCGACGACATCGACTCGAGCAACCCCTCCCCGATGCGCTTCCTGGTCATCTCGACCAGTCCGAGCTCGGAGATGTCGAAGACCTGCGTTCGGGTCTTGTCCCGACGCAGCGCCGCCCGGAACGTCTTGACGACCTCGTCGCGGTTCTTCTTCGATTCCATGTCGACGAAGTCGATCACGATGATGCCGCCGATGTCGCGGAGCCGCAGCTGATGTGCGATCTCCTCCGCCGCCTCCAGGTTGTTGTGGAAGACGGTCTCTTCCAGCGAGGAGGACCCGACGTTCTTGCCCGTGTTCACGTCGATCACCGTGAGCGCCTCGGTGTGCTCGATGATCAGCGACCCGCCGGAGGGCAGCCACACCTTGCGGTCGAGGGCTTTGTGGAGCTGTTCGTGGACGTGGTAGCGCTCGAAGATCGGCAGCGCCTCTTCATCGAGGTCGTAGTACTCGACGCGTTCCGCGAGCGCGGGGGCGACGGCACCGACGTAATCAGCCACCTCGGCATGCAGGGCCGGGTCGTCGAGCACCACCCCTCGGTAGTCCTTGTTGAACTCCTCCCGGATCACCCGGGTCGACATGTCGGGCTCCCGATAGAGCAGCGACGGCGCCTTGGTCTTCTTCGCCAACGCATCGATCTGCTTCCACTGCTCGATCAGGTTGAGCACGTCGCGCTCGATCTCTTCACCCGTGATGTTCTCCGCGGCGGTCCGCACGATCACGCCGTGCTCGGCCGGCTTGACCCGGTCGAGGAGCTGTCGGAGGCGCTTGCGCTCGCCGTCGGGCAGGCGCTTCGAGATCCCGTAGGTCGAGGAGTTCGGGACCAGGACGACGAACCGGCCCGGCAGCGACACCTCGGTCGTGAGTCGTGCGCCCTTGTGTGCGATCGGGTTCTTCGTGACCTGACAGAGGATGGTCTGCCGGGCCTTGAGGATCTGCTCGATCTTGAGATTCTTGGCCTGCGAGGGTTCCACGTCGTCGGCGTCGAAGGTGACGTCGCCGCGGTAGAGCACGGCGTTCTTCGGCGTCGTGATGTCGACGAATGCCGCCTCCATGCCCGGCAGCACGTTCTGCACCCGCCCGAGATAGATGTTGCCGTGGATCTGGAACACGTCGTCCGAAGGACGGGAGACGTAGTACTCGATCAGGTGACGACCCTCGAGCACGGCGATGTGGGTCGCATCGTCGCGCTTCGACACCACCATGAGGTAGCGGCCGACGGCCTTGCCCTTCCGGGAGCGCCCCCGGCGGCGTTTGAGCTGTGCCTCGTCGAGCTCGACCGGGCCATCGGCAACGACCGCCGAGACCGGCTCGTTCTTGGGCTTCCGACCGCGACCGCCGCCGCGGTTGCCACCGCCACGCTGTCCACCCTGTTGTCCACCCTGCTGGCCACGGTTCTGGCCGTCCTGGTTCTGATTGCTCTGGCCGCCACCGCCACCACGGCGGCGTCGACGTCGGCGTCGGTTGCCGGTGCCCTCACCCGATCCACCCTGGTTGTTCGCCGGGGCGGCATCGGTGCCGGCAGAGGCCGGCGCGGGGCGGGAGTCGCCGATCTTGGGCTTACGAGCCGCACTCGGGTTCTGGTCGCCGGGGGTACCCCCGCTGCGTCCGTCGGAATCCGTCATGTCGTTCCTTCCTCATGAGGCCAACTCGTAGGTCGGCCTGGTCGACGCATCGGGAGGGCACGTGCTCGCCTCGGCGAGCGGCTCGCTCCGGATGTCGTCGATGATCATCCATTGATGGGTCCGGTGCACCTGGCCGATCCCGATCCCCTCGCCGACGAGCCGAACGAGTTCGGCCGGGCGGAGTGAGGTCGGTTTCGTGGCGAGATGCGCCTCGAGTTCCACACCGTTCCTTGTCGGTCCGACGAGCTCGAGATCGAGGATCGCCGGTCGGACGTCGGAGGTGGTGAGTTTTCCCTTCCGTTCCCGCTCGAGCGGGAGGGTCGGGGCGGCGACGATGCGTTGGACCCGGTCCGCAGCGTCGTCGACGGCGACATCGAGGAGTTCGATGCGCCACGTGCAGGAGGCGATCACCTGCTGCAAGGACACCGCACCGGGCTCCAGCACCGCGACGGCCGTGACGGAGATCCCGTCCGGCAGAGCGGCGCTGAGGCGATGCGGTAGATCGTCGATCAGTGGATCGACGTCGACGGTCGTGGCGACCGAGACGTCGACGTATTCGGCGTCCGACGATGCCGCAGTGGGCAGGGCGAGGCCGAACGAGAGACGGGGGCGTGGGCGGTAGCCCTCGGAGTAGGCCAGCGGCAGACCGATCTGACGGAAGGCCCGCTCCATCAGTCGGGCGAGATCACGATGCGAGATGAACCGCACCTTGCCGACCTCGGCATAGCGGAACCGCAGGCGCGTGCCCTGCTGCGACACGGCGTTCACGCCGACGCCTCCGTCGTGGAGGGGCGGGTTCCGAGGAGCTGCACCGGAACCGCTCCCCCGGTGCCGAGGTCCTGAGCGGTGCCCTGGCTCCCGCCCGCCGGCGGTGTCGCCGACGCGACCCGGTGCTCGATGCCGTAGCCCGTACAAGCTCCACAGTCGTAGCAAGGGGTCCACCGGCAATCAGGCAACCCGACTTCGTCGAGGGCGTCCATCCAGTCCTGCCAGAGGAAGTCCTTGTGCAGACCGGCGGACAGGTGATCCCACGGGAGCACCTCGTCCTCGGCCCGATGACGATGGACGTACCAGTCGATGTCGAGGCCCTCGGCGGCCATCGCGTCGGTCCATCGGTCGAGGTCGAAGTGCTCGGTCCACTCCTGGAACGTGCCACCGGCCCGCCACACCCGCTCGATCACCCGACCGATGCGCCGATCACCGCGGGAGTTGATGCCCTCGGCGAGTGTCGCCTTGGGGTCGTGCCACTTGAGCTGCACACCCTTCGACTTGCGGGTGTCATCCCGGAGCAGGTTGATCTTGCGCTGCAGCTCGTCGGAGGTGTTCTGCCCGAACCACTGGAACGGGGTGAACGGTTTCGGCACGAATCCGCCGACCGAGACGGTCACCGACGACCGCTTGCCCTTCGACTTGCCGAGGTCGACGCAGTTCTTCGCGAGCTCGGCGATCCCGAGCGTGTCGAGGTCGGTCTCGGAGGGAAGACCCGTCAGGAAGTAGAGCTTGACCCGCTGCCAACCGGCTTCGTAGGCCGCATCGACGGCTTCGTAGAGGTCCTCTTCGCGGATGAGCTTGTTGATGATCTGGCGCATGCGCCAGGTGCCGGCTTCGGGTGCGAAGGTGAGGCCGGCCCGACGGGCCTGGTTGAGCTGGGTCGCGAGCTTCACACCGAAGGCGTCGACCCGCAGCGAGGGCAGCGCGACGGTCACGGGGCCACAGCCGGTCTGGGCGGCGTCGTCGGTGATGCCCTTCACCACACCATCGATCCCCGAGAAGTCGGCCGTCGACAACGAGGTCAGCGAGACCTCGTCGTACCCGGAGCGGGCCAACCCCTTCGCGACCATCGAGCGGACCTGGTCGGCGGGGCGTTCCCGGACCGGCCGGGTGATCATGCCCGCCTGACAGAAGCGGCAGCCTCGGGTGCAGCCCCGGAAGACCTCGACGCTCAGCCGGTCGTGCACGACCTCGGTGAGCGGGACGAGCTGGTTCTTCGGATACGGCCAGTCCCCCAGGTCGGCGACGGTGCGCTTCTCGACGACCTCGGGCACACCGGGCCGGTTCGGGCGGGTGGCGATCAGGCGCGGACCGTCGTACTCGGCGTCGTACAGCGCCGGCACGTAGACACCCTCCAGCGCGGCGAGCGCCAGATGGACCTCGGTGCGGTCCCGATCTCGTCCGTGCTCCCCACCGCTCGCCTTCCACTCCCGGACGACCCGGGTGATCTCGGCGATGACCTCCTCGCCGTCACCGAGCACGACGGCGTCGAGGAAGTCGGCGAGCGGCTCGGGGTTGTACGTGCAGTGACCACCGGCGATCACGAGTGGATCGGTGGGGCGCCGATCGGCGACCCGCACGGGCACGCGGGCCAGATCCACACAGTTCAGCAGGTTCGTGTAGGTCAGTTCGGCGGACAGGTTGAACGCCAGGATGTCGAACTCGTCGGCCGGCGTGTGGTGCTCGACGGAGAACAGAGGCAGGCCCTTGGCCCGCATCTCGGCTTCGAGGTCGGTCCATGGGGCGTAGGCCCGATCGGCCCGGGCGTCATCGAGTTCGTTCGCGATCTCGTAGAGGATCTGCAGACCCTGATTCGGCAGGCCGATCTCGTAGGTGTCCGGGTAGGTCATCAACCACGACACGAGAGAAGGGTCTGGCGGCTTCGCCGCGGCGCCGTCCTCACACCCGATGTAGCGGGCCGGTTTCTGCACCGACGGCAGCAGCGGCTCGAGATCAGGCCAGACCGTCGTCATCAGTCCGTCATGCTACCGGGTCGGACCTCACTCCCGGAGCCATGCCCCTCAGTGCCGAGGATCGTTCACGGTCCACCCACGCGGTAGCGGTGGATGGCCACGCTCTGCACGATGCCGATCGCGATCAGCGAGGTGATGAGCGACGAACCGCCGTAGGAGACGAAGGGCAGCGGAATCCCGGTCACCGGTCCGAGCGACATGTTCATGCCGGCGTTCTGCGCCACCTGGTAGAGCAACATCGCGAACACCCCGCCGCACAGCAACGAACCGAACGGGTTTCTCGCCAACTGGGCGATCCGGAGGATCCGGAAGAGCACGAACGCCTCCAGTGCCAGCACCGTCGCGGCCCCGATGAAGCCGAGCTCCTCGGCGATCACGGCGAAGATGAAGTCGGTCTGCTGCTCGGGCAGGAACCGCAGCTGGGTCACCGGTCCGTCGAACAGGCCCTGTCCTCCGAGCCCGCCCGATCCGATCGCGTTCAACGACTGGCGGACCTGGTAGCCGGCGCTCTGCGGATCGGCGTCGGGATTCAGGAAGCTGAGCAACCGATCCTCGCGATACCCCTCCAGCGCACCGGAGGACAACAGCAGCGAGACCGAGATCACCCCGGCGAGCACGAGTGCGACGATCCACCGCACCGGCGTGCCGGCCAGGAGCAACACGGCGAGCAGGATGCAGCCGTACACGAGCAGACTCCCCGTCTCGCCCTCCAGGAAGACCAGACCGGCGAGCAGCGTGAAGATGCCGGCGGCCGCAAGGTGGGTCCGCAGCGAGGCGACGCCGTCGTCGTCGCTCCGACGATTGGTGAACACGGCGGCGAGCGCGACGATCAGCGTCAACTTGGTGAACTCGGCGGGCTGGACCGTGAAGCCACCGAACCGGAACCAGGCCTGGCTGCCGTTGATCTCGGTCCCGAGGGGCGTGAGCACGGCGACCAGTGCGACGACCGTGGCCACGACACCGATCCCGAGCCACTCGCGGAACTTGCCGAAGTCGATCCAGGCGACCGCCGCTGCGAGCCCACCGCCGACGGCCGCGAAGATCGCCTGCTTCGTGACGAATGAACGATCGTCGAGCGGACCGCGCGTCGCCGAGTAGATCGTGATGCCACCGATCGCCACGAGTGCCATCACGGCGAGCACGAGGCTCCAGTCCACACCGAGCAGGCTCGGGCGGGGGGATCGCCCGCCCTCGTTCCGGCCGAGTGACCGGCTCCACTGTCCCGTCGTCGCCGTCATGGCTCGAAGACCCCGAACTCGAGCTCCGTCGACGCCGGAGCGCCGCCGGTGTCGGTGCGCAGCGGGGCCGGTGCCGGTTCGTTCAGCCCGGCGAGGTACTCGAACACCCGGCGCACGGCCGGAGCGGCGGCCTCGCCACCGAAGCCGGACTCCTCCAGCACCGCGGCCACGGCGTACTCGGGCACGAGAGCCGGGCCGTAGGCCGCGAAGAGCGAGAAGTCCGCACGGCGGGTCACCTGTGCCGTGCCGGTCTTCCCCGCGATCGGATAGTTGTTCCACGGGAACTCGGCGAATGCCTTCCACGCCGTCCCCGCTTCGGTCTGCACGGCGTCGATGAGACCCTGCCGGATCGGACCGAGCGCGTCGGGTTGCAGCCGCTCGTCCGCCGCGATCCTCGGCGTGAACGCCTGCACGACCTCGCCATCGGCGGTGCGCACCTCGGCCACGACACTCGGCTCGTACCGCCGGCCTCCGGACGCGAGCGTCGAATACGCGTTCGCCAACTGGATCGGCGTCACCAGCAGCTCGCCCTGACCGATCGACAGGTTGACGTTGTCGCCCGTGAACCAGCCCTGGTCGTCCCCGTAGGTCGCCTGGAGCCACTCGAGGTCGGGAAGGCGGCCGGCCGAGTCGGCCGGCAGCTGGACGCCACTCGGTGCGCCGAAACCGAACAGCTCCGCCGTGTCCTGGATGATCGTCTCGCCATAGGTGTCCCGCTCGACCCAGAACGTCTCACCGAGCGAGTAGTAGTACGTGTCGGACGAGCGTGACAGCGACGACACCAGGTCGACCGGGCCGAGAGCGGCGGCGCCGGCGTTCTGGAATCGGCAGCCCGGTCCCCCCTCTTCACGGCACGATTCGAGCTGGTACACACCCTCGTCCTCCCAGATGGTCGTGGGTGCGCGCGCTCCGGAGGTCACCGAGGCGTAGGCCGTGACGGGCTTGAAGGTCGAGCCGGCGGGATACAGGCCCGACACCGCCCGGTTCAGGAACGGGGAGTCCAGGTTGGTGCGCAGGTAGTCGAGCTGATCGGCGGGAATCCCGAAGACCCATTCGTTGGGGTCGTACGACGGGGCGGAGGCCATCGCCACGACCTCACCCGTCCGGACGTCGAGCACCACGATCGAACCGTTGCGGCCGCGGTGCGGCTCGCACGTGAGGCAGGCGGGGCGCAGCCGAGCCGCCTCGAGTTCTTCGGCCAGGACCTGCTCCACGGCGTTCTGGAGATCGATGTCGATGGTGAGGATCACGTCCTCACCCGGAACGGCGGGCTGGGCGATCTCCCGCGTGCCGACGACCTGGGCGAAGGCGTCGAGCTCGACGACGCGGATCTCGGGCTGCCCACGCAGGCGGCTCTCGAACGTCGCCTCCACTCCGCGGACGCCGACGGCATCGCCGGCCTGGTACTGACGCCCCGGGGCGCGTGCGGTGAGCGCCTCGGCCTCGGCCGACGATCGCACCTCACCGACGTGGCCGATGATGTGGGCCGCGATCTCGCCGTACGGGTAGTCCCGGACCCAGCGGCGCTCGACGTCGAAGCCGGGAAGGCCACGTTCCTCGATCTCGATCCACGTGTCGATCGCGACGTCCTCGGCGACCACGACCGGCTTGAGGGACTGGACCGCCGCCCGCTGATAGGTCCGTTCGAGGTCGTCGACCTTCGTCTTGACGCCTTCGGCGACGAGGATGGCCGCGGCTTCGCCGAACACCTCGGCCCGCGCCGCTGCCCGTCCTTCGCTGTCGAGACCCTGCCCGACCTCGCGGAGCTGCACCGCGTCGAGGGTGACCACGAGCGACTCGCGTGTGTCGGCGAGCACCGTGCCGTTGACATCGAGGATCCGGCCGCGTGGGGCCTCGGTCACGATGCTGCGGGTCCGTTGCTGCTCGACGACTTCGACGAAGTCGACCGGCGACATCACCTGGAGGAACCACAGGCGGGCGCCGAGGCCGGCGAAGGCCACCACCGCGACGAAGGCGAGCGCGGCGAACCGGGCGCCGGAGATCATCGACGCCAACCCGCGTCGTCGGCGAGCATGACGCCCCCGATCCGGACCGCCGGGTGCACGAGCACCGCGCTGATGAGGGCCGCAGCCGCCATCGGGCCGAGCACGGCGATCCCGATGGCCGGCGGGTCGAGCCCGAACACCCGGGCGAGCATGTACTGGAGCCCGGCGACGGCCACACTCGCGACCGCACCCTGGAACGACACCAGCAACGGCCCGGCGGCGACGAGGCTCTCGCGCGAGACCGCGACCGCGTAACCCGCCAACCCGAACAGCAGGAGGTTGATCCCGAACGGAGCGGTCTGGGTCAGGTCGACGATGATCCCGAGCACGGCACCGATTCTCGCAGCATTGATCGGCGCGACGACCGCGAGGGCGGTGCCGATGACCACGAGCAAGGCGAGGTCCACCCGCGCGCCGAACGGCCCGTCGAGCTGATCGAACACCGCGGCCTGCACCGCGGCGACGCACGCGCCGACGGCCACCACCGCAGCCCAACGCACCCGTTTCACGAGCCGTCCCCCACCTCGGCCTCGGGGTCGACCAGGGGCGCTTCCGGTTCGACGTCGGACGGGAGCCAATCGAGCACGGTCACGTAGCCGAGGTCGCCGAGTTCGGCGAGCGGGACGAGGACCGGGTCGTCGCCGTCGAACGAGATCGTGCCGACCGGAACGTCGGCGGGATACCGGCTGCCGTCGCGGCCGGTGGTCACGAATCGCTGGCCTTCGACGGCACCGGCGACCGCATCGGCGTCGACCAGGAACTCGATCGTGAGCGGCAGCCCGCTGCCGACACCCTCGACGACGGCGGTCACCGCGCCGAGGCGGCTGCTGACCCCGACACCCGAGCGTGGGTCCGTGATGACCCGGACCACCGACGTCCCCGAAGTCACGACCTCGACGCGGCCGACGAGTCCGTCACCAGTGACCACCGGGCTCCCCTCGCGAACGCCGTCGCCGGAGCCGACGTCGAGTTCGATGAGCCGTTCGAATCCGGTGCGTCGATCGGCGGTCACCCTGGCCGCGATCCGGGGGATCTCGGGTGCGAACGTGATCCCGGTCGCGGTCTGGAGTTCACGGAGCTCGGCTTCGAGGTCGGGGAAGCGGGCCAGATCGCCCCGGGCCTCCGCGAGCTCGGCCCGCAGTCGTTCGTTCTCGTCCTCGATGGCATCGATGTGGATCGCACCGCGCCATGCGTCGACGAACGGGTCGGCCGCCCAACCGACGACGCCCCGGATCGGCGAGAGCACGACCCCGGCGACCCCTCGCACGGCGTCGACACCCGGCGCCTCGCGCGCATCGAGGGTCATCAGCACCAGAGCGGTGACGGTGATGAGGATCAGCAGCCGTCGGGGGGAAGGTCCTGCGCGATCCGCGCCGACGCCGACCACGGCCGCCTCAGTTCTGCGTGGCGGTCAGGTTCCGGAGGCTGTCATACGCCTCCAGGTACTGACCGGATCCGTAGGCGACGGCGAGCAGCGGGTCACGACCGACGATGATCGGCATCCCCGTCTCGCGCTCGAGCCGGGCGTCGAGCCCGGCCAGCAGAGCACCGCCGCCCACGATGGTGATGCCCCGCTGCATGATGTCGGCCGCCAGCTCGGGCGGCGTCTTGTCGAGCGTCACCTTGACCGCGTCCACGATCGAGGAGACCGGCTCGGCCAGTGCCTCGCGGATCTCCTCGGTGGAGGTCATGATCGTCTTCGGCAGACCCGTGACGAGGTCCCGGCCGCGGATCTCGGCCTCCAGTTCCTCGCGCAGTCGATTGGCCGATCCCAGCCGGATCTTGATCTCCTCCGCCGTCCGCTCACCCAGGGCGAGGGAGTACTCCTTCTTCACGTAGGAGATGATCGCCTCGTCGAGTTCGTCGCCGCCGATCCGGACCGACTGACTCGCGACGATGCCCCCGAGCGAGATCACGGCGACCTCGGTCGTGCCACCGCCGATGTCGACGATCATGTTGCCGGTCGGCTCCTGCACGGGAAGCCCGGCACCGATGGCCGCGGCCATCGGCTCCTCGATGATCAGCGACTCCCGGGCACCGGCGAACTCGGCGGCGTCGCGCACCGCACGCTGCTCGACGCCGGTGATGCCGGAGGGCACGCAGATCACGATCCGCGGCTTCGCCACCCAACGACCGGGGGAGACCTTCTGGATGAAGTACCGCAGCATCGTCTCGCAGACGTCGAAGTCGGCGATGACGCCGTCCTTCAAGGGGCGGATCGCCTGGATGTGGGCGGGCGTCCGCCCGATCATCTTCTTGGCTTCGAGCCCGACGGCCAGCGGCTTGTTCGTGTTCGTGTTGATCGCGACGACGGAGGGTTCGTCGAGGACGATGCCCTGACCGCGCACGTAGACGAGTGTGTTGGCCGTTCCGAGGTCCACGGCCATGTCGCGGGCGCCCACGGAGCCGAGCAGCGACGAGAATCGATTCGAAGCCA
Source organism: Acidimicrobiales bacterium (assembly GCA_020629695.1). Lineage (GTDB taxonomy): Bacteria > Actinomycetota > Acidimicrobiia > Acidimicrobiales > SZUA-35 > JAHDBV01. The sequence goes on along the minus strand of JAHDCV010000057.1, from coordinate 6,547 downwards.
AGGCTCTCACCCCCTCAGGGTCGACACGCCCGCGCCTGACTGCTCAGGGTAGAGAGCGACGGACCCGCCCACAAGGCATGGGTGGGTTGACCCACCGTGGAAGAGGGGTCGACGACGGGTCCGGAAATCGGCTGGATCAGAGGCCGGGGAAGAAGATCCCGATCTCACGCTCGGCGGACTCGTCCGAGTCGGAGCCGTGGATCAGGTTCTCGGTCATGATGGTGCCGAAGTCACCGCGGATCGTGCCGGGGGGCGCCACCGCCGGGTTCGTCGGGCCCATGAGCGTCCGCATGATCGCGAACGTCTCGTCGGGACCCTCGACGACCATGGCCATGACGGGACCACGGGACATGAAGGCCACGAGGTCGTCGTAGAAGCCCTTGCCGACGTGCTCGGCATAGTGCTCGGCGAGGGTGTCGGCATCGAGCGTCCGCAGTTCGGCGGCGGCAAGGGTCAGGCCCTTGCGCTCGATGCGGGAGATGATCTCCCCCACGAGGCCTCGTTCGACGGCGTCGGGCTTGCAGAGAATCAGCGTGCGGCTCACGGCGGGCAGGCTACCGACGCTGTCACGTTCCCGACTCAGCAGGCGACGAAGATTCGGGCGTCGTCCTGGTTCGAGCCGTACGCCCACGGCGCCACCGACACCGTGGTCCCGCTGATCGTGAAGTTGTCGCCACCCTCCATCTGCCGGCTACCCCGGTAGCTCACGCCGGAGGCACCGAACGAATCCGTCGCATCGAGGTCACCGTCGGACGTCGCTGCACCGAGCACCGGCGCTCCGAAGTCGAAGGAGACGGACGAGCCGGCCGAGCTCTGCGTCGGTGAGTAGTGCAGGTAGTACGAACACACGACGGTCCCGGCCGGGATGGTCGTGCCGCCGACCGTCAGGTCGGCGGTCAGCGTGTGGGCACCTTCGGAGAACAGGAAGACGGTGTCGTCGTCGTCCCAGGGTCCGGTGGCCGTGAGGTCGGCACCGTCGGGTACCGCACCCTCGAACGACCCGTCACCGCCGGCGACCTCGGGTGTGGGCGGTTCGGGCGGGGCCGGAGCGTCGGTGGTCGTCGTCGTCGATTCGGTCGTGGTCGTCGGGGCCACGGTGGTGGACACCACCCAGCTCGGTGCGGTCTCGAGCACGGTCGTCTCGTAGAAGAGTTGGTTGTCGCGGGCCGCGCCGATGTCGTTCCCGGTCTCGATCAGGAGGTCGCCCGAACCCTCGGACAACGAGCGGACGACTCCGGCCAATCCGGACACCAGGAGGGCGAGTGCGAGGGCATAGCTCGTGAGACTGATGCCTCGTTCTCCGCGGCGGGGTTGCGGGACAGGGTTCGGGTGCACGTCGCTTTTGTCGGCACGACGCGGCCGGAACTTGACTCGGCTCCGGGCGTCGACCCGGAGCCGCTCACTCGCCGGAGATGTCGCTCTCCATACGGCGCACGAGATCGAGCAGCGCACTCCGCACGATGCCGACCACGTACAGCGACCCACTCACGATGATGAGATCCTGCTCGGATGTGACCGCACGGGCCCGGGCGAGGGCTTCGACGGGATCCCGCACGACCTCGGCCGTGATGCCGAGCGCCGCGGCGGCCGCTGCCATCTCGTCAGCCGGCATCGGACGGAAGTCGGGCTCGCAGACGATCACGGCGTCGAACCGGTCGGCCCCGAACGCCGTCAGCATCTCGGCCGGATCCTTCCCGGTCGTCGCACCGATCACGAGCACTTCGGACCCGAGTGTGCGGAACTCGTGATCGAGCGTGTGGCGGACCGTGCGTGCGCCGTCCGGGTTGTGCGCACCGTCGAGCACGATCGTCGGCTCGCGTGCCACGACCTCGAACCGGCCGGGGATCGTCACGGTCTGAAGCGATTCCGAGAGCACCTCGTCGTCGATCGCCCGATCGAGGAGGGCCTCCACGGCGGCGACGGCGACGGCGAGGTTGCCCGCTTGGTGGGCGCCGTGCACGGGCACGAAGAGGTCGTCGTGGCTCCCCCACGGCGTCGACAGGTCCACGACGCGCCCGCCGAGTGCGATCCGGTCGTCTTCGACCAACAATTCGTGATCCCGGACGATGAGGGGATCGGGCCCCTCCGCCCGGATGGCGGCCACGAACATCTCGTCGTCGACCCCGACGATCGCCGGTCGGCCCGCCATGGCGATGCCGGCCTTCTCCCATGCGATCCGTTCGCGCCACCCCTCGGACCCATCGGTGTGGTCCTTGCCGAGCGAGGTGAAGACGGCGACGTCGGCATCGAGCACGTTCGTCGAGTCGAACCGGCCGAGCATGCCGACCTCGACGACGGCGACGTCGACGGCGACCTCGGCGAACCACATGAACGCCACGGCCGTGAGCAGATCGAAGTGTGTCGGGCGAACGCTCAGCTGATCGACGATCGCGGCGAGCAGGCCGACGAGTCGACCGAAGTCCTCGTCCGGGATGGCCGCACCGTTGTGCTGGATCCGCTCGGTGATGGAGCTGAGATGTGGGCTCGAGTACGTGCCGACCGACAGACCGAGACCATCGAGGATCGACGTGGCCATCCGCCCGGTCGACCCCTTGCCGTTGGTTCCCGTCACGTGGATCGAACGGAATGCCTCCTGCGGGTCGCCGACGGCGGCCATCAACCCACGGATGCCGTCGAGTGAGAGCAGATCCGTGTCACCGGCCACCGCACCCGTGGCGGCGTGGTCGATGCGAGACGAGAGCCAGGCCTCGGCCTCGGCGAGTCTCACGGTCGCCGCCCGATCAGGACGCGGCCCGGCGCGGCCCGGCTGCGGACTGACCCCGCGGCACGAGTGTCGGCTCGACCCGATCGACCACGGTGTCGAGACCGATCACGACCTCGCCGATGTCTCCGCGTGAGGGCAGGTCGTACATGACCTCGAGCAGGACCTCTTCGAGAATCGCCCGAAGGCCACGGGCCCCGGTGCCGCGTCGCATCGCCTGATCGGCGATCGCGGCCAGTGCTTCGTCGGTGAACGACAGCTCGACGTCTTCCATCTCGAAGAACTTCTGGTACTGCTTGACCAGCGCATTGCGAGGCTCGACGAGGATCTGTACGAGGGCGTCGCTGCTCAGTTTCTCGACCGTGCCCATCACCGGCAGACGGCCGACGAACTCCGGGATCAGGCCGAACTTCAGCAGATCCTCCGGTTGGAGCTGGGCATACAGATCGTCGATGTCGATCTCGTCCGGTGAGCGCACATCGGCGGCGAACCCGATCGAGGTCTTGCCGACGCGGGACTGGATGATCTGATCGATCCCGGCGAAGGCACCTCCACACACGAACAGGATGTTCGAGGTGTCGATCTGGATGAAGTCCTGATGCGGGTGCTTCCGACCGCCCTGTGGTGGGACCGACGCGACCGTGCCCTCGAGGATCTTCAGCAGCGCCTGCTGCACGCCCTCGCCCGACACGTCGCGGGTGATCGACGGGTTCTCGGACTTCCGGGCGACCTTGTCGATCTCGTCGATGTAGATGATCCCCGTCTCCGCCCGCTTCACGTCGAAGTCGGCGGCCTGGATCAGCTTGAGGAGGATGTTCTCGACGTCCTCGCCGACGTAGCCGGCCTCGGTGAGCGCGGTCGCGTCCGCGATCGCGAACGGCACGTTCAACATCCGGGCGAGGGTCTGGGCGAGAAAGGTCTTGCCACACCCGGTCGGTCCGACCATCAGGATGTTGGACTTCGAGAGCTCGACGTCGCCGGCCCGTTGGGAGCCGTACTGGATGCGCTTGTAGTGGTTGTAGACCGCGACCGACAGGACCTTCTTGGCCGCGCCCTGTCCCACGATGTACTCGTCGAGGAACTCCCGGATCTCCCGGGGCTTGGGCAACTCCTCGAAGCCGACCTCACCACCCTCGGCGAGTTCTTCTTCGATGATCTCGTTGCAGAGATCGATGCACTCGTCGCAGATGTAGACGCCCGGGCCGGCGATCAGCTTCTTGACCTGCTTCTGGGACTTGCCACAGAACGAGCACTTGAGGAGTTCGCCTCCTTCACCGAATTTGGCCACCTGTCGGGCTCCTGCTCAGCTCGTACGTCGGAATGGATCGTGGTCTCGTCGGTCGATCAGTCGATCGCCCGGATCGGACCGGTCCGGTCCGCAGCATTGCGCGTTTCGATGACCTCGTCGATGATCCCGTAGTCACGGGCCTCCGCAGCGGTCATCACGAAGTCCCGGTCGGTGTCCTTGCGGAGCTTGTCGACCTCTTGGCCGGTGTGCCGGGCGAGGATCAACTCGAGAGTCTCCTTGAGCCGCTCGATCTCGGCGGCGGCGATCTCGAGATCGGAGACCTGCCCCTGGGCGCCCGCGTAGGGCTGGTGCAGCAGGATGCGGGCGTTCGGCAGCGCGAGGCGTTTCCCGTTGGCTCCGGCGGCGAGCAGCACGGCGGCGGCGGACGCCGCCTGACCGAAGCAGATCGTGTTCACCTCGGGCTTGATGAACTGCATCGTGTCGTAGATCGCCAACAGCGCGTTGATGTCACCGCCGGGCGAGTTGATGTAGATGCTGATGTCACGGTCGGGGTTCTCCGACTCGAGATGCAGCATCTGGGCGCACACCAGGTTGGCGATCGTGTCGTCGATCGGTGTGCCGAGGAAGATGATGTTGTCCTTGAGCAGCCGGGAGTACAGGTCGAAGGCCCGCTCCCCCCGGTTGGTCTGCTCGACGACGGTCGGGACGAGATAGTTCGAGGCTCGCAGGCGATCGGTCACGGTCAGGCTTCCTCTGCTTGGTCGGGGGTGTCGGCGCTGTCACCGGCTTCGAGACTGTCGCCGGCGGCGGCGGAATCATCAGCCGAGGCGTCGATTTCGTCGCCATCATCCTCCGGATCCTCGAGGGAGGCCGGATCGATGGTGTCCCCATTGTCGTCGACCAGCGTCACGCGTTCGGTGACCCAATCGAGTGCCTTCGACTTCGCGAGATCGGCGCGCACGGCGGGCAGCTGCCCGGCCTCGACGAGTTCCTCACGGACCTCCTCGGCGGAACGCTGAAGCCGGTCGGCGACCCGCTCGAACTCCTCGTCCAATTCGCCGTCGCTCACGTCGAGGCCCTCGGCCGCGACGATCGCCCGGAGGGCGAGGTCGAGCTTGGCGGAGTCCTTGGCGGTCGAGCGCAGCTCGGCCAGCACCATCTCCTGGCTCTGGCCGGTCATCTGCAGGTACTGCCCGAACTCGATGCCCTGGGCCTGGAGCCGCATGACGAGATCCTGGGCCCGGTTGTCGGCTTCCATGTCGATCAGGGCGTCCGGCAACGTCTCGTCGTCGACGAGCGCACCGACGGCATCGGCGATCTTCTGTCGCCGGGCGGACTGGACCTGGTAGCGACGAGCCGTGCTCATCCGCTCGGTGATGTCGGCGGTGAGCGCCTCCATCGAGTCGAAGTCCTGTTCCTTGGCCCACTCGTCGTCGGCCACCGGGAGAATCATCTCCTGGACCTTGTTGACGGTGATGTCGAACTCGAGCGGGGTCTCTTCGTCCGGGTCCGGGTGCTCCGCGGTGAACTCGAGGTGATCGCCGGCGGAGGCGCCGGTGAGCTGCTCGTCGAGCTCGGGCACGACGGCGCCGAGCCCGATCTCGTAGACGTAGTCGTCGGCGGTCAGGCCGGCGACCGGTTCACCCTCGTGCGTGCAGGTGATGTCGATGACGACCCGGTCGCCCTCGTTGGCCGAGCGATCGGCGTCGGCGAGTTCGCCGCCGTTCTGGGCCCGCATGGCGTCGATCCGCTCGGCGATCTCCTCGTCGGACACGACGGGATTCGGGATCTCGACGGTCAGCGCCTCGTATCCCGAGACCTCGACGGTCGGGCGGACCTCGACGATGGCCTCGAACGTCACCGGACCGTCGTCGCGGCCGTCGGTGATGTCGATCGTCGGCGGCGAGATCACGTCGACCTCGTGTTCCTTGACGGCCAGGGCGTAGTAGGTCGGCAGCCCGTCCTGGAACGCCTGCTCGCGGGCGTACCCCGAACCGATGCGCTTCTCCAGCACCTTGCGGGGGGCCTTGCCGGGCCGGAAGCCGGGCAGGCGCACCTCACGGGCGAGGACACGGAAGGCGCGATCGAGATCGGCGTCGAATTCGGCCTCGCTCACCTCGACGGTGACCTTGACCTGGTTGCCCTCGAGGGGCTCAACGGTGGAGTTCATCGGGCGGAACTCTACCGGCGCGTCTGGCGTGTGGATCGGGACCCGGCGAGTCGTTCGGATCGGTCGACCGGAACCCCGGCCCACCGGTCGATGTTCGCCGCTAGCGTGATCGCCTCCGGACGCCTCGGCGGCCCGGATCCGGGATGTGGCCCAGCCTGGCTAGGGCGCCTGCTTTGGGAGCAGGAGATCGGGAGTTCGAATCTCCCCATCCCGACCAGACCCCGGCGATAGGCTCGGGTCGTTCCGCTTCGGCGGAACTCTGCGAACGTAGTTCAACGGCTAGAACCTCAGGCTTCCATCCTGATGATGTGGGTTCGATTCCCATCGTTCGCTCGGATTCCTTCCGATCCTTCCGGATCGGACCCACCCGACATCGGCGGTCTCGGCGAGTCCGGATCGGACCCAC
>JAHDCV010000056.1 GCA_020629695.1 Acidimicrobiales bacterium | reverse complement strand
CGGGCGTTCCAGCTCGACCCGACCGCACCGGTGAACGAGCACGAGCCGGTGCGCCGGGCCTATGAGAAGAAGTTCGGCGGACCCGAGAAGGCGACGGCCCTGATCGACCACGTGACGAACGAGGCCCGTGGTGTCGGTCTCGACTTCGCGATGGACATCGCCCAGCGGGCGAACACCGCGGCCGCCCATCGGCTGCTCGTGCTCGCGGAGCGGGAGGGTCTCCAGCACGAGCTCAAGGAGCGGCTGATGCGGGCCTACTTCTCCGAGGGCCGTCCGATCGGTGATCCGAACGAGCTGATCTCGCTCGCGGCGCAGGTCGGGATCGACCCCGAGGTCGCACGGGCCTGGCTCCAGGGCGACGGTGGTGTCGCCGAGGTCGTCGAACATCTCGAGTTCGCCGCGGCGGCCGGGATCAGCTCGGTGCCGACCTTCGTGTTCGACCGGGCCGCTGGTGTCGCCGGTGCCCAGCCGCCGGAGGCGTTGCTCGCGGTGATGGAGAAGTATCTCGACGACCGGCCGGCCTGAACCGGCCGAGGGTTCGGCTCAGAGTTCGAACGGATCCTCGGCGCGGGCGGCGCACAACGCCAGACGGCGCCCGAGCTCGTGGGCGTCGTCGGCGGTGAGGTCGGGGACGACGACGGCGGTGTCGCCACGGACGCCCGCCGTGCCGACCACGAGGGTCGCCAGGCCGAGCCGTCGTTGGAACGGCGTGGAGGTCATCCGCACACCCTGGATCCGGTCGACCGAGAGACGGGTCGTCCGGCTGATCCACCAGCCCGTGCGTCCCACGAGTTCCACGTCGTCGGTCGCCACGCCGAGGATCTCGTAGCGGCGCCGGGCGGCGAGCCAGGCCGCCGCCCACCAGATCGGGACCACGACGAAGGGCAACCACGGCCGCACGAACCAGAGGGCGGGTGCGGCGAGTGTGGGGATCGACCAGCGCAGCGCGGCCCGCCGGATCGTGAGTGGGCTGACCCGGCGGAGCCGATCGTCGTCGACCCGGATCGGCCGTCCGGCGAGCACGGCGATCCGGTCGACCTCATCGGCGTCCGCCGCCGGGACGAGACGGTCGAGCTCGACGGAGACCTCACCGTTCTCCATGCCGCCGTGTCCGACCTCGGCGGTGGAGAAGCCCAATGATCGGATGCCGCTGCGCCGACCGAGCGGGTGGTCGACCCAGGTCAGGGTCTGGATCCGGTCGGGCTGGATCACCACCCGTCGTTCGGTGAGCAGCCCGCCCTGGAGTTCGAGCCCGCCGGCGGTCCGGCTCAGGCGGTAGCCGCCGTAGACCATCAGCGGAGACAACGCCCCGAGCAGCGGCATGAGCAGTGCGGCGACCGGGAACCCGATCCGGACGAGCAGCGGGGCGTCGCTGAGCGAGAGGGCATAGGCCATGATCCCGGCGGGGATGACCACCGGGATGTTCGGAACGAGTCGGCCGAGCTCGAACCGCAGGAGCGGTCCGAGTGCACCCTGGTGCAGGGTCGTGGTCCGAGCGCCCTCCGGCGGTGCCAATCCGGGCGGTGTCATTCCGGGCGGTGGGGCGTCGGCGAGATCCCCGTCGAAGGCCGGCGTCTGGGCCGGGATCGCGGCCGTTGCGGGTTCGAGGAGTTTCGCCATCTTCTCGGCCTCTTCGCGGGCGAGGTAGCGGATCGAGATGTTGCCGTCGGCGGAGGCCTCGGCGACGTCGACGCTCGACAGGCCCAGGACCCGGGCGATCAGCGGTGACGTCAGTCCGACGTTCTGGATCCTCGTCCGCTCCATGATCTGCTCGTTGCGGCGGAAGACCCCGTGGCGGTGCTCGATGTGGGTCGGGGTAATGCGGTATCGGGTCGACCACCACCGCACGAGGCCGGAGCCGAACGTGGCCAGCGCGGCGAGCTGCTCGAACCAGCTGAAGCCGTCGCCGGCGTTCAGGGCGAGGATCGCGATGAGGCCCAGGCCGGCGCCGCGGAAGACATCGCCGACGAGGGCGAGGATCGTGAGGGGATGGGGTCGTCGCCATGCGTCGGGCGAGGTCGCCGGCTCATCGGCGCCGACGGTCGCGGACGGTGGTGCCGATTCGTTCGGAGGAGCGGCCGGCGGCTGCGTCGGCACGGGTCGCTGCGTCGGCACGGTTGGCTCCGCCAGCTCCGATGCCGGTTGCGGCGCCGCTGGCATCCGGGGCGGCTCGATCGGTGGACCGGTGGGCGGCTGGTCGGTCACGCCTTCTCACCGGTCAGCTCGGCGCGGATCCAACCGACCTCATCCTCGGTCAGATGCGGGATGCTGAGGTTCGGCGTCGCCTGGCCCGCGGTGTGCACGGTCAACGTGCGGAGCCCCAGGCGCCGATCGATGGGGCCGGAGTCGGTCGACACGGTCTGGACCCGATGACGTGGGACAAGGCGCGTGTGACGCCACAACACACCCCAGTGGGCTTCGATCAGGTCACCGTCGAGTCGCCAGCGCCACGTGTCGTAGCGGCGCCCGCCCCACCAGAAGCCGAGCAGTCCGAACCCGAGGGCGAGGACGACGACACCGCCGACGACGAACCCGGCGGCTCGGCCGGCGTCGGTTGCCGCCCCGAGCACCCCGGCACCGATCGACGCGAGGAGGCCGAGCACGGCGAAGGTGGCGACGTTGGACCACGACCAGAGCCGGCGCACGACCGGCGGCAGCTCGCGGAACCGTGCCGCTTCCGGCTCGGCGGTGTCGGCGGGTGGCGGGTCGAGACTCACGGGTGCAGTCTGCCCGCTCGGGCCCACCGGTCCGAAGTCACGGGTGCGTCGCTCCGGCTTGGCGTCGCCGAGCGCTCATGGCACGGTGAAGGGGTGAGCGACCTGCCCGGCACGATCGAGATCCGAGAGGTGGGCCCGCGCGACGGGCTCCAGTCCGAGGAGCCCGTCGATCCGTCGGTGCGCGTCGAGTTCGTCGACCGTCTGGCCGCGGCCGGCCTGCGCGAGATCGAGGCCGCGAGCTTCGTCTCGCCGAAGGCCGTGCCGTCGATGGCCGGTGGTGACCTCGTGATGGCCGGCATCGACCGGGAACGGGGCCCGCGGTGGTGGGGGCTGGTGCCGAACCTCCGGGGAGCCGAGGCCGCCTTGGCGGCGCAGGTCGATGCACTCACCGTGACGGTCTCGGCGTGTCCGGTCTACAACGAGCGGAACATCCGCCGGACGATCGCCGAGTCGGTCGTCGGGATCGCCGACATCGTCGAGGCCGCCGCCGGCAGCGTGGTCGACGTCGTGATCTCGTGTGTGTTCGGCTCGCCCTACACCGGCGACGAACCGACCGGGACCGTGCCCGAGCTGATGGCCCAGCTTGCCGCCGTCGGTGTCACCCGGTTCACCCTCGCCGACACGACGGGGATGGCCACCCCGGCCAGGATCGATCGGGTGCTCCACCGCACCGGCGTCGACGTCGGCCTGCACCTGCACGACACCCGTGGCACCGCCCTCGTGAACGCCTGGACGGCGATGCAGCTCGGGGTCACCCGATTCGACACCGCGGCCGGTGGGCTCGGCGGCTCACCGTTCGCGAACGGTGCCGGCGGCAACCTGGCGACCGAGGATCTGGTCCATCTGTGTGACGACGCCGGGATCGACACGGGGGTGGACCTTGGCGCGCTCGTGGAGGCGGCACGATCGTTGGAGGCAGTGATCGGTCGCCCGGTCCCGGGGCGGATCGCCACCCACGGGCCGCGTTCGGCGGCGCCCGCCGTCTAGCTGTACTCGGTCGTGAGGTTGGTGACGGTGGGGTGAGACTGAGAAGACCCCCGCGGGCATTGTGGTGATTGCCGTCAACACAGTGACCAACGGAGGTCTTCGATGTCTCACCGTAATGCCCGACTGACCGTGCATGGCCGCCGCTTGATCATCGAACGAGTCGCCGCTGGTGCTCCGGTCGCGCATGTTGCGAAAGCGATGGGGATCTCCCGCCAGTGCGCCCACAAATGGATCCGACGCCATGCCACTGAGGGCGACGCCGGCCTGTTCGACCGATCCAGCCGACCCCGCCGCACACCCACGCGAACCTCGCTCGACGTGGAGGCTGTCGTGTTGGCTGCTCGTGTCGAACATCGTGCCGGCCCTGACGCCCTGGCCCCGATCACCGGAGTCCCAGCCCGAACGATCACCCGGATCCTGCGACGCCACGAGATACCGAGACTGGCCGAGTGTGACCCGTTGACCGGTCAGGTGATCCGGGCGTCGAAGACGACGGCGGTCCGTTACGAACGCGACCAGCCTGGGGAGTTGGTGCACGTCGATGTAAAGAAGATCGGCCGGATCCCCGACGGGGGCGGGTGGCGGGCCCATGGCCGACAGATGGGATCAACCGGAGCGAAGAAACGGGCCCGGATCGGTTACGACTACGTCCACTCGATGGTCGATGACCACTCCCGGCTCGCCTACTCCGAGATCCTCCCTGACGAGCGGGCCGGCACAACGGTCGGGTTCTTCACCCGAGCCTTCGACTACTTCGCTCGACATGGGATCGCCCGTGTCGACACGGTGATGACCGACAACGCCTGGAACTACACCCACTCCCGGGCCCTCGCCGCGCTCCTCGCCGAGACCGAGACTCGCCACATCACGATCCGACCGCACTGCCCCTGGCAGAACGGCAAAGTCGAACGGTTCAACCGGACGCTCCAGACCGAATGGGCCTACCGGCAGGTCTTCACGACCAACCGAGAACGATCAGACGCGCTTGCACCCTGGCTCGAGCACTACAACCATCACCGCCACCACACCGCCATCAACGGGACACCCATCACCCGCTGTCACCAACCTGCCGGCTGAGTACATCTAGCGGGGGAGGGCGTCGCGAAGTCGTTGCGCGGCGTCTTCCGGAACGATCGTGTTGAAGTACTCCCGGCTTCCCATCTCGCCCGCGGCGAGGAAGCGCATCACCCCGTTGCTGCGCCACGGTGTGATGATCTCGATGTGCAGGGTCGCCCCCGGCCAGGAGCCGGCGAACGGCCGCTGATGCACCCACATCATCGTCGGGGTGCGGGCGTCGAACAGGCGGTCGAGTCGCTCGAGCGCGTCGAGGAGTACCCGGGTGAGATCGGTCCGGCCGGCCTCGTCGAGCGACGGGAGATCCGGGACGGGCTCGGTCGGCGCGATCCGGAACTGGAACGGATGGGCGGCGGCGAACGGCACCCAGGAACGCCACATGCCCGACTCGCTCACCAGACGCTCACCGGGTTCGTCGAAGACGCAGCCCCGCTCGAACTTCATGCGTGGCAGCGCCGGAACGTGGTCGAACGCGTACAGCTGGCCGTGCGGATGGGTGATCGTTGCGCCGACTTCGGGCCCCCGGGTCTCGAACGGCATGACGAAGGCGACATCGTCGCGTGCACCGAGCACCTCCGAGCGGTCGGCCCACAGGTCGATCACCTTCCGGCCCTGCTCGACACCGAGACCCCAGAAGGTCGCGTCGTGGTCGGAGGAGTAGAGGATCACCTCGGCCCGGGCGTCGGGCAGCGGGGGGAACCGGTTGGGGAAGCTCTTGACCTGGTACGGCTCGGGGGCCTCGATCCCGCCGACACAGAACGGACAGCCGGTGGTCGGTAGGTTCGGTCGCTTCTGGCGGCCGTCGACGACGTTGACGATGTCGCCGGTCAGCGGATCGACACGCTGATCGGCCACCATCGGTGTCTGCGTGGCGTCGGGCGCGTCGGTGGTCGATGCGGTCATCGCCCCCACGTTGGCCTGTTCGGGTGCCACGCGTCAACGACTTCGAACAAATTCGCGCAAGGCGGATGGGCGATTCGTCGGCATGGCGGTCGTGCCTCGGCACGATTCGTCCCTGACTCCGGAGCAGCAGACGTCGCTCGTCGACAGGTTCGTGTCGATGCGCCCGCGATGCTTGACATCGAATGTGAACTCGTGAGAACTTCTGAGCGCTTCTGCGCGTACGGTGCCCCTTGTCGGGGTGCGTCGACGGGCCGGATCGATCAGGGGGAGACGATGGAGCGTGTGCTGAGGAGAGTGGCATGACGGCCGTGTCACCGGACGTTGGAGCTTCCGAGACGCGCCCGAAGCCGAGCGGCAAGAAGGTGCAGAACCTCACCGGCGGCTGGCCTGTCGCCTTCTGGTTCCTGCTGCCCTCGATGGTCGGCTTCCTGGTCTTCTTCCTCCTGCCGACCATCCGTGGCTTCTACCTGTCGTTCACTGATTGGAATCTCATCGGCAACAACGGGAAGTTCATCGGCCTGGAGAACTACGAGAAGCTCGCGGGCGACGACCAGTTCTACGCCTCGATGTGGCGGACGCTGAAGTACGTCGTCATCAACATCGGCTCGCAGACGGTCATCGCCGTCCTGATCGCCTCGATGATGGACCGGCTCACCCGATCATCGGTCATCCGGGGCGCGTTGCTCCTGCCTTGGTTGATGCCGAACGTTGTGGTGGCGCTGCTGTGGCTCTGGATGTTGGACGGGTCGATCGGTGTGGTCACCGAGTTCCTGAAGTTCATCGGGTTCTCCGACGATCTCGCCTTCTTCACCGACACGGGCAAGGTGATCCCGACGATCGCCGCCATCAACACCTGGAAGTACATGGGCTACACGGCGTTGCTCATGTTCGCCGGGCTCCAGACCATCCCCGGCACCGTCTACGAAGCGGCGGCGATGGATGGCGCAACCGAGTTCCAGATGTTCCGCAAGATCACCCTCCCGCTGATGCGTCCGGTGCTCGCCCTGGTCCTCGTGATCACGATGATCGGCTCGTTCCAGGTGTTCGACACCGTGCTCGTCGCCACCGGCGGCTTCGGCGGCCAGCCGGGCGGCCCGGTCAACGCCTCGAAGGTGATCTACCTCTACATCTACCAGAACGCCTTCAACTTCAACGATCTCGGCTACGCAGCGGCGCTGTCGGTGATCCTGGTGCTGATCCTCATCATCGTCACCTTCTTCCAGCTGAAGCTGCTGCGAGCGGGGGAGAGTGACCTCGCATGAGCACGACCAGTGGCAACATGGCCGGAACCGCCGGGAGTGGCACGATCGGCGCGCGCGTCGGGCGACTCACCGCCTGGGTCATCCTCGCCCTCATCATTTTCATCAGCCTGTTCCCGTTCTACTGGGCGCTGCGGACGGGCCTCACGTTCAACCGAGCACTGCTGACCGGCGACCAGTCGATCCTGCCCCCCGACCTCACGTGGTTGAACTTCAAGCGAGTGCTCGGCCTCGCCTCCGACGCCGAGATGGTCCAGGCCACCGGTTTCGAGAACTCGGCGTCATTCGACTACCTGCTTGCGCTGCGCAACTCGATGATCATCGCCACGGTGATCACCATCGGGCAGGTCTTCTTCAGCGCCATGGCGGCCTACGCCTTCTCCCGGCTCCGGTTCAAGGGGCGGGATCAGCTGTTCTTCCTCTACCTCACCGGGCTGATGGTGCCGCCGATCTTCGCCCTCATCCCGAACCTGATCCTGATGAAGAACCTCGGCTGGCTCAACAGCTTCCAGGGTGTGATCGCTCCGTTCTTCCTGATGACGCCCTTCGCGGTGTTCTTCCTGCGGCAGTTCTTCCTCGGCATCAATCGTTCGCTCGAGGAGGCGGCGATCATCGACGGTGCCGGGCACTTCACCGTCTTCCGCAGGGTCATCCTGCCGATCGCCGCCCCGCAGATGGTCACACTGGCGGTGCTCACCTACGTGACTGCATGGAACGAATTCCTGTGGCCGTTGGTCGTCGCGCCGCAGGAGGAAAACGTCCAGCCGCTGACGGTTGCCCTCAACGCGTTCACGACGCAGGTCCCCGGAACGCAGCCGGACTGGTCCGGGCTCATGGCGGGAACACTTCTCGCTGCGCTGCCGGTCCTCGTTATCTTCATCGCCTTCGGTCGGCGCCTCGTCGACTCGATCCAGTTCTCCGGAATCAAGTGAGGTCACCCGACAGCCTGATTCCGGAACGTCTCGCCGGCCCTCGGCCTGCCTGACGAACCCGACCGCTTCTCAAAAGGGGAGGCAGTGGTCACGACCGTCGATCGGAACTTCCGGTCGACACTCCAATGGAGGAAATCAGCAACATGCTGCGAGAAATCAAGAAGTTGCGTCTTCTTGCCGTACTGGCCGCGATGGCACTCGCCGCGGCTGCGTGCGGTAGTGACGGCGATGATGCAGCCGCCTCGCTCGACGAGCCGGTGACGATCGACTACTGGCTGTGGGACGGCAACCAGCAGCCGTTCTACGAGACCTGCGCAGCGGACTTCACCGCGAACGTGCAGCCCAACGTCACGGTCAACATCGAACAGTTCGGTTGGGGCGACTACTGGACCGGTCTCACCGCCGCGTTCGCGTCGGACTCCGCTCCGGACGTGTTCACCGACCACCTCGCCCGCTACCCCGAGTTCGTGGAGTCGGGCGTGCTCGTCTCGCTCAACGACTTCGTGGAGCGCGATGGCGTGGACGTCAACCAGTACTTCCCGGGTCTCGCCGAGCTGTGGACCTCGCCCGACGGTGACCGCTTCGGTCTCCCGAAGGACTTCGACACCATCGCGATGGTGCTGAACACCGACATGCTCGCCGATGCCGGCATCTCGGTCGACGACTTCAACAACGCCACCTGGAACCCGCAGGACGGCGGCACCTGGGGCGAGCTGATCCAGCGCCTGACCATCGACGCCAACGGCGTGCGCGGCAACGAAGACGGCTTCGACTCGTCGAACGTCGCCGTGTACGGCTTCGGTCTCGAGGGCAACTTCGGCGCCTTCGGCCAGACCACGTTCTCGGCGTTCGCCGCCTCGAACGGGTACCAGGCCACCGACGAGCCGTGGGCCGACTCGGCCAACTTCGGCGACGAGGCACTCATCGAGACGATCCAGTGGTTCGCCGACTGGATCGCCGCCGGCTACATCACCCCGATCGAGGACGTCGAGTCGCTCGGCGGCACCACCATCTTCCAGAACGGTGGCGCTGCGACGCAGACCAACGGTTCGTGGATGATCTCGACCCTCTCCGGTGACGCCACCGAGGTCCCGGTCGAGTACGGCGCCCTCCCGGTCGGTCCGATCGGCGAGCGTCGCTCGATGTTCAACGGTCTCGCCGACTCGATCACGACCTCGGCCGAGAACCCCGAGGCCGCATGGGAGTGGGTCAAGTACATGGCCTCCCCGGCCTGCCAGGAAGTCGTCGGTGGCGGAGCGGTCGTGTTCCCGGCCATCCCGTCGGCAGCCGACATCGCCGAGGCGGCACATGCCTCCAACGGCGTTGACGTGAGCGCCTTCAAGGTCCACGTGGACGAGGGCACCACGTTCCTCTTCCCGATTACCGATTCGGCCTCGCGCATCGAGGACGCGATGGGTCCGGTCATGCAGCAGATCCTCCGTAACGAGGGCACCGCCGCCGACCTGATCCCGCCGGCCGCCGAAGAGATCAACTCGATCCTCGGTAGCTGATCAACCTCCCCCCGGGAGTTCGCTCCCGGGCCCAATGGAGACACCGGTACCGTGTGGTCGATGCAGCCTCGACGAGAGGACGCTCGGCCACCGGTGCCGGTGTCGCATTTTTCCCGGCTGATCCCGGCCCTGCTGTTGGGCGTCGCCGCCTGCGGTGGTGCCGATGCGGCGAGCAGGGTCGAGATCGTCGGACTCGACGGTCCGGCGACCGCCGTCACGTCGGCCGTCGACGCCCACCCCGCCGAGCGGGTGTGTGGTGGTGCCTTCGTGGCGCACGACCTCGGCCACCTGACGTCGGGCCCCGGCGACACCGCCTCGACGTTCGATGGCACCGGCGCCGGCTTGGCGCTCGGGGATCTGGACGACGACGGCGATCTCGATGTCGTGGCCGCGAACCTGTCGGGCTCGTCGTCGCTGCTCCGCAACGACGGGACCGGTCGGTTCACCGCCGAGGAGTTGATCGTCGGGCGGTTCCGCCACGTCGCGGTGCTCGACGTCGACGGTGACGGCGATCGCGACATCGCGCTGTCGACCGGCGTCGGGGTGCCGGTGCTGCTCGAGGCCGTCGACGGCCCCGAGGGTGTGCCCGTCTACGAACGACGCCCGCTCGAGGGTGTGCGTGCGGCGACCTATTCGATGGGGTGGTCCGACCTCGAGGGAGACGGCGATCTCGACCTCGTCACAGGGTCCTACAACGCCGAGCTGTCCGAAGTCCGGAACACGCCCGTGCTCGGCAGCGACACCGGTGTCGTCGTCCATCTGGCCGACGGGAGCGGGGCCTATGTCGCCACCCGCATCGCCGCCGAGGCCCAGGCGCTCGCCATCCGGCTCGTCGACGTCGACGCCGACGGTCGGATCGACGTCGTGGTCGGCAACGACCTCGCCACCCCCGACGGGATCTGGCTCGACAACCGCGGTGGTTGGCTCGAGGTGGATCGCCTGACGACGTCGTCGTTCTCGACCATGAGTCTCGACGCCGGCGATGTCGACAACGACGGTGATCTCGATCTGTTCTCCACCGACATGAAGCCGATGTCGGATGATCCCGAGACCCGTGACCGCTACCGGGAGGTCGACGCCGACATGGCGGCGATGCCCGTGCCAGACGAGATCCAGCGGCCCGAGAACGTGCTGAACATCGCCGACGGCGACGATTTCGCGAACACCGCCGACCAGGTGGGTCTCGACGCCACGGGGTGGTCGTGGAGCGGGCTGTTCGGTGACCTCGACGGCGACGGACTGCTGGACGTGCACGTCGTGAACGGCATGCGGTCCGACGTGTTGTTCTCGTTCCTCCCCGAGGCCCGGCTGGTCGAGCCGAATCAGGTGTTCCGCAACACCGGCGACGGCTTCGAGACGATGCCCGCCTGGGGCCTCGACGATCCCGCCGGCGGACGCGGGAGCGCCCTCGGGGATCTCGACGGCGACGGCGACCTCGACGTGATCGTCAACAACCTCGACGAGCCGACCCGCTGGTACGAGAACCAGCTCTGTGGCGGCGACGATCTGCTCGTCGACCTCGCCTGGCCGGCGTCGGCCAACACGGAGGCCGTCGGCGCACTCGTGATCGTCGAGCGTGGCGACGAGCGTTACATCCGCACGATCGATCTCACCCGGGGCTACCTCAGTGGCGGCCCGACGACCGCCCACGTCGGTCTCGGTGACGACGGTGGTGCGGTCACGGTCACCGTGCGCTGGCCTGACGGACAGGTGTCGACCGTCGCCGACGTGCCGGCCTCCGGACGCCTCACCGTGACCCGGTCCACACCCGTCGGCGGCTGACCGGGGGCCTCAGCCCCCGGCGAAGATCGAGCTCGCCCGCTCCCAGGCGAGACGCCCGATGTCGGCGCCCATCTCCCGGCCCACGACATCGTCGGCCTCGACGTGGATGCCGCCGTAGCGACGGGAGATCCCGGCCTCGTCGGCGGCGTCGCGATAGGTCGCCCAGGTCAGCGTGACGGTCTCGGTGGGGCCGAGTTCGTGGATGAGGCCACCCGGCTCGACGACCCACGTGGCGAGGCCACCCGGGAAGTAGGCGGAGCCGGTCACGAACTCGAGCACCTCGGCGCCGGCCCGGCTGAACGTCGAGTGGCCCGACACATACGCGGGGAAGGCCGGCGAGACGAAGCTGGCCCGCTGATACGGGACCCAGTCGACGGCGGCGATCCAGCCGACGCCGGACACCACCGTGTCGGGATCGTCGGGTTGGCCCCGCCAGGCCCACACCGCCTGCTCGCCGAGGTGGTCGGCGAGGTCGGCATGGCGCTCGCCGAGCGCCGACGACTCGGCCGTGATCGTCTCGATCCGGCCGGGTGTCTCGGGCAGGAGCGCACGCTCACCGAGATAGCGGATCATCGAGATCGGCCGGGCGTAGTCCTCGTGGTTCTTGGTGCCCCAGGCCGCGATGGCGGCGTCGTGCATGGCGCCGTTGAGGGCGAGGTGCAGCTTGACGTCCCACTCGAGGCGGCCGAGCGCCGGGCCGTCGCCACCGAGGCGGAGCTCGATCCCCGAGGCGACCAAGGTGTCGGTGACGGCGTGGGCCAGGGTGTTCCAGTGCCCGGGTGGCGTCTCGGAGTCCGGGCCGTCGGCCCAGTATTCGGCGATGACGCGGCCGTAGTCGGCGAGCAGCATCTCGTTCGGCTCGTAGGGCGTGCCGAGCACGGGGTTCACCTCGTGGCCCCGGGCCGCGGGGGAGAGGTCGATGGTCGCCGTCGACTCGGGGTCGAGGTCGCCCGAGAGCAGCACGACCTCGGCCGCCGCGTCGGCGAACTCGGCGTCCTGCGCGGGGTCCACGCCCCACAGCGGCGGCGGGCCGGGGTCGAACGGGAGTCCGTCGACGGGATCGTGGTCGAGGGCGAACGGCACGACCCGGCCCCAGTTCGGCCCGATGGCCTCCTGCACCGCACCGGGCAGGACCTGCCCGTTCTGAGTGATCTGCTCGTCGAGGGACAGCGGCTGCCACCGGTTGGGGTCGACCATCGACGTGCCTGAACGATTCACCACCAGCGGCGGATTGACCGGGGCGTACGACAGGTCGACGTAGTTGGAGGCCTCGAGGGATCCGTCGTCGCGGGTCGAGGTGATGATCTCCTCGGCCACGGCGAGCCCGACCGCCGCCGGGTCGGCGGGATCGAGGTCGCTCGGATCGTCGATCGGGTCGAGGCAGACGGCCTCGAGCGTCGCGTCGAACGCCGCGAGCGACGCCTCGGCGCCCACCGAGTTCGCGTAGCGGTGGGTGAGTAGCCGGTGTGAGGCGTAGGAGATCGCGATCGAACGGGCGTCGTCAGGCTCGACGGCCGAGCGGTCGAGATCGAGGAACACGCCCGACACCGACGGGTCGTAGGCGGCCCACACGTCCCAGTGGGCGGCCGAGAGGTGATACAGGTTGCGGGCGTGCACCGTCGGGGCCGGGAAGTCCCGACGGATGGCGTCGAGCAGCTGGTCGTTCCACGTGCGTGACGCCGACACGGGATGGTCGCAGTCACCCCGGACGTCGCGTGCGATCAACAGCACGGCGAGGGCCGACACGATCACCAGGGCGGCGATCACGATCGGGCCGAGCAGGCGGGTACGCATCAGCGGTCCTCCCGTCCCTCGGTGGCGAACCACCAGGTCAGGTCGTCGAAGCGGGCGAGGCGTCGGTCCTCACCGGTCGCCACGTCGCGGGCCACGAGCTCGAAGGCGGGGAGGTCCGGCTCCATGAACACGAGTGTGCCCGTGTCGGCCCACCGGAAGAACAGTTCGATCGCCGGACTGATCCGCTCGACCCGCCGGCCCGTCTCGAGCTCGAGGATCTCGATCCGGTTCGCCTCGGTGAGGTCGGTCAGGATCGACACCGCGAGCAGCCGACCGTCGGGCGACACGGTCGAGCGGTGAATCCGCTCGACGTCGTCGATGCTGAACCGGACCGCTTCCTCGGGCTCGTCGGCCGCGATGACCTCCAGTTCGTCACCACGCAGCAGGGCGACGGTGCCACCACCGGCCCCGAGGAAGACGGCTTCGGCGCTGTCGATGAGGGTGATCGGTTTCCGGTCAGGCCACCAGACGCCAAGGTCACCCGGCCGGCCGTCTCCCGACAGCCGGACCACGAGACCGTCACCCGTCGAGGCGAGCGGTCGTCCCACGACGTCGAGCGGGAACGGCTCCGACAGCACGGGCGTCCCGTCAACAGAGAGCTCGACGCGGTGCACGGATCGTTCGGCCGAGGTGAAGAGCCAGAACGTTCGGGGATCGGGACCAGGGAGGGTCGCGATGCCGTCGGCGAAGACCCGACTGGATCCGGTGACCGGGTCGTGGAGCGACGCGACGCCAGCCGAGGTGATCACGAGCCCGGCCGGCGTTGCGAGAAGGTAGTCCCGCACGTCGCCCGGCTGACTTCGCAGGGTCTCGACCCGCCCGTTCGAGAAGAGGGGCTCCACGGCCGCGACGGCGAGCAGTTGACCGTCGAGGTACCGATGGACCACGGCGTCGCGGGGGCCGCGGTTGAACGGGAGCCGCACCACGTGGAGGCGGAGATCCTCGACGTCGGCACCGGCCAGGATCCGGAAGCTCGGCCCGTCGTCGGCCGAGTCGACAACGGTGGTCGACGTGGTGGACGGCACGATGTCGACGACGCTCGTACCCTCGGTCCCGGAGGACGAGCCGGTGCGTCGGCCGAGGCCGAAGGCCACCACGACCAGGGCGGCCACGACCCCGATCGCAACGAACGATCGTCGACCGTTGCCGCCGAACCGAACATGAACGTCGGTCGTCGTCCCCGAGTCCACTCGCATTCGAACATGATCACACAGATCCGCTCGCCTGGCCGGGCCGGCTGCCTTATACTCTCGCATGGCCAAAATCAGCTTCGTCGGCGCCGGTTCGACCGTGTTCGCCAAGAACCTCCTCGGTGACATCCTCAGCTTCCCGGAGCTCGCGGGATCCACCATCTCCCTGCACGACATCGATGCCGAACGGCTCCGGACCTCCGAGATCGTGGCGCACAAGACCGCCGCCGCCCTCGGGGTCACGCCGACCATCGAGACGACCCTCGATCGACGCGAGTCGTTCGACGGTGCCGACTATGTGATCACCATGTTCCAGGTCGGCGGCTACGAGCCGTCGACGGTGGTCGACTTCGAGGTGCCGAAGCGCTTCGGGCTCGATCAGACCATCGCCGACACGCTCGGGATCGGTGGCATCATGCGCGGTCTGCGGACCATCCCGGTGCTGCTCGAGATGGCGGCCGACATGGAGGAGCTCTGCGGCGACGCCACGATGCTCCAGTACGTCAACCCCATGGCGATGAACTGCTGGGCGTTGGCCCGGTCGTCGTCGATCAACACGATCGGGCTCTGCCACTCGGTCCAGCACACGGCCGAGCAGATCGCCGGCGACATCGGCGTGCCGGCCGACGAGCTCGCCTACCGCTGCGCCGGCATCAACCACATGGCGTTCTACCTCGAATTCAACCGCCGTACCGCCGAGGGGCTGGAAGACCTCTATCCGAGGATTGCGGAGTTCGCGGCGACCCAACCTGCACCGCTGCGGGGCAGCCAGGAACGTACCGACGGTGGCATCGAGGGGTTGTCGGACGCTGTCCGCTACGACATGTTCCGACGCCTCGGCTACTTCGTGACGGAGTCGAGCGAGCATTTCGCCGAGTACGTTCCGTGGTTCATCAAGCAGGGTCGCACCGATCTCCTGGACCACTACGGCGTGCCGCTCGACGAGTATCCCCGCCGGTGCGAACGCCAGATCGCCCGCTGGGAGACGATGCGGGTCGATCTGGAGGCCGACGGCGGCGAGATCGACGTCACGCCGAGTGCCGAATACGGCTCCGGCATCATCCACTCGATGGAGACCGGTGAGCCCCGGGTCGTCTACGGCAACGTCGCGAACGACGGCCTCATCGACAACCTGCCCGACGGGTGCTGTGTCGAGGTGCCGTGTGTCGTCGACTCGAACGGCATCCAGCCGACGCGGGTCGGCACGCTCCCGCCGCAGCTCGCGGCCCTCATGCAGACGAACGTGAACGTGCAGTCGCTCACGGTCGAGGCCGCCCTGACGGGCAAGAAGGAGCACGTGTACCACGCGGCGATGCTCGACCCGCACACCGCGGCCGAGCTGGACCTCGATCAGATCTGGTCGCTCGTCGACGAGATGCTCGACGCCCACGGGGACTGGATTCCCGCGCTCGGTTGAGAGGACGGGGAGTTCAGGCGACCTGTTGTTGCGCGGCGGTGGCGAGCTCGAGTTCGACGCCAGCGCGGGCGAAGTGGTTCCGTGCCGCCTCACCGAGCGCCTCGTCGCTGATCACGACGTCAGCGGCCTCGAGCGGAGCGATCTGGGCCAAGCCCCGAGTGCCCCACTTGGTGTGATCGGCCATGACCACGGTTCGCCGGCTGGCGGAGAGGAAGTGGCGGTTCACGTCCGCCTCGGCGAGGTTCGGTGTCGAGTAGCCGAGTCCAGCGTCCAT
This sequence comes from Acidimicrobiales bacterium, assembly GCA_020629695.1. Lineage (GTDB taxonomy): Bacteria > Actinomycetota > Acidimicrobiia > Acidimicrobiales > SZUA-35 > JAHDBV01. The sequence goes on along the minus strand of JAHDCV010000056.1, from coordinate 11,086 downwards.
GCCGTGGACTCCCATGAAGAGCAGATCGAGATGCAGCGTCTGAAGGGTCTGGCTGGCGATCGGCCCGACGAGGGCGTCGGAAGGGGTGCGAACCCCGCCGGTGAGCACCACGGTGGCTGTGGTGTCCGCTTGATAGAACACCTGGGCGATCGAGGGCGCGTTCGTGACGACGGTGAGCCCAGGAACGTCGAGGAGGAGCTTGGCCATGGTCCACGTGGTCGTCCCGGCCGTGAGGCCGACCGCCAGACCGGAGCCCACCATCGCAGCAGCGGTGGTGGCGATGGCGTCCTTCTCGACCTGCTGCTTGTGCTGCTTGGCGGCGAAGCCGGGCTCGGTCGAGCTGAGACCGTCGGAGCGGATGGCCCCACCGTGCACCTTCTCGAGCAGACCACGTTGAGCGAGCAGGTCGAGATCCCGGCGCACCGTCATGTCCGACACCTCGAGCAGCGTCGAGAGCTCTCGGACGCGGACCGACCCTTGCACTCGGATTCGTTCGAGAATCACGTCCTGTCGCTGGGGCGCGAGCATGGGAACTCCGTTCGTCGGTCCTAGCAGCGTGGCGCAGGCGCCACCGAAGGTCAATGCACGCTCTCACCCGGTGGTGTCGAGCCTCGAAGCCAGGCGGGGACGGGGCGTATCCACGGGTAGGTGACCTCGCTGCCCTTTCGTGCGTCGTTCGCGGCGACCAGATGCAGGAAGACGATGTTCACGGCGAGCAACAGCACGCCGATCGTGCCCAGAGCGACGAACATCAGGAGGATCCCACCGGTGTTCAGCCCGACCCACAACAGTGCCCAGAGTCCCAGCCCGGCCCCGGACGCCCAGACGGCTGCGTCGATCGTCACGGCGCGGTGCCGTCGGCCGGACAAACGGTCGCCGGCCAGGAGGCGCCCGAGCAGCAGCGGCCCGAACGGGAGGACGACGACCAGCCAGAGCAGTGGGCGGCCGGCGATCGCGATCGAGACGCCCAGCGCGACGAGCGGTGTCAGGTGGATGGCGGCGTCCCGTATCGGGCTCTCGTCGTTGGTCTCGGCCCCCACCCTGCGAGTATGCCTTCGGGAGCGGCGACGCGCCCGACGGGCACAGCTAGCTTGGCGTGGATGAGCGCAGAACCGTTGTGGACCCCGTCGGACGAGTGGATCGCGTCGACCCGTCTGGATCGCTTTCGCCGGGAGGTGCGCCCCGGGGCAGCCGATTCGGACGCGCTCTGGCAGTGGTCGGTCGATGAACCGGGTGCGTTCTGGCGGTCGGTGTGGGACTGGTGCGGCGTGGTCGGCACCCCCGGCGATCGTGACCTCGAAACCGGCGCCGAGTTCCGTTCCTGGCGTTTCCTGCCCGACGCAGAGCTGAACATCGTCGACACCCTGCTGGCGCCGCGCGACGGGGTCGCCGGCTCCGACGACGCCATCGTGGCGGTCGTCGAGAGTGAGGACGGCGACGTCGAGACACGGGTGTCGTGGGATGACCTGCGCACCAGCACCGCCGCGATGGCCGCCGCGCTGCAGGCCGCGGGTGTCGGGCCCGGTGACCGGGTCGCCGCCTGGATGCCCCACGTGCCCGAGACGGTGATCGCGTTTCTCGCCGCCGCATCGATCGGTGCGGTCTTCACCTCGACCTCGTCCGATTTCGGTACCAGCGGGGTGGTCGACCGGTTCGGTCAGACCGAACCGACGGTCCTGGTCGCCGCCGACGGCTACCGGTACGGCGGCAAGGCGTTCGACTGCCTGGACCGTCTCGCCGAGATCCGCTCGCAGCTTCCGTCGGTTCGTGAGGTGTGGGTCGTCGATCAACTCGGCTCGACCGACGGCGTCGGCGAACGCATTCCCGGCGCTCGTGCCTGGACCGAGGTGGAAGCGGCCCACACCGGCGCGGTCCTCGCACCGACGCCGCTGCCGTCGGACCATCCGCTCTACATCCTCTACTCCTCCGGCACGACCGGGAAGCCGAAGTGCATCGTGCATCGCAGCGGCGGGGTGCTTCTCAAGCACCTGACCGAACAGCAGCTCCACTCCGACATCGGCCCCGGCGACCGCATCCTGTACTTCACGACGGCCGGCTGGATGATGTGGAACTGGCTCGCCTCCTGCCTCGGGAGCGGGGCGGCGATCGTGCTCGTCGACGGCAATCCGGGTCACCCGTCCCCGTGGCGGTTGTTCGAGCTGGCCGAGCGGCACGAGGTGACGTTGCTCGGACTGTCGGCCAAGTTCATCGACGTCTGCCTCAAGGCCGGGATGCGCCCGATGGATCGGGTCGACCTGACGCCGCTGCGGACGATCTGTTCGACCGGCTCACCACTGTCGGACGAAGGCTTCCGCTGGATCCACGACGCCGTGAAGGCTGACGTCCACCTGGCGTCGATCTCCGGCGGCACCGACTTGTGCGGCTGTCTCGTGGCCGGCGATCCGACGAAGCCCACCTTCGTCGGTCAGATCCAGCGGAAGGCCTTCGGTCTCGGCATCGAGGTCTACGACGACGATGCGGTCGCACTCGGAACCGGGGTGAAGGGTGAGCTGGTCTGCACGACCCCGTTCCCGTCGATGCCGCTCGGCTTCTGGGGCGACGACGGCGACGAGCGTTATCACGGCGCCTACTTCGCCCGGTTCCCCGCGGTCGACGGCGGCGTGTGGGCCCACGGCGACTTCGCGTCCTGGACCGAGGAGGGCGGCATGGTCATCCACGGCCGGTCCGACGCCACGCTCAACGCCTCGGGTGTGCGGATCGGGACCGCCGAGATCTACGGCGCGGTCGAGGCCCGGGACGACATCACCGAGGCGATCGCCATCGGCCAGCAATGGGACGACGACACCCGGATCGTGCTCTTCGTGCGGATGGCCGAGGGGATCGAGCTCGATGCCGACCGGGTCGGCTCGATCAAGCGTGACGTGCGAACGATGTGTTCGCCCCGCCACGTGCCCGCCGTGGTGGTCGCGGTCGACGACATCCCGCGCACCCGATCGGGCAAGATCACCGAACTGGCGGTGACCGACGTGGTGCACGGGCGTGAGGTCAAGAACGTCGAAGCCCTCGCCAATCCCGAATCGCTCGACCTCTTCCGGAACCTGCCCGAGCTCAGCTGAGCCCGCCGGCGCTCAACGGCGGTCGAGCCAGACCGGCTCGTCGCCGCCGAGCGGTCGTGGCGGGTGAGTCCGGCTTCCGAGCACCGGTGCGGGGATCGTGAGCCGGCCGACGCCGGGGGCGTCCATCGTGTCCAGTGCAGCCGGATCGGCGGTCGGTCGGGCCGGCGTGAACGGCGAGGGGCTGGCTCCACGAACGAGTTCGTTGCGGGTACGGAGCAGCGACAGCTGCCCGAGCCAGGTCCCGCCGTGCGAGCGTTGGTGGGCGACGAGGCTCGCGGCGGTGGCCGCCGCCAGCCAACCCGTGGCGTAGTCGAGCGCCTGGACGGGCAGCGGTGTGGGCTCGGACCGGCCGGCCGACGCCGAGCCGGCCCGGACGATGCCCGTCGTCGACTGCACGATGGAGTCGAACCCGCGCCGACCGGCCCAGGGGCCGATCCAGTCGAACGCGCAGAGCTGCACGACGGTCAACCCCGGGTTGCGCTCGGCGACCGCGGCGGCATCGAAGCCGCGGTCGGCGAAGGCCCCCGGCCGGTAGGCGTCGAGCCAGACGTCGGCGTCACCGAGCAGCTCGTCGAACGTCGCCCGTCCCTCGGGGGTCTCCAGGTCGACATGGGCGTTTCGTTTGCCGGCACCCGTGGCCAACACCCCGACCGGCACGTGGGGCAGGTGGGGTGCGCCGACCCGGAGGACGTCGGCGCCGTGGGCTGCCAGCGTCTGACCGGCGACCGGCCCGGCGAGCACGCGGGTCGTGTCGAGCACCCGGAGCCCACGAAGCGGTGCGGCCCTGCCGGGTTCGCCGAGCAGCCGGGTGCGGGCCGGAGCATCACCGAGGTTCGCCGCCGAGACCAACGGGAGGTCGCGGGTCGCCGCCGCGTGGGGGTGGGCCGCCCACTCGTCGAGCGTTCGCAGCATCGCGCCGATCATGCCGGCGTCGATCAACGCTCGTTCCAGATCGGCTGCCTGCCAGCGTCGCACGGCATCCGCCGCCTCGGTCGGGCCGGCGTCCGGTCCGAGCCCGAGCACCGTGCGGATGCCGGCGCTGTGGTGCTCGAAGTTGCCGTGGAACTGCACCGTGCGGTCGTCTGCGGTGTCGTAGTAGCCCGACAAACCACCCCACCCGGAGATCGGCTCGTCGTCCAGGCTGACATGGGTCGTGAGCACGGTGTGGAGTCGTCGGCGGTCGATCTCGACGGGAGCCTCCGAGCCGGCGATGCCGCCGATGGCCGCTGCCGCCGCGATGACGCTGCCCTCGACCAACCGATCGACGTCGAACGCCGAGGCCAGTCCGGGTCCGTCGCTGATCCGGATGTGCGCCGTCGGTGGCGCCACCCCCGGGAGCAGGGCGAGCGCATGGTCGGCGAGCGATGCGGAGAGCACGGACCCGACGCTACGGATCAGATCGGCCGGATGACAGGTTGATCAGCGCGAGGTTGATCGGCGCGAGGTTGATCAGGGCCAGCCACGGGATCGCCGGTTGGCCCGTTCATCCTTCGTGGACCCATCCGATGACGACCTCGACCAGATCGTCGACCGTGGTGTCGTTCGACTCGAGTGTCCGGGTGGCCGGCTCGTCCGGCTGTGGCCACTCCACGATCTCGAACTGGGAGGCCACCAGCGCCGCGGGCATGAAGTGATCGGTCCGGGCGGCCGCTCGCTCGGTGGCGGTCCGGAGGTCCGGTCGCAGCATCACGATCCGGAGACCGGTGACCCGGCGGAGTCGGTCACGGTGGGCCACGCGGAGGGCCGAACAGGCGATCGTCATCGAACGATCGCCGGCCGTGGCGGCGTCGACGACGGCGTCGAGCCAGGGGCGCCGATGCTCCTCGGTCAGCGGCCGTCCCGCCGACATGCGGTCGACCTTCTCGGCGGGGTGGAGGTCATCGGCATCGACGAAGTCCCAGCCGAGACGACGGGCGACCGCACCGGCGACGCTCGTCTTGCCGCTCGCCGTCGGCCCGCCGACGACGAGGACCGTCCGCGTCACGTCGTGGTGTCGGTCGGCTCGGTGACCGCCGCGCCGAGCGGCACTCCGCTGAGGATCCCCTCGATCAGCCGGCGGGGGGACTCGTTCAGCCAGAACGTGGTCGACAACCGTCGGGGTGAGCGGACGTGGCGGCGGTCCTTCTCGACCGCAGCGACGGTGCGCTTGGCGATCTTCTCGGGCTTGGCCGTCGGGATGAGCTGGAGCTTCCGCAGGCGCTCGAGCACCGGCGCCATGTCGGACTCCTCCTCGATGGTGTCCCACATCTGGGTGTCGACCGGGCCGGGCGCCACGATCGTGACACCGACGGGGTGATCCCGGAGTTCGGCTCGGACGGTGGAGGCGAAGTTCGTGAGACCGGCCTTCGTGCCGCAGTACGCAGCCAGGCCGGGGAAGGACGAAGCACCCGCGAGCGAGCTCGTGTAGACGAGATGTCCACGACCACGGGCCAGCATGCCGGGCAGCACCTGACGGGTGAGCAGCATCGGAACCTCGAGGTTCAGGCGGTTGAGGTTGCGGATCGTCGCCGGGTCGACCTGATGGAACCATGTGCTGGTCTCCAACCCGGCGTTGTTCACCAGGACGTCGATCGGTCCCGCCTCGGCTTCGACCCGCTCGATCAGCCCGTCGACGGCGGTGTCGTCGAAGAGGTCGGTCGGGAACGACCAGCCATCGAGGTCGGCCGCCACGGCACCCAGCGCCTCGGCGCTGCGGGCGGCGAGCGACACCCGGGCACCCCCGGCGGCGAACCGACGCGCCATCGCCTCGCCGATCCCACGGGAACCCCCGGTGATGAACACGTGTGCGTCGTTCAGCTGCATCCGCCGAATCTAGGTCTCCACGCACCCGTGTTGCAGGCTGACGGGCGGGGGACGCCGGAGAGGAGCCCCTAGACTCCGCGCCCGTGACGGTCGTCCGCGCACCAGGTTCCTCGGCCAATCTCGGTTCGGGCTTCGATGTGATCGGCCTCGCGGTCGACCGCTACGTGACGGTCAACGACCAAGGTGTCGGTGATGTGTGCGGCCCCGACCACATCGCCCGGATCGCCTACGACGCCGCCGGCGGACCCGCTGACCTGTGGTTCGACGTCGGCAACGTGCCCCCGAGCCGCGGTCTCGGTTTCTCCGCCGCCGCCCGTGCTGCCGGCGCGGTCCTCGCCCGACTGCATGCCGGCGACGACCTCGATGCGGCCCGGGCCCGCGCCTACGACGTCGTCCACGACCTCGAGGGCCATGGCGACAATGCGGCGCCAGCCGTGTTCGGCGGGACCCACCTGATCGCCGGCCGCCGGAACCACCGCCTGCCCGATCGTTGGCCCGGTCGGCTGCTCGTCTGGGTCCCCGACACCGAGACCAGCACCGACGAGTCCCGCTCATGCCTGGATCCCGAGGTCAGCCGGGAGGACGCCGTCTACAACCTCGGGCGGTTCGGCCTGCTGATCCACGCGATCCACAGTGACGACCTGTCCCTGCTCGGTGTGGCCACCGAGGACCGTCTCCACCAGCCGTGCCGGTTCGACGCCGCCCCCCACACCCGCGAGGCGGCGGATGCCGCCGTGGTCGCCGGCGCCACCGCGGCATGGCTCAGCGGGTCCGGACCGACGGTGGCGATCGCCGTCGCAGCCGACCATCTCGACCAGGTCCGGGCGGCGTTGCCGCCGGGCGGGGCGGTCTCCGAGGTGCGTCTCGACATCGGTGGAGCCGTACCGGTCGACGCCGTCTGACCGAGTCGTCCTTTCGGTCGATGTCGCGCACCGTGGGTGTCTGTCACGTTGAGTGACATGACCCTCACGGCCACCCCTGACACACGATCGACCTCACCGGCCGAAGCCGCGCCACCGGAGCCGTTGGCGTCCGCCCCGGCGCCCCGTCGCGGCATTCGTCCTCCGCTGGATCCCCGACCCCGCGCTCGACGTCGGCGATTGGCCCAGCGGGTGCTCGCCGCCGTGGTGGTGGCGGGTTCGGTCGCCATCGACCGGGCCGGCCTGTTCCTGATCCCCGTGCTCTTCATCCTGATCGTGCCGTTCGAACGTTGGTTCCCCCGTCACCCCGGCCAGCGTCTGCGTCGGCCACAGCTCGGTACCGACCTCGGCTACGTGCTGGCCCAGCCCGTCACGACCTTCATCACCGCGCTGGTCTTCGTGCCCATCGGGGTGCTCTCGTTCGCCTGGTTGCCGGGACTGGCGCTTCGTCCGGTCGTGACCAACCTGCCCCTCTGGCTGCAGATCGGTGTCGGGTTCGTCCTGTTCGACCTGGTGATCTACTGGGCCCACCGATGGAGCCATGAGATCCCGTTCCTGTGGCGCTTCCATGCCGTCCACCACTCGACCGAGACGCTCGACTGGGTGTCGGGGTTCCGGACCCATCCGATCGACGGCGCGATCATCGCCCCGCCGATCCTGTTCATGCTCGCCGCCGGGTTCCCGCTCGAGTTCACCGGTGCGCTCGCGGCGATCCAGATCATCACCGGCCTGTTCCTGCACGCCAACGTTCGCTGGCGGCTCCGGCCGCTGCACCGGATCGTGATCACCCCGGAGTTCCATCACTGGCACCACGCCAACGACGCCGAGGCGATCAACGCGAACTACTCGGTGTTCCTGCCGGCCTGGGATCTGGCGTTCGGCACCTACTTCATGCCCGCCGACCGTCGGCCGGAGGTCTACGGCATCGATGAACCGATGCCGGTCGGGATGGTCGGGCAGTTCCTGCATCCGTTCCGGGGTTGGCGAACGCTGTCGACCCCGGTGTCGTGGTGGTGGATGCCGTTCTGGGGGCTCCGCCATCCGGTCCGAGTGCTCCGGGCCGCCTGGGCCGGCGCACGGTTCGTACTCGCCGAGATCAGGCGGGTCGGTCTGCGTCGGTCGCGTCCGACGGGCGAGCTCTCAACGGAACCGGTCGACGGTCAGCCCGGCGAGTTCGATCCGATCGTCGACGGCGTCCCCGAGGGCCAGCGCCGCGCAGCATCGGGCAGCGCCGGGGGCGGTCTGGATCCCCGTGCCACCCTGACCGACGCACCACACGAACCCCGGATGGTCGGGGTCGGGGCCGAGCACCATCGATCGATCCGGGGCGAAGGTCCGCAGGCCGGCCCACGAGGACGCAACCGCACGGATCCCGAGTGACGTCGCGGCGTTGATGCGATCGATCGCCACGGCGACGTCGACCTCCTCCGGTCGTGCGTCGACCGGATCCGACGGGGTCTCGTCGGCGGGGGAGCAGAGGAACTGGGCGCCGTCGGGTTTCACGTACCAGGCGTGGTCCGCGTCGGCAACGAGTGGCCAGCCGGCCGAGTCGTGACCCCACGGAGAGCGGACCATGAACGCCGTCCGCCGCAGGGGCTCGAGCCCGACCGGCGCCACGCCGGCGGCCGCGGCCACCACGTCGCCCCAGGCCCCGGCGGCGTTCACGATGATCTCCGCCGTGCGGGGGCCGTCGGTCGTCTCGATCCGCCACCCGCCACCGTCCGGTCGGGCGGTGTCCAGGCGGGTCGCCGTGGCGATGGTGCCTCCGGCGAGACGAAAGCCGCGCACGAACGCCTGATGGAGCCCGGCGACGTCGATGTCGGCGGACTCCGGTTCCAACACGTAGCGCTGGCCGTCGAGGTCGCGTAGGAACGGCGCCAGCAGGCGTGCCTCGGCCCGGTCGATCTCGACGATCGTCGGATTGACCAGGCGGCCTTCGGCGAGGTTGCGCTCGATCGCCTCGGCCTGATGCGGCCCACCGACGGTGAGCAGGGCCCGCTCGGTCAGCAGCGGGGCGTCGGTCAGCCCGGGCGGTGGCTCCCGGAAGAACGGCAAGGAGGTGGCGGTCAGCGGTCGCAGGGCGAGGGCGCCGTAGTTCTCGATCAGCTGGGCCGCCGACCGGCCGGTCGTGTGATGGGCCAGGGTCACCTCGGCCTCGACAAGGGTGACGTCGATGCCCGGCCGTGGCCGACCGTCGGGTTCGGTGGCCAGCGCCCAGGCGGTCGAGACTCCGGCGATCCCTCCGCCGACGACGACGATGTGGGTCACGTGGTGGGCGCCGACTGTGGTCCGCGGACGAGGCGGCCGGGCAGTGCTCCGGTGAACTCGTCGTGCTCGGCCACGACCTGGCCGGCGCAAAGGGTGGCCCGGTACCCCGTCGCCCGCTGCACGTACCGTCGGGCGCCGGTCGGGAGGTCCCAGGCGATCCTGGGTGCCTCGACGTCGAGCGCCGCATGGTCGAAGACGTTGAGGTCGGCCCGGTAGCCCGGTGCGACGACGCCGCGGTCCCAGAGGCCGACATGGGCGGCGACGTCGGAGGTCTGCCGCCTGACCATCGACTCGAGGTCGAGCTGGTCGCCGGGGCGGTCGCGGGTCCAGTACTGGATCATGAACGTCGGCATGCCGCCGTCGCAGATCGCGCCGCAGTGGGCGCCGCCGTCCGACAGGCCCATCAGCGTGCTCGGGTGGTGCTGCAACCGGTGGGTCAGATCGAGATTGCCGTCGCTGTAGTTCATGAGCGGGAAGTAGAGAAGGCCCTGTCCGTCGGCTTCGTCGAGGCGGTCCAGGGCGTACTCCGCCGGTGACTGCCCGGCGGCGGCCGCCAGGGCGGCGACCGACCGTTCCGGACCGGGTTCGTAGTCGGTCTCACCCGTGAACGGGAACATCTTGGTCCAGGTCCCGGTGACGAACCGTCCGAAGCTCGTCGTGCCGGGAACGGCGTCGTCGGTGACGAGCGCCTGCCGGATCTCGGGATCACGCAGTGCGGCCCGCCGTGCGTCACGATCGAGATCGGCGAGCCGGCGCCAGGTCGGGGTGTGCACGAACGGATGCACGGTGCCGTCCCACGACATCAGGATGCCGATGGCCCGGCCGGCGATCTGGGCCTTGACCGCCAGACCGTCGGCGGCGGCCTCGTCGAGAAGGGGCAGCACCTCCCGCCACACGTCGGGTGCGGCGTCGATCTGGTTCAGGTTGAACGTGACCGGCCCGCGGGTGATCGCCGCGATCGCCCGCAACCAACCGAATGCTCCGGGCACGTCGGGATGGTGCAAGGCGGATTGGAAGACACCGTGACCGGCTTCGGCGATGGCGTGGCCGAGCATCAACAGCTCGTCGATCTCGGCGTGGGTGCCGGGCACGACCTCACCCCGGATCGTCTTGTGCAGCGGCGTCCGGGACGTGGACACGCCGAGCGCACCGGCCCGGAGTGCGGAGGTGATGAGGCGCTGCATGTCGGCCAGATCCTCGGCCGAGGCCGGGTCGTGGCCGACGCCCCGGTCACCCATCACGTGCGTACGGACCGCGACATGGGGGACCTGCGCCCCGAGATCGGCGACGAAGCGGCGACGGTCGAGATCGTCGAGATACTCCTCGAAGCTCTCCCATCCCCATTCGATCCCGTCGGTCAGGGCGGCGCCGGGGATGTCCTCGACCCCCTCCATGACCTCGACCAGGTACTCACGCCGGTCGGGCGCGACCGGCGCGAATCCGACGCCGCAGTTGCCCATCACGGCGGTGGTCACGCCGTGCCAGCCGGACGGCGTGAGGTAGGGGTCCCAGGTCGCCTGGGCGTCGTAGTGGGTGTGGATGTCGACCCAGCCGGGGGTGACGAGCATGCCGTCGGCGTCGATCTCGCGTCGTCCGACTCCGATGTCACCCGGTCGGGTCGACACGGCGGTGATCCGGTCGCCATCGACCGCGACATCGGCGGTCCGGCGCGGGCCACCGGTGCCGTCGACGACGGTGCCGGCTCGGAGAACGAGGTCGTGGGCCATGGCACAACGTTAGATCGCCGCACGGAAACGTCCGAGTTGGCCACCCGGGAGTCGAGGTTTAGGGTCCGGCCATGAGCAACGTGCGCATGCAGCTGCAGGACAAGGTCGTCGTGATCACCGGAGGAGGCTCCGGAATCGGAGAAGCCCTCGCGGTGGCCGCACACGAGGCCGGTGCGCGCCACGTGGTCGTGGCCGACCTGAACGGTGACGCCGCTGCAGGGGTCGCCGAGCGCATCGGGGGCACTGGAGTCGCGATCGACGTGCGGGACGAAGCCGCCATCATCGAACTCGT
>JAHDCV010000055.1 GCA_020629695.1 Acidimicrobiales bacterium | reverse complement strand
ACCCCGCTCCGGAGGGGGCGGGGCTCGGAGACCGGGGCGAAGATGGTGGTGGGCCATGAGGGAATCGAACCCCCGACCTCCTGCGCGTCATGCAGGCGCTCTAGCCAACTGAGCTAATGGCCCCGGAACGCCGCAGAGTAGCAAGACCACGCTGCTTTGGCACTCGGGATGTTTGGAGCGCAGGGCGGGATTTGAACCCGCGAATCACGGCTTTGCAGGCCGCTCCCTTAGGCCACTCGGGCACCTGCGCGGGAGCGAGCAGCCTACCCGGTCGACGCACCGATGCCAGGTCGAGTTCCGCCGTCAGCTCCCCAGCGACAGCGGTCCGTCGGCCGGATAGCCCTTGGCCGCCTCCACCGCGGCACTCCATGCACGGAGCGTTTCGATCAGGGCCTCGGCTTCATCGCCGAGCCGGGCGATCATGGGTTCGCATTGCCGGTCGGTGTCCTGCTCGATCACCTCCCGCAGTTCCCGACCGGCCGTGGTCAGCGAACCCCCGTCGAGCAGGCCCGACGACTCCAGGGACGACTCGGCCACATCGAACTGCTCCTCGGTCCAGCCACGGGTCCGGGTGTAGGTACGGATCGGCATGCCCCACCAGGCTTCGGTGAGCAGGCCGAGTTCGCATGCGCTCAGTCCCCTCGTGGCCCACGCCACCGTGTGGCTGTCGCCCCGGAACTCCCGGGCGAGATCGCCCGCCCGATGCAGGCGAGCCCATCCGTCGGTGGGCACGGGGAGATCTCGCAGACCCGCGTAGAGCGGCCGACCCGCGGGATCGAGATCGGCGGTGGAGGCCAGCAACTGCTCGGCGATCTCCCCGACCCGGACGTCGGCCGGGCCGAGGATCCGCTCGAGCCCCGCAGCGGTCGCCTCGACCCGAGCGGCGGCGAGTTCATCGGCGTCGACCGGCATCGCCGCAGCAAGCGCCCCGCCCACCAGGCGCGCCGAGAACACCCCGAATGCCGCGGCCACCACCGTCGGTCGGCGTGTTCCGAGCGCACTCGCCCGGCTGGCGAAGTAGGCCGGACCGTCCGGCATCGCGACCCCGCCCCGTTCGCGGTCACTCGGCTGGAATCCGAACCGCGCATACCGCTCGTGCACCTCCGGCAGGAAGAACACGGAGCCGATGACGGGCTCCAGTGAGGCGGCGAGGCGACGGGCGACGGGCACGGGATGCATACCGGACGCTCGCGCCGGCACCCACGGGTGCGCAACCCCCACCGATCCGGCGACGGCGAAGCTCGGTCAGGACCCCGGGATCACCACGCCGTGTTCATAGGCGTAGACCACCGCCTGCACCCGATCGCGCAGCCCGAGCTTCGACAACACGTTCGAGACATGGGTCTTGATGGTGGCCTCACCCAGGATGAGCGTCTCGGCGATCTCGGCATTGGACTGACCACGAGCGACCAGCTCCAGCACCTCCACCTCGCGGGCCGTGAGCTGATCGAGCGCCGCCGGTCGGGCCACGGCGGATGCACCACCCGTGAAGGACTCGAGCACCCGCCGGGTCACCGAGGGTGACAGCAGTGCCTGACCCGAGGCCACGACACGGATCGCGTCCAGGAGCTCCTCCGGTCGGGCGAGCTTCAGCAGGTAGCCGCTGGCGCCCGCTCGCAGAGCGTCGAAGATGTCGTGGTCACGTTCGAACGTCGTGAGGATCAGCACCTTCACCTCGGGGTGCTCGGCGACGATCCGGCGGGTGGCCTCCAACCCGTCGAGCACGGGCATCTGGAGGTCCATCAACACCACGTCGGGCCGGCGAAGTCCGACGAGCGTGACGGCCTCTTCGCCGTGGGCCGCCTCGCCGACCACCTCGATGTCTTCCTCCGCGGACAACAAGAGGCCGAATCCCGCCCGCACCATCTCCTGGTCGTCGGCGAGCAGGACGCGGATCATGCCCACTCCCGAGCGCCGCCGGCCGGTGCCGGCTCCGCCGCCGAACCCGCCGGGTGTCCGCTCGATCGGGCCGGAGCAGGCGGTCGCCCCGGCCTCGCGTCGGTCGGGAGGACGGCGACGACGCGGAACCCGCCACCGGGATTCGATCCGTGTTCGACCGTGCCGCCGACAAGCGCCGCACGCTCCCCCATACCGACGAGGCCGTTGCCGCCGGCACGATTCGCACCGCCTGCAGGTGTCGGGCCCCGACCGTTGTCGGTCACCGTGACCGTCAATGCCGTCGAGCCGTAGTCGAGACGGACGTGGGCCCGGTCGGCACGGGCGTGACGGAGCACGTTGGTGAGGGCCTCCTGCACGATCCGATATCCCGAGAGCCCCACGCTGCCCGGCACGGTCCGGACCTCGCCCACGACCTCCAGCCCGGTCTGCACCCCGGCGGCAGTCACCGAAGCGACCAGTTCGTCGAGGCGGGTCAGGCCGGGCGTCGGATCGAGTCCGCTCTCCGGGTCGTCCTCGTCACGCAGGAAACCGAGCAGGCGATGGAGCTCGACGACCGCCTGACGTGACGAGTCCTCGACGGCCTCGAGCGCAACGGCGGCCGCCTCGGGGCGGGTCGCCATGACCCGCCGCGCCGCACCGGCCTGCACCCCCATGACACTGACGTGGTGCGCCACGACGTCGTGGAGCTCTCGAGCGATCCGGATCCGCTCGTCGACGACGGCCCGACGGGCGTTCTCGACCCGCTCCGCGTCCAGCTCGAGCGTCCGCGCCGCCAACTCGCGCTCACGGTCCGCCCGATCCCGGCCGGAGTTGCCGGCCACCACGCTCGCGAGCACGAACACGAGATTGAAGACCACACCGACGACCGCGGCGAGCAGATAGCCATCGGCCGGGATGAAGCCTCCGTCCACGAAGGCGTCCCACTCTTCGAAGATCGATCGCACCAACACGACGAGCAGCGCGACCACGGCGATCACCCGGGTGAGGTTCCGCGCCCGGGTGTGCATCGACCACCGGCCGACGGCATAGATCTGGAGGAACAGTGCGATCGACGTGACCTGGAACTCCGGCACCTTCAGCAGGCGAGCCGCGACGAACGGGACGAGCCCGGCGAGCAACACCGGCACCGGACGCAGCCGGCGAAGGGCGGTCGGTGCGACCGAGGCCAGAACGAGCAGGATGGCCAACCAGCGGGCGGGTGGTTCGACGCCCGGCAGCACGACCCCGTCGTTGTGGTCGTACTGGAACACGACGATCGCGATCCCGCACGCGACCATGATCACCGTCGCCACGACGTCGACGGCCAGCGCGCCACCGAGCCGCTCGGTCCAGCGGTTCGTGATCGGGTCAGGTCGCGCCACGGAATCGAGCGTAGATGGCCCGCGTGATCGCGGCCTCCGACCCACGGATGAGCCGGGCTCCACCACCGGTGGGACCCACGACCACCCCTACCGACGATGTGGCGCCACACCGCACGATCCAGGATGCGGTCATGCTCGACGTGACCGGACTCAGCAAGCGCTACGGCGACGTGGTGGCCGCCGACGGGGTCGACCTCAGGGTCGCCCGCGGCCGGATCACCGGGTTCCTCGGCCCCAACGGGGCGGGCAAGTCGACCGTCATGCGTTCGATCTTCGGCCTCGTCGATCCCGATCGCGGCGAGATCCATCTCGATCAGGTCCCGATCGACGCCGACGGTCTGCGACGGATCGGCTACCTCCCCGAACAGCGAGGGCTGTATCCGAAGATGCCCATCGGTGATCAGGTCGAGTTCTTCGGCCGCCTGAAGGGCATGCCCGCGGCCCGGGCTCGGCGGGTCGGCCGGGACGTGCTCGGCGATCTGGGGCTCGGCGACCGGCTCGCATCACCGCTCGACCAACTGAGTCACGGGAACCAGCAGCGGGTTCAGCTCGCCGTCGCCCTGGTACACCAACCCGACGTCCTGCTGCTCGACGAGCCGTTCAACGGACTCGATCCCGTCGCCGTGACCGTGCTCGCGGATCTGCTCCGCGCCCGCGCCGCCGACGGCGCGGCGGTGCTCTTCTCGTCCCACCAACTCGACGTGGTCGCCGATCTCGTCGACGACGTGACGATCATCGCGACCGGTCGGGTACGGGCCGCCGGCCCGATCGACGACGTGCGTCGCAACCACGGACGCCCCGTCTTGGAGGTCGACACACTCCGGCCGGTCGACTGGTCGTCGATCGACGAGGCCGACCCGGTGTCGTCGACACCGAGCAGCGCTCGCTTCGACGTCGCCACCGACCGTGTGGCCTCCGTCGTCGCGGCGATCGACCGGATCGGTGGCCTCGACCGCATCTCCTACGAACCGCCCACGCTGTCCGCCGTCTTCGCCGAGGTGACCCGATGACCCTGCACCGTCTCCCCAGCCGAACCGCGGTGGCCCTGATCGCCCGGCGGGAGTTCCTGACCCGGGTCCGGTCGAAGATCTTCCTGGTCTCGATCGGCGTCTCGGTCATGCTGATCGTCGTCGGGTTCGCCGCGAGTGCGTTGCTCGGCGACGACGATCCGACGGTGGTCGCCATCGTGGACGCCGGCGGCCGGACCGATGCCCTCGAGCTCGCTGCCGTCGAGACCGGCCGCCTCTCCGGCGTGACCGTCGAGACCGCACGGTTCGACGGCCGCACCGACGCGCAACTCGCGCTCGACGCAGGCGACGTCGACGTCGTCGTCGACGGACGCACCGTCGTCGTCGAACGCGCCGGAGACCAGTCCGAACTGGGCGCGGCCATCGTTCGCCAGTTCGGGCTGGTCGAAGGCCTGGTCACGGCGGGTCTCGCGCCGGACGAGATCGCCTCGCTGGCGGCCGACAGTCAACCCCTGATCGTCGAGACCGACCCGCCACTCGGCGGCGACGACGCCGGCGCCGTGCCGTTCGCATCGGTGATCCTGTTGTTCCTCGCCGTCCAGACGGCGGGTGGCTTCATCATGATGGGTGTGATCGAGGAGAAGTCGTCGAAGGTCGTCGAGCTCGTGCTCTCGTCGATCCGGGCGCGCGATCTGCTCGTCGGCAAGATCGTCGGGATCGGTGGGGTCGGCCTGATCAACGCAGTACTGATCGCGAGCGCGGCGGTCATCGCCGCCGTCGTGTCCGGCACCGAGCTCCCCGCATCGACCGGCCGGGTGATCGCGTGGTCGCTCGTCTGGTTCCTGTTCGGCTTCGTGCTGTACGCGTCGATCTTCGCCGCCGGTGCGTCGCTCGCTCCTTCGGCCGAAGACGCTCAGGCCGCCCTCGCGCCGGTCTCGGTGGTCCTGATGCTCAGCTACTTCGCGAGCATCGTGGTCGCCAGCGAGCCGGACTCCACGCTCGCCCGGGTGCTGAGCCTCGTCCCGACGATCAGCCCGTTCGCGATCCCCGGGCGGATCGGCGCCAGCAGCATCAGCGCCGTGGAGATCGCCGCCGCCCTGGTGCTCACCGCAGCGGCGACGGTCGGCGTCGTCCTGTTCGCCGAACGGGTCTACGTCCGAGCGCTGCTGGCCACCGACAAGATCAGCTTCCGCGAAGCGCTCCGGCGGCAGGGTGCCTGACGGTCAGGCGCCGCTCGGACCCTGCTCGACCTCGACCTCGAACTCGAGCAGGGTCGCCCCCATGCTCACGGGTCGTCGCGGCTGCTCACCCTCGTCGGACGCATGGCTGTTGCGGGCGCCGTCACCATCACGCCAACCCTCGTACGCCGTCTGGTCTGCCCACCGGGTGTAGACGAACCAGCGGGTCTCGGCCTCGCCGGTCGGGCGGAGCAGCTCGAACCCGAGGAATCCCGGGACGTCGGCGAGTGAATCCATCCGGGCCGTGAATCGCTTCACGATCTCGTCGCCGGCCTGCGGCGGAATCTCGAGGGCGTTGATCTTGACGACGGTCATACGACGAGTCTGTCGCCCCCGACCGGAAAAAGGTCGATGCCCCGGTGCCGGACCGGAGTCCGACGCCCGGGGCATCGTGAGAGCAGGAATCCACCATCGTCGATCGTGCGGTGAGTACCGTTCGCTTCGACGATTCCCATCGCCCGTTGGTCCGTGAGGGCCAGCGGGCGATGTCGCGTGTTGTGCCGATTCGGAACGCCACCGGAGTGCCGTTCCGCACCGACCGGATCGGCCCGAAGGCCGCTCCAGGTCCCGCATCTCGTTCCGACCGAAGCCGTCCCGTTCTGCAGGGTCTTCGGGCCGAGGCCCTCCGACGAATCCGTGCTGCACAGCCGTTCCGACCGGCAGCGTCCACACACCCGGGCGAGCCCTTCGTCGTGTCCGCTTCCGTCCGTTGCGACTGCGTTGACGACAACCTGACAGACGCGTTTCCGCAGGTCAACCCCTGTTTTTGAATTCACAGGGTTATCCACCAGGTTTCTTCGCTCACCCACAGGAGCGACAACATCGTCCACCGGTTGTCCACCGGTTGTCCACCGTCGAGGAGCGACGAGGAACGAGCCGGAAGCGGCTCAGCCGACGCCGATCAGCCCCGAGATCTCCATGGCGGCGCCGACCACGAGACGCTCGAACCGAACGTGATCCTTGCCCGGGAATCGGAAGCTCGGGCCGTAGACGTTCACGACACAGACGACGTCGCCCTGCGAACTGAACACCGGGGCCGAGATCGAGGTGATCCCGGGCTCCAGTTCTTCGTGGGTCCAGGCGAACCCGTCCTGCCGGGCCTGGCGCAGGCGGGCGCGGATGCGGTCGGCATCGACGACCGAGCGATTGGTGGTGGCCGGCAACGGACGCTGGAGAAAGGCTTCAGCCGCGTCGGCCGGCCAGTTCGCGAGCACCACGATGCCTCCGGAGACGAGGTGCATCGGCAGTCGCTGGCCGACCCACTCGCGCACCTGGACCGAACGTGCCGCGTCGACCTGCTCGACGAAGTGCAGGGCATAGGCGCTCGGAACGCCGAGCACCGCCGCCTCCCCGGCTTCCGCGGCGAGCCGCTCGAGCACCGGACGGGCGAGGGCCGACAGCGAGGCCGATGAATCCATCGACGACGCCATCGTGATGATGGAGGCGCCGATCCGGTACACCCCCGCTTCGTCGACCCGCTCGACGGCTCCGAGACCCTCCAGGGTCGAGAGAAGGCGTGACGCGGTCGAGATCGGCAACCGAACCCGATTGGCCAACTCCGTCAGGCTCGACGGCCGTTCGGCCACCGCCGTGAGCAGCGAGAACGCCCGCTCCACGCTCTGAACTCCGCTCATGGTTCACCGACTTTCCGGATGGCGGCAGCACTGCCGCTCGTCTCTTGTGACATACGTTACTTCCATGATACGGTGACTTCCCACATGATGGAAGAGGTTGTCCGGCTCAATCCGGTCAACTGGAGCTCGGTCCGACAATGGATCACAGCCGGACGACGAGGTTGATGACAGATGTCAGATGAAGAGGAACTCGATCTCTCGACACTGAACGACGAAGACCTCGTCGCCCAGATGCACGACGATCTGTACGACGGCCTCGCCGAGGAGATCACCGAGGGCACCAACCTGCTCCTCGCACGCGGCTGGTCCGCCGACCGCACCCTCAACGAGGCACTCGTCGAAGGCATGCGCATCGTGGGCATCGACTTCCGTGACGGCATCTTGTTCGTGCCCGAGGTCCTGCTCGCCGCCAACGCCATGAAGGCCGGCATGGAGATCCTCCGGCCCCTGCTCGCCGAGACCGGCGCCGAACCGATCGGCAAGGTCGTGATCGGGACCGTCAAGGGCGACATCCACGACATCGGCAAGAACCTCGTGGCGATGATGCTCGAAGGTGCCGGCTTCGAGGTCGTCGACATCGGTATCAACACCGACGTCGACGAGTACATCGCCGCACTCGAGGAGCATCAGCCCGACATTCTCGGGATGTCGGCGCTGCTCACGACGACGATGCCGTACATGAAGGTCGTCATCGACACACTCCAGGAGCGGGGCCTGCGCGACGACTACATCGTCCTCGTCGGTGGTGCGCCGTTGAACGAGGAGTTCGGCGAGGCCGTCGGCGCCGACGGCTACTGCCGTGACGCCGCCGTCGCTGCGGAGATGGCGAAGACCAAAGTCGCCGAACGACGCGCCGCCCGAGCCAGCTGACCCCGACGTGCTCGTCGTCGCCTGCGGGGCCCTCGTGAGAGAACTGCGGGCGGTCTTCGACGCGTCCGGGCTGGACGTCCATCTGAAGGTCCTCCCCGCACCGCTCCACAATCACCCCGAGAAGATCACCGACGCGGTCGCCAGTGCGCTCGACGAGACGTGGTCGCCCGACCGCGGACCCGTCGTGCTCGGCTATGCCGATTGCGGCACCGGTGGCCATCTCGACACCGAGATCGACCGCCGACGGGCGGACGGCTGGGACATCTCGCGACTGCCCGGCGCCCACTGCTACGAGTTCTTCACGGGTGCGGATGCGTTCCGCACGCTCCACGACGAAGAACTCGGCACCTTCTTCCTCACGGACTTCCTGGCCCGGAACTTCGAGCAGCTCATCTGGCGAGGATTCCGCCTGGACCGCCACCCCGAACTCGTCGGCATGATGTTCGGCAACTACCGCCGTGTCGTGCACCTCGCCCAGACCGACGACCCGACCCGGCTCGACGAGCTCGAGTCCCTGGCCCGCGACGCCGCAGCGAGACTCGGCCTGGCCTACGAGCGCCGACACACCGGCCTTCGACCGGTGACCGAGAGCTTCGTCGCCCTGACCTCTGAACAGCGAGTGTGACATGCCCCGCCGAGCCCAACTCGTCACGATCTTCTGGCGCGACATCCCGACCCAGGTCAACGCCTCGCACGGCCGGGACAAGCACCAGGTCCCGCTGAAGCCACGCTTCATGAAGGCGGTCGATCGGGCGGCGATGATCGCCGGCCTGACCGAGGCCTCCGCCTACATCGGCGAGATGCGTCGGGTCTCCGCCCCGCTCATCGGCGACGACCTCGAAACGGCCGCCAACGCCGAGGCCGAGCGCCTCGACCAGATCTTCACCCTCGAGGTGCTGGACACCTTCGTCGCCACCGGCGGCTGGGATCCGGACCGACCGGATCCCGATGAGGACAACCCAACCGACAGTTCGATGCCTCCTGGAGACGCGTCATGACCGACACCATCATCAGCTCAGCGACCAAAGAGGTCGTCATCGGCTTCGGCCGCCCGTTCGTCATGATCGGCGAGCGGATCAACCCGACCGGCCGCAAGCTGCTCGCCGCGGAGATGAAAGAAGGCGACTTCAGCCGCGTCGTCGCCGACGCCATCGCCCAGGTCGAGGCCGGCGCCCAGATGCTCGACGTGAACGCCGGCATCCCCCTCGCCGACGAACCGGCACTGCTCGTGCGGGCGATCCAGGAGGTCCAGGCCGTCGTCGACGTGCCGATCGCCATCGACTCCTCGATCGTCGAGGCCTTGGAGGCGGCGATCGCCGTCTACCAGGGCAAGCCGCTCATCAACTCCGTGACCGGTGAGGAAGAGGTGCTCGAACGAGTGCTGCCCTTCGTCGCCAAGCACGGCGCGGCGGTCGTCGCCATCTCCAACGACGAGACCGGGATCTCCGAAGATCCCGACGTGCGCTTCGAGGTCGCGCGGAAGATCGTCAATCGAGCGAGTGACTTCGGCATCCCCGCCGCCGACGTGGTCGTCGATCCGCTCGTCATGCCCATCGGGGCCATGGGTGGCGCCGGCCAGCAGGTGTTCAAGCTCGTGCATCGTCTGCGGACCGAACTCGGCGTGAACAGCACCTGCGGTGCGTCGAACGTCAGCTTCGGCCTCCCGGCCCGGCACCAGGTCACCGGCACGTTCCTCGCCATGGCCATCAGCCACGGCATGACGTCGGCGATCATGAACCCGATGCACGCCGAGGTGAAGGACGCCGTGATGGCGGCCGACGTGCTGGCCGGACAGGACGAGAACTGCGCCGCCTGGATCGCCGCCAAGCGCGATCCCGACGCCGGTGGCGGCGAGGGTGGCGCTCGTCGCCGCGGTGGTCGTCGTCGCGCCGGGCGTGGAGGCGACGCCGCCCCCACGACGCCCGCCGCCGACACACCGCAGGCCTGAGCCCGGCACCCCGATCGCCATGCCCCGCGTCGTCTTCACCCCCTCCGGCCGTTCCGGCGAATTCGAGGTCGGCACCGCCGTGCTCGACGCCGCCCGGCAGCTGGGGGTGGACATCGACTCGGTGTGTGGCGGCCGGGGCATCTGCGGTCGTTGCCAGGTCGTTCCATCGACCGGCTCGTTCCCGAAGTGGGGGCTGAACGTCGACGCCGACGCCTTCTCGGAACCGAACGCGACCGAACGCGACTACGCCGGCAAGCGACCACTGCTCGACGGCCAGCGTCTCGGGTGTGCCACGACGATCCGCGGCGACGTCGTGGTCGATGTTCCCGAGTCGAGCCAGATCCACCGACAGGTCGTGCGCAAGTCGATCGATCTCGCCGGTGTCGTGCTCGACCCGACCTCGGTGCTGCGGTACGTCGAACTCGCCGAGCCCGAACTCGGGGAAGACCTCACCGCGGTCGAACTCGTCCGACGGGCGCTCGCCGACGACTGGGCGCTCGACGAGGTCTCTGTCGACTTCGGGGTGTTGGCTCAGCTCCAGCCCGCCATCGACGGCGCCGCGAAGAACGCCGCTGCCGGCCGTGAGACCGGCATCACCGTGGCCGTCCGGGACGGCGCTCACCTCGTCGCGGCCTGGCCGGGCCTGATCGATGTCTCCGTCGCCGTGGCCATCGACGTCGGCTCGACCACCGTGGCCGGGCACCTGCTCGACCTCGCCTCGGGCGACGTGCTCGGCACCTCGTCGCGGATGAACCCGCAGATCCGATTCGGCGAGGACCTGATGAGCCGGGTCAGCTACGTGATGATGAACCCCGGCGGCGACACCGAGATGACCGCGGCCATCCGTCGCGCCCTCGACGAGATCATCGGCGATCTGCTCGACCAGGCCGAGGTCTCCCGCGATCGTGTGCTCGAGGTCGTGCTCGTCGGGAACCCGATCATGCACCACCTGCTCCTCGGCATCGATCCCACCCCACTCGGTGCGGCTCCGTTCCTGCTCGCGACGAGCGACGCCGTCGAGGTCCCGGCCCGCCACCTCGACCTCGACGCACCGAACGCCCGGGTCTACGTCGCCCCCTGCATCGCCGGCCACGTGGGTGCCGACACCGCGGCGGCCATCGTGGCGGAGGGCCCGCACCGCGACGACCCCGTCCAGCTGCTGGTCGACGTCGGCACCAACGCCGAGATCGTGCTCGGCAACCGGGTTCGACTCTTCGCCGCCTCCTCCCCCACCGGGCCCGCCTTCGAGGGCGCCCAGATCTCGTGCGGCGTGCGTGCGGCCACGGGCGCCATCGAGCGGGTCCGGATCGACACCGAGACGCTGGAGCCGAGGTTCAAGGTGATCGGGTCCGACCTCTGGTCGGATGAGCCGGGTTTCAGCGATGCCGTGGCCTCCACGGGCGTCATCGGGATCTGCGGCTCGGGCATCATCGAAGTGCTCGCCGAGATGTCGAAGGCCGGCCTGCTCGACCGCGCCGGCGTCGTGCGCGGCGCCATGGCCGGGCGGACCGGACGCATCGTCGAGACCGACCGCACGTTCGCGTACCGGCTCTACACACCACCGGAAGGTCACCCGGGAGCCGAGCTGTTCATCGAGCAGAACGACGTCCGAGCCATCCAGCTGGCCAAGGCGGCCCTGAAGGCGGGGATCGCGCTCCTCATGGAGCACGCCGGCTTCGACGAAGTCGACGACATCCGACTCGCCGGAGCGTTCGGCTCCCACATCGACACCCAGGCCGCCATCGACATCGACCTCATCCCCCCGTCGAGCGGCGCGCTCGGATCACCGGGCAATTCGGCCGGTTCGGGTGCGGCCCGACTTGCGCTGTCCGGAAGCGAACGCCGCGAGATCGAGCAGGTCGTGCGAGAAGTGACCAAGATCGAGACGGCCACCGAGCCGAAGTTCCAGGAGTTGTTCGTGGAGGCCATGGGATTTCCCCTGGCCCCGGAAGCCGAACCGGCAGCCGCCGGCGGTCGGCGTCGACGATCCGGCGGACGCCGGACCAGGGAGAATCCATCATGACCGACGCATCTGCATCCAGTGGTCGCCGCGCACGCCGCGGCGGCGGTGGCCGCGAGGCACGCCGTGCGGCACGTTCCCAGCGGGCCGAGGCGGCGAGCTTCCTCGAGCGGACCCTCACCCCGGTCAACGTGCTCTCGGAGGATTCACTCCTCCAGATCGAGGAGAACGCCGAGACGATCCTCAACGAGGTCGGCATCGCGTTCCAGGAGTTCCCCTCCGCCCTCGACCTGTGGGAGGAAGCGGGCGCTCGCGTCGACCGCGAGACCGAGATGGTCTTCTTCCCGCGTGGCCTCTGTCGCGAGATCGTCCAGCAGAACGCACCGGCGGAGTACATCCAGCACGCCCGTAACCCCGACCGCAACGTGCGCATCGGTGGGAACTCGACGGTGTTCGCCCCGAACTACGGCTCCCCGTTCGTGACCGACCTCGACAACGGGCGCCGGTACGGCACGATCGAGGACTTCAACAACATCGTGAAGCTGGCGTATCAGCTCCCGCACCTCCACCACTCGGGTGGCACGGTCTGCGAGCCGGTCGACGTCGCCGTCAACAAGCGGCACCTCGACATGGTCTACGCCCACCTCAAGTACTCCGACAAGCCGCTCATGGGGTCGGTCACCGCGCCGGAGCGGGCCGAGGACTCCATCGAGTTGTGCCGGATGGCGTTCGGCGGCGACCTCGGCGACCGGACCGTGATGACCTCGCTCATCAATGCGTCGTCGCCGCTGCGCTGGGACGCCACGATGCTCGGTGCGGCCACGGTGTACGCGAAGGCCAACCAGGCCTCGATCATCTCCCCCTTCATCCTGATGGGCGCCATGTCGCCGGTCACGGTCGCCGGGCTCGCCGCCCAGGCCCTGGCTGAAGCGCTCGCGGGCATGGCCTACACCCAGCTCGTGCGGCCCGGCTCGCCGGTCATCTTCGGCACCTTCGCCACGTCGATGTCGATGGCCACCGGAGCACCCACCTTCGGCACCGCCGAGGGTGGTCTCGCCATCTACGTGATGGCCGAGCTCGCCCGCCGCGTCGGTGTGCCGTTCCGTTCGGGTGGTCAGTTCAGCGCCTCCAAGACGCCGGACGCCCAGGCCGCCTATGAGTCCGCCGCGTCGATCATCCCCACGGTGATGGCCGGTGTGAACTTCGTGCTCCACGCCGCCGGGTGGATCGAGGGTGGCCTCGCCCTCAGCTACGAGAAGCTGATCATGGACGCCGACCAGCTCGGCATGATGGAGGTCTACGCCAAGGGCGTCGACATGTCCGAGAACGGCCAGGCCATGGAGGCGTTCCGCACCAACGAGCACGGTCAGCACTTCCTCGGCAATGCCCACACCTACGCCAACTTCGAGACGGCCTTCTACCGCTCGTCGGTGGCCGACAACAACAGCTTCGAGCAGTGGGACGAGGAGGGCTCGAAGACTGCGGCACAGCGGGCCAACGAGCAGTGGAAGGACATGCTGTCCTCCTACGAGGCGCCCGAACTCGATGACGCCGTCGACGCCGAGATGCTGGCCTTCATCCAGGCGAAGAAGGACTCCATGCCCGACGCCATCGGCTGACTCCGACGAAATCCCAGGTCGGAACGACACTTTTCGTTCGACTGTGGCGGCAAGTCCAGCATGCGCGTGCGTACTCCCGCGAGCGACGGACGCCTCCACCGGCACCGTCGGCTTCTAGGGTGGAGCGCATGTCCCGGCCGATCTCCCATGCCCCGGACCGGGCGACCGTCGAGCGCCGTCGCCGGACCGTGCGGTATCTGGCCTGGTCGGGCACGGTCGTGTGCTTCGTGGCCGGCTTCTGGATCGGCTGGACGGTGCACGCCGAAACCGGCGCGGCGCTGTGGATCCTCAGCGCAGCACTCGCGTTCGTGCCCTTCCTCTCCCACCGCCACCGGCTCTGACCCAACGGGCGGGGTCAGTCGACGAACGTCGCGGGCGAACGGCGGGTGCGATCGACCGTGAGCCCCAGCACATCCGGCCGGCTGTAGTGGCCCGACGGGTCGAAGTTGTGCCGGGCCTCGGCGACGAGGTCGAGATCCAGATCGGCGTAGAGGATCGTCTCCGCGTGCTTCTCGGCTTCGGCCAGTACGACCCCGTCGGGCGCCACGATGATCGAGCCGCCACTCGCGAAGCGGTCGCCGTGGGTCAGCATCTCCGCCTTCAGCGGGAATCCATCGGGGATGTGCTCGGCCCGAAGCACCGCACCCGCGGCGACCACGAACAGTCGTCCCTCCTGAGCGACGAACCGGGCGTTGTCGTGCACGATCGCCGGCGAACCCGGCCAGACCGAGACGTGGATCGACGGGCCCTGGGCGTACATCGCAGCCCGTGCGAGGGGCATCCAGTTCTCCCAGCAGTTCAGCCCGCTCACCCGGATCCCGTCGAGCTCGTGGGCCCGAAGTCCCGCTCCGTCTCCATCGGCCCACACCAGGCGTTCCCCGTAGGTCGGCTTGAGTTTCCGGTGGACCCCGACGATCCCGTCCGCCGGATCGATCGCAACGAGCGAGCAGTAGACGGACGAACCCGAGGTCGACCGTTCCACGATCCCGAGGTACACGAACTGTCCGAACTCGGAGGCGGCGACCACCACCCGATCCAGGTCTCCCCTGGCGAGGTCGACCGCAGCGTCGAGGTACCAACGGAACGCCGCCTTCTGATCCGGCGCGTCGAACGTCGATGCATCCGAGAAGTCGACGAACGACGGATACCCCGACACGAACGTCTCGGGGAAGACGACGAGCCGAGCGCCCTCGTGCGCCGCTTCGGCCATCGCTTCGACCACCACATCGATCGTCGCCTCCCGGTCGAGGTAGGCGGGCGCGAGTTGGACGGCGGCGACCTTCATGCCGGGGAGGCTAAACCCCGGTCGGGGCCCGTGCCGATCGCTCGCGGGAGTGGAGCGGGCCGGGTCGCGATTGTTACGGTCGTCACATCAGAGGAGGCGAGGTCGATCCCGGTCGATGCGTCCCCGCAGCACTCCCCGGGGAGCGAGACATGACGACATCGACCAGCGATCGCATCCGCGCGGCTGTCAGCGCCGCCCGTCAGGCCGGCACGACGGACGCCGTGATCGCGGCGCTGGGCGCGGTCGACCCGACGGAGCTGGCCACATTCCTCCACACATCGCTGGAGGTCGAGGCCGAGGCCATCGCCAATGGACTCCCGGCGTCGCCCGGCGCGGCGACGGGGCGCATCGTCCTGACCGCACTGGCGGCCATGGACGCCGCCGATCGTGGCGAAACCGTGATCCTGGTGCGCCCGGAGACCACACCCGACGACGTGCTCGGCATGCAAGCCGCCGCAGGCATCCTCACCACTCGCGGCGGCCTCGCGAGTCACGCTGCGGTCGTGGCGCGGGGATGGGGCATCCCCGCCGTCGTCGGCGCCGCTGGCGTCGAGATCGACGGCGATCGGGTCCGTCTCGGTGACCACGAGGTGCGATCCGGTGACGAGATCACCATCGACGGCACCGACGGCTCGATCTACCTCGGTTCGTTGGCGGTCTCGGGTGACGAGGCACCGTCCGAACTCGACACACTGCTGGGTTGGGCCGACGACGTCGCCGAGCTGGCCGGGCTCGAGGTGCGCGCAAACGCAGACGCCGCCGACGACGCCACGACGAGCCGATCGCTCGGTGCGCGGGGAATCGGGCTGTGCCGCACCGAGCACATGTTCCTCGCCCCCAGCCGACTCCCGTTGATGCGCCGGTTCATCCTCGCCGCCGACGCGGCCACCGAAGCCGAGGCACTCGCCGCCCTGGAGGTCGCGCAGGAGGCCGACTTCGAGGGGATT
Source organism: Acidimicrobiales bacterium (assembly GCA_020629695.1). Taxonomy (GTDB): domain Bacteria; phylum Actinomycetota; class Acidimicrobiia; order Acidimicrobiales; family SZUA-35; genus JAHDBV01. Next base: position 11,518 of record JAHDCV010000055.1, on the reverse strand, counting down.
CTCGAGTCCATGGATGGTCTTCCCGTGACCGTCCGGCTGCTCGATCCGCCGCTTCACGAGTTTCTCCCGGACCTCGTGGAGCTGACGAGGGGCGAGGCGACTCAGGCCTTGAGCGCTCTCGAGGTCGAGGAGCTCGCGGCGGTCCGTCGGCTGCACGAGACCAATCCCATGCTCGGCACGCGTGGTGTGCGCCTCGGCATGATCCGACCGGGCGTCTACCAGATGCAGGTGCGAGCGCTCGTGCGTGCCGCGGCATCACTGGTGGCGCGGGGCAAGCAGCCGAAGGTGGAGATCATGGTCCCGCTCGTCGTGGACGCCGAGGAGCTGCGGGTCGCCCGCGGCTGGGTCACCGACGCACTCGACGAACTCGGCCACCCCGAGCTGTCGGCCGGGGTGCTCGCGGTCGGCGCCATGATCGAGACCCCCCGAGCGGCGCTCACCGCCGGCGCCCTCGCCGAGCACGCGGACTTCTTCTCGTTCGGTACCAACGACCTCACCCAGATGACCTACGCCTTCAGCCGCGACGACGTCGAGGCGGCGTTGCTCCCCGCCTATGAGGCGGCCGGCATCCTCGAGTCGAACCCGTTCGCCGCGCTCGATCAGCCGGGCGTCGGACGATTGATCGAGCTGGCCTGCGCCGACGCCCGGGCCGCTCGCCCCGACATCAAGCTCGGCATCTGCGGCGAGCACGCCGGACATCCGCCGTCGGCCGCCTACGTGATCGGACTCGGGCTCGACTCGATCTCGTGCTCACCGTTCCGGGTGCCCATGGCCCGCCTCGGCGCTGCGCAGGCGCTGCTCGACACGGAGCGCGTCGACGTCGATGCGCTGCGGTTCGACATCGGCGACGCACCGGCGGGTGCGGGCCGCCGAGCCGCGGGCGCCCCGGCGGACCACGCCCAGCCCCCCACCATCGAGATCGACGAGGCCCTCGTCGTGCACGTGCTCAAGATCCGCGGGTTCGCGACGGTCGACGGCCTCCGCGCCAGTCTCGGTGCCGTACCGACCGAGATCCTCGACGACCTCGCCGAGCGCGGGCTCGTGCGTCACATCGAGGCTCGCGACATGTACAGCCTCATGCCCGACGGCAAGACACGACATGCCGAGCTGCTGTCCGATCTCACCGGTCCGGCGATCTCCGAAGGTCTCGCCGACCCGTACGCCAGATTCCTTCCGCTCAACGACGAGCTGAAGGAGCTCTGCACCCGTTGGCAGATGCGCGACGGCGCACCCAATGATCACACGGACGCGGCCTACGACAGCACGTGTGTCGAGCAGCTCTCGGACCTCGCCGACCGGACCGGCGCGGTCATCGACCAGATGGGGGTGACCGTGCCGCGGATCGGTCGATATGGGGATCGCCTCCTCGACGCGGCCGCCGCCGTGGCGGCGGGAGAGACGAAGCAGTTCACCGGCGTGATGTGTGAGTCCTTCCACGACGTCTGGATGGAGCTCCACGAAGACCTGATCGTGCTGCAGGGGATCGACCGTGCTGCAGAGGGCAGCTACTGACACCGGCGTCGGTCGGACTCGATGATCGAGCGATCACGAGCCGACGGTCGCAACCGCGAGTCGCGTGGGCCATCATGAGCAGATGATGGCCGAGGGAGGGAGCCGGACACTCGAACGGTTCGTCCCCGAGGCGTTCGACGATTGGGACACCGTCGCCGGATCGATGCGTTGGCACGAGACCGACGCAACCGTCTGCTTCGCCGACATCAGCGGGTTCACCGCACTCTCGGAGCGGCTCGCGGCACAGGGACGGCTGGGCTCCGAGGAGCTCGTGCGGCTGATCGGTGCCCTGATGGACCGGATGCTGACCGAGGCTTCCGGATTCGGTGGCCGGCTGATCAACTTCGGCGGCGACGCGTTGCTCCTCGAGTTCCGGGGCGACGATCACGAGCGTCGGGGTGCGTCGGCCGCCGTCGCCCTCCGGAAGGTGATCGCGGAGGCGACGAGCTGGAAGACGCTGGTCGGTCGGCTCCGACTTCGGATCTCCATCGGGCTCGCGGCGGGTTCGATGGACCTGATCCGCGTCGGCCACGACTTCGAGACGATCGTCGCCTCCGGCGCCGCGGTCCGCCGGGCCATCGCCGCCGAGTCGGCCGCATCGCCGGGTGAGATCCTCATCGACCGGGAGCTCGCGGCCCGCCTCGGCATCACCGCCGACCGAGACCTGATCCCACTGCCCTGGCGACAGCCACGAGCCCGAGCGGAGACCCCGCCACGACGACGGCTCGATGATGATCTCATCGAACGCGGGGTGCCGACCGCGCTGATCGACATCATCCGCCACGGGGTGCAGGCCGACCATCGGAGCGGACTGATCGCCTTCCTCGAGATCGGCGGCTTCGAGCGGCTGCGATCGGACCACGACATCGCCGACCGGGTGCGGATTCTCGACGGCACGCTCGACCGGATCTCGCTCGAGGCGGCGGCCGAAGGTGTTGCGCTGCTCGCCACCGACGCCTCGTCGGACGGGTTCCGCGTCCTGCTGGCGACCGGAGCTCCGATCCGCCAGGAGGACGATGCCGGCCGGTTGCTGCGCTGCTGCCAGCGCATCGTGGCGGACGCCTACGAGTCATTGACGGTCCGCATCGGGGTCAACGACGGCGTGCTCTTCAGCAGCGAGGTCGGGTCCGAGCGGCGGGCGACCTACGTCGCGATGGGCGACGCGGTCAACACCGCCGCTCGCATGATGGTCCGCACTCCCCCCGGCCACCTGTATGCCTCACCCAGCGCACTCGGCGTGTCGCGAACGGGCTTCGAGACCCGACCGGTCGACCCCTTCCCGGCCAAGGGCAAGTCCGAGCTCGTTCACGTCGTCGACGTCGGACGACCGACCGGCCCGAAGCAGACCCGGACCGACGACCTCGACTTCGTCGGTCGCGACGACCTGCTCCGGGACCTGCGAATCCGGCTCGACGGCGGACTGCGCGGCGAGGGCGCCCGGATCGACATCGTCGGGCTGCGGGGCATGGGGAAGACCCGGATCGCCTCGGAGCTCCTCGACGGGCTGGCCGTCACGGTGCACGGCCTACGAGCCGACCCCTATGCCGCCGCCAGCCCCTATCGCGCCATGCGCGATGTGGCTCGCGGGATGCTCGGACTCGACGACGTCGACGATCACGAGACGATCGCCGCGATCCGGTCCGCTCTCGCGTCGATCGACGACGAACTCGCTGCGTTCCTCCCGCTGCTCGGCGATGTGCTCCACCTCGATCTGCCCGACACCGAGACGACCCGCCAGCTCGACCCCCGATATCGACGGGAACGCCTCGCCGACGTCGTCGTCGGCCTGTTGCGGCTCTCCGCTGACGATGCGCAGGTGCTCCTGATCGACGACGCACAGTGGGTCGATGAAGCCAGTGCGGAACTCCTCGGGCGGATCTCCGACGCGCTGCGAGGCCAACCCTGGGTGATCCTCTCGCTCCGGCGGCCCGACGCCACGGGCTTCGTGATGCCCGATGTGGCATCGGTGCGACTGGAACCACTCGACGACACGGTGACCCGGGCCATGCTCGATGTCGAGACCGAGGGGCTGGCGGCTCGCCGGGACGAGCTGGAGCGGCTCGTCTCCCGCATCGGCGGCAATCCGCTGTTCCTGTCCGAACTCATCCGGACGATTCGCACCACCGGATCGGTGCCCGATCTGCCGTCCTCCATCGAGGAGGTCATGGGCACGCGGATCGACCGCGTCCCGGTCCCGCTCCGGCGGGTCCTCGCACAGGCCTCGGTCCTCGGCCAACGGTGTCGGATCGACGTGCTCGATGCGATGTGGGCCGATGGCGACGTCCGGGAGGCCGTCGAGTTCGACCTCGCCGAGTTCCTCGCAATCGACGGCGGCAACCACCTCCGTTTCCGGCATCCGCTCGTCCGTGACTGTCTCTACGACTCGCTCAACCGGCTCGACCGCCGCCGATACCACCTCGACGCGGCCCGGATCCTCGGCGACATCATTCCCGAGCAGAGCCGGGGCCGGGCCGCCGCGCTCTCGCTCCATCACCTCGAGGGCAACGACTACGAACGAGCGAGGACGTTGTCGATCGCCGCCGCCGCCGAGGCGGAGGAGCAGAGCGCCTTCGCCGAGGCGGCCCTCCACCATGGTCGGGTCCTCCGATCCGTCGCCGCGCTCGGAGGTGAGCCGGACGAGATCCGCAGGATCGAGATCAGCCTGGGGACCGCGCTCGAGCGTGCCGGCAGGTACCCGGAGGCGATCGAGGTGTTCGTCCGGGCCGGTCGACGCCCGATGGACGACCGCGACCGCGCCGACCTGAAGCTACGCCTCTCGCGGGCTGCGATGAACGCCGGGCGGTATCGAGTGGCGCTGCGTGCCATCACTGCAGCGAGAGGACTCCTGCCAGACGACGCCGGTGCGGAGCGAGCACGGCTCAGCGCTCACGAGTCGATGGTCCGCATCGCACAGCAACGTCCCGACCTGGCCATCCGGGCCGCCGACCGTGCACTCCGCGAAGCCACGGTCGCGTCCGGCGACATCCGCGACGCCCACGCCCGGGCTCTCCAGAGCCGCAGCATCGGCCTGCTCATGATGGGACGGTTCGACGAAGCGACGGATCTCGAGCGGGCGGCCACGATCTACGACGAACTCGGCGACCTCCCCGCCTCGGCCGCCGTTCTCGGCACACTCGGTGGACGGGACTTCCTCGTCGGTCGGTGGACGTCGGCGGTCGTGCACTATCAACGCAGCCGGGATCTCGACCGCTCGATCGGCAACGAGGCCGGCGCGGCATCGGCCGAGGCGAACCTCGGCGAACTCTTCGTGTCGGCCGGCCGGCACGCCGAGGCGGCGGAACTCCTCCGCCGATCGCTCCGCACCGCTCGAGGCTCCGGCTACGGCGATCTGGTGCCATTCGTGCTGCTGAACCTCGGCCGGGCGCTCACCGGCCTGTCCGACTGGGACCGGGCCCTCGCGCTGTTCGAGGAGTGCGCCGAGCTCGCCGACGAGATGGGTCACGGGCACACCGCAGGCGAGGCGCGAGTCGAGCGGGACCTGCTCCGGACGCGGCTCGACGCCGATCACCTCGGCGACATCGCCGGTGAGGACTTCCCGCTGCACGCGGCGCTGTTGGACGCCGCTCGACTCTGCGCCGACGACCGGGACGCCGCCTCACGGCGGCTCCGCTCGGCCCTGGCCGACGACGGGCTCCTCGACATCGATCGACTCCGCCTCCTCGATGCGGCCGACTGGGAGCCGACCATCGATCTCCGCCTCGAGGAGGAACGCAACGCGCTCCGCCAGCGACTCTGGGCGCGCTGAACCCCCCGGAGCGGGAGCTCCGAGGGGTCCGGTCGTCAGTCGACGGCGTGACGGAACGTCATCGCCAGTGCGGATCGTCCTCGCCGTAGAGCCAGAACACCGCCGAACCGGCATCGGGACCTGCTGCTTCGAGCACATCGACCGCAGCGATGCACCAGCTCTCCCCGGCCGGCAGGTCGGCGTCGGTCACGAGTCGGGAGACATCGCCGCCCGAGACCGAATTCTGGATGACGGCGTTCTCGCACCACTTCATCAGGGTGAATCCCCAGATGGTGTCGTCGCCGTCCCGGTCGTACTCGATGCTCACGGTCAGCGGGTTCGAGACGGGCACCGGCTTGGTGATCCCGGCGGAGTACCGGGCGCCCGTGAAGCCCGTCGGCTCGAACTCGACCTGGTTCCCGTTGATGTCGAAGGTGTACGGCTTGAGGTCGCACGGTGTGCCACCGGCGTTGTCGAGACGGGTGACGACACCGCCGAGCGAACCATCGGACACCGAGACCACATCGCCGCAGTCGAGGATGCCGTCGGGCGCTTCGGCGAGGAAGAACAGCGAACCCGGCCCCTGCCCACCGGTCGCGACCGCCGTTCCGTCGGCGCCACCCTCCAGCGAGGCCTTGCCGGCCGACGTGGTCAGCACGAGCGTGTCGAACACCACCGTCGGCTCCAGGACGAACCGGCAGTTGTCGCTGGCCGAGCTGTTCGGTCCGGATGAGGACTGTGGATTGCAGGCGACGTTCGGTGAGGCATCGGTGGCGCTCACCGGATTGCTCGGCACGACGCCAGCCGGGATGTTCTCGCCGGTGAAGAGGGTGTAGGCCCCGACCTGCGCACCCTCGAGATAGGTCGTGGCGACGACGACGGCGTCCTGCTGGAGCTCGAGATCGAGCTCGGCCCGGAACACCGCTTCGTCGGATGGAGCCGCACCACCGAGTGCGATGGTCAAGCGCTCCGCACCGTCGATCTGGCCGCAGTTCCGGCCGTTGCGCTTCGCCTGGACGCCGATCGACCCGTTGGCGATACCGGGGCCGAGGTCCGAACCGGAGATGGCGAGGACCTCCGGCCCCGTCGAGGTGTACGCACATCCCTGCCCGGTTCCCAGGGTCTGGGTCGTCGCCCCGTTCAGGACGGCCGTGCCCGACTCGGAGCCGGAGATCTCGAGCGAGATCAGCCCCGTCTGTTCATACGACGGTGGCGTCGATCCTGCGACCGATGACATCGCCGTGGCGATCATTGCTCCGATGACCAGCGCGGAGGCGCCGGTTCGTGTCCATCGCTTCATGGTTGTCCCCTCGACAATCGAGATGTGCTCCCCCGCCTCGGGGAATGCTCATCACTGCTTGTCGTGAGTGTCGGGGTCCACCATCGGCCTGGCGAGGGCCGTGAACACACATCCGATGCGTCATGCGACTCTGGGTCGCTGAGACCGATTACTCAGTCGTCGGCACCGCCGTGCACGTACTGCCAGCCGAACCGCCCCTTGATGCAGAGGTGGCCGCTGGTCACGGAGTGATCGTTCGGCGACGTCACCTTCACGATCCGCTCGTCCTGGGTGTGGAGCTCGAGATTGCAGCCGACGCCGCAATAGGAGCACACCGTCCGGGTCACGTCCTGGTCCTCTTCGCGCCAGTTGCCGGCCTGGCGCAGATCGAACTCGGTCTTGAACTGGAGCGCGTTGGTCGGGCAGACCGCGACGCAGTTGCCGCAGTACACACACGCCGAGTCGGGCAGCGTGATGTCGAACTCGGTCGAGATCCGATTCCCGAATCCACGTCCCGACATCGCGATCGCGAACGTGTGTTGGGCGTCGTCACCGCAGGCTTCGACGCACTTGTAGCAGAGCACACACTTGTCGTAGTCACGGATGTAGAGGTTGTCCTGGACCTTGACCTCTTCGTCCATCGTCTCCCGGTCGGCTCCATAGCGGTCGGGGTCGGCGCCGTAGTCGGCCATCCAGCCGAGGATGTCGGGCGCCTGGGAGAGGTCGGTACCCGAGCCGAGGAACTCGAGCACCATCTTCCGGCTGTGCCGGACCCGTTCGGTGTCGGTCTGAACGGTCATCCCGTCCTCGGCGGCGCGAGAGCACGACGGCACCAACGTGCGACTGCCCTCCATCTCGACCACACAGACCCGACAGGCGTTGACCGGCGTCAGGTTCTCGGCGTAGCAGATCGTCGGGGTGTCGACCCCGGCCGCCGTGCAGGCGTCGAGGACCGAGGCCCCGTCGGGCACGGTCACGTTCTGACCGTCGACCGAGATGGTCACGGTCGTCTCGGTGAGTGTCACGGGCACAGCAGTCATGACGGGGATCCGATCAATCCGAGGTCGATCGCCGATCGAACGGCGGTGGAGGCGGTGTGGCCGAGGCCGCAGATCGAGGCGTCCTTCATGGCGAGATCCATCTCGGCGAGCAGCTGCACCTCACCGTTGAGCACCATCTTCGGTGCGGCATCGGCCGCCCGGACCAGCAACTCGTGCTGACGAACGGCCCCGACCCGACACGGCACGCACTGGCCGCACGATTCGTTCCGGAAGAACTCGGCGAGACGGATACAGACCGCATCGAAGTCGGTGTCGGTGTCGAACACCATCACGACACCGGATCCGAGCGTCGTGCCCGCCTCCCGGACCGCTTCCATCGTGAGCGGCATGTCGAGGGCGTCGGGGCCGACGAACGATCCCGCTGCGCCACCCATCAGGACGGCGGCGATCTCGCCGGTGGCCCCACCGGCGAGGTCGATGATCTCCCGCAGCGTGGGCCCGAACTCGACTTCGTAGGTGCCGGGACGGGCGACGGCCCCCGACAGGCAGAAGAGCTTGTGGCCCGACGACCGTTCGGTGCCGAGTCCGCCGTAGGCGGCGCCGCCTTCGAGCATGATCGGCAACACGTTGAGCAGGGTCTCGGGGTTGTTGATCGCCGTCGGTGCGTCGAACAGGCCGTTGGTGGTGGGGAACGGCGGTTTCTGCCGCGGCTCTCCACGGAACCCCTCGAGCGAAGCGAACAGTGCCGTCTCCTCGCCACAGATGTAGGCGCCGGCGCCCCGCCGGATCTCGATGTCGAAGTCGACGGACGACCGGGCGATGCCGGAGCCGAGGAAGCCGGCGTCGCGGGAGGCGTCGATGGCGATCTGGAGCCGGGTCGTGGCGAGGGGGTATTCACCGCGGATGTAGATGAAGCCCTTGGTCGCCCCGGTGGCGAATCCGGCGATCGTCATGGCCTCGATCAGCGAGAACGGGTCGTTCTCCATGATCGTGCGGTCCTTGAAGGTCCCTGGCTCGGACTCGTCCGCGTTGGCGACCACGTACTTCTGCGGGCCCTCGGCCTCCGCCACGCCGCGCCACTTGACGCCCGTCGGGAACGCCGCGCCGCCACGGCCCATCAGCCCGGATTCCGTGACCTCCGAGATGACCTTGTCGGCACCCATCTCGAACGCTGCGGCCAGCGCCGTGAAGCCGCCGGCGCCGATGTAGGCCTCGATCGACGTCGGATCGATCCGACCGATGTTGCGGAGCAACTTGAGCTGCGGTTCGCCGCGCTGCGGCAGCTCCCACAGCTCGTCCGGCTGATCTGCCGGCACCGAGTCGGGTCCGTTCCGGCCCTGGATGAAGACGGCGGCGTCGGTGGAGCCACGCTCGCACTGCCCGAGGCACGGCGAGCGGTGCACGTGCTTGCCCTCCGCTTCGAGCGCGGCGATCTTCGCTTCGGCCGTCGCCAGACAGGGTGAGTCGACACAGACGTGGATGACGCTCTCGTCGTGATCGGGTGCCGAGTCGACCCGGAACAACTCGTAGAAGCTGGCGACGCCGTAGCCCTCGGCCGGTGGCACCCCGAGGACCTCGGCGATGTGGTTCAGCCCGCCGGGCGAGATCCAGCCAGATGTGTTCTGCAGCGCGTGGAGTGCGGGAAGGAGCGCATGGCGGCGATCGTGCTTGCGGTGCACGCCGCCGCGCACGAGGCGGTCGGCCTCGAACACGATGGCGGGGTCCACCCCGACGGCGGCGATCGCAGCGTCGATGGCGGCGGTCTCGGCGTCGGTGGCTCGATCCTCGGTGAGGTGCAGGTCAGGCATGGATGAGTTCGCTCGTGTCGGGGTCGGTCGACGGCGCCAGCTTGTCGATGCGGATGGACGCCGCCTTGAACTCCGCGGTTCCGGACCGCTTGTCCCAGGCGTCGTTGGTCAGCTGGTTGATGTCGACGAGTTCGGGGAAGTGGAAGGTGGTGAAGGTCAGACCGACCGGGATGTCGGGTTGGAAGCGCACGGCCATCTCGACCGAACCGCGAGGCGACGAGACGAGCACGACCTCACCATCGACCAGATCCAGGCCGGCTGCGTCGGCCGGGTTGATGTCGAGCGCTTCGCCATAGCGGATCGGCGAATCGAACCCGCCCGACTGCACACCGGTGTTGTACATGTCGAGGGACCGACCGGTCGTGAGGCGGATCGGGAACTGCTCGGTGAGCTCCTCCTTCGGGCCCTGATGACCGACGACCGAGAACGGTGCCGGTGCGCGACCGCCCAGGTCCTCCTCCCAAAGCCAACCGTGCAGGAACGGTGAACCCGGGTGATCGAGTGTCGGACACGGCCACTGCAGGCCGCCCTCCGACTCGAGGCGCTCGTAGGTCATGCCGCCGTGCAGCGGTGAGAGCGATCGGAGCTCTTCCCACAGATCCTCGGAGGTCGGATGCCCCCAGTCGTACCCCATGCGACGAGCGAGTTCGCCGATGATGTCCTGGTCATGACGGGCCTCACCCGGCGGTGGCACGGCAGCACGCACACGCTGCACCCGACGCTCGGAGGAGGTCACCGTGCCCTCGCACTCGGCCCAGCCGACCGAGGCGGGCAACACGACGTCGGCGAGTTCGGCGGTGCGGGTCAGGAAGATGTCCTGCACGACCAACAGGTCGAGCCCCGACAGGAGTTTCCGTGCGTGGTTGATGTCGGCTTCGGAGTCGGCGGGATTCTCGCCGATCACGTACGCGGCATTGATCTCGCCCCGCTCCATGGCCTCGAACATGAGGGTCAGGTGGATGCCGTCTTCGGCCGGGATGTCGACGCCGTAGACGGCTTCGAACTTGGCCCGATGCTCGGGGTCGGTGACGTTCTGGAAGCCCGGCAACTTGTTGGGAAGCGCACCCATGTCGCCGCCGCCCTGCACGTTGTTCTGCCCGCGCAACGGCACGAGGCCGCTCCCCCATCGACCGATGTGGCCGGTGAGCAGCGCGAGGTTGCACAGTGCCAGCACGTTGTCGACGGCGTTGTGGTGCTCGGTGATGCCCAGCGTCCAGAGGATCTGCGCCTTCTCGGCCGTGGCGTAGGCCTCGGCCATCTCGGCGATGGCGGCGGCGGGCACGCCGGTCAGCGCCTCACCACGCTCGAGGGTGTACTCCGAGACGGCCTCGACGTACTCGGCGTAGCCCTGCGCCGAGTGCTCGATGAAGGCGTCGTTCTGGAGACCCTTGGAGATGATGTGGTTGCCGACGGTGTTCGCGAGCGCGACGTCGGAGCCGAGCTCGAGGCCGAGCCACAGATCGGCGAACTTCGACGAGGACGTGCGACGGGGGTCGACGGCGTACATGCGCGCGCCGTTGTCGAGCCCGGTCATCAGGTGGTGGAAGAAGATCGGGTGCGCTTCACGCGCGTTCGAGCCCCACAGGAGGATGACGTCGGTCTCCTCGATCTCTTGATAGGAGGCCGTGCCGCCCCCCGCTCCGAAGACTGTCGCCAGACCGACGACACTGGGAGCGTGTCAAGTTCGGTTGCAGGAGTCGATGTTGTTCGACCCCAGCACGGTGCGGGCGAACTTCTGCGCCGCGTAGTTCATCTCGTTGGTGCTCTTCGAGCAGGAGAACACGGCGAAGCCGTCGCCCCCCTTGGCCTCTTTCACCGTGGTGAAACCCTCGACGACCCTGGTCAGGGCGTCTTCCCAGGAGGCGGGCTGGAGCTCACCGTCCACTCGGACGAGCGGGGTGGTGAGCCGGGACTTCGGCATCGAATGCTTGCGCTTGGGCATGAGCGGCAGTCTCCCACCGACCCGAGGGTGTGTCACCACACCCGGCCGACCTCCCGTCATGCGGAACCCTTCCGTCTTGTGGGACCCCCGAAGGCGGCCCGCTCGTTGCGCCGCTCGGAGGTCAGTGGGGCACGACGCTGCGACGGTCGGCGCCGCTGACTCCGAGTTCCAGGGTCGATCGCCGGGCGCCGATCACCAAGCGGGCGAGCAGGGTCAGCCCGGCGAGGGTGA
>JAHDCV010000054.1:23122-27262 GCA_020629695.1 Acidimicrobiales bacterium | reverse complement strand
CGGCGGTTCGCTCAGCCGGCGATCACCGTCAGCAACGCCTCGGCGACCTCGGCCGGCTTCTCCTCCTGGGAGAAGAGGCCGGCACCTTCGATCTCGTGGAGTGTGGCGTTCGGGAAGGTGGACACCATGTCCCGCGCCCACTCGATCGGGAAGAACGGATCCTCGACCCCCCACACCAGCGCCACGGGCACGTCGAGCTTCGGGTGGATGTCGGCGTGGGCGGCGAAGTCGGCGAGCTCCAGGCTCTTCAGCAGCTTGATGCCGGCATCGAGTTTGGCCTTGTCCTCGTGCAGTGGTCGGAGGAAGAACTCCTCGAACTCGCCGTCGAGCAGCGACCGGTCGACGAAGGCATCACCCAGTACGAACTTGTTGCGGCGCACCCGCGGCTGCATGGCAGCCCAGCCGAGGACGGCACCGAACCCGGGCAGGTTGCGGTTCGCCAGGAACAGTCGAAAGCGCCAGTTCGCCTTGAGCTGCTCGGTGTTGATGAGGCCGAGCGCCCGGAGCCGGTCGTCACCCACGACGGCGTGACGGGTGATGAGGCCGCCGGAGTCGTGGCCGACGACGGCGATCTCGTCCACACCGAGCCCATCGATCACCCGCCGCACCGTCTCCTTGTGCTGGTCGATACTCATCGGCGTGTTCGGCCCGAAGCGGCTCGAGCCGGTGCTCGGGAAGTCCATCACGTGGCACGTCACGTGATCGACGAGGTGGGGGAGGAGCCGTCGGAACGTCGCTCCGCTCACCGGCCAACCGTGGACGAAGAGCACATCCGGGCCGGATCCGACCGTCCGGATGGCTGCCTCGCCGGCGCCGACATCGATCCACCGAGTCGGTTCTTCACGGAACAACTGGCTTGCTGCGGCTTCGGTCGATCCCGTCATCGCTGCGCTCCTCGAGGTTTGTAGTGGTTGCTACGTAGTGGTCGCTACGGAAGCTATCTGTAGTGACGGCTACGGTCAACCTCGACATGGTGAGAAGGCACAGCAGGGAAGAGATCCTCGATGGAGCGCTTGCGGTCGCGTTCGAGAGCGGGCTGAGCCAGCTCAGCTTCGGGCGGGTCGCCAAGCGGCTCGGCATCGCCGATCGGACGGTCGTGTACTACTTCCCGACGAAGGACGATCTTCACGGGGAAGTCGTCATGGCGATGGGAGGTCGCCTTCGGGACGAACTCGGCAAGGCCTTCGATGGCGTCGCCGGCGATCACCTCGCGCTCGTCCGCCGGGCGTGGCCCGTCCTCGCCGACGAAGCCGTCGACCCGACCTTCGCCCTGTTCTTCGAGGCGATCGGTCTGGCAGCGGCGGGACGCGAACCGTTCCGCACGCTCGTTCCGGCGCTCGTCGAAGCCTGGGTCGTCTGGGTGGCGGAGTTCGTGGCCGCACCCGACGACGCGACCCGGCGGGCCGAGGCCGAAGCGGTGGTCGCTCTTGTCGACGGTCTGCTGCTGGTGCGTCAGCTCGCCGGGCCCGACGCCGCCGATCGCGCCGCAGCGCGTCTCGGCGTCACCTGAGGGCTACGAGGCGGCCAACAGGCTCTGGACCCGGTTCGAGGTGTCCTCCGCCCAGATCGACGCCGATCCGTAGTCGGCGCCGAAGCCCCGGGCCGTGATGTCGGTGATCGTGATCACGTTCTGATCCCGGATCACGAACAGGTAGAACTCGTACGTCGTGCCGTCGTTCCATGTCCATGTCGCGTAGATGATCAGTGAGTCGTCGCCGGCGAAGAACAGGGTGTCGCTGAACGAGCGATACCGCTCGGTGAGCACGCTGCCGTCGTCGAAGGTGCGGGTCTGGGTCGTGCAGGCCGGCTGGGTGAGAAGGCGATGGTTGTCCATCACCGCGATCGCGCCGGCGGTGTCGGAGAACGCGTACTGATCCTGCAGGACGAACTCTCTCGAGTCGGGCGTGGCGTGGAACACCTGCCACGTGTTGGTGTGCACGAAGCGGAGTTGTGAGCAGGCCGACCGGGCGGCGACCTCGGCTTCGGTGACGGTGTAGCGGCCGGCGTCACTGACGGTGAACCCCGGTCGAGATGCGCGTACCTCCGCGGCATCGATGAGGGCGTCCCGGACGTCGGGCGCGGTGCCGGTGAAGGGGTAGTTGTTCTTGAACTCCTGGCCCTGGACGATGAAGAACACGGCCTGGTGTCGCAGCAGGCCACCGTTCATCTCGCCCAACCAGTAGTCGAAGCCCTCCTGGTCGTAGGTCCGGCCGAGCACGTTGGTGTAGACGATCTCCAGGAACTCGGCGGTTGTCAGGTCGGTGCCGTAGGTCAGCTGGAACTCGGGCGAGTTCGAGAACAACCACGACAGTTCGTCGACCGGTGTGCCGTCCTCGAAGACGTCGATCCAGTAGCTCAAGCCGCCGACGTCGGGTTCGCGGTTGAAGAACGCCTGGTAGAGGCGGGCGACATCGGCGTGGTCGTCGCTGAGGTACTCCGGTGATGCGAGGAGCTCCTCGAGTGTCTGTGGGTCGCCGAGGTCGACATCGGACGCCGCAGCGGGCGGCGCGGCTGCCAGCATCATTGCCGTCGTGGCCACGGCGATCATGGTCGCCACCCATCCCGAGCGCACTCGGCGCCGCTTCGACCGTCCCGTCACTGTTCGTAGATCACCCATGAATCGAAGCTAGAGCGTGCCGGTTCGTCGTGCCAGGGGCAATCAGCTCAGCAACCCACACCCAGCCAGACGGGCACGTCGCGCGAGGTGCCGGCGACCCAAGCGACGCCACCGACGTTGAACTCGACGGAGCCGCCGCCGTCGAATTTCACCAGGTCGTCGTAGCCCTCCGATCGAGCCCAGTCGACGAGGTCATAGGACGTCATGGACGTGGTCGAACCGAGGGTCATCAGGCCGCGGTCGGTGTCGAAGGCGAGAAAGCTGTGGCGGCGAGTGCCATGTGTGTAGGCGTGCACCGGATCGGTCGCCGGTGTGCCGTACAGCCCGTGCCAGACCTGGCCGGCGACGATCAGCGGAATGCCGGCCGCCGCCCATTTCCAGTCGTCGGGGTCGTCGATCGCTGCGAAGTGCGGAGGCTGCCACGCGGCCCAACTCTCCAGGACCCGGGGCCGCTTACGATGCAGATTGCTCGAGAGGTTGAAGCTCCCCTCGAAGGTCCAGACGAGTTCGTCGGCGACGCCGTCCCGGCGGAAGCGCTCGCCGATGATGCCGCGATCGTTGCCGTTGACCGAGCCCGGCACGTGCTCGAAGTCGATGACCGCGAAGCCGATCGGTGTGGGGTTCGATCGATCGGGCGTGTGGAACCAGTTGGCATTGATCGACGCGATGCCGCAGCGGTCGTGGCTCGTCTGGACGTCGACCTCGGAGTAGTCGACGTCGACCGCGACTCCGCCGGGCACGGAGCGGAGTTCGTAACCGTCTTCGGCGAAGGTCGCGGCGCTCGGGTCGGCGAATGCCGACCATCTGGTCCGGGTCTTCGCCAGGTATTCGTCTCCCTCGGAGAAGTAGACGAGGAGCTCGCCTCGGCCGAGGCGGCCACTCGACAACTCGCCGACCCAGTACTCGAAGCCGTCGCCGTCGGGGTCGCGACACAACACGTTCCGATACACGAGCTCCACGAACTGTCGATCGGTCTGGTCCCGGTATCGCTGCCGGAACTCGTCGGAAGCTGCGAACAGATCGGCGATCGTCTCGAGGCCATCGCCCTCCTGGCTCACGTCCACCCAGTACTCGAAACCCCGTTCATCCGGCTGGCGGAGGAAGTAGGCCTGGTACAGGCGCCAGACCTGGGCTCGAACGGACGACTGTGCGGTGTCGTATGCGAAGTGGCCGGTGGGGGACTCGATCCGACAGGTCTGGGCGGTCGCATGTGCGGGCGTGCCGATGGTCGCGAGCCCCGTGGCCAGGACGGCGATCACGAGCGCGAACGAACCCGGTCGTCGCGCCCAACGCCTCCGGCTCCCCGTCACGCAATGAGTCTCCACGACAACCGCGCTCCGTGGTGAGCCGTCCGGACGTTCGGCGGGCTTTCGGGACCTAGGTCCGCACGCGATCGTTCGCGGACTTCGGACGCCGGTCCGCTGCCCCGTGTCGCAGTGATCGGGATGCCAAGATGGCGGCGTATCGCCCGAGACCGTCGCACCGGAGTGCTCGACTCACATGAACGTGCCGCCGACAGGGGA
>JAHDCV010000054.1:18637-23022 GCA_020629695.1 Acidimicrobiales bacterium | reverse complement strand
CCGACGCGTCGCGCATCGGAGTGATCGGGCCTGCCCTCGTCGTCATCCCGCTCGCTGCTGCGCTCGTCGTGCGCGGCCGCGTCGGATGGCTCGAGGGTGATTCGGTGCGGTTGTGGTCCACGCTCTTCGTCTCGATCACCGTGCAGGCGCTCCCGTTCCTCGCCCTGGGCGTGGTGCTGTCCGGCCTGATCGCAGCGTTCGTGTCGCCGGCGATGGTCGAACGGTTCGTTCCAAAGCGTCCGGTGTTCGCCGTTCCGGCGGCCGGTGTGGCCGGACTCGCTCTGCCGGGATGTGAGTGCGGTTCGGTGCCGATCGCTGGACGGTTGATCGGCGCTGGCACGCCACCGGCGGCGGCGCTCACGTTCCTCCTGGCGGCTCCTGCCATCAACCCCGTCGTGCTGGTGTCGACCGCCGTCGCCTTTCCGGGGGACCGGATGATCGTGCTCGCCCGCTTCCTCGCATCGTTCGTCGCCGCCATGGCCGTCGGGGCCTGGTGGGCTCGCCGCGGCTCCGATCAGCGACTCGACGTGACCGACCACGACCACGAGGCCGCCAACCGGTTCCTGCGGTTCACCGAGTCGGCGTCGCGGGACCTCATTCACGCCGGCGGCTATCTGGTCGTCGGTGCTGCCGCCGCGGCGACGCTGCAGCTCGTGATCCCCCGCAGCGCGCTCGACGTCGTCGCCGACAACGAGCTGTTGTCGATCGCGCTGATGGCCGGCCTCGCTGTGCTGCTGTCGATCTGCTCCGAGGCCGACGCGTTCGTCGCCGCCGGCCTGCCGCAGTTCTCGCTCACCTCCCGGCTCGTGTTCCTGGTCGTCGGGCCGGTGATCGATCTCAAGCTGCTCGCGATGCAGAGCGGCGTGTTCGGCCGCCGCTTCGCGATGGTGTTCGCGCCGGTCACCCTCCTCGTCGCTGTGGCGTGTGCCGTCTTCTTCGGTCAGGTGCTGCTGTGAATCGATTCGGTCGGGCCGTGGTGCTTCTCGCCGTTGGTGCCAGCGTCGGTCGGCTCGTCGCCGACGGTCGTTTCGGTGACTTCGTCCAACAGCGCATGCGGTGGCCGCTGATTCTCGCCGTGGTCGTCGTGCTCGGACTCGCGGTCGTGGATCTCGTGCTCGGTATCCGCGCCGACGAGGGTGACGATCGTCGGTCGGTCGGCCCGGCCGTCGGTTGGTTGCTCATCGCGCCGGTGGTGGTGTTGATGTCGGTCGCCCCGGCTGCGCTCGGCGCGGCCGCCGCGCAACGGGTCGATGCGTTCGCTCCGAACGAACCCATCGACCCGCTGGCGCCGATCCTTCCCGAGACCGATCCGTTCCCGATGAAGGTGTTGGACTTCCTGAACCTCGCCTACTGGGACGAAACGGGTGCGCTCGAGGGTCGGGAGGTCATCCTCGAAGGCCTCGTGGTCAACGACGCCGAGCAGGTCGTCGACGGCTTCGTCCTGATCCGATTCGTCGTGAGTTGCTGTGCCGCCGACGGCCTCCCGGTGCAGGTCGCCGTGCGCGGTGGTCCCACCGACCTCCAGGACGAGACCTGGGTGCGGGCGACCGTGCGCTGGTTGCCGCCCGAGGTTCCGTATCAGGCCGAGAACGGGCCGACGATCGTCGAGGTCGAGATGCTCGACCTCGAGATCATGGACGACCCACCCGACTCGCCCTACGAGTCACCCTTCTGAGCGCCAGACTCGGGTCATGACGATCACGCCTCCGACGATCCGCTCCGAGCGACTCGTCCTGCGACCGTTCCGTGCCGAGGACTTCGAGCCGATGGCCGACTTCTACGCCTCCGAGGTGTCGTCGTTCTACGGAGGTCCGTGTAACCGGGAAGAGGCATTCCGGAAGTTCGCCGTCTATCCGGGGCACTGGGCGCTGCGTGGCTTCGGCCCGTGGGCGTTGGAGGAAGCCGAGACGGGGGCGTACGTGGGTCTCTGCGGCGCCTGGTACCCCGAGGGCTGGTACGCCCCGGAGATCACCTGGGCGCTCGTCGAGGACCAGCACGGTAAGGGTTTCGCCACCGAGGCCGGGCTGCGGGCACTTCGGCATCTGTACACCGAGTCGGGGTGGACGACGGCGGTCAGCGTGATCGCGGTCGACAACGTGGCGTCCCAGCGGGTGGCCGCGCGCATGGGGGCGACCCACGAGCGTGACATCACGTATCGCTACGGCGATGCGCAGCTCTGGCGCCACGCGGCGCCCGAGCATCTGCTCAACGACTGACGTCGCCGGCGGTCTCGTCCGGGGTCGGGCGTTCGATCCAGGTGTGCCACAGCTCGAGATCGGCGAGGGTGATCGGTGGATCCTCCCGGCCGCGCGCACGAACCCGCTCGTACAGCTCCGCCGGTTCGGCGTCGAGCCAGATCAGATCGACCTCCGCTGCCGCGGCGTTGGCGATCGTTCGGAGCTCGTCGCGTTCGGCCCTGGTCCATGAGCCCCACTCGACGACGACGTCGCGACCGTCGGCGAGCAGACGGCCGAGGTCGGTGCGTTGCTCGGCCTCGATCCTCGCTCGGGCCTCGACGTCCCACAGATCGACGCCGGCCGCCGTCATGGCGTCGTCAGCCGACAGACGGATCGCGCCGGTCTCGGCGACGATCCGGTCGGTCGTGGTGGTCTTGCCCGAGCCCGTCGGTCCGGCCACGATCGTCAGGCGTGTGGTCATGGGTCGGAGTCTCGCCGATCGTCGGGCACGAGGTGGTCGGATTCGAACCCGGCCTGCCGCCAGGCCTCGTAGACCACGATCGCCACGGCGTTGGCCAGGTTCAGGCTGCGGTTCGACGGCCGCATCGGAATGCGAAGCCGGTGTGACGCCGGCGTCGACGACAGCAGGCCTTCGGGGAGGCCCCACTGCTCGTTGCCGAACACCAGCACGTCGTCCGGTCGGTAGTCGACCTCGTCGTGGCGGCGTGTGCCGTGGGCGGATGTGAGCAGCCAGCGGCCCGAGAGCGCCTCCTGTGCCTGATCGAGACCGGCGTGCACCGTGAGCGAGGTGAGGTCGTGGTAGTCGAGCCCGCCCCGTTTCAGCCATCGATCGGACAACTCGAACCCGAGCGGTTCGACGAGGTGGAGGTGCGCGCCGGTGTTCGCACACAAGCGGATGATGTTGCCCGTGTTGGGCGCGATCGACGGAGCGACGAGGACCACGTGCACCTCAGCCGCCGAACACGAGTCGATCGACGAGCAGGGCGATGATCCTGTCCACGTCGTCGAGTGGCAGTGCGTCGGGCAACGTGAGCACGTCGAGGATGAGTCCACCGATCGCGAGGTGGAGGAGCACGATCTCCTCCGGTCCACCCGCCAGTCCGGCCCGTTCGTGGAAGGCGACGTCGGCCTCGAAGGCCTGCCGGACCACCCGGGTGAGCGGGTCGACGAGTTCCGGCCGCCGGGTCGACTCGACCCGGAGTTCGATCAGGGCCAGCTGGAGGTGTGGCTGCGCCCGGACACGGGCGACGAGCTGCCGCATCAGTCGTACCCACTGATCGCGGGTCGGCTCGGCAGCGGCCTCCCGGTCGAGCTGCTCGATTCCCGGGGTCAGGTGTTCGAAGACCCGTTCGGCGAGCCCTTCGAGGAGGGCGGCTCGGGTGCGGAACACGTTCGAGCTCGAACCGTAGGGGAGGCCGGCGGTCCGGTCGACGGCTCGGTGTGTCAGCCCTCGCAGACCCTCCGTGGCGAGGACGTCGAGGCCCGCATCGCAGACGTCGTCCCTGCGCGTCACGGCGAGCTCCTCGCCGAATGCGCGTGACATGACACTACAGATGTAGTTGACTGTCGATCGTTCATCACTACGACTGTAGTAATCGGAGGTGTCCATGACATTCGAACGGTGTGTGACGTCGCTCTTCACGGCTGAGATCGAGCGGGCTCGGGATCGATACGTCGAACTGCTGGGCTTCCGGGTCGATCTCGACCTCGGCTGGTTCGTCAGCCTCCGCCACGACGCCCAACCCGATCTCGAGGTGGCGCTGACCGTCGCCGACCACCCGTCGATCCCCGCCGATCGGCGGACCGGTGCCGGCGGCATGGCGATGGCGTTCGTGGTCGAGGGGGTCGACGACCGTTTCGAGGTGCTGGTCGCCGCCGGGGTCGAGATCCTGCAGCCGCCCACCGACCACCCGTGGGGGCAGCGCCAGGTGCTCGCCGCCTGGCACGACGACGTGGTGCTCGATCTGGTCGAGTTCACCGAACCGGACCACGCCTGGATGGCGGCGAACGGCCTGGCGGGGGAGGAGTCGTGATCGCCCCGCCGTCCATCGAACACGTCGCGATCACGGTGTCGGACCTCGAGCGGAGCGTCGCCTGGTACGAGGCACTCTTCGGCGTCGCACCGATGTTCGTCGGCCCGATGCTCGCCGACACCGAACACGCTCACGATGTCGCCGTGTGGGCCGT
>JAHDCV010000054.1:16319-18537 GCA_020629695.1 Acidimicrobiales bacterium | reverse complement strand
CGGCGTCGGCGTGGCGATCCGCGATCCTGACGGTGTCGCGCTCGAGCTCTTCCTCCCGAAGACGTTCGGCTGACGCCGAGTCAGGCGAGTCCGGCGAAGCGGAACCACGTCCCGTGTGGATGAGCGAGACCGGCGGTTCGTTCACCGTTCAATACGAGCTGGAACGGGTACGGCCCTGCGGGCAGGCGATCGGGCACGCGGTCACCGAGCAGGCCGGCCGCCTCGAGCGAGACCCAGAGCAGGTCGGAGTGTTGGTCGACGAGGTGGCGGAGGCCGGAGGTCACCGCGGCACGCTGGTCGTCCCGTAGGTAGTTGAGTGCTGCCGAGTGCCACACGACGGTCGGCCCGGCCATCGCGACCTCGGCGACCAGGTCGAGCCCGTCGTCGACGATGTCACCCCGCCGGACCGGGAGGGCGTCGCCGCCGACCACCGCGGCGAGGGTCGCGACGGCCGATTCGAAGCGCTGACGCCGATCACGGTGCTCGGGCCAGATGCAGGCCTCCAACCAGCGTCGGTCCGATGCCTGCCGAACATCGAGGGGGTTCCGGTCGAGGCCGAATCGCTCGACGATCGGCGGACACGACGGCACGGCGACACCGCCCGTGTCGATCGAGAGCGGGACGGCGCCCTCATCGATCTGCGGGTCGCCGGGAAGGGTGAGACGGTCCGGCAGCATGCCGAGCCCGGCCGCGGCGCCGAGTTCGACCAGCCGGACCGGAGTCGATCCGAACCGTTCGGCCATCGCCCACCGCAGTGCGGCCGAACGGGCGACCTCGTTGGTCTGGGTGAAGCGACGCCGCATCGTGTCGAGCACGGAGACCGGGTCGCGGCGCACGGCGTCCAGCGCGGTTCGAGGTGCCTCGACCGGAGCGTCGAGCCAGCGCAGGGTTGCGAAGAACAGGTTCGGTTGGCGCTGAGATGCCTCGAGGGTGTCGAGAAGGCTCAGCACCTCGGGGTCGACGGCAACGGCCCGAGCAAGCGCGGCGTAGGTCGGGGAGGAGCCGTCGGCCTCGTGCTCGGCAAACCGCAGATAGCGCTGCGCGGTGGACACGTGGCGACCGTACGCGGGTCGGCCGCAGCGCACGAGATGGATCGCCGCGGCGTTGCGTCGATCAATCAGCCGACCGGTGCGAGCCGCAGGACTCGGTTGCGTCGGTGCTCGACGAGCAGGACGTCGCCGTCGTCGACCGCGAGGTGCTGGGGGCCGGACAGCCCGCTGATCAATGTCGTCACCGCACCATCGTCCAGCGACACCGACACCAGCTCGCCGGTGACCCAGAGGGTCACCAGCAGCTCGGTGTCGTCCCACGGGGCCACGATGATCGAGGTCGGTGTGGCCCCCGCCTCGAAGACGGCGAGCGAGTCGGGAGTGGCGTCGCAGGTGCTCGTCGACGCCCCCCGCTCGGCCACGGGTTGGTTGTCGCCGACGCAATCGGGCCATCCGTGGTCGGCGCCCCGCTCGACGATCACGACCTCGTCCGGCGGCACGGCGCCATCGGCGCGGCCGTCCGCGATCTCGACCGACACGATGCGCCCGTCGGCGAGTTCGACGGTGGCATAGGCGTGCTTGAACCCGGTCGCCTCGACCGACTGGCGACCCGGCGCGTCGATGGTGCGGATCTCGCCCGAGCCGGCCACGACCTCGCCGTCGACGAGCCGTCCCGAGGTGTTGAACCAGACATTCCCGCCGCCGTCGACCCGGAGGGTGCCCTGCGATCGACCGTTGAACGGCAACTCGTCGAGGACGACGGCGAGCGCATCGGCCGAGCGTCGGTCGTCGGCGAGGGCGGCGACACCGAGCCGGTCGCGCTCCATCACCCACAACGAGTCCCCGGTCACCGTGACGCCGGTGGGTTTGTCCAGGTCCTCGAGCAGAACCACGGTGTCGTTCGCGTCCTCGGGGGAGAGGGAGCGGATCCGCCCCGAACCGTCGTTCTCGGCGCCGGCGAGTTCGGCGATCAACCACCGCCCCGACGCCGGGTCGATCGTGAGTTGGGTCGGACCGTCCAGGCCGCCCCGGACCGCCAGCACCTCGAGGTTCGCCGACGGCTCGAAGGTCAGTTCGTCGAGCCGGACCGTCGACCGCTGGTCCGAGGTGCAGCCGCCGACGAGCACCACCGTTACGAGCAGGTAGGCCAACCGGCGCAATGGATTCACCGCACGCGGAGATAGCGGTCGAGGTCGGCGCCGATGTGCCGGAGGAGCGACTCGATGCGG
>JAHDCV010000054.1:0-16219 GCA_020629695.1 Acidimicrobiales bacterium | reverse complement strand
GGTCAGACGAAGACGTCTTCTCTCACATGGTCAGACGAAGACGTCTTCCTTCTTCAGGTTCTTGACGAGGAGGTAGTAGAAGACCGGGCGCAGCTTGTTGCGGCGGCTGCGGCCGATCTTCTCCACGGCCTTGTCGATCGCCTTGTCGAGCTTGGCGTCATCGGGGCAGCCGAGCTTCTTGATCAGGAAGTTCTTCTTGATCGTCTCGAGCTCGCTCTTCTGACCGGCGGCCACGAGCAGCGCGTCCTTGCGGTAGAGCGACGGCCCGAGGGACTTGCCGATCGCATCGAGCAGCGGTCGGTCCACCTTGATCTTCTGCTCTTTCATCTGAGCAGCGCATTTGTCCATCACATCGTCGAATTTCGACACGGGTTCTCCTCAGGAGGTCGGTTCGCGGGGAACGACGTCGGACCTGTGTCGTCGGTCGCATCGACGACCTTAGGGAACGGCCCAGTCCGAAGCGGGGATCACTCCAGTTGCGGGGGTGTTCAGAGAACGGGACAATCGGAGTCGTGGGTTCGAATCGGCGATTCTGGTGGCTGCTCGCGGTACCGGCGGTGGCGTTCGGCATCGTCGGTCTGCTCGTCCTTTACGCCTGCAGCCGTGACGTGACACCGGGCTGGCACAACGACGTGGAACGCGTGGGGTGGGTCAGCAAATGGGCGACCCTGCCGACGTTGCCGCTGCTGTTCGGTCTCGCAGCTGACTCGCTTCGTCGCTCGAGTCGGGGCGCGTCATCGGTCGTCGCGGCGGCGTGGATCGCCGTCGGATGGGCAGTGCTGGCCGTGCTGCTGCTCGCTCGCCTCGCGATCGCCGACGCCACGCGCTCGGTCAGCGGTGCTCGCCTGTGGCCGGGTGACGCCGACCCGCCGGGGCTCGATCCGATCCGCCCGATGCTCGACTGGACCCCGACGAACATCGTCGCCGGTGAGGCGACGGTGCTGGCCGTCGCCGCGATCGTCGTCGTCACCCTCGCCAGGCGGTACGCGCGAGGCTGGCTGTGGGGGCCGCCACTCATCTTCGCGCTGATCGGCTGCTGGCAGGTCGTGGCGCCGTGGTCATTCCGGCTCGACTACGACACGTTCACCGGCGACCTGCTGCTCGGCGACCTTTTCGGCGAGTTCCTGTTCTTCATGGGCCCGTTCTCGCCCGTGTCGGCGATCGCGTTGGGTCTCGCCGCGATCGTGCTCGTCATCACGACCGCCGCGCTCGGCGGAGCGGAGGGAGCCCGAGACGGTGAGGATCCGGCCTCGTCGCCGTTCGCGCGGATCGCCGAGGCCGTGGGCTGATGGAGGCCCTCCGGCGACCGATCAGCGCCTCAGGCCGGCCAGTCGGTCGTGGAGTTGATCGAGCTGAGCGAGAGACGCGTTGGCGAAGCTGAACCGCAGCATTCGGCTCGGCTCCGGATCGAACGCCGATCCAGGCAACGCGTAGACGCCACGTTCGACCAGAAGGCGTTCGGCGACGACGTCGCTCGAGTGCTCGCGATCGTGGGAGACCCAGGCGTAGTACGCGCCCGCCGAGTGGAGCTCGAATCCACCCGGCCTGCTCGCGAGCACCTGCTCGAAGCGGGCTTGGTTCGCTGCGATCTCGGCGACCTTGGCCTGGCGCCATGCGCCCGCCCCACGAATCCCGGCGATCACTGCCTCTTGACCGAGCCTGGGAGGACAGATGGTCACGCAGTCGATCAGCTTGGCGGTCTCGCGCAGGAGGTCCGGGTGGCCGACGATGCAACCCGTCCGGTGGCCGGGGATGGCGAGGTCCTTCGAGAACGAGTGCAACGAGACCACGTGATCGGCCCATTCCGGTTCGTCGAACAACCCGTGGGGCGGGGCGTCGCCCGGCACGAACGACCGGTAGGTCTCGTCCAGAATCAACACCACGCCCCGCCGTCGGCAGAGGTCGGCGGCCTCGGCGATCAGGCCCGGGTCCAGGGTGAGCCCGGTGGGGTTCCCGGGACTGACCAGGACGATGGCACGGGTGCGGTCGCCGACGGCTGCGTCGAGCTCGTCGATCGTCGGTGCGACGCCGGTGGCCGGTCTGAGGAGCTGCGGTTCGATGCCATCCAGCTCCAACCACATGTGGTGGTTGAAGTAGTAGGGGAGCACGAGGACGATGCCGTCGCCGGGAGCGGCGAGCGTCGAGGCGACCATGGCGAAGGCCTGGTTACAGCCGGAGGTCATGCCGATGTGGTCGACCGGGATCGTGCTGGCGTAGCAGTCGGCCAGATCGTCGGCCACCGCCTCCCGGACCCCGGGGACACCGAGGATCGGGGTGTATCGGGCCGAGTCGGGCTCGGCCGCTGCGGCTGCGAGCCGCTCGACGATGGCCGGCGGCGGCGGATACCCCGGTGCGCCCTGGGAGAGGTCGATCAGCGGAGTCTCGGTGGGCACCCGATCGAGCAGATGGTGCATCGAGCCGATCGGCGAGGAGCGGACGTTTCGGGTTCGGGGCAGGAGGTGCACCGTTGCATCCTCGCGGACATCTCCGCCGGCCCGCGCCGTGGCGTCAGTGTCCGGTCCGGCTGATGGCGTTCAGGTAGTTGTAGAGCGTCACCTTCGACACGTCCATGCGGGTCGCGAGGTCTTCGACCGCCCCCCGGAGGAGGAACGCGCCCTGCTCGTCGAGTCGACGGACGGCGACCTGCTTCTGTTCGCGGGTCATGTGGGCGAGCGGTGCGCCGAGCTCGTCCTCGACGAACTGCACCAATCGATCGAGCGCCCCGTGGAGTTCGGTCGTGCGTACGTGGGCGACGAGTTCGCCCTGCCACTCGACGGCCCGATCGCCTGGGCGCCCGCGATCGGGCGGGACGAGGTGGGCGCCGAGCGACTCGACGATCGGCTGGAGCGCCGTGAGGAAGTCGTGGGCTGACGCGCTCACGTCGTTTCGAGCCGGATCTGGAGGGCCGTGGCGCCGGCGTCCAGGCTCGCTGCGGTCGCGGTGGAGAGCAGTCCGGTGAGCGCCGCGAGGTCGCCGGTGATCACGGTGGCGAACGGGCCGAGGTCGACTCCGAGTCCGGCCTGCCGCGCCGCCTCCACGATCGCGAGCGCGTGCGGACCGGGATCGTTCTCCGCGAAGGGCTCGACGAGGATCTCGAGTCGACCGGTGGGCACGGCATCAGGCTAGGGCGATGGGGCGTGGGTGCGCCGGGGTGGCTGGTCGGCTTCCCCCGTGTCGTGCTGCCATCCCGGCCCGGAGGGAGGAGGGTCCGCGGGCCGAACTTCTGCGAACGGATCGAACGTATGTTCGATCGAGTTGCTATACTCGTGTCCATGGCGGTGGATCTGGGTGCGATGCGGGGAGCGATCGAGGTTCTCGATGGCTGTGCGCTGGACGGCCTGGATGCAGCCGGCCGGCGGCGGGTGATGCGGCAGGTCCGCTCGGCGCGGCGTGAGCTCGACGGTCTCACGGCGACGTTGTTGCGGTTGGAGCGTGAATCGAACGGTGGATCGCCGTCAGGTGATGACCTCGCACTCGGAAGCGGTGGCGTGTCGGGCCGTGAGGCCCGGCGGGAGCACGCCCGATCGCAGGTGGCTGATGTGCTGCCGGTGGTCGGTGCCCGGTTCGAAGCCGGGGCGTTGGAACCGGAGAAGGTCGACGCCCTCGCGAGGGCGCTCAAGCGGCTCGACGACGACGCCGACCGGTTGGCCGAACACGACAACTGGCTGGCCTCACACGCGGCGGATCGGACGGTCGACCAGTTCTGCGGTGATGTGCGTTCGCTCGTGACCGCACTCCAGGACGACGCCGGCGACGACGACCTGGAACAGCAGGTCGGGAAGAGCTCTCTACGGCAGTGGATCGGTGAGGACGGGATGGGTCACACCCACCTGACGTTGGATCCGGTGCGGCACGCGGAGTTGGAGACCCAGATCCAGGACGCCCTGTCCCGGCTCTGCTCCGAACCGGGTGCGACTCGGTCGTCCAACAGTGCCGCGGCGGCCCTGCTGTCGTTGGTGTCCGACGGTGTGAACCAGCCCGGACGAGCTCCACGCGCTCAGGTCACGGTCCTCGTCGATGCCGAGACCCTGCAGCGAGGCCACCACGCCGACACGGTGTCTGAGACCGGAAACGGCACCCCGATCCCTCCCTCAGCCCTGGATCGGTTCCTCTGCGACGCCGACATCCACCTCGCACTCCAGGGGCCGGGCGGCATCGTCGACCGCATCGCCGCCGCCAAACGCACCGCCACCGCACAACAGCGTCGGTTGCTGCGAGCCATGTACCCGACCTGTGCCCATCCTGGCTGTGACGTCACCTTCGACCGTTGTCAGGTGCATCACCTCGAGCACTGGGCCGACGGTGGACCGACCGTGCTGGGGAATCTGTTGCCGTTGTGTTCGCAGCATCACCATCTGGAACACGACGCCGGTTGGTCCTATCGGCTCGGACCGGGTCGGATGCTTGTCGTGCTCAGACCGGATGGCTCGGAACACGCACGATGTCGACTCCCCGAACCACCTGCGCTGCCACCCGATCTCCATGCACGACAACCCGGACGCGCTCGTCGGCGTCGGTCCAGGGCGACGGGGGTGAGCGGTGTCAGCTCGTGAGGACGTCGGTCACCCAGCCGAGCAGCTCGTCGATGATCTCGTCGCGGTTGGTCTCGTTGACGAGTTCGTGTTTGGCCTCGGGATAGAGGAACACCCGAGCGTCCGACGACGGCATCGACCGCACGGCGTCGACGGTCGGGCCCGGCGGCACGAACGGGTCGGCGTCGCCATGGAAGGCGGCCACCGGGATCGTGATGCGGTCGAGCTCGGACCGGAATTCGTCGAGTGCCGCGACCTCCGCCACGAGCAGCGGGCGCTTGTAGAGGCCGCGATAGACGAGGGGGTCGTCGGCATAGGCCAGACAGACGGCCTCGTCGCGGCTCATGCCCATCGGGTCGGAGTCCTCCTCGGGCATCTCGGGTTCGGCGATGACGGCCCGGGCCCATGCCCAGTCGCCGAGGACCGCGCCGAGGAAACCGGCGGCGGCGAGACGATCCGGCCAACGCTGCACATACCGAGCCGTGATGAGCCCGCCCATCGAGTGGCCGAGCATCACGATGGGCACCCCGACGTCGAGTCCGAGGCGGGCGACCGCTTCGTCCAGCGCAGCGCGGAGGTCGTCGACGACCAGGGCGAAATCGGTGATCAGCGCTCGCTCACCGCCACTGTGACCGTGGCCGACGTGATCGGCGGCCAGCGCAGCCCAGCCCCGGGCCGTGCACTCGGCAGCGACGTGGCTGTAGCGGCCGCCGTACTCGGCGTAGCCGTGGACGAACACGATCAGCGCCGTGGGCGCGGTGCTCGGAAACCAGAGCCGACCGTGGATCGGACCGGCATGTCCGTCGACGTCGAAGGTCTCACTCGGGGGGACGACGGGGATCGGCGAGGGCGTGGGGCTCACGGGGGCCACTTTCTGGGTGAGCGGGCAGGACTGTGAACGCTTCGTTGCGTCCTTTACGGTTTGTAAAGCGGAACGCTACGGTCAGCGCCGTGTCCGGCACCAGTGCGTCCGCTCCCTCCGATCTTCGCATCGACATCGATCGACTGCGGGCACGTCTCGCGGATCTGGCTGCGATCGGTGGGATCGAGGGGACCGAGGGATGCGCTCGGCTCGCCCTGACGGACGAAGACCGCGACGGGCGGGACCTCGTCGTCACCTGGATGCGCGACCTGGGGATGGACGTGACGATCGACGCGATCGGGAATGCGATCGCCGTCCTGCCGGGGCGCCTCGAGGGTCCGCCGGTCATGTGCGGTTCACACATCGACACCGTGCGCACGGGTGGTCGCTACGACGGCAATCTCGGCGTGCTCGCCGGGCTCGAAGTGGTCGAGACTCTGCTGGGTGCAGGCGTCGTGCCGGAACGTCCGCTGGCGGTTGCGTTCTTCACCGACGAAGAGGGCGCCCGCTTCCCACCCGACATGCTCGGCTCGCTCGTCTACGTCGGGGGCATGGCGCTGGAAGAGGCACTCGACATCGAGGCGATCGACGGCCCACGGCTCGGCGACGAGCTCGAACGCATCGGCTACGCCGGCCCGGCCCCGGTCCCCGGACTCGTGCCTCATGCCTTCGTCGAGCTGCACGTCGAGCAGGGCCCGGTGCTCGAGGTCGAGCAGATCACGGTCGGCGCGGTCACCGGAGTCCAGGGGATCTCCTGGCAGGAAGTGACGATCACCGGACAGTCCAACCACGCCGGCACGACCCCGATCTCGCTCCGGAAGGACCCGGGCCTCGTCGCCGCCCGCTGTGTGGCCTTCGCCCGGGAGCTCGCCGACGACATCGGCCACCCCCAGGTGGCCACGGTCGGTCGGCTCGGATTCGCGCCGGATCTCGTCAACGTCGTCCCGGCGTCGGCCACCTTCACCGTCGATCTCCGCCACACCGATGAAGCGACGCTGCAGGAGTCGGAACGTCGCTTCGCCGCGTTTCTCTCGGAGGCCGCGGCGGCGGAGGGGTGCACCGCCGAGTCGACGAGCCTCGCCCGCTTCGAGCCGGTCGTGTTCGACAGCGGCATCGTCGATCTCGTCGAGGCGACCTCGATCCGGCTCGGCCACTCGGTCCGACGGATGCCGTCCGGTGCCGGACACGACGCCCAGATGCTCGCCCGCGTGTGCCCGACGGCGATGATCTTCACGCCGTCGGTCGACGGCCTGAGCCACAATCCGGCCGAGT
Organism: Acidimicrobiales bacterium; assembly: GCA_020629695.1. Classification (GTDB taxonomy): domain Bacteria; phylum Actinomycetota; class Acidimicrobiia; order Acidimicrobiales; family SZUA-35; genus JAHDBV01. The sequence goes on along the minus strand of JAHDCV010000054.1, from coordinate 9,553 downwards.
ACACCGCACCCGCCGACCTCGAGGCCGGGGCCAACGTCTTGTTGCACGTGATGCTCGAACTGGCGTCGACGCCGCTGCAGCCGACAGGACCGACATGAGTCTCATCGATGACGCCGATGCCGCCGCGAGCGGCCCACTCTCGGAGTCGGGTGGCCGTTGGCTCCGCGTCGCCGCCGCGCAGCTCGGCGGCGTGGCCCGCCACGAACCACGGTCGTCCGTGGTCGACCGACTGATCGCGATGATGCGGCAGGCGGCGAGTGCCGATGTCGAGCTGATCGTCTTCCCGGAGCTCGCCCTCACCACCTTCTTCCCCCGGTGGTACGTCGAGGGGGAGCCGGACCTCGACCTCGACTGGTTCTACGAGTCCGAGATGCCAGGCCCCGACACCCAGCCGCTGTTCGACGAGGCGAAGGCCCTCGGCATCGGCTTCTGCCTCGGCTACGCCGAGTTGACACCGCCCGACGAGGACGGCCGCCGCCATCGCTACAACACCCAGATCCTCGTGGAGCGCGACGGGACGATCGTCGGCAAGTACCGCAAGGTGCACCTGCCCGGTCACCGGGAGCACGAGCCCTGGCGGGAGTTCCAGCACCTCGAGCGCCGCTACTTCGAGCCCGGCGACGACTTCCCCACCTGGCGGGCGTTCGGTGGTGTCGTCGGCATGGCGATCTGCAACGATCGGCGTTGGCCCGAGACGTATCGGGCGCTCGCACTCGGCGGCGCCGAGCTGATCCTCATCGGTTACAACACGCCGATCCACTACGCACCCGACCCGAGTCAGAACGCCCTTCAGTCGTTCCACAGTCACCTCGTGATGCAGGCCGGGGCCTATCAGAACGGTGCCTTCGTGGTCGGTGTGGCCAAAGGCGGCACCGAGGAGGGCGTCGAGTCGCTCGCGGACAGCTGCATCATCGCGCCGTCCGGTCGGATCATCGCATTGACGGCACACACCGGGGACGAGGTCGCGTTCGCCGACATCGACCTGGAGCTGTGCCGGAACTACAAGGAGACGCTGTTCCAGTTCGACCGCTATCGGCGGCCGGAGGCCTACGGCGTACTCACCGAACGACGAGGGCCGGTCTCGCCGCCGCCCCTCCCAGAGACGTAGGCGGCCCCATGGCGGAGTTCACGCTCAACGGCACGACCGTGTCGGCATCGGACGATCACGAGCATCTGCTCACGGCACTGCGGGACGAGTTGGGTGTCACCTCGCCGAAGGACGGATGCTCGCCGACCGGCCAGTGCGGCTGCTGCACCGTGTTGATCGACGGCAAGGCCCGGGTCGCCTGCCAGACCTCGATGGCGAAGGTCCAGGGTGCAGAGGTGCTCACGCTCGAAGGCGTCGACGGCACCGAACGCCAGCAGATGGCCGATGCGTTCGCCGCCCACGGTGCGCTCCAGTGCGGGTTCTGCACTCCCGGCATCGTGATGCGGACGAAGGCGATGGTGGACAAATCGGCCCTCGCCGACGGCGGGACGTCGTTGACCCGGGACCGAGCCGCCGCGCTGCTCGGTGCCCATCTGTGCCGTTGCACCGGCTACGTCAAGATCCTCGACGCGATCGAGGACATCGCCGCCGGTGAGACCCAGGTCGTGATCAACCCCGGCGGTGTCGGCACCCGCGGCGTCAAGTACGAAGCAGCCGAGCTCACGCTCGGAGATCGTCCGTTCATCGACGACATGGTCGCCGACGGTCTCCTGCACGGCGCCGTCGCCCTCACCGAGCACGCTCGGGCCGACATCCTCGCCATCGACACCACGGCGGCCGAGGCCGTGCCCGGTGTGGTGCGGGTCTTCACCGCCGCCGACGTGCCGGGGGCGCTCCGTCATGGCCTGATCCACAAGGACTGGCCGCTGTTCATCCCGATCGGCGGCCGGACCTCCTATCTCGGCGATGTGCTCGCCTACGTGGTCGCCGAGGACCGCCCGACCGCCCGCGCCGCCGCCGAACTCGTTGCGGTCACCTACGACGTGCTCGACCCCATCACCTCACCGTTGGCCGCCGTGGCGCCCGGTTCCGACGATGCCGTCTGGGAGCTGGACGGCAACATCCTGTCGACCTCCACCTATGCCCGGGGCGACGTCGAAGCCGGACTCACCGGCGCCGCCCATGTCGTGCGGGAGACATTCCAGACCCAGCGCATCGACCACGCCTTCGTGGAGCCCGAGTCGACGTTGGCGGTGCCGATTCCCGCGGGTCGGGCCATGCCGCTCACCGCCGGTGCGGTCGACCACGACGGCGCGGTCGGTGCGCCGGCGGACTTCGACCGCCTGATGGTCTATTCGGGTGGCCAGGGGATCTGGGACGACCGGAACGACATCGCCCGGATCCTCGATGTTCCCACCGAGACCGTCGTGACCGAACTCGTGTCGAACGGTGGTGCCTTCGGCGGCAAGGAAGACATGTCGAACCAGGGCCAGACGGCGCTGGCCGCCTGGTTGCTTCGTCGCCCGGTGAAGACGACGTTCTCCCGGGAGGAGTCTCTTCTCGTCCACACGAAACGCCATCCGATCCGGATGTCCTACGAGGCCGGATGCGACTCGGATGGTCGTCTCGTCGGCCTCCGGATCCGCATGCTCGGTGACTCCGGGCCGTATGCGTCGGTCGGCATGAAGGTGCTCGAGCGAGCGGCTGGGCATGCGTCGGGTCCGTACGTCTGCGAGAACATCGACGTGGAGGCCGTGGCGGCGCGTACGAACAACTCGGTGTGCGGCGCCTTCCGTGGCTTCGGTGCCAATCAGGCACAGTTCGCCATGGAGGGCGTGATGGATCGCCTCGCCGAGCTGGCCGGCATCTCGGGGTGGGAGATCCGGAGCCGCAACGTGGTCGAGCCGGGCGTGACCTGGGGCCCGGGCCAGATCCTCGATGACGGATGCCTCGGCGCCCGTGCGTGCCTCGACGCCGTGAAACCCGCTTACGACGAGGCGGTCGCCGCCGGTCGCGCGGTCGGTGTGGGGCTCGGCTTGAAGAACTCGGGCCTCGGTAATGGGTTCAAGGAGATCGCCAAGGCGGTCGTCCGATTCCGTGAAGACGACCTGGTCGAGGTCCGGCACTGCTGGACCGAGATGGGCCAGGGTGTGCACACCGTGGCCCAGCAGGTCGCGGTCACCGAACTGGGTGTGCCGGCCGAGCGCATCCGCGTGATCGTCGACTCGACCCGGGAGCTGGGTGCGGGACAGACGACGGGGAGTCGGGGCACGCTGATGGGCGCCGGGTCCGTCGCCGACGCGTGTCGCAACGCCGTCGCCGACGGCTGCCGGGTGGGCGTCGACTACGAGGGGGAGTACCGGGTCGACTGGACGAACTCGCTGAGCGAGGGCGTCGAGAATCCGATCATCCATTCGACGTTCGGGTATGCCGCCCAACTCGTGGTGATGGACCCCGAGACGAAGGCGATCGACAAGGTGGTCGCTGCGCACGACGTGGGCAAGGCGGTCAATCCGCTGTTGTGCGAGGGCCAGATCGAAGGGTCGGTCCACATGGGACTGGGATACGCCATGACCGAGGGCTTCCCGTGTGACCCCGACGGTCGACCGCTCAACACCACCCTCCGATCGCTCGACATCATCCGGCCGAAGGACATGCCGCCGGTCGAGGTGATCCTCGTCGAGTCACCCGAGCCCAACTCGCCCTACGGCATCAAGGGCGTCGGCGAGATCGGCCTCGTCCCGACCGCCGGCGCGGTTGCGGCCGCGATGCAGTCCGCGGATGGCGAGTGGCGCAACGAACTGCCCCTCGTCAACGAGAAGAACCGCGAGCGGGTCGACGCCTGGCGCTAGCCGGCGCGCCCCGCCGGGCCGGCCTCAGGGCTGGTCGCCGAGGCTGACGACGAACTTCGCCTCGGGCATCTCACCACTCAGCGCCTGCTGCGAGTCGCTCACCGCACCCTTGAAGATGCCCTTGGCCATGAGCGAGGTCTCGACACCACGGCGAGCGGTGTAGATCTCGATGCGGGCCTCGTGCACCGCAGCCGACTCGGGCTCGGCCGCACAGGCGACGTCGATGAGGTGGCACGCCATCCGGTGGTCACCTTCGGCGCTGCACACCCGAGCCCGACCGATCAGCGGGTCGACCCCGCCGATGAGCGCGACCAGCTCCGTGCCGACCGCGGTGTCGGACGGCGGCTTCAAGCGGGCCGGGCTGCCGTCCCACCAGCCGCCGTAGAGCCGCCAGATGTTGCGGACGACGAACTCGGGTTCGTCGTACATGGGCTTCAGATACGGGATCTCGAGTGTTTCGGCCGGTACGTGCACCGAGTGCACGATGTCGTCGAGGATCGCCCCCGAGTTCATCGCGTCGACGACGTCGGCCACGAGATGCTCCAGGGTCTCGGCGACCGTGATGAGACACGTCCGGATGCGATCCTTGCCGGCGATCGCCAGCCCGTGCGACGGCACGAAGAGCTCGGGCTCCTTGGCCGCCATGGCCCGTAGCGACTGGGCCCATTCGAGCGGGTAGCGCTGGACCTTCTGCGGGTTGCCGCAGTTGGGGAACATCCAGATGAACTGGTCGCCCGCCGTGATCATCTGGTGCTCGGGGATCCATGTCCACGTGTGGTCGTCGGTCTCGCCCAGGCAGTGGTGCATCTCGAACGTGGTGTCGCCGACCGTGATGGTCAGCTCGTCGCTGTAGGTCACGTCCGGGTCGAGGACCGAGGTCGGTAGGAACGGTCGCTCGGTGGACTTCGCGAGGTCGGTGGCGGCACCGCCGAACTGGCGCAGGTTGATCACGCGGTTGTAGCCCGACGTGTTCCGGTAGCGGGCGAATCGCGGTGGCAGTGACTCGTGGGCGATCACCCGTGGTGCCGCCTGGCCACGTGCATCGGCGTCATCGGCGAACGCACCGGAGCCGCCGACGTGGTCGAGGTGGCCGTGGGTGTAGACGATGGAGTCGACGGCGTCGCTCCGCCAGCTCCGCATCGACTCGACGACCTTGGGTCCGTTCCGATCGGTGCTCGTGTCGAACACGACGAGGCCGGCGCCGGTGTCGACGACGACCGAGTGGCTGAACGACTCGACGATGGCGACCCCCTCACCGAGCTCGTGCAGCTCCTCGTTCATGCGGTTCACGGGTGCATCCAGCACACCGGAGTCGATGATGCGGGTCGAGGCGTCGAGAGGGTGCTCGGTCATGGGCGCAGCTTGGCAGATGAGCTCGCCGCTCACCCAGGTGACGTCCCTGCCGACGGGAGTTCATGGAGTTCCACGAGTGGCAGGAGCTCGGTGTGGCGGTCGGCGCCGAGGTGACGGTGATGCTCGGCATCGCCGTGCCCGTCGTGTTGATCGTCGTCGCGATCCTCGGATCGATCGGTCGCCGCTGACCGGCGTCACCGCGCCGGGGTCGCCGAACCCGGTCGGTCAGAGGCGCGGGGCGGTGGCCCATCGCAGGACGAAGAGGTTCCGCACGAACCCGGGATCCCCCGACGGCCCGGGGGCCCGATGGACCTGGCCGAACTGCGGGAAGATCACCGTGTGGCCCGGCGCGACGGCGTGTCTCGGTCGGGATTCGGCGTCGGTGAGCTCGAGGGCGAGGGGGAGGCCCGACCGGGTCTCGGAGGTGTCGACCGCCTCGGTGAGAAGCCGGGGACCGTCGCCGTTGCTCGCGATCGCCACGACACCGACGCCTTCGTGATCGCGGATCTGGTCGTCGTCGACATGCCAACCGTCGGAGATTCGACTGTCTGCGGTCAACGAGGCGGTCAGGTAGCCGTCACCGAGCAACGCGACGCGCTCGGTGACGCACCAGTCGAGGAGTTGGCGAGTGAGTCGCCTGGCGGTCGGCGTCCAGAACGCCGACAGGTCGGCGTCGATCGCCATGGCCTCCGCATCGCCGTCGCCGTCGATGACGAACATGCCGATGACGGGACCGTCGGCGGCGCGACTCGCCAGGCCGTCCGGGACATCCGGCACGATCGGATCCGCGATCTCGACGGGCACGACCTGGGCGACCCCGCCCTCGGGCGAGGCGTCGAGGAGACCCCGCCTGCTCATCCGGAGCGACGGCGCGAGGTCGAGTCGGCCAGGCTGCTGCGTCGCGTCCACCAAAACAGCCTTCCACCAGGCAATTCGCCGAAGCCAACGGCGACCCGCCTGGCGGGAGTCTCCTAGACTCCGGGCATGTCCGACTCTGCGTCCGGTTTGGCCATCTTCGGCGAGTTCGCCCCTGACGGGCGAGGAGCCTACGACAACGCCGTCACCCGGTTCCGTGAGCAGAACATCGTGCTCCCGACCTTCGCGCAGCTCCGGGATCCGTCGACGATCCCGGGTCACATCGTCGACCAGCTCGGCTCGGTCGAGAAAGACGCGGCCGACCCCCGGAATCTGTTCCGCGTGCACTGGTTCAACGAACACGCCGACGCGCCGGGTGAGAACTTCCCCGGATTCGTCGACGTGCCGACCCACATCGAGCTGCCATCCGAGCTCACGGGTGTCGATGCCCGCATCGTGTTGGCGTTCGGCAACCGGTTCCCGATGATCCGGGCGCACAAGGTGCTCGCCGCCTACTCGTGTCTGGTGGCTCGGCTCGTCACCGGCCGGTTCGACCCGACCGCCAACCGGGCGATCTGGCCGAGCACCGGCAACTACGCCCGCGGTGGTATCGCGATCTCCAAGATCATGGGGTGCCGGGGTGTGGCGATCCTGCCGGAGGGCATGAGTCGCGAGCGGTTCGAGTGGCTCGAGCGGTGGACCGTGAATCCCGACGAGGACGTGATCAAGACCTTCGGCACCGAGTCGAACGTCAAGGAGATCTACGACGCCTGCAACGAGCTGTCGCTCGACCCGACCAATGTCATCCTCAACCAGTTCTCCGAGTTCTCGAACCACCTCGGGCACTACGCCGTCACCGGCCGGGCGATGGAGACCGTGTTCGAACACGTCACCCGGGACCGGCCCGGCCGCCTGGCCGCCTACGTCTCGGCATCGGGGTCGGCGGGCACCCTCGGCGCCGGCGACTATCTCAAGGACACCCACGGCTCGAAGATCGTCGCCGTCGAGGCCCTCGAGTGCCCGACGATGCTCTACAACGGCTTCGGCGATCACAACATCCAGGGCATCGGCGACAAGCACATCCCGCTGATCCACAACGTCACCAACACCGACATGGCCGTGGCGATCTCGGACGACGCCACGAACAAGATCGACGTGTTGTTCAACTCCCCGGCCGGCAAGCGACACCTCGCCGAGCGGGGCGTCGCTCCGGAGCTCGTCGACATGCTGGTCGACTTCGGATACTCGTCGATCTGCAACACGCTGGCGGCGATCAACGCCGCCAAGGTGTGGGGGCTCGGGGCGGACGATGTGGTCATGTCGGTCGCCACCGACGGATCGGATCTCTACAACTCCGACCGTGAGCGGATCATGTCGACGCTCTACCCGGGTGGCTTCGACGACGCCGAGGCGGCGGCGGTGTTCGACGAGCACCTCGCCGACGTGACGACCGAGCACGCCATGGACATGGGCGAGGTCGAGCGTCGCAGGGTGTTCAATCTCGGCTATTTCACCTGGGTCGAGCAGCAGGGCATCGAGTTCGAGGACTTCGAGTCGCGCCGCAGCCAGGACTTCTGGGACGGGCTCCGGCCGCTCATCGGCCGGTGGGACGACATGATCGGCGAGTTCAACGCGGCGACCGGCGCCGCCCACTGACCCGGCCGGGTCGCGGCGGCGCGAGCAGAGGAACCCGGGCGACAGGCGACCTGCGCTCTGCGAGGCTCGCCGGATGGAACCCACGACGACGGGGATCGACGCGATCGCCCGTCACGCCGCTGCGCTGGCGGACCTGACCGCCTCGGCGGATCTCACCATCGGTGTGCCTTCGTGCCCCGGATGGCGGCTGGCCGACCTCGTCCACCATGTCGGTGAGGTCCACGACTTCTGGGCCCACGTCATCTCGACCCGGCCCGCTCCGCCGGCCGACTACGACGAGCCCGAACGGCCCGCCGACGACGAACTTGTCGCGTGGCTCCGTGGTCGAACCGCGGCCCTGCTCGACGCACTCGATGGTGCCGACCCCGCCGATGCGGCGTGGAGCTGGGCCGATGAGCAGACCGTCGCGTTCACCCTCCGGCGACAGACCCACGAGGTGATCGTCCACCGCGGTGACGCCGCCCTGGCGGTCGGCGCGACGTTCGAGGTCGATGACGATCTCGCTTCCGACGGCATCGACGAACTGGTCGACGTGTTCTTGACGGCGCCCGAGAGCTGGGCCCAGTTCGTTCCCGGCGGGGTGACGGTCGACCTCGTCGCCGGCGACGGACGGTGGGCGCTCGAGCTCGGTCGAGCGATCGGCACGCCGCCACGCCATGACGAACCGATCGACGTTCCGGCCCTGCGGCGTCGAGCGATGCCGGCGAGCGCCGCAGTGCACGCTGACGTGTCGGGGTCGCTCGAGGCCCTGCTCTGGTTCGGATGGGGGCGTGCCGGTGTCGACTCCGTCGAGGTCACGGGCGACCCAGCGGCCGTCGACGGCTTCCTCGCCGTGATCGCCGACGCGCTGACCTGATCTGTTGGGTCAGCCCCAGCGTTCGAGTTCCGCAAGGGTCGGGTCTCGTTGATCCCAACCGGCGCCGTTCCAGTCGGCGCAGGCCAGGTCGGACGTCGGCCCTTCGGTGAGTCGGTCCTTACTGGTCGCAGTGACCGAGAAGCAGAAGTCCACGCCTGTGTTGATCTCCTTCGGCAGCCAAGCGATCCGAGTCGGTTCAGTCGGGGCGTCGAGGGGGTAGTTCCAGAGGAAGTCGACGTATGGCGTGACCGGTTCGTCCCCCCAGCCGCCGATCCACAACAGCCCGACATCGCTGTTGCCGACGACGCTGAAGACGACATTGCACCAGGACCGACCCTCGACGCACTCTGCGGTCTCGATTCGGGGATCCGAGGGAGCGTCTTCTGGTGATTCGACGTCGGGAGCGGGGTCGACGATCGAGAATCCGATCGACCTCGTGCCGACGAGACTGTGAGAGCGGCCGCCGTGGACGTTCACCCGGCACGTGCTCTCCGCTTCGTCGGGGATGAGATCGATCGTCACGTCGTCCTCGAAGCGATCGCCATCGAGTTCGATCCACATGAATTGCTCACCGTCCGTGAGCACGCACGAACCGCTCGTGGAGAGGTAGCCCTCCCATGTGGCCGCAGTCGAGGGTTCGCGCAGCACGATCGAGAGGGGCACGGTGGTCCGCTCGTTTCGCACGCGAGTGCTTGGCACTCCGACGTCGATGTCGGCGATCGGCTGGACTCGGACGGACTCATCGAACACGAAGGTCCGGCGCTCACCGTCGATCCAGACGTGGACGGTGATCTCCACGTGCCAGGGACCCGAGCCTGAAAGGGGCAGTTCGGCATATGAGTCGAACCGGGCCGTCGCGTCGGTCGTGGTTTCATCCAACACCACGACGTTGTCGACGGACACCTTGACCTGCGACGGCTGGTCGAGGAGCCAGGTCTCTCCACACCGCCGCTCGAACTCGGCGAGCAGGATCGTCGTCGGCCGGGTGGTGACCTCGGTCGACAGCGCAGCGACGTCGAGGAAGAAGTCGCAATGCTCCGGCTCCGGCTCCGG
>JAHDCV010000120.1 GCA_020629695.1 Acidimicrobiales bacterium | reverse complement strand
CGGACGACGACGACGCAGCGGACGACCACGACCGCGCAGGCGACGACCACGACTGACGGCCCGACGAGCACATCGACCACGGCGGCTCAGACCACCACGACCGAGCAGGAACGCGGGAAGTCGGCGACCGCGCCGGGTCGGATCAAGAACCAGTAGCGCGTCGGATCAGACCGGGAAGCGTCGCTCCATCGAGCGCCGCAGTTCGTCGACCTTGCGGCCGTCGGGGAATGCGACGTCGTCGAGCGTGAGCGCGGCGTCCTTCGGGACGTCTCGCACCAATGTGCAGCCCTCGGCCTGCCCCATCGTCAGGAGCCGGGCGCCGACCGTGGTGCCGTAGGTCTCGCAGAGGCCGTAGGTGTCGAAACCACCCAGACCGTCGAGGACCTTGCCCGCTGCCAAGTCGGACTTCGCGATCGCAACGACGTCGACCTGCGGGCCGTGGGTGGGAGCGATCGTGGCGTCCGCGAACAGGGCGGCCCGAGCCGCCGAGTTCGGCACCTCGAAGTTGCAGAGGTGGAACGGCACGTAGAACGAATACAGCGGCCCTTTGCCGAGCTTCAGGTACTCGAAGTAGATGTGCTGCTGCGGGTCGTCGTGTTTGGCGAAGACGTACACACCGGGGCCGGGCCGGGTGTTCACGAGGAACTCGACGATGCCGCCCTTCTCCTCGAGCATGTCGATGTCGTAGAGGTCGCGGGCGTCGTCGACGAACCCGTCGTGTTCGTAGCCGAGCATGCCGCGCTGGGCGATCGAGAAACCCGTCGCGTTGGCGACCACGGCCTGCTCGAACGCGATCTTGGTCCCGTCGGCGAACGACGTGACCATCTCGGGGGTCTGACCCCACTGGGCGGCGAACTTCGCCTGGGTGGCGGGGGTCCGGTAGTAGTCGAGCAGGCCCTTGATGTTGCCGGCGACCAGGGGGCGAGCGCCGATGCCCTTCACGAACCGGATGAGGTTCATCTGTACGCCCGGCTGATCACCGTCGCAGCCGGAGTAGATCACGCCGGCCTGGGTGGCGAGGTGATGGAGCTCCGGGCCGATCACCGCGTCGAGTTCGGCATTCAGCATGATCACGTGCTGGCCGCCGGCGATGGCGTCGAGCACGACGTCGGTGGCGTAGTGGATCGTTCCGGTGCCCTCGATCATCACGTCGATCAGCTCGCATCCCGTCGCGACGGTGTGGTCCGTCGTGTAGGCGTGCTTGCCGGCCTCGATGGCAGCGGTGAGTTCGGCCGGGGTGGAGACCTCGATCGGATCGTCGATGCCCGCCTCGGCGAAACACCGGATGGCGTTCGCCGGGGTGCGGTTGACGATCACCGGGAGGTCCATGCCGGGTGTGTGGTTGATGACCTTGTTGGTCATGCCCCGGTTCATGAAGCCGGCGCCGGTGACGGCGACGCGCACCGGGTTCTGCTCCGCTTCCCGGCGTTCGAGGGCGGTGTCGACGATGATCACAGGAGCGCTCCGGTTCGTTCGGCGATGAGCGGATGTTGCTGGTCTCTCGGAGACATGACGGTCGGCTCGAGCGGCCACTCGATGCCGATGTCGGGGTCGTCCCACCGCAGGCCGTCCTCGTGGTCGGGTGCGTAGCGGTCGGAGACGAAGTAGAGCACGGCCGCGTCGTCGGTGAGCGTCTGGTAGCCGTGGGCGAAACCCTTCGGCACGAACAGCGCCCGGCCGTTCTCGTAGGACAGCTCGGTCCCGAACCACTGGAGGTAGGTCTCCGAGTCCGGACGGAGGTCGACACCGACGTCCCAGACCGACCCCTGGATGCAGCGGATCAGCTTGTTCTCGCCGTGCGGAGGATGTTGATAGTGCAGGCCGCGCGTCGTGCCGGCGTCGCCGTTGGTCGACATGTTGGCCTGGACGAGGCTCGGATCGAGACCCGCCTCGGTGAGTTCGTCGACGCACCAGACACGGGCGAAGTAGCCGCGGTCGTCCCCGCGGCGGTCGAGATCGATGATCGTCAGACCCGGGATGGGGGTCTCGGTGAACCGCATGCAAGTCCTTTCGGCCCGTGCCGTGCCGAATCGAGGGGGTTTCGCCATTCAATCAGGACACGACGGCAAGATGATGGCGTGGGTCCGCAGATCGCTCACTGCCGGCCCGGTCCAGCCGATCGGGAGAACGATGCTTCGCTTCGATGAGACTTACGCAGGCAAGTCGGTGCTCGTCACCGGACACACCGGATTCAAGGGCGCCTGGCTGAGCACCTGGTTGCTCGAGCTGGGGGCCGACGTCGTCGGCTTCTCGCTGCCGGAACCGGTGTCGGAGCCGAACATGTTCGATGTGTGTGGCCTCGCCGATCGGATGACCGATCGCCGCGGCGACATCCGAGATCGAGCGGCCGTCGCCGCCCTCGTCGCCGAGTTCGACCCCGACGTGATCTTCCACATGGCTGCCCAGCCGATCGTGCTCACCGGGATCGCCGAGCCGGTCGAGACGTTCGAGGTCAACGCTCAGGGCACGGTGCACGTGCTCGAGGCCGTCCGCGAGGTCGCCGCCGACGGGCCGGCGAAGCGCCGTGCCTTCGTCTCGATCACGACCGACAAGGTCTACGAGGATCAGAACTGGCCGTGGGGATACCGCGAGACGGATCGCCTCGGGGGCAAGGACCCGTACTCGGCGTCGAAGGCGATGGCCGAGCTGTCGATCCATGCGTATCGCCGTACCTACTTCCGGCCCGAGGATCTCGCCGACCACGGCGTGGCCCTGTCATCGGTGCGGGCCGGCAACGTGATCGGTGGCGGCGATCTCGCCCCGCACCGACTGGTTCCCGACTGCATCCGCGCCCTTCAGGCCGGCCAGCCCATCGAGGTCCGCAACCCGGCCAGTGTGCGGCCGTGGCAGCACGTGCTCGTGCCGTTGAGCGGCTATCTCGAGCTCGGCCGGCGATTGCTCGGCGACGACGCCGGTGAGTTCTGCGAAGCCTGGAACTTCGGCCCGGCCGACGAAGCCGGCATCACGGTCGGCCAGGTCGCCGATCAGCTGATCGAGATCTGGGGGAGCGGCTCGGTGACCGCGGGCGAGCCCGACACCGGTGGCTTCGAGACGTTTCTCCTGCGTCTCGCCTTCGACAAGGCCGCGGCGAAGCTCCGATGGAAGCCGGGTTACGACTGGATCGAGGCGCTCCAGGAGACGGCGGCGTGGTTCCGTGCGTTGGACGACGACGCCGACATGTATGCCACGACGGTCGACCACATCGACCAGTTCGGCTGA
>JAHDCV010000053.1:13641-28265 GCA_020629695.1 Acidimicrobiales bacterium | reverse complement strand
CCACGACGACCGCGCCCGCCTCGCCGCCAGCCACGCGACCGTCGTCGGCCGGCCCCGTCGTGACCGGGCCGCCGCCGCCCACCGTCGACCCCCGCACGCTGTACGTCGGGGTCCTCGGCGACCTCGGCTTCGACGAGGCGGTCGTGGAGCTCGTCGACCCGATCGTTCGCCCGGCGGGTGCACCGCTGACAGGGCTCGGCGACGATCCCGGGCGTCGCGCGATCGTGGTCAAGATCGACAACTCCGCCGCCGCTCGACCCCAGGCGGGGATCGACCGCGCCGACGTCATCGTCGAGGAGGAGGTGGAGTGGGGGATCACCCGCCTCGCCGCCGTCTTTCACTCCGACGGTGGTGTGGTCGGCCCGGTCCGTTCCGGCCGGACCACCGACATCGCCGTGCTCGCCGGACTGGGCGGCCCGGGGCTGGTGTACTCCGGTGCGAACGACGTGACCGATGCCGTCCTGCTCGAGGACCCGACCGTCATCAACCTCAGCGCATCCCGAACGGGGGGCTACTGGCGCCAGTCCGGCCGACGAGCGCCGAGCAACCTCTTCATCGACCTGACCGACGTGTGGGCCGCCCTGGCCCCCGGCGACACCGCGCCGATGTTCGCGATCGGCACGGCGCCGACCGGCGGGACGGCCACGGCCGGCTTCTCGGTGACCTACCCGAACAACGCCGTCGAGTGGGCCTGGAGCGGGACGTCCTGGACGCGCCGCCAGCAGAACACGGCCCACGTGACCGACGCCGGCGTGCAGCTGTCGGTCGACAACGTCGTGGTGATCGAGACCGAGCGGGTCGCCACCGGCCTGCACGACTCGAACGGAGCCGTCGTTCCGGAGTTCGTCTTCGTCGGCACCGGTCGGGCCGCGGTGTACGTCGACGGCCGCCGGGTCGACGCCACCTGGACCCGCCCGACCCTGCGCTCCGGCGTCACCCTGACCGGCTCCGATGGCACCGCGATCGAGCTCGCCCCCGGCCGCACGTGGGTCCAGCTCCTCGACGCCGGCACGCCCTGGGGTTGAGCCACGTTCGTCGCCTCCCGCCGATGGCTAGCCTCGGCCACGTGATCCTGAGCGACCGAACCATCCGTGACGCGATCGAGACCGGTCGCATCGTGATCGAACCCTTCGACGACGCCTGCGTCCAGCCGTCCTCGGTCGATCTGCACCTCGACAAGTACTTCCGGGTGTTCCGGAATCACACGCTCGGCGTGATCGACGTCAAGAAGAACCTCGAAGAGCTCACCGAGCTCATCGAGGCCGACGACGACAACCCGTTCATCCTGCATCCCGGTGAGTTCGTGCTCGGTTCGACCTCGGAGCGCGTGGCGATCCCCGCCGATCTCGTCGGTCGGCTCGAGGGCAAGTCGTCGCTGGGCCGGCTCGGCCTGCTCATCCACACCACGGCCGGGTTCGTCGACGCCGGCTGGGACGGCATGTTGACGCTCGAGTTCCACAACGTCGCCAGCCTCCCGATCACGCTCTATCCGGGCATGAAGATCGGCCAGATCAGCTTCATGCAGATGACGAGCGAGGCCGACAATCCGTACGGCACCAGCGAGCTCGGTTCGAAGTACCAGGGCCAGATCGGGCCCCGCCCGTCCCGGTACTGGGAGAACTTCGAGCGCTGATCAGCGGCCGGTCAATCGACCGGGAGATACCGGCCGACGTACTCGAGGATCGCCTCGAACCGCTCGACCCGGTGCTTCGGCGTGCCCGAGCGGCTGAGCTCGTGCCCCTCGCCGGGGAACTCGAGGTACTCGACCGGCACGCCGTTCGCGAGCAGCGTGCCGAACAGCTGCTGGCCCTGGTCGGGTGGGCAGCGGTGGTCGGCATCGGAGTGGATGACGAGGCACGGCGTCGTGATGCGATCGGCGACCGACAGCGACGACATCCGCCACCGCTCGATCGGGTCGTCGGTGCGGAGGTAGACCTCGGTGAAGAACTGCCCGATGTCGCTCGCCATCATCGACACCCAGTTGTAGACCCCGCGCTCGGGCACGGCGCAGGCCCAGCGATGGTCGAACGACAGGATCTTCGTGGTGATCAGGCCGCCGTAGGAGCCACCCATGATCCCGACCCGGTCGCCGTCGAGTCGGGGTTCGGCAGCGACGGCCGCATCGAGTGCCGCGAGAAGGTCGAGCGCGTCGGGCGGCTGCTCCTCGCCCCACACGCCGACACAACCCTTCATGAAGGCGTCGCCGGCCCCCGAGGCGCCCCTGGGGTTCGTGGCGACGACGCCGTAGCCGGCACCGACCCACACCTGGAACTCGTCGAACGGGAACCATCCGTACTGCGCCGCCGGCCCCCCGTGGATGTTGAACAGGACCGGCACGGTTCCGTCGCCGGGTGGGAGGTAGATCCAGACGTCGAGCTCGACGCCGTCCCGTTCGATCACCAGGTGCCGTGGCGCGACGAGCGGCACGTCGGCCTCGGTGTTGATCGTGGACAGTTCGGTCGCCACGCCGTCGGTGAACTCGACCAGTTCGCCGCCACGGTCGGCGTGTTCGAGCACCCCGACGAGTCGGCCGCCACCGGCCGCAAGTGCGGTCACGAACGCATCCTTCCGGAACAGCTCACGGTGGCCGCCGTCGGCGTCGAGCTCCACGACGATCTGGCGGCCACGATCCTGGGCGATCACCGTCAGGGCGCCGTCGTCCGACCAGATGCCCCCGGGCGTGGCGGTGATGTCACGGTCGAGGCCCGTGCCCAGGGCCATCGGCGTGCCGCTGTCGAGGCGGTACAGCACCGGGGCGCAGGGCAGGTTCGAGATGTCAGCCGTGCCGATCAGATGGGCGATGCCGTCGGGGCGGTAGAGCAGTTGGCTCCACGACGCTTCCCCGACGAGCGGGATCGAGGCCCCGCCGTCGATGGGCAGCTCGTGCACCTCGACCACACCGCGCATGGCCAGGCTGTCGCCGACCTCGGTGATGACCCCGACGGCCGATCCGTCCGGATGCCAGGTGATCGACTGAGGTCGCCAGTCGGTCGGTGTCAGGGTCGTGGGCTCGCCGCCATCGGAGACCATCACGGCAACGGCCTTCACCTTGTCGTAGCGGTATCCCTGGTTGTCGAAGCGCCACATCGGGCTCGTGATGCGCCGGGGCCGACGGGCCCGCTCCTCGGTGTCGAGTCCGTCAGCCGTCTCGGCCCACCCGATCGTCACCATGGCGAACCGGGTTCCGTCCGGCGACCATTCGAAGCCACCGAGTCCGAGCTCGACGTCGGTCAAGATCCGGGCCTCGCCGCCGTCGGTCGGCATGACGGCCAGCTGGGCGCCCCGCTTCTCGTCGTCTCCGGGTCGGAGGAAGGCGAGTGAGCGACCATCCGGCGACCAGCGCGGGTGACGGTCCTTCGTGCCCGACGTGAACGGCGCGACCTCGCCGTCCCGCCACAGCCAGATCGACGAGCGGTACTCGTCATCGTCGACCGAGGTCTCGGTGACGACGAAGGCGATCGCCGAGCCGTCCGGGGACACCGCTGGATCACTGATCGATCGGAGTCGGGAGATGTCGAGCGGCTGCATGGGGCGAACCTACTCGCCTCCTCCGACCACTCCGGCCGGGGTGTCAGGCCTTCAGGAGACTCGGCCGGTAGTCCTCGGGTGGCTCGTAGCCCATCAGGTTGAACACCGTCGCGGCGACGTTCGACAGACCGGCCTCGGGGTCGCTGACGACCCGGTAGGTCGCGGCACCGCTGGCGTCGTGGATGGCGAAGGGCACCGGCGACAGCGTGTGCGAGGTCTTCGGCGAACGTACGCCGTCGACCTCGGTGAACATGATGTCGGCGTTGCCGTGATCGGCGGTGTAGACGAGCACACCGCCGAGCTCGTCGATCACTTCGACGAGGCGGGCCATGCACTCGTCGAGCACCTGCATCGCCTGGATCGTCGCGCCCAGATCACCGGTGTGGCCCACCATGTCGCCGTTGGGGAAGTTCAGACGACCCCAGTCGTACTCGCCGGTCCGCAGCAGCTCGATCGTGCGGTCCGTGATCTCGTAGAGCTTCATCGCCGGGGTCAGATTGAACTCGACGTTGTCCGACGGGATCTCGACGTAGGTCTCGAGGGACTCGTCGAGATAGCCGGAGCGGTTGCCGTTCCAGAAGTAGGTGACGTGGCCGAACTTCTGGGTCTCGGAGATCGCGAAGCTCCGCAGGCCTTCGGCGACGCAGAACTCGCCCATCGTGCGGTCGATCGCCGGCGGCTCGACCAGGTAGTTCGTCGGCACCTGGAGATCGCCGTCGTACTGGAGCATCCCGGCGTAGTAGACGTCGGGGTGGTCGCCACGATCGAACTTGTCGAAGGTCTCGTCCGCCTCGTAGGCCTGGGAGATCTCGATGGCGCGATCGCCCCGGAAGTTGAACAGGACCACGGCATCGCCGTCGGTCATGCGGCCGATCGGTCCCGTGTCGTCGTGGATGACGAACGCGCCGAGGTACTGGTCACCCGCATCGGACTCCGCGTACATCGTCTCGACCGCTTCGGTGGCGGAGCTGAACGCCCGCCCGATGCCGTGGGTGTGGGCGTTGTAGCCCCGCTCCACCATCGGCCAGTCGGCCTCGTAGCGATCCATCGTGATGGTCATCCGGCCACCACCGGAGGCGATGCGGTAGTCGGCGTCGTGACCGGACTCGACGAGGCAGTGCTCGCACGCCTTCTGCAGGGCCTGCTCGGTCTGCGCGATGTAGTCCAGGGCCGAGCGTGCGGCGACGTCGCGACCGTCGAGCAGGATGTGGACCCGGATCCGCTCGACGCCCTCTTCCGCTGCCCGCTCGATCAGTTGATACAGATGGTCGGTGTGGCTGTGCACGTTGCCGTCGGAGTGCAGCCCGAGCAGGTGCAGCGTGCCGGAGCGAGCGGCCTTCATGGCCCCGGCCCAGACCTCGGACTCGTAGATCGACCCGGAGGCGAGGGCCTGATTCACGAGCTTCGCACCCTGGGCGAAGATCCGGCCGGCACCGAGCGCGTTGTGGCCGACCTCGGAGTTGCCCATGTCGTCCTCGGACGGGAGGCCGACGGCGGGACCGTGCGCGAGCAGGGTCGTCGCCATGCCCTCGGCGGAGGTCAGCCGGTCGAGGGTCGGGGTGGCGGCCTCGGTCACGGCGTTCTGCGCACCTTCGGGAGCCACGCCGACGCCGTCGGCGACGACGATCAGCACGGGCCCCTCCGGCGGAGCGAAGATGGTCGACTTCTCGAGGGACAGGCCGTCGGTCATGGAATCCAGTCTAGAGAAGTCGTGCCTGGGCCTAGGGTCCCCCGGTGGTCGTGAACCCCCCGTCGAGACGAGACCCCGTCCGCCTGTTCTTGTGGTGGAGCCTGGCCTGGGCCGTCCTCCTGCGAGCCTTCTTCCTCGGCATCGTCGTGTACTTCGGCATCGAGGCCGATCTCACGAACGCGCAGATCGTGCTGCTCGGCACCGGTCTCGAGATCGCCGTCCTGGTCTCGGAGATTCCGACCGGTGTCGTCGCCGACACGATCAGCCGGAAGCTGTCACTCGTCATCGGTCACCTCGTGATGGGTGTCGGGGTGATCCTGACCGGTTCGACCGATTCCTTCGGCCTGCTGCTGGTGTCGCAGATGATCTGGGGTTGCGGCTGGACCTTCACCTCCGGCGCCGACGTCGCCTGGATCACCGATGAGCTGACCGACGAGTCGAGGATCGACGTCGTCCTCACGAAGCGGGCCCGATGGCAGCAGTACGGGGCGATCATCGGCTACGCCCTGTTCGGCCTGGTCGCCTGGCAGACCGACATGGCCCGGGCGCTCCAGGTCGCCGGCGTCGGATCGATCGTGCTGGGCCTCGTGATCGCCGTCGTGTTCACCGAGCACGGGTTCGAGCCCCATCGGGAGAACAAGCTGGCCGCTTCGAAGGAGATCTTCCTGACCGGTGTCCGGCTGGTCCGGTCGGACCGGGCGCTGTTCCTCGTGCTACTGGCCACGCTCCTGCTCAACGGTGGCGCGGAGGCCATCGATCGGCTGTATCCGACCCAGCTCCAGGACGGCTTCGGCCTGGGAGACGACCCGATCGTTCCCCTGACGATCCTGTCGATCGTCGGGTTCGTCGCAGGTGCCCTGGTGCTCTGGCGGCTCGAGTCCCGGATCGATCGGCCGGGTATGCCCGGTCGGGTCTACGCCGGTGCGGCGGCACTGGCCGCCGTCGGCACGGTGTTCATCGCCTTCGGACCCGGGCTGGCCGGCGCGATCGTCGGCGTGTTCCTCGTGCGGGGCATCGCGTGGTCGGTGATCGCAGCGGTGGCCACCGCCTGGGTCAATCGCCGAGCGCCGAGCGAGGCCCGGGCGACCGTGAACTCCTTCCTCGGGCAGGCCGAGTCGATCGGTGAGGTGAACGGTGGCATCGCCCTGGCCATCGTCGCCCAGTCGGCCGGCATCCCGACCGCCTTCGTCGTGTCGGCTGCACTGTTCGCACTCACGGCCGTCGTGGTCGCCCGGTCGCCGGCCCGTGCCGATTCAGCGCGAGCGGTCTGACATCTAGGGTCGGCGGCATGTGCCGCAACATCACGATCCTGCGAGGCCTCGAGCCGGCGGCGACGCCGGAGGAGATCCGCGCCGCCGCAACGCAGTACGTTCGCAAGGTGTCGGGTGTGTCGAAGCCGACGGCGCCGACCGCCGAGGCGTTCGACGCCGCCGTCGACGTCATCGCCGCCGCCACGGCGACGCTGCTCACCGAACTCCCCGCTCGTCGGAATCCGCCGACGAAGGTGCCGCCGATGCGGTTGCACGGAGGCCGTGCGTGAGGGATCTGCTGATCTTCTCACTGGTCGGCTCGTTCGTCCTCACGGTGCTGCTCAACACGCTGCCCAGGGCGTTCCCGGGAGCGGCCACGCGGGTCGAGCGCGCCGTCCACCGTCAACTCGATCGGTTGCACCAGCCTGCCGATGGGACCGGCGGTGGAGGTCTGAAGGTCGTCGTCCCCTGGAAGGCGATGATCGTCGTCAGCGTCGGTCTGACCGTGCTGGTCAACGTGATCGGCGCCCTCGCCGGTTGATCCGACGAGCGTGAGCGCGCTCCTGCGACGCTGTCGGTGTGGACCCACGACACCAGACCGAGTTCCCGAGGGGCTTCTTCTCCCGATCCGACGAGTCGGACGACGCCGGCTTCTACGAGTTCGACCGGTTCGTGACCCACATCGACGACGGCGCGATCGCCGCCGTCGGTGAGCTGTATACGGAGCTCGGCCTCACCGGACCGGCGTCGGGGCCGGTGCTCGACCTCTGCTCGTCGTGGATCTCGCACTTCCCCGAGCGGCCCGAGCGCCTGGTCGTCACGGGCATGAACGCGAACGAGTTGGCGGCGAATCCGATGGCCGACGAGTGGTCGGTGCGGGACCTCAATGTCGACCCGGGACTCCCCTTCGACGACGGGTTGTTCGCCGGCGTCACCTGTGCGGTCTCGATCGACTACCTCACCCGCCCGCTCGATGTCTGTGCAGAGGTCGCGCGGGTCCTCCGGCCCGGCGGGGTGTTCGTGTGCACCTTCTCCAACCGCTGCTTCCCGACCAAGGCCATCCGTGGGTGGCTCGCCAACGACGATGCCGGGCGGGTGCGGATCGTCGAGCGCTATCTCGAGCTCACCGACGGTCTTGACGAACCCGTGTCGGCACACCGCAACCCCGGCGCCGGGACCGACCCGCTCTTCGCCGTGTGGGCCCGTCGCCTTTGAGGGTCCGGGCCGGCAAAACAGCGACGGCCGGACCCCGTGGGGCCCGGCCGTCGGCGTGACGAGACGTGTCGGTGATCAGTCGCCGGTGGCGTTGTCCGGGCGCTCGGTCGGGACCGGCGGCAGGAGCGACGTCTTGGCATTCCGGGTCGTGGCGAGCTCGGTCGCCTGACCCATCCAGTCGTCACGCTGGATCCGCCCCTCGAAGGCGAGGAACTTGTTCAGATCGTTGGCGTAGGTGTCGTCCATCGCCGCGACCTGCTCGTAGGTCACGATGCCGATCTCGTGCAGCAGGGCCTCCAGCTTCGGGCCGATGCCACTGATGACCTTCAGGTCGTCGGGTTCGGTGGCGGCGATGGCCGACGCGACCTCGTCCTCGGTGGGCTCGGCCGTGCCGGCGCTCTCGGCCCCCTCGGCGTCGGTGTCGTCGACGATGCGGATCTCGTCGGCATCGACGACCTCGATGCCGTCGACCGACTCGGCGAGCGCCTCGGCGGGAGCATCGAGCACGGCGGCGCCTGCAACCGGGGTCGCGGAGGACCACGCGAACTGTGAGCCGGCGGGTGTGATGGTCCCACCGTCGTCCGCCTCGAGCACGACGGTGGCGTCCTTGCGACGCTCACCCTCCTCGATGGCCTCCAGGACGTGCATGGCGATGTCGGCGACGCGGACCTCGTCCTCTTCCTTGCCGTGGCCCTTCACGCCGTCGTCCATCATCACGTAGCAGAACGGGCAGGCCGTCGCGACCCGGGAGGCGCCGGTCTCGATCAGCTCGAGCGAGCGCTCGTCGTTGACCTTTTCACCGATCGTCTCCTCCATCCACATGCGGGCGCCGCCGGCGCCACAACACATGCCCTTCGTGCCGTTCCGGCCGGCCTCGACGATCTGCACACCCTTGAGCGAACCGATCACTCGGCGGGGCGCCATGTAGACGTCGTTGTGGCGACCGAGGTAGCAGGAGTCGTGGTACACGATCCGCTCCTCGAGCGTGGCCTCGGAGACGTCGAGCTTGCCCTCGTCGATCAGCCACTCGAGGAACTGGCTGTGGTGCACGACCTCGTAGTCGCCGCCGAGCTGCGGATACTCGTTGGCGAGGGTGTTGAAGCAGTGCGGGCACTGCGTGATGATCTTGCGCACGCCCATGCCGTTCAGCGTCTCGACGTTCTGCTTGGCCAGCATCTGGAACAGATACTCGTTGCCCGAGCGTCGGGCCGAGTCGCCGGTGCAGAGCTCGGACGGACCGAGGATCGACACGTCGATGTCGGCCCGGGCGAGCAGCTTCGCCATGGCCTGGGTGACCTTCTGGTTCTTGTCGTCGAACGACCCGGCACAGCCGACCCAGTAGAGGTACTCCGAGGTCAACGGCTGATCCGGCTCGACGACGGTCACGATGTCGTCGAGCTTGTCGGCCCAGTCGGCTCGCGTGCCCTGCGACATGCCCCACGGGTTCGACGAGTTCTCCATCGAGCGGAACGCCTGTCCGAGTTCGGTCGGGAAATCCGACTCCATGAGGGTCAGGTAGCGCCGCATGTCGAGGATCTTGTCGAGGATCTCGATGTTGACCGGGCAGATCTCGTCGCAGGCCTTGCACGACGTGCATGCCCAGACTTCTTCGGTCGAGACCCGCTCGAAGATCCAGTCGGACTCGACGGTGATCTCGGCATCGACGCCGATCGGAGGAGCGACCTGCGGGTCGCCGGTGCGGGCCATGACCTCGCCCGTCTTCAGCACGATCTCGCGGGGGTCGAGTGGCTTGCCGGTGGCGTGCGCGGGGCAGACCGATGTGCACCGTCCGCACATCGTGCAGGCGTCGGTGTCGAGCAGCTGCTTCCACGTGAACGACGAGATGGTGGAGGCACCGAAGGTCTCGAGCGAGGTGTTGTCGAGGTCGGGCATGGCCCGCATCGCACCCTTCGGACGTTCACGGTCCTTCAGATACATGTTCAACGGCGAGGTGAACATGTGGCGCATCATCGTGCCGGGGATGATCAGCAGGAAGACGCAGAAGCTGATGATGTGGGCGATCCACCAGGCCTGGTGCCAGCCGGCGACGTTGGCGGCGTCCTCGACGAGCATGGCGAGCGGGTAGCCGACGAAGCTCCACTTCTCGAACTCGGGCATGCCCTGCTCGGCGATGCGGAAGGCCTCGGCGCCGAAGCCCGTGATGCCGATCGACAGGAGGGTGCCGTTGATGATCGCGTGCTCGGGCCGGCTCTTGATCGCGATCCGGTAGGGCCGCCAGGCCTTGGGGCCGTAGCGACGGACGATGGCGATCACCATGCCGGCCACGAAGCCCAGACCGGCGGCGTCACCGATGAAGGCGTAGGCGCGGTAGACGTTGCCGTTGAGGAACTTCAACGACTCGGGAACCTGGTGATTGATCTCGAGCACGGTGGTGACACCGAGCAGGATGATGAAGTTGAAGTAGATGAGGGCGTGCATGATGCCGGCGCCCGGTTCCCGCATCAGCGTCTGCATGTAGATGCCGGAGCGGAAGTCGGCGAGGCGCTGCTTCAGGTTCTTCGAGGTGGTCGACCGGTCGTCCGGCGCACCGCGCTCCCAGTTGCGGACGCGGTACGACATCTGCACCGATCCCCACAGGATCAACAGTGGGATCACGGTGTAGAACGCGAGGCGGAGCTCAGACGGGATGTTCTCGAACACCTCCCGCTGCACCTCGGAGTCGTCGTGCCACTGCAGCACGGTCGCGGCGATGCCCGAGAGCACCGTCACCCCCGCGATCAGCACGCCGACGGCCAGCCAGAGCTGGTTGGCCTTTGGTCGGCTCGAGGCCGGTTCTTCGGTCTTCAGGTCATCGCTGATCGGAGCGTCCATAGCGCCCGAAACGCTACTCGTTGGGCGGGCGCACGACGAGCCCGCTCCAACGTGCGGAATCGAGCCGGTTTGGAGCGGCGCGGCGGCATCGGGGAGCCGTCACCGTCACGAAACAATCCCGAAACCTTCGATTCCTAGCTTCTCGATCGTGGATGTCCCCGTGGTGGCTTGGCCGAGCGAACAGGACCGTCGATCGGAACTCCGGTCGAAGGGTCGGCCACGCCTGCTTCTGGTCGATCCCGACGCGCCGGCACCGGTCACCTCGGATCCGATGGAGGACTGGATTCGGATGCCCGCGACCGATGGGGACCTGGAGGCCCGCCTCAACGGTCTCCGGCTCCGGACGACCGCCGTCGTGGTGGTGGACGAACCCACGATCGACGCCGACGGCATCTTCCGGCTCGGCGGACGCTGGGTCGCCGTCCCACCGATCGAGGCCCGGTTGATCCGTGCGCTGCTCGCCCGTGTCGGTGCGGTGGTGTCCCGCGATGCGCTGTTGCGAGCGGGCTGGCCCGATGGTCATCCCACCCGCAACGTGCTCGACGTGCACATCCTCCGGCTGCGTCGACGGCTCGAGGATCTCGATGTCGCCATCCGCACCGTGCGGAGCCGGGGTTACGTGCTCGAGTTCTGACCCGGCTTCCAGCTCGGCCGGCCGAGTCGTCCGAATGCGACCCCGACGCCGACGACCCGATCGGCCTCGTCACGGATCAGGAAGCTGCCGGCGACCCCATGGGCCTGCACCCAGGCGCCTCGACCGTCGACGATCGGCACGGTGATGCGTTCGTCATCGGGCGGATCGGGCCAGGAGGGCCGACCGCCTCCGAGACCGTCGGCTCCGAGACGATCGAGGGTGTCGGCGTCGGTGACGACGAGACCCGGGGAGCGGGGACGAGCGTGCACGGCGGGCAGGCGGCGGGTGGTGCGGGCGAGGGCTTCCCATCCGGCCGGCCCGACGGGCTCGAGTCGTCCGGGTGTGCCATCGGCGGTCTGGACGACGATCAGGTCGGCCCGTCGTGGCTCGGTCGGATGTGCCCACACACGCAGCCGGAGGTGATCGTGCGCGAGCTCGGTCTCGAGCGGCCCGAAGAGTTCGTGATCGTCGAGGCCGCCGCCCTCCACGATCGCGACCGCGCCACTGGCCACGAACGAGCGATCGACCACGGGTCGGGACCGCAGCACGAGGAGCACCCCGTCGTCATGCAGACGGCGGTCGCCGTCGAGCCAGGCATCGAAGCCCCGACGTCGCGCCTGGAACCGGTGGATGCGTTCGGAGACACCGAGGCTCATCGTGAACACGACGAAGGTCGCGACGACCATCACCCCGGCCAGGAGGAGGAGGAACCCGGCGACGACGGCGATGTCGAGAAGCGATCCGATGTCGTCATCGTGCCACCGGATCGAGTATCGCCCGCTGCACCACGCGGCATTCGCGCCGTCGACCGTGTCAGACGAGAGCCCATCAGCCGACAGAAATGGCAGCGCTGGAATTCAGACTGGCGTCAGCTTCGTGTTCCCATCACGTAACAAGCGGCCAACAACCGTGAAATCGGGGCTTCGTAGCTTCGCTTCTGTTGCCCCAACCGGGGGCGGAGGAGGAAGTCCCATGAAACGATCCCATTGGATCACCGCCGGTGCACTCGCCGGCCTCGGTGTACTGGCGATGGCATCGCCCGCCGCAGCACAGGCCGAGAGCTTCGACCGGGCGACCGGCGGCGCGGCGATGAACACCATCGTGCTCGACAACATCTTCATCTTCGTGTCCGGCGTGCTCGTGTTCCTGATGCAGCCCGGCTTCGCACTCGTCGAGGCCGGTCTCACACGGGCCAAGAACGCCGCGAACATCATGATGAAGAACCTCGTCGACGTGTGTGTCGGCGTGACGGCCTTCGCCTTCATCGGCTGGAACATCGCCTACTCGGGCTCGAGCATCTTCGGCATCGCCGACGGCCCGTTCCTCGGCATCTTCGGCGTGTCCGGTCTCACCAACCTGTATCCCGGTGACGCGAGCGAGGTGCTCGCCAACGGCGACTACCCGCTCGCCGTGCCGGTCGACTTCTTCTTCCAGGCCGCCTTCGCCGCTGCCGCTGCGACGATCGTGTCCGGCGCCGTCGCCGGCCGGACCCAGTTCAAGGGCTACCTGATCTACTCGATCGTGCTCACCGCCATCATCTACCCGATCGTCGTCAACTGGCAGTGGGGCGGCGGCTTCCTGTCCGAGGCCGGCTTCGTCGACTTCGCCGGCTCGGGTCTCGTCCACATGACCGGTGGCTTCGCCGCCCTCATGGGTGCCATCGCCCTCGGCCCCCGCATCGGCAAGTTCGCCGACGACGGCACGCCCCGAGCGATCCCCGGCCACTCGATTCCGCTGGCCATGACCGGTGTGTTCCTGCTCTTCGTGGGCTGGTTCGGCTTCAACCCCGGATCGCAGCTGCAGGCCGACATGGCGGTGCCCTACATCGCCGTGCTCACCGCCTTCGCCGCCGCCGCCGGTGGTTTCGGTGGCCTCATCGCCTCGTGGGGCATGATGAAGAAGCCCGACGTCTCGATGACCGGCAACGGCATCCTCGCCGGCCTCGTCGCCATCTGCTCCGGCATCGGTGAGATGAGCCCGGTCGGCACGCTCGCCACCGGCTTCATCGCCGGCATCCTCGTGGTCGCCTCGGTCCTCGCCATCGAGAAGGCCGGCATCGACGATCCGGTCGGCGCCTTCTCGGTCCATGGTGCCGCCGGCGCCTGGGGCCTCGTCGCCACCGGCCTGTTCGCCACGACCTCGCCGGTCAACGGCGCCGAGGAATCGGCTGGCCTCCTCTACGGCGGCGGCGCCGGCCTGTTGGGCGACCAGCTCCTCGGCCTCGTCTCCATCGCAGCCTTCGTCTCGATCGCCGCCGGTGCGCTGTTCTTCGGTCTCAAGGCCGCCGGACTGCTCCGGGTGTCGGCCGAGGAGGAGCTCGCCGGTCTCGACGTGTCCGAGCACGGCGCCCCCGGCTACGGCCCGGAGATCATGACCACCGTCGTCTGATCCGAGCCCTCAAGATCCCTTCGGGCCCGCTTCCCTCGATTACGGTCGAGCGGGAGCGGGCCCGGCCCGTTTTCCCGGGAGTTCAACTTTCGGTCCAGATCCCCGAAGGAGAGCCATGCATCTCGTCACCGCCGTGATCAAGCCCCACATGCTCGACGACGTGAAGTCGGCCCTGCAGGACGTGGGCATCTCCGGTATGACCGTCACCGAGGTCAAGGGATTCGGCCGGCAGGGCGGACACACCGAGACCTACCGAGGCGCCGAGTACCGGGTCGACTTCGTGCCCAAGGCGAAGCTCGAGATCGTCGTCGACGAGGCGCAGGTGACCCAGGCCGTCGAGGCCATCCAGGGAGCAGCCCAGACCGGCAAGATCGGCGACGGCAAGATCTGGGTGACGCCCGTCAGCCAACTGGTGCGCATCCGCACCGGCGAGCTCGACGCCGACGCCGTCTGATCCGTCGCAGGGTCAGCCCGACACCAGCTCCTGGAGGAGCTGGAGCTGACCAGCATCCGCGGGGCCACCGAGCCGGGATCGATGGTGCCCGGCTCCGGTCTGCCACTCGGCGAATGCTTCCGCGAAGTCGCCGGCGCCGGTCGCGAAGTCGTTCGCTCCGTCCCCGGGCCACCAGGGGTGCCCGTCGATGCCGCGTGCCTGCTGCCAGCGTTCCCGATCCGCCGACGTGTTCAACGTGAGGTCGATGGCGTGGCCGAGTTCGTGCGCGATGACGTGGGTGAGCAGTGCGTCGTCCAAGCCGTCACGGACGTAGATCTCGATGCGGCGTTCCGAGGTGTAGGTGAGACCGATCAAGCCCGACCGACCCGGTTGGAACTCGATGGTCCAGCCCGGGAGCCGAGTCGACCAGTCGTAGTCGATGCGGGCGAGCGCAGCCGTGCCCCGGCGCTCGTGATCCGACACCGCACGAGAGGTGCTCGTCGCCTCGATCAGTGTCGGGGCCGGTCGATCGGCCGGGAGCTGCGAGGTGGCCGGGGCGGTCGTGGGTGTGGTCGTCGCCGCTGACGGGATCGAGGTGGTGGTCGCTTCCTCCGGCACCGTGCTGTCTGGCACCGTGCTGTCGGGCACCGTGCT
>JAHDCV010000053.1:0-13541 GCA_020629695.1 Acidimicrobiales bacterium | reverse complement strand
GTGGTCTCGGCTGAAGTGGACCGGGGGGCAACGGTCGAACCGTCCACGACATCCGTCGGCCCGGGAGTGATGGCGGTCGAGGGTGCGACCTCGATCCGACCGAGCACGGCGACGGCGTTCGACTCGGCCGCGGACGGCGCCTGCATCGCTCCGGCTGCCGCCAGCACGGCGATCGTCGCTGCGCCGGCGAGTTGGAACGCGCCTTGGGCGGTGACTCGTCTCGTTCTCTCCACGCACCGAACGTAGGGAGGTCGGCAGGGGTGGCCGGAGAGTGGATCGACCAGCGCTGCGTGAGGCGATTCGCCCGCGACCCGCCTCTGATCCCGCCGTCGTCCGAGAAAAGCTCAAGACTTGAGCATCGCCGAACCTGACGATATGACACTCAAGTTTGTACACTCCCGAACGTCAGTCGTGCTCGGTTCCCCCGAGTCGTCACCCGCCGTCGGCGGGACACAACCCCTCCGCCCCGGCGGAAGCAACCCACGTCGCCGCCTCCGGCGGCACAACCAAGGAGCACACCATGCCCAAGGCCGTTGGAATCGACCTCGGCACCACCAACTCCGTCGTCGCTGTGCTCGAAGCCGGCGAACCGGTGGTGATCGCGAACTCCGAAGGATCCCGGACGACTCCGTCCGTCGTCGCCTTCGACAAGAACAACGGTGAGGTCCTGGTCGGCGAAGTCGCCAAGCGTCAGGCCATCACCAACCCCGACCGCACGATCCGCTCCGTGAAGCGTCACATGGGCACCACCTGGACCCAGGAGATCGACGGCAAGGACTACACGGCCCAGGAGATCTCGGCCCGCACGCTGATGAAGCTCAAGCGGGACGCCGAGTCCTACCTGAACGACACCGTGACCCAGGCCGTGATCACCGTGCCCGCCTACTTCGACGACGCCCAGCGGACCGCCACCCAGGAAGCCGGCAAGATCGCCGGCCTCGAGGTCCTCCGGATCATCAACGAGCCGACGGCCGCCGCGCTCGCGTACGGCCTGGAGAAGGAAGACACCGATCAGACGATCCTCGTGTTCGACCTCGGCGGTGGCACGTTCGACGTGTCCGTGCTCGAGATCGGTGAGGGTGTGTTCGAGGTCAAGTCCACCTCCGGCGACACCGAGCTCGGTGGTGACGACTGGGACGAGGCCGTCATCAACTGGCTCGTCGATCAGTTCAAGGGCGCCCACGGCGTCGACCTCGGCAAGGACAAGATGGCCGCCCAGCGGCTCAAGGAAGCCGCCGAGAAGGCCAAGATCGAGCTCTCGCAGGTGCAGTCGACGTCGATCAACCTGCCGTTCATCACGGCCACGGCCGACGGCCCCCTTCACCTGGAGGAGACCCTCACCCGGGCGAAGTTCCAGGAACTCACCGCAGATCTCCTGAAGCGCTGCCGCATCCCGTTCGAGGCCGCCATCTCCGACGCCGGTCTCTCGCTCGGAGACATCGATCACGTCGTGCTCGTGGGTGGCTCCACCCGGATGCCCGCCGTCGGCGAGCTCGTGGAGGAGATCACCGGCAAGGAAGCCAACAAGACCGTGAACCCGGACGAGGTCGTCGCCGTCGGCGCCGCCGTCCAGGCCGGTGTGCTCCGTGGCGACGTGAAGGACATCCTCCTCCTCGACGTCACGCCGCTCTCGCTCGGCATCGAGACCAAGGGTGGTGTGATGCACAAGCTCATCGAGCGCAACACGACCATCCCGACCAACCGCTCCGAGACCTTCACCACGGCCGAGGACAATCAGCCATCGGTCGAGATCCACGTCCTCCAGGGCGAGCGTGAGATGGCGAGCTACAACAAGACGCTCGGCAAGTTCCAGCTCGTCGATCTGCCGCCGGCACCTCGCGGCATCCCGCAGATCGAGGTCGTGTTCGACATCGATGCGAACGGCATCGTCCAGGTGTCGGCCAAGGACCGGGCGACCGGCAAGGAGCAGTCGATCACGATCACCGGGCAGTCGACGCTGTCGAAGGACGACATCGACCAGATGGTGAAGGACGCCGAGGCCCATGCCGAGGACGACGCCCGACGCCGCGAGGAGGCCGAGGTCCGCAACAACGCCGACTCGCTCGTCTACTCGACCGAGAAGCTCCTGAAGGACGCCGGCGACAACGTGACCGACGCGGACAAGGAGCCCGTCGAGGCGGCGCTGTCCTCCCTCAAGGAGGTCATCGGCGGAGACGACATCGAGGCACTCAAGGAGCGCACCGACGCCCTCATCCAGGCCAGCCAGGCCGTCTCCACGAAGATGTACGAAGCCGCCGCACAGGCGGATGCCTCGGCCGATGCCGGCGATGCCGGTGCCTCGGCCGATGCCGGTGGCGACGATGACGTCGTCGACGCCGAGATCATCGACGAGGACGAGTCGTGAGCGACCCGGTCGACGCGGCCGACGCCGGCCAGGCCGAGGATGCCGTGCTCGACGAAGCCGCTGCGGCGGTGGACCCGGGCTCGATCTCCGTCGAGGACCTCGTCGTCGATCTCGAGCGTGTCGCTCAGGAGCGGGACGGATATCTCGATCAGGCCCGGCGTCTCCAGGCCGAGTTCGAGAATTACCGCAAAGCGGTCGCCAAGCGTGAGACCGAAGCCCGCGAGCGGGCCAACGAGGGGCTCGCATCCGAACTCCTCGCGGTGCTCGATGCCTGCGAGGCCGCGGTCGACAACGGTGCCGACGACGTCGCCCCGATCCGGACGATGTTGCTCGACGCCTTGTCGAAGCAGGGGCTCGAACGGCTCGATCCGACCGGTGAGGCGTTCGACCCCGAGCGTCACGAGGCGGTGCTCCACACCGACGACAGCGAGGCCGACGGGCCCGTGGTCGAGCAGGTGCTGCGGGTCGGCTACGGCTGGCGCGGACGCACGCTGCGCGCCGCGATGGTGCAGGTCCGCGGCTGACCCGGATCCGGTCCGACCGGATCCCCGACGATCGATGAAAGCGAGGTGACGTGATGGCACCCCGACAGGAATGGCTCGAGAAGGACTACTACCGGGAACTCGGGGTGTCGTCCGACGCCTCCGAGACCGAGATCACCAAGGCGTATCGCAAGCTCGCGCGGCAGTTCCATCCGGACAAGAACCCCGGCGATGCCGCAGCGGAGACGCGATTCAAGAGCATCTCCGCGGCCTACGACGTGATCGGCGACCCCGACACCCGCGGCGAGTACGACGACCTTCGGCGCTATGGCGCCGCCGGTGGGGGACTCGGCGGGTTCGGTGGCGGTGCCGGCGCCGGACGAGGTCCGGATCAGTTCCTCAACGGCGATCTCGGTGATCTTCTCGGGTCGTTGTTCGGTCAGGGATCGAGCCCGATGGGTCGTCCAGGCGCGGATCTCGAGACGACCCTGCAGATCTCGTTCGCCGATGCCGTCGAGGGTCGCGAGGCGAACGTGCACCTCGCGAGCGATCCCCGCTCCGGCGGCAGCCACCGCCGGACCGTGAAGGTCCGGATCCCCGCCGGCGTGGACGACGGTCAGAAGATCCGCGTTCGCGGCAAGGGCTCACCGGGTGTGAACGGCGGTCCGGCGGGCGATCTCTTCGTGCGTCTCGCCGTGGGTGACCATCCGACCTTCGGTCGGAGTGGGCGTGACCTGACGGTCTCGGTCCCGGTGCGGTTCGACGAGGCGGTGCTCGGTTCCGAGTTGCGAGCACCGACATTCGACGGCGGTTCGGTGCGGCTTCGTCTGCCGCCCGGCACCGCCTCCGGAACGACGATGCGTGTGCGGGGCAAGGGCGTGTCGACATCGAAGGGCACCGGCGATCTGCTCGTGACGGTCGACGTCGTCATCCCGACCGACCTGAGCCCCGCCCAGCGGGCCGCGGTCGAAGCCTTCGCGGCGGCGTCGCAACCCGTGGGGGATACTGACGGGGAGGGGGCAGCATGACGGATCGGACACCGACCACCGCGGTCTACGTCATCTCGGTCGCGGCCGAGCTCGCCGGCGTGCATCCCCAGACGCTGCGGATCTACGAACGCAAGGGCCTGCTGGAGCCCGCACGCACCGGCGGCGGATCCCGTCGGTACTCCGAGGCCGACATCTCTCTGCTCCGCCGCATCCAGTCGCTCACCGATGCCGGTCTCAATCTCTCGGGAGTGAAGCGGGTGTTGGAGCTCGAGGCCGAGGTCCAGCGGCTGCAAGGCGAGATCACGCGACTGGCGGCCGAGCATCGCCATGTCGAGGCCCAGCTCGCGTCGATGCAGACCGAGGAGCCCGACGAGGTCTCCGAGGCGGGTGATTCGGCGCTCGGCTCGGACGTCGTGCCGGTGCGGGCGTCGGTCACGGTCTACCGGCGTGGGTGATCTTCGGGTCTTGAACTTGATGCAGTGACCATCAAGTTTATTGATGGTTGGATGTGAGGCGAACGTAGGCTCTGCCCATGGCTCTGAATCCGAATCGTTGGACGATCCGAACGCAGGAAGCGGTGACGGGCGCGATCGAGGCCGCAACACGATCCCGCCACCCCGAGGTCACGCCGGATCATCTGCTGGCGCAGCTTCTCGCTCAGCCCGAGGGCATCGTCATCCCGCTGCTGACCAAGGTCGGCCGTGCGCCCGGTGCCGTCCAGGTCGCGGTCGACGAAGCGCTCTCGGTCCTGCCGACGGTGACCGGAACCGAGCCGAAGTTCTCCCGGACGACCAACCGGGTCATGGCCTCGGCGGACATCGTCCGTGCCGACCTCGGCGATGACTATCTCTCGACCGAGCACTTGTTGCTGGCGCTCGCCGATCCCGATCCCGCCGGTCCGACCGCTCGCCGCATCGACGTGTCACGCGACGATCTCCTCGTCGGACTGCAGGCCGTGCGTGGTTCGCATCGGGTCACCTCCCAGAATCCGGAGGAGCAGTTCCAGGCCCTCGAGAAGTACGGCCGCGATCTCACCGAGGCGGCCCGAGCCGGAAAGCTCGACCCCGTCATCGGTCGGGACGCCGAGATCCGTCGAGTCATTCAGGTCCTGTCTCGCCGGACCAAGAACAACCCGGTGCTGATCGGTGAGCCCGGCGTCGGCAAGACGGCCATCGTCGAGGGCCTCGCCCAGCGCGTGGTCGAAGGTGACGTGCCGGAGTCGTTGCGCAATCGCCGGGTCATCTCGCTCGATCTCTCCGCGATGGTGGCCGGCGCCAAGTACCGCGGCGAGTTCGAGGAGCGGCTCAAGGCCGTCCTCAAGGAGATCACCGATTCCGGCGGAGAGGTGATCACGTTCATCGACGAGATGCACACCGTCGTCGGAGCCGGAGCGACCGGGGATTCGGCCATGGACGCCGGCAACATGCTGAAGCCGATGCTCGCCCGGGGTGAGCTCCGCATGGTCGGTGCCACCACCCTCGACGAGTTCCGTCAGCACATCGAGACCGACGCCGCGCTCGAGCGCCGGTTCCAGCAGGTGTTCGTCGGCGAACCCTCGGTCGAGGACTCCGTCGCGATCCTGCGGGGCCTGAAGGAGCGCTACGAGGTGCACCACGGTGTCCGGATCCAGGACGCCGCGCTCATCGCCGCGGCCACCCTCTCCGACCGGTACCTGACGGGACGGTTCCTCCCGGACAAGGCGATCGACCTGGTCGACGAGGCCGCGTCCAAGTTGCGCATCGAGATCGATTCGCTTCCGACCGAGATCGACGTCGTCGAGCGACGCATCCGCCAGCTCGAGATGGAGCAGGTCGCACTCGGGAAGGAGACCGACGAGGCATCCGTCGCCCGCCTCGCCGAGATCGAGTCGACCCTCGCCGACCTCCGGGAGTCGGCGACGTCGATGCGGGCCCACTGGCAGAACGAGAAGGACGCCATCGAGGCGATCCGCTCGTTGAAGGAGGAACTCGAGCAGCTCCGCTTCGATGCCGAGCGGGAAGGTGATCTCGAGCGTGCCGCCGAAATGCGCTACGGGCGGATCCCACAGCTCGAGGCCGACATGACCGCAGCCACCGCAGCCCTCGCCGATCTCCAGTCCGAGCAGACGATGCTGAAGGAGGAGGTCGACGCGGAGGACGTCGCCGAGGTGGTCTCCCGTTGGACCGGCGTTCCCGTCTCGCGTCTGATCGAGTCCGAGATGCGCAAGCTGCTCCGCCTCGAAGACGAGCTCCACCAGCGGGTGGTGGGTCAGGACGAACCGGTGAAGGCCGTCGCCGCCGCCATTCGTCGCAGCCGCGCCGGCCTCGCCGACCCGAACCGCCCGATCGGCAGCTTCCTGTTCCTCGGGCCGACCGGTGTCGGCAAGACCGAACTCGCCCGCTCGCTGGCCGACTTCCTCTTCGACGACGAGCGGGCCATGGTGCGCATCGACATGTCGGAGTACATGGAGAAACACTCGGTCAGCCGGCTGATCGGTGCACCTCCGGGATACGTCGGCTACGACCAGGGTGGCCAGCTCACCGAGGCCGTCCGTCGGCGTCCCTATGCCGTGGTGCTCCTCGACGAGGTCGAGAAGGCACATCCCGACGTGTTCAACGTCCTGCTCCAGTTGCTCGACGACGGCCGTCTCACCGATGGTCAGGGTCGCACGGTCGACTTCACCAACTCGGTGCTGATCATGACGTCGAACCTGCCCGGCGATCCCCGGGAGTTCTTCCGGCCCGAGTTCATCAACCGGGTGGACGAGATCGTCCGCTTCACGGCCCTGAACGAGGAGCATCTGCGCTCGATCGTCGAGATCCAGTTGCGAACGCTCGAAGCCCGGCTCGCCGGCCGTCGCCTCGGCCTCGAGGTGTCGGACAAGGCGAAGGCGAAGCTCGCTTCGCTCGGCTTCGATCCGGCGTTCGGCGCCCGTCCGCTCAAGCGGGTCATCCAGACCGAGGTCGGTGATCGCATCGCCACGGCGATCCTCGAGGGCACGGTCGTCGACGGCACGACGGTCAGCGTCGACGTGTTCGACGACGACATCGTGGTCACCACCGTCTGAGTCGAGCCGGATGCCAGCCCCGGGCGAACCGTTCGCCCGGGCCTGCGAGACTGTCGCATGGACGTCGTGCGGCTCGATCCGACCGCCGAGCCGACCCGCTCGATCGTCGCCGCACATCGGGCCTTCGCCGAGTCGGTGACCCCGACCGAGCTCGTGTTCGCCGTCGACCCCTCGGCGATCGACGCCGCCCTCGACCTCTTCGGGATCGTGGAGGCCCGCGCCGTCCTGTCGATCGGCGGCCTCCGGCTCGTCGAGCCGGGTCACCTCGAGATCAAGACGATGCACACCGTCGCGGCCGCGCGCGGCCGGGGCCTGGCTCGGATCACGCTCGCCGCTCTGGTCGCCGAAGCGCGCGGCCGGGGTGCGACCCGGTTGAGCCTGGAGACCGGCACCCACCCCGCCTTCGAGCCGGCGCAGGCCCTCTACCGCTCGTTCGGGTTCGAGCCGTGTCCGCCGTTCGGCGACTACCCGACCTCCGAACACAGCCTCTGCATGCGTCGCCGGCTGGACTGACGGCGTCCCGCTCCGGGCAGACTGGCCTGTGTGACAACGACCAGTCCGCTCGAGCGCATCCCCTCCGGCGCTCGCTCGCCCCTGAGCCGGATCGCCGTCGTCGGGTGCGCACTGCATGGGTTCGGTCTGATCTTCGGCGCGTTCACGGTGGATGGCGGTCGGGCCGGGCTCGTCGCCGTGCTCGGTGCCCTGTTGTTGTTCGCCGCCGTCTCACAGACCCGTCCCCGTCAGCTCGCCACGATGGCCGCGGCGTCGTTCGCCGCGATCGTGCACGGCCTGGCGGGTCTGTTGTCGTTCTTCGGGTTGCTGGGAGCCGGGCCGCTCTGGCTGCTGGTCCTGGTCCCGTGGTTCTTCGCCGTCGCGATCGGGATCGTCATCCGCCCGCTCGGCCCCGAAGCCTCCTGAGTGGGAACCCGATCGACCCGCCCGACGTTGTCGAGGCATGGCGTTTCGATCCTTCCTCCGGAACCTCTTCCGCCCTCTACGGCCGCGCCGCCGGCTACCGGGCGACGATCTCGCCGAGAGCATCCGTGAGGGCATGGGCCCGACCGGCGGCGGCGACGGCCGGCTGACGGGCTCGGCGATCTACCGCCATCTGGGCGGCGACGACGCCTGAGACACGCAGACCTGGCTACTCCCCGCCGTAGGTCCCGAAGCTCCAGATGTTGCCCTCGTGGTCGCGACAGGCCATCGACAACCCGCCCGGGTCGTGGTCGGGCTCCTCGGGGGAGCGGAGCACTTCCACTCCGGCGGCGACACACCGGTCGTACACCGCTCGGACCTGATCGGTGACGACGTAGACGGACTCGTTGCCACTCGCCCGCTGGGCGTAGGGATTGCCGGCCCGGTTCGCGGTGCCGACCTGCACCGTGCCGCCCTCGGGCCAGAGGAACTGGCTGTGCACGAACACGTCGGGGTCCCGATCGTCGAGCACCCGGATCTGCTCCACGAAGCCGAGCACGTCGGTCATGAACGTCGCCATCGCCGGGGCGTCGACGGCGTTGATCGCCGGCCAGATGCCACCGTTGACCGCCCGGAGGTCGGGCCTGGCGGCCTCCACCGGGGCGCCGAGGCTCCATCGATGGCCGTAGGGGTCTCGGATCCATGCGATCCGGTGGCCGTGATCCTGGTCGGCGGGTGGCCGCTCGCCCGAGGCGCCCTCGGCGACGGCGGAGGTGAAGACACGATCGACCTCCGCCGGGTCGTCGAAGTTGAGCACGAGTGCCACGGTCGACCCGCCGAGTTCGGTGGGTGCGTGGGCGCCGATCTCGGGGAATGCGTCGGAGAGGAAGTACCGCTGGCCGGCGACGTCGAACTCGGCGTGTACGACCTTGCCCTCGTGCTCCATGCGCGTCAGTTCTTCGGCCCCCAGGGCCGCGGCGTAGAAGGCGAGCGCCGCGGCGCCGTCGTGGACGGCGAGATAGGCGGTGGCAGCGGGGGATCGTTCGGCGGGCATGGTGGCTCCGGTCGTCGTGGTGGATGTGGTCGGTGTCGCCGTCGATGTGGCGGTCGGTGCTCTGCCCGCCGCATCGGCCCGGCCGGTCGGCGCGGTGGGCAGTCGGCGCAGCTCGCGAGCGGTGAGCTCGGTGTCGAGGCGGGAGCGGAGCTCATCGGCGAACCGGTCGCGGGGCCGCATCGCCCGAGCCGGCTGACGGAGCTGGTCGAAGGGATCGTCGGTCATGACGTGGCTCCCGATGCGTCGTCGGTCCGTTCATACGCGGCGCGGAAGGCCCGTCGGGCCCGGACGAGCAGCGCCTCGGTGGCATGCACCGTTCGGTCGAGTCGTTCCGCCGTCTGGGGGACCGAGAGCCCGTCCAGGTATCTGAGGGTCAGGGCCGATCGGTGGTGTGCGCCGAGGGTCGCCAGGATCTCATGGGCCCGGATCGCGTCGATCGTGACCTCCCACGGGTCGGC
Organism: Acidimicrobiales bacterium; assembly: GCA_020629695.1. GTDB lineage: Bacteria > Actinomycetota > Acidimicrobiia > Acidimicrobiales > SZUA-35 > JAHDBV01. The sequence continues at coordinate 4,232 of JAHDCV010000053.1, read as the reverse complement.
GTCGGCGCCCGGCTCGGAGGGGCGAGGTCGCTGTTCCACCTCGCGGCGGCGCCAGTGGTCGATGAGCTTGTGCCTCGCGATGCCGATCAACCAGGCGACGCTGAGGTCGGGTGGCGGCTCGCGATCCAGGCCGCGCACGGCGGCGAGGAACGTCTCGGAGGTGAGGTCCTCGGCGACGGCCATCGACCCGCAGCGTGCCGACAGATAGCCGAAGACGTCCGGCAGCGCGGCGTCGTACAGGGCGAGGAACTGCTCGCGATCGGTGGCGGCGGAGCTGCTCACGACCTCCACATCGTTCCAGACCCACGTGCTCCGACACCCGCCACCGAGAAATCTTCGATGCCCTCCGCGGGGAAGGCCGGTAGGTTTGGCGGACGTGCCTGGAACCGTGATCGTCGGAACGCAGTGGGGGGACGAGGGGAAGGGAAAGTTCACCGACCTCCTCTCGAAGGAGATGTCGGTCGTCGCCCGATATCAGGGCGGCCACAACGCCGGCCACACCCTCGTCGTCGGTGAGGAGACCTTCAAGCTCCAGCTCACCCCGTCCGGTGTGCTCTACGACCACATCGTCCCCGTCATCGGCAACGGTGTCGTCGTCGACCCCTTCGTCCTGCTGAAGGAGAAGGAGATGCTCGAGTCACGTGGGATCTCGACCCGGCGGCTGGTCGTGTCCGGCAACGCGCACCTGATCCTGCCCTATCACCAGCAGCTCGACGCACTCCACGAACGCCACCTCGGCAAGTCGAAGCTCGGCACGACGAAGCGGGGCATCGGCCCGGCGTATGCCGACAAGTCCATGCGGCTCGGCATCCGGGTCCAGGATCTCCTCGACGAGGACATCTTCCGCGAGAAACTGCACGCGGCGCTCGGCCACACGAACAAGATCCTCACCAAGGTCTTCAACCGCTTGGCGGTCGACCCCGACGAGCTCGCCGACCGGGTGCTGTCCGAGTGCCTCGACGGCGTCGGGCCGCACATCGGTGATTCGATCGACGTGATCCACACCGCGCTCGAGGCGGGCCAGCACGTGTTGTTCGAGGGTGCCCAGGCGACCTTCCTCGACCTCGACCACGGCACCTATCCGTTCGTCACCTCCTCGAACCCGATCGCGGGAGGGGCGTGCGCCGGTGCCGGCGTCGGACCGAAGGATCTCAACCGGATCATCGGCATCGCGAAGGCGTACGTGACGCGGGTCGGATCCGGACCGTTCCCGACCGAACTCTTCGATGCGGTCGGCGATCACCTGGTCGACGTGGGGCGCGAGTTCGGCACGAACACGGGTCGTCGCCGACGCACCGGCTGGTTCGACGCCGTGATGTTGCGTCATGCCGCGCGGGTCAACGGCTTGACCGAGGTCGCCTTGACCAAGCTCGACATCCTCGACCAGTTGGCCGAGGTGAAGATCTGTGTGGCCTACGACATCGACGGGTCACGGGTCGAGCACATGCCGTACCACCAGTCCGAACTGCACCGGGCCACGCCGATCTACGAGACCATGCCGGGGTGGCAGACCGATCTGTCGCATGTGACCGAGCCGGATCAGCTCCCCGATGCCGCGAAGGCCTACCTGGACCGGCTCCAGACCGAGATCGGCGTTCCGATCACGCTCGCCTCCACGGGCCCGGCCCGTTCGCAGTTCTTCCACTGGAGCTGAGCTGAGCTGACCGGTCCGGCGGCGGGCCGAACTCAGCGAGGACGCAGTGCTTCGGGCAGGTCGGTGTCGCTCGTCGACTCGTCGTCGCTCGCCTCGTCGGGCGGTCGAAGCGCCGCCGGGAGTGGATGCGACGGCTTCGATGCGAACGCCGGCGGGATCGCTCGTGCCGGCGCGGGCTCGGGGGCGGCCTGCGGTGTGCCGATTCGGCGACCGAGACCGTCGACGGCATCGACGGCATCGAATCCGAGGTCGAGATCGTTGACCTCGGCCGGCGTCCAGCTCCTCGCGGGAGCAGGCTGCGTCGGTTCGGAGTCCTCGAACGCCGGCGCAGAGGCGGCCGGGTGGATGCCGGCCGCCGGGGGTGGCGGGGTCGAGCGCACGGGTGCCGGCTCGGGTGCGGCCCAGCTCGTCGGGGCGCTGCCAGGTGTGGGGGCGAGTGATGCGCCATCGGTGGCGGGTCGTGGTGGCGCAGGTGCGGGCGGAGGTGGGGCCTGAGCCGGGGCCGGTGGCGCGGGGATCTGTTGGCGAGGTGCGTCGAACGTCGACGGCATGCCCTTCTCGGGTTCCGGCTCGAACGGTCCCGGCGCTGCCCACGGTTCGTCCGTCGAGGTGGGCGGTGGGGGCGAGAGGGAGCCGGGCTCGGGGTCGGCCGGTGGTGCGTCGGCTCGGATCTGCTCCCACAGGTCGGCGGCCGACGACTGGGCGGCCGGGCGGCTCTTGGCCTCCTCCACCGCGTCGGCGAGGATCGGATCGTCGCTGTTGGACTTCTTCCGACGGAGACGCCCCCGCTTCGAGGTGTCCGGGTCGTCATCGAACGCCGCGGCCATCGCCCGAGCGCTGTCGCCGGATTCGGAGGACGGTTGTTCGTCGAAGTACTCGAACCCCTCGGCCATGCTGACCTTGTCGGCCTTGCGCACCATCTTCCGGTTCTTTCGAACCTCGGAGCGGGAGGCCTGCGGAGTGCGGATCTCCTTGTGGCGCAGGCCGGCCTTCACCACCGCGCACTCGCTGCACAGCGGCTTCTTCTTCGCACCACGGGGGCGGATCAGGTGATCCTCACAGAACGGCTGTCCGCAACCATCGCAGACGTCGTCAGCCGCGTCGAGGGTGTCGGCGGTACAGCGAGCCATGGCCCTCCATCGGCTCGCCCCGGTACCGTCTTGAGAGCTTCGGAGGTGGTCATGATCCCCAATGTGCTTGCCGATCGCTACGCGAGCGACGAGATGGTCGAGATCTTCGACCCCCGACATCGGGTGCAGCTCGAGCGTCGCTTCTGGATCGAGGTGATGCGGGCCCAGCACGAGGCCGGTCTCACGCTCGACGACGGCGTCATCGAGGCGCACGAGGCCGTGGTCGATCAGGTCGACCTCGCGTCGATCCGTCGACGTGAGGCGGAGTCCCGCCACGACGTGAAGGCCCGGCTCGACGAGTTCGGTGCACTCGCCGGCCACCAGGTGGCGCACCGCGGCATGACGAGTCGCGACCTGACCGAGAACGTCGAAGGTCTGCAGGTCGCCGCCGCGCTCGATCTGCTCGACGGGCGGGTCCGAGCGCTGCTCGCCGCGCTCGGGGAGCGGGCGACCGCGGAGGTCGGCACGGTGATGGTCGGTCGGACGCACAACGTCGCCGCCCAGCCCGTGACGCTCGGCAAACGATTCGCCATGGTCGCCGAGGAGGTCCTCGGGGCTCATGATCGCCTCATCGACCTGCGGCGTCGGTTCGCGATCCGGGGGCTCAAGGGCCCGGTGGGCTCCCAGACCGATCTGCTCGATCTGCTCGGCTCGGCCGACGCGGTCGATCTCGTCGAGGCGAGGGTCTCGGCGGCGTTCGGGATCGAGAGTCGCCTCGGGGCGACCGGCCAGGTCTACCCGCGCAGTCGTGACCTCGACGTCGTCGCCGCCTTCACGCAACTGGCGAGCGGCCCGGCGAACCTCGCCACGATGATCCGGCTCATGGCCGGGCACGACCTGGCCACCGAGGGCTTCCGGGCGGGTCAGGTCGGATCGTCGGCGATGCCCCACAAGATGAACACCCGGTCGTGCGAGCGCATCAACGGGTTCATGACGATCCTCCGTGGTCACCTGGCGATGGCGGCCTCGCTCGCCGGCGACCAGTGGAACGAGGGCGATGTCTCCTGCTCGGTCGTGCGACGAGTGGTCCTGCCCGACGCCTGCTTCGCCGTCGACGGTCTGCTCGAGACCACCTTCTCCGTCCTCGACGGATTCGGGGCACACCCGGCCGTGATCGACAACGAGCTGCGTCGATACCTCCCGTTCCTGGCCACGACGGCGTTGCTCATGCACGCCGTGAAGGACGGGATGGGTCGCGAGCAGGCCCACGAGACCATCAAGACCCACGCGGTGGCCGCCGCGCTCGCCATGCGCGAAGAGGGCGGCGCCGGCGGTGAGGCACTGATCGCCTCGCTGGCCGATGATCCGGCCTTCCCCGGCGATGCCGAGGCCCTCGGGGCGCTGATCGCCGATCCGACGACGTTGCTCGGGCGCGTCGACGCCCAGGTCGCCACGGTGGTGGACGAGATCGGCAAGCGTGTCGCCGATCGCCCCGACGCCGCGGCCTA
>JAHDCV010000052.1:20703-28470 GCA_020629695.1 Acidimicrobiales bacterium | reverse complement strand
ATGCTCGGCCGAGTCCCCGACCAAGAGGGCTTCGACTACTGGCTCGGCGAGATGGACAACGGACTCAGCCAACCCGGCGTCGTCCGCTGGATCGTTGCGAACGCCGAGTTCGTCCAGCTCTACCCGTTCGCGCCGATCGACCCGGCGAACCCGGGCGACGTCGTCAACTGTGGTGACTTCACGACTCGGTCCGATGCTCAGGCCTGGCACGACCACTACGCCCCCGCCTACGGCGACGTCGCCAACCTCGACGGAGACGCCAACGGTGCGGCGTGCGAGAGCCTGCCCGCGTGATCAGCCCGTGGCGCGGGCGAACTTGCGGATCGAGAGCGTCGCGAACACGACGGTGATGCCGGTCGCCCAGGCGATGGCCAGCCAGAGCTCGTTGCCGGGGTCGTTGCCGTTGTAGAGCGCCCGGGCGGCGTTGGTCAGCACCGTGAACGGGTTGACGTCGGCGAACGCCTGGAGCCAGCCCGGCAGTGTGTCGGTCGAGATGAACGCCGACGACACGAACGTGAGCGGGAACATCCAGATGAAGCCGGCGGACTGCGCCGCCTCGACCGAACCGATCGAGAGCCCGATGAACGCCTGGATCCAACTGAACGAGTAGCTGAAGAACAGCAGCAGCGCGGTCGCACCGAGCGCCTCGAGGAGCGACCCCTCGAACCGGAACCCGACGAGGTAGGCGACCACCAACATCACGACGAACGTGAAGGCGTTGCGCACGAGGTCGGACAGCGTCCGCCCGACGAGCACCGCCGACTGGGCGATCGGCAACGACCGCAGGCGGTCGATCAGGCCGCGGGAGAGGTCCTCGGCGATGCCGACGGCGGTGAACGACGAGCCGAACACGACGGTCTGGGCGAAGATGCCGGGCATCAGATACTGCTCGTAGGAGTCGAAGCCGGGGATCTGGATCGAGCCGCCGAAGACGTAGTTGAACAGAAGCACGAACATCACCGGCTGGATCGTGGAGAACACGAGCAGCTCGGGATTCCGAGGGATCACCATCAGGTGACGACGGGCCTCGGTCCAGGCATCGGCCAGGGCCGCGGCGAGGCCGGATGGCGGGGCGTCGAGGTCGATCAGCTGCTCTTCGGGGGTCTGGACGGCGGTCATGCGGAAACCTCTTCGTCCTCGGCGCGACGGCCGGTGAGCGTCAGGAAGACGTCGTCGAGGGTCGGGCGACGGACCTCGACGTCGAGCACGTCGGCGCCGGCATCGTCGAGCGCCCTGATGGCTCGGGGCACGACACCACCACCGGCACGGATCGGCGCCGACATGGTCGTGGTGGAGCCGGCGTCGAGCTCGATCGGCCCCGTGGCCAACGGGGCGAGCGCGGCCTTGGCCCGCTCGACGTTGCCGGGGTCGGCGATCGACACGCGGATGCGGTCGCCACCGATCTGGTCCTTCAGTTGGTCGGCGGTGCCCTCGGCGATCTTGGAGCCCCGGTCGATCACGGCGATCGAATCCGCGAGGGCGTCGGCCTCCTCGAGGTACTGCGTGGTGAGCAACACCGTCGTGCCCTCACCGCCGAGCTCCTCGATCACACTCCACATGCCGAGCCGGCTGCGGGGATCGAGCCCCGTCGTCGGCTCGTCGAGGAACAGCACCGACGGCTTGGCGATCAGGCTCATCGCGATGTCGAGCCGCCGGCGCATGCCGCCCGAGTAGGTGTTGGCCTGGCGATCGGCGGCCTCGACGAGGTCGAACCGCTCGAGCAGCTCGTTGGCTCGCGACACCCGCCGACCCGCCGGCAGGTGGAAGTAGCGGGCGACGAGTTCGAGGTTCTCGCGGCCGGTGAGGCGCTCTTCCACGGCGGCGTACTGACCGGTCAGGCCGATCCGGGTGCGGACCCGGACCGGATCAGCGGCGACGTCGATCCCATCGACGGTCGCCCGGCCCGCATCCGGGCGGAGCAACGTGGTGAGGACCTTGACGGCGGTGGTCTTCCCGGCGCCGTTGGGGCCGAGCAGACCGAGGATCGAGCCCTGCGGTACGACGAGGTCGAGTCCGTCGAGGGCTCGGGTCTCCCCGAATGTCTTGGTCAGCCCTTCGGCGACGATCGCGTCCATGGTTGCGACACTATCGACGGGGTGCGTCGCGCCCGGCCGGATTTCGGGTGGCCGGCGACCTCGGGTGCTGCGCTGGGACCGATCGTCGCCGCACCACTACGTTCGCCCCATGACGAACCTGCGGACCCCACTCTGCGACGAACTCGGTGCCCGGTTGCCCGTCTTCGGGTTCAGCCACTCGCTCGACGCCGCGATCGCCATCTCCCGCCATGGGGGCATCGGCATCTGGGGGGCGACCCGCTCGACACCGGAAGAGATCGAGATCGCCCTCACCCGCATGCACGACGAGCTCGGCGATCTGCCCTACGGCATCGACCTCGTGATCCCGCCAGGCATGCCCGACAGCGACAACCGAGCCGAGATCGAAGCGGCGATCCCCGACGATCATCGGACCTTCGTGGACGGCCTCCGCGCACGGTTCGACATCCCCGACGACGGCCAACCGGGCATGCGGTCACGCTTCGTTCGGAGCGAGGAGAGCGCACGTGCCCAGGTCGAGGTCGTGATGGACTCCCATCTGCCGATCCTCGCCCTCGGCATCGGGAGCCCCGAGTGGGTGATCGGCCCGGCGAAGGAGCGGGGCATGAAGATGATCAGCCTCGTCGGCCAACCCAGACACGCCGAGCGGGCGCTCCGGGCCGGGGCCGACATCATCGTCGCCCAGGGGTACGACGCCGGCGCGCACACCGGCACGGTCGGCACGTTCTCGCTCGTGCCCCGCATCGTGGACGTCTGCGGCGACACGCCGGTGGTCGCCGCCGGGGGTGTCGCGACGGGCCGCCACATCGCCGCGGCGATGGCCATGGGTGCCCAGGCGGTCTGGATGGGCACGGCCTGGTTGTTCTGCGAGGAGGAACACACCCACCCGGCGATCGCCGCCAAGTTGCGGGCCGCCGAAAGCGCCGACACGGTGATCTCGCGAGCGGACTCGGGCAAGACCCTGCGCCAGGTCCGCTCGGGCTGGAGCGACGCCTGGGCGGACGATGCCGCTCCAGCGCCGCTGAAGATGCCGTATCAGGACATCCTCGTCGGCGACGTGCTCGGCCAGATCGAACGCCACGAGATCGAACCGCTCATGCACTCCCCCGCCGGGCAGAGTGTCGCGTACTTCGACGAGATGACGACCGTCGCCGACGTGCTCGACCGGCTGGAGACCGAGACCGCCGCGACGTTGGACCGCTTCCGGGCGTGAGCGTTGGCCGGCTCAGCTCGGGATCGAGCAGGCCGCTCCATCGATGATCCGACCCTGCGGATCGCGTCCGATCACCTGGTAGCGCACTTCACCGGAGGTGACGCGATCTCGGTACTGCGACACCGCGGCGTCGAGGCGTGCCCGCCAGTAGAACGGAGCATCCTCGCTCACCTGGCGGCGGATGACGACGTCACCGGAGGACCGGCCGTTCCAACGCACGAGGTCGCGCCCACCGTCCCGCACGGCGGTGCAGGTGGCGCCCGCACTGTTGCGGAGCTGGCAGTCGGCGGAGTCGATGACCGAGCCGTCATCCCGCTTCGCCACCGCCCGGTAGTCGATCCGTGACGTCCGCGGCGGCAGCACACCCGGGTCGGTGAAGGTCTTCGCTTCCGGTGAGGTCCGACCGCGCCACCAGAATCGGCTCGACGCCTGCCGCTCGACGATCATGCGGGCCGTGTCCGACGGGGCGTTCTCCCAGGTGACCTCGAATCCACCGCCGACGGCGGTGACCGAGCACACGAAGGTCGAACGTGAGCCGCCGAATCCGCCGGGTCCACCAGGGAGCGACGAGGTCACGAGGTAGACGGTGTTGTTCCGTTTCGAGGTGATGTAGAGCTCGCCTCCCGGACCCTGACCGAATCGCACGTCGGCCCGGGTCGTCTCGTAGTTCGGAGAGTCGTCGAAGACGTCGGCGAGGTCGGCGCGGGGCAGGGCCGGTGTGGCGGGGTTCCGGTCGTGGTCGAACAGGACCTCCACGACGCCGATCGGTGCCTGGGTCAGACGTGCCGGGTCGCCGGTCGTCTGCGCCGACGTCAAACGGGCGATGGCCGAGTGGTAGAGCGTGCCCGACACCGCGAAGTCGCTGAACAGATACTGCCCTGACAGCGGGGAACCGTTCGAGACGGGGAACCCGCCGGCGACGGCCTGACGGACGAACGACGAGCCGAGCGGTCCCTCGTGGCCGTACTGGGCGGCCGGATAGGTGAAGCCGAAGCGGGCATCGTCGACCGGCAGCGGCGTGACACCGGTGACGATGCCACCGTTCGGCAGGTGCACGAAGGTGCCCTCGCGCTGGGGCCAGCCGTAGTCGCCACCGGCTTCGACGAGGTTGATCTCCTCCGCGTTGTCCCGGCCGGCCTCGGCGGCGATCAGCAACGTGTCGCCGTTGTGGCGCCCGAAGGAGAGGTGGTGCGGGTTCCGGTGGCCGAGCGAGTAGACCTCGTCGAGCATCGTCGGATCACCGATGAACGGATTGTCCGCGGGCACCGTGTAGCTCCGAGCGCCGGACGACCGAGGGTCGATGCGAAGGATCTTGCCGAGCGCGTCGTTCCGCTGCCCGCCACCGGCGATCGCGGACGTCACACTGCCATCGCCGTGGGCGACGTAGAGCAGTCCGTGATCGGCGTCGCCGGGAACCGAGAACGGGTTGAAGAGGATCTGCTTGATCGGATGGTCGTAGACGGGCATGCCGACCCGGAAGACCTCGCGGTAGCTCGTGGCGATCGGTCGTCCCGTGGCCGGATCGACCTGCCACTCCACCAGCACGCTGTCGGCGACGATCGGCTCGTCGACATCGCTCAGATACGTCGACGAACCCGGATCAGCCGGACGCTGCTCCATCGCGGAGGTGTAGAAGAGGCCATTGCTCGCGAAGTCCGGGTGGAAGGCGACGCTGCGCAGCCCGCCGTGGAACGTGTTGGTGTGGTCGATGCCGCGCCCCGTCGAACGCAACACGGCCGCTTCGACATCGAAGAACAGTTCGGCTCGGGCACCATCATCGGTGGGCACCAACTCGTAGATCCGGGCGTCGAGCTCCTCGACCACGAAGAGTCGTCCGCCGGTGGTCGCCATCGCGTTCAGGCGGGGTGCCGACCCGGTCGAGGCGTCGGGAAGCGTCGCATACGGCTGGAGATGGACCTCGAGATTGCGGTGCCGAGGCGGCGGCTCGATGGCGTTGTCGGCCCAGGCGGCCGATGGGGCCACGCCGACGATGAGGCCGGCGATGGTGAGCACGGTCGCGAGCAGTCGGGTCGGAGCCATCCGGTCCACCGTAGGAGCGCAACGCTTCGCCCGGCAGAGCAACCGTGCCAGGCCGATCGGGCCCGGATGGCGAGGACCCGACGGGTTGGACCACCCACGGGACCGGCAGGGGGTCAGATGCCCGGAAGGCCGCCGATGGACGTGTGGTTCTTCTTCGCCCAGTACTTCTCGACGCCCTCGTCGCCCCGGGCGCCCATGTTGTCGTCGAGCAGCGTGCGCTCGCCGACGTAGTCGTAGAACGGAATCGAATAGCCGCACGAGGTGAAGACCCGCTCGACGTCGCAGCGGATGATCGAGCGGATGCCCGGTCGGTCGGGGAAGCTCGACACGGTGTCATCGAAGAACTCGTCGCCGGACCGATGCACCGTGCCCCTCCCGTGCAGTCGGACGATTCGGGGCGGCCCCTCGAACGCGCAGAACAGGAACGTCATCCGACCGTCCACCTGCAGATGGGCGGTGGTCTCGATGCCGGAGCCGGTGAGATCCAGATAGCAGACCTCGTTCGGTCCGAGCACACGGAACGTGTCGTACCCCTTCGGCGAGAGGTTGACCGGTCCGGCATCGGTGGCCGAGGCCACGAAGAACAGGTGCTGCTCGGCCATCCAGGCCGCGAGATCGTCGCCGATCGACGGGTGCTCAGTCGCCACGCCGTTCCTTCCGGGGTCGTGCCGAACGCTCGCGGACCTGTCGCTGTGGACGGTCCCGGAGTCGGGCTTCCAGTTCGTCTCGCAGCCGTGGCGGACGCCGATCGCGAGCCAGACCGTCGGCCATCATCTCGGCTTCGGTCCGGGCGTCGTCGACGTGTTTCGCATACGACTTCCGGGCGACGACGGCGCCACCGGCCACGGCGGCCGGGGCGACCACCAGCACGAAGGGGCTGGCGACGAGCGCACCCAGGCCGACCACCCCCACGGCCACGGTGGTCGTGGCGACACCGCCGAGGACGGCCTTGCCTCGCTGCTCGATGAGATCGACCTCGATGCCGACCGCGGCAGCGTCATCGACCTCGGAGGTCACGACGGCGGTCCGCCGGTACCGACCGAGTCGCCCGACGCCGCCTGCGGCCTTGACCGACGTGCTGAGCTTGCCGAGGGCATCGCGTCGGCGCACACCCTCGACCCGTTCGCCCTCCACCTTCGTGATCCGGAGTCCATGGCCGCGCTCCAACCACTGCTCGGCCCGATCACGGAGGGCGTCCGGGTCGGGCCCGCGTTCGATCACCTGCCGGTGCGCGACGACCACCGGGCTTCCGACGACCCGGTCGACGAGACCGCGGGCCTCGCGGTGGGTGCGTTCCTCGACGATCGCGAGCGCGAGTGATCCCGGTTCGACCGAGAGCTCCCGTGCGACTTCGACGAGGACGTCTTCGCTCGGCGCGTCGGCCACGGCGGCGGTGGGATCGTCGCGGCGGAGGGCGCGGCCGATCGTGCGGCCGACGTCGACCTCGGGCGCGGCGACGTCGATCGGTCGACGAGGAGGCTCCGGCGCAGCGGCCGAGGCGGTCCCGCCGTCGCTCACAGCCCGAGCGCCTCGTCGAGCCCGATGGTGAGGCCCTCCAGGTCGACGATGCGTCGGCACGCCAGCACCACGCCGGGCATGAACGAGGATCGGTCGAACGAGTCGTGCCGGAGGGTGAGTGTCTGGCCTGCCGTACCGAGCACGATCTCCTGATGGGCGGTCAGGCCGCGCATCCGCACGGAGTGGATCGGGATGCCGGCCGCGCCACGTGCGCCACGTGCGCCGCCGATGATCTCGGCCTCGGTCGGATCCTCGGCCCAGTCGGCGGAGGCCCTCGCCATGCGCTCGGCCGTGGCGATGGAGGTCCCCGACGGTGCGTCGATCTTGCCGTCGTGGTGGAGCTCGATGATCTCGGCGGTCTCGAACAGCGGCGCCGCCAGTTCGGCGAAGCGCATCATCAGCACGGCACCGACGGCGAAGTTCGGGGCGATGAGGCAGTTCGATCGATCGAACATCGCGGCGATCGAGGCGTGGTCGTCCTCGGTGAACCCCGACGTGCCGACCACGGCGTGGATGCCGTTGGCGGCCAGGGTCTTCAGATTTGCCTTACAGGCCTCGAGGTGGGTGAAGTCGACCGCGACGTCGGCCGCGCCGACGATGGACTCCGGTCCGGCGTTGACGATCAGGTCGCTGTCGACCCCGGTCGCCTCGCGGAGGCCGATGCCGCCGAGGCTCGGGTCGATCGCGGCCGACAGCTCCAGGTCGGGCGCATCGATCACGGCGCGACAGACCTCGGTCCCCATCCGACCACCGGCTCCGAACACACCAACTCGAATCGTCACGCTCCGAATCTACCCCGTGCCCGCCACCCCCTCAGCCGCAAAACGGCACCGACCCGGGCCGAAGCCCGGGCCGGAAGCCAGTTCAACTCTGCGTGGCAGTTCTGAGCGCTAGCGAAGAACTGCGTAAGTGAGCCGAGCGCCAGCGAGGCGAACGGCAGCG
>JAHDCV010000052.1:0-20603 GCA_020629695.1 Acidimicrobiales bacterium | reverse complement strand
AGCGAAGAACTGTGTAAGTGGGAGGCGCCTCAGCGCCGACCACGACCGCCACCGGAGCGGCTGCGCCGACGGCGTCCGCCACCGAGGTTGGCACCTTCGGGACCGAGCTCGCCGAAGTCCTCCGACAGCTTGGCGTCGAAGTCGTCGTCGAATCCGACCTCTTCGATGCCCTCCGGGGCGCCGGTGTCTTCGTCGGCGTCGTCGTTGCGGGGGCCGCGATCACGACCACCGTCGCGGTCACGACCACCGTCACGGTCACGACCACCATCGCGGTCACGACCACCACGGTCACGATCGCGACCACCACCGCCACCACCGGACGAGATCGCCGACTCGGGAATGTCGAGCTCCTCGGCGAGCTTGAGGCTGACCTTGCCGTTCGGATCGATGTCCTCGACGATCACCGAGACGGGCTGGCCGACCTCGAGCACGTCTTCGACCTTGTCGATCCGCTTGCCGCCGCCCATCTTGGAGATGTGGAGCAGGCCGTCACGGCCGGGGAGGATGTTGATGAACGCACCGAACTTGGTGATGTTCACGACACGACCCGGGTAGGTCTCACCGACGTCGGCCGTCGGCGGATCGAGGATGAGGCGGATCTGGCGCTCGGCCTCGTCCACGGTGTCCTTGTCCGCCGAGGCGATCGCCACGGTGCCGACCATGCCGTCGTCGTCGACGCTGATGTCGGCGCCGGTCTCGGACTGGATGGCGTTGATGACCTTGCCCTTGGGCCCGATCACCTCGCCGATCTTGTCGATCGGGATCTCGAACGACACGATCTTCGGGGCGTTCTCGCCGACCTCGGGGCGGGGCTCGGCGATGGCGCCGGCCATGACCTCGAGGATCGCCGTGCGGGCGTCCTTGGCCTGGTTGAGCGCGGCGGCCAGGACGTCGGCGGGGATGCCGTCGATCTTGGTGTCGAGCTGCAGGGCGGTGACGAAGTCCGACGTTCCGGCGACCTTGAAGTCCATGTCGCCGAAGGCGTCCTCGGCGCCGAGGATGTCGGTCAGGGTCGTGTACTTGCCCTCGGCGTAGACGAGGCCCATGGCGATGCCGGCGACGGGGGCCCGCAGGGGCACACCGGCGTCCATCATCGACAGGGTCGAGCCGCAGACCGACGCCATCGAGGTCGAACCGTTCGACGAGAGCACCTCGGAGACGAGGCGGAGCACGTACGGGAACTCCTCGAGCGACGGCACGACGGGCAGGAGCGCACGCTCGGCGAGCAGGCCGTGGCCGATCTCGCGGCGCTTCGGGCCACGCATGAAGCCGGTCTCACCGGTGGAGAACGGCGGGAAGTTGTAGTGATGGAGGTAGCGCTTGCGCTCGAGCGGCGTGATGCCGTCGATCATCTGGTCCATCTTCTTCATGCCGAGGGTGCAGATGTTGAGCACCTGGGTCTCGCCACGCTGGAACAGTCCCGTGCCGTGCACCTTGGGGAGCACGCCGACCTCGGAGCTGAGCTGACGCAGGTCAGCAGGGCCACGGCCGTCGATGCGGGCACCGTCTTCGACGATGCGGCGACGCACGATGGTCTTCGACAGCGAGCGGAAGGCGGCCTTCAGCTGCTTCTCGGCCAGGGCGGCGTCGTCACCGGCGAACTGGGCGTGCAGGGCGCCGACGGTCTCGTCGCGCAGTCCGTTCTCGGCGGCGGTGCGATCGGCCTTGTCGGCGATCGCCATGATCTCGGTCAGCTTCGACTCGGCGGCGCCGGCGACGGCGGCCATCTGGTCGTCGGTGTAGTCGACCTGAGCGTCGAAGCTCATGATCGCCGGCTTGCCACCGGCGGCCTCGACCAGCTGACGCTGGTTCGAGATGGACTCCTTGATCCATTCCTTCGAGGCCTCGAGGCCCGCGGCGAGCGCAGCCTCGTCGACCTTCGGCGCACCGTCCTGGTAGTTGTTCCAGGAGGTTTCGGTACCACCGGCCTCGACCATCATGACGGCGACGTCGCCGTCCTCGAGCTCACGGCCGGCGACGACCATCTCGAACGAGCTCTCTTCACCCTCGGCGAAGGTCGGATGGGGGATCCACTCACCATCGGTCGTGTAGGCGAGGCGCACGGCGCCGAGCGGGCCCGAGAACGGGATGCCCGAGACCGACAGCGCCGCGGAGGCGGCGTTGATGGCGAGCACGTCGTGCGGGTTGGTCATGTCGGCCGAGAGCACGGTCACGACGACGTGGACCTCGTTGCGGAAACCGTCGGGGAACGACGGACGCAGCGGGCGGTCGATGAGGCGGGCGGTCAACGTCGCGGTGTCGGCGGCGCGACCCTCACGACGGAAGAACGACCCGGGGATCTTGCCCGCAGCGTAGGAACGCTCTTCGACGTCCACGGTGAGCGGGAAGAAGTCGATGCCGTCCCGGACCCGCTTGGCAGCGGTGGCGGTGACGAGCACGGTGGTGTCGCCGACACGAGCGGTGACGGCGCCGTCGGCGAGCCCGGCAAGACGGCCGGTCTCGAGCGTGACGGTTTGGTCGGACCCGCCGAACGGGCCCGACACGGTGATGGCTTCAGCCATGTTTTTCTCCAGTTGATCTGGCCGGGGACTCCCCCGACACATGGGTCCGGTTCCAGCTGCGATGGACGCATCGTTCGCCGGACCCGCTTCGGGCCAGACCCCAGATTTCGATCTCCCTGTCTCCCTCCACCCAGCCTGGCTGAACGTGCTGGGGAGGTGCAGCTCCCCGTGAGTCCCGCTCGAGGCGGGCGCTCGCCGGGAGGCGACGATGACAGAGCAACCGGAAACTGGCCTCTGGCCCGTCTCTTCGGTTGACGCACGATCGTGCGTCGGGCGCAGGTTAGCGCCGTTGATTCACCGATCGGCGGAACGGCCGCCGACATGAGTCGAGCGTCACGGATTCCCGTGGGCCGATCGGTCCCGACGGATGTCGACGTGCCCGCCGTCGCGCGGGAGCTCGATCACGTCGAAGTCCGCGGCGAGGTGCAGCCCGCCGGCGTACTGAGCCCGGGCCTCCGCCTCCAGCGCCGTCGTGTCGCCGTGGCGTGGGCTGATGTGGGTGAGCACGAGGTTGCGCACCTTGTGGGCGGCTGCGGCCGTCGCCACCCGCGCCGCGGTGCTGTGACCCCGGTCGTCGGGCAGTCGTTCGAGGTCGGCCTCGACGAACGTCGCCTCGTGCACGGCGAGATCGGCCGCACCGGTGCGGCCGAACAGCGAGTCGGGGTCGCGGTTGTCCCCGGCGATCACGATGCGGCGACCGGTCCGTGGCGGTCCGACGACCTGCTCGGGTCGGACCGTCCCGCCCGGCACCTCGACCGTCTCTCCACGCCGGAGTCGCCCGAAGTCGGGGCCCTCGGCGACCCCGAGCGCCATCGCGGTCTCGACATCGAACACCCCGGGCCGGTCGGCCTCGACGATCGACCACGCCAGGCTCGGCACCCGATGCGAGAGCGGCAGGGCGTCGATCGTGCCCCGCTCGTCGTCGACGACGCGTCCGCCGGTCTCGCCGACCTCGACGAACGTGATCGGGTAGGTCAGGTGGGTCGCCGACGCCTCCAGCACCGTTCGCACCATCGCCTCGAGCCCGGTCGGGCCGAACACCGTGAGCGGCCTCCCCTCTGCGCCCGTCATGGATCGGGACCCGAGCAGACCGAACAGCCCGAAGCAGTGGTCACCGTGGAGGTGGCTGATGAACACCCGCTCCAGGCGGGCGAGCGAGAGCGGCGTGTGCAGCAGCTGGTGCTGTGTCGCCTCGCCGCAGTCGAACAGATCCCACCGACCGCCGTCGCGCAGCGCGACACCGCTCACGTTGCGTTCCTTCGTCGGTGCGCCCGCCGAGGTCCCGAGGAAGGTCAGTTCCATGCCCCCGATGTTCTCACGGCGGCGATGTCACTCGGGAACGAGATCCACGAGCACCGCCCGGCACGAGCCGGTCGAGCGGACCACGGCGAGCATCCGGTCGAGGCGGGTCTCGAGCTCGGCACCCTGCTCGGGGGTGACGAAGAACTGCTGAAGGCTCGGGAAGTCGACCGATCCCGATCCCCAGCCGAGGCCCTCGACGCACCGTTCGCCCGGCGCCAGGTCGGGCCGCGACGCCGTCGCCCGCACGACGTTGGCGGGTCGGGCGTCGTCGAACACGACGTAGACGGTGCCGTACGTGTCCGAGACCCCCGGACCGACGTCGACCTCGTAGCGGAGGTCGACGTAGTTGCCGCGGAACAGCGACCTCGGATCGACGGGCGCGACCTCGAGGAACACCTCGTCGCCGGTCGTCCGAGTCCACAACGGTGGAGCGAGGGCCAGCAGCATCGCGCCGACGGCAACGGCCACGGCGATCACGTGCCGGCGGCTCACGACGCCGTCCCCGGCGTGGACGCCAGCGCCTGGAGCGAATCCCGCCGGCGACGTTCGACGAACACCGCAGCGCCGATCAGGAGGAGCCCACCGAGGATCACGGCGAGCGACGTCGGCAGGTACCCGGCGAGCCGGCCGAGGTAGATCGCGCCGACCAGCACGATCACGGCGCCGTACCCGGCGTTCACGAGCGCCCGCGACGAGAAGCGGTGACCCAGCACGATCGTGCCGACGGCCATGCCGAACACCACGGCGTTGTGGACCGCGAACAGGAGGTCGTTGCGGTCGAACGGCCGGGCGAGCCATGAGACCGAATCGCCGTCGCCGAGGTCGGCGGGGTTCGCGACCTGGGGCAAGACGACGAGGAGGAGCAACGTCACGGCCACGGTGGCGACGATCAGCGGCGATCTCGGCTCACGCGACCAGGCCGCCCCGACGAGGCCGAGCACGAAGAGCACGACGGCGAGGTGCACCCACCGGGTCTCCATCTGGAAGAACCAGGCGAACGTCTCGGGGTGGAACGTCGAGACCACGACGGGCACGGCGATCAGCGCCCCGCCGATGAGTGACGCCGCCGGCGCCAGCCAGGCGAACGCCGTCGACCGCACCAGCAGCGAGATCGCCACACAGCCGAGTCCGAGCAGGGCGAGCAGTGGTCGGAGGCCCGCGGCGTCGAAGAGGAACGCCCCCTGCTCGAAGAACCCGGGGTTCGGGAGCACGACCCAACCGAGGCTGAGCAGCGCCAGAGGGAGGACGAGCCAGCCGTGTGCGGTCGTGTTCGTCGCCCACCCCATCACCGCAGCGGCGACGGCCCACAGCAGGGTCCCCTGCCAGTAGGTCAGCGGCAGGTTGAAGATCTGACCGACCAGGAAGACGTTGGCCCCGACGGCGATCGAGGACAGGAACCAGAGTCCGTTCGCCGTCACGCCGAGGCGCTGACGCTCGGCCACGACGGCGCCGAGGACGGTGACGACGTAGATGCCGGCGAGGAGGAGTAGCCGGCGGGTGGGTGAGCTCTGATCCCACTGGCTCGCGATGAAGAGCAGAAGTCCGGCGCCGGTCAGCACCGCGCCGATCGAGGCGAGCACCCAGATGATCCGCCCGTCCCGCTCGGGCTGCTCGCGCTCCTCGAGCGTCGAGCGGAGCCGGGCCGCCAGGTCCTCGTCGATCTCGCCTCGGGACAGCCACAGGGCGATCGCGTCACGGGCATCCACACCGCGCAGTCTCGCAGCTCATCGTGGCACCGCGCCGAGGCACCGAAACGCAGGAACTCGCACGCCGGCCGGACGGGAAGCCCGATCGAGGTGCGAGTTCCGGAGAACGTCGGGTCGGCGAGACCCGGCCGGAGGCTGGATCAGCGGCGCAGACCGAGCTCGGCGATCAGGGCGCGGTAGCGCTCGACGTCGATGCCGGCGAGGTAGTCGAGCAGGCGGCGGCGACGGCCCACGAGCATCAGCAGGCCACGACGTGAGTGGTGGTCCTTCTTGTGCATCTTGAGGTGCTCGGTCAGGTGGTTGATGCGATCGGTGAGGAGCGCGATCTGCACCTCGGCGGAGCCGGTGTCGCCCTCGGCCTTGCCGTGCTTGGCGATGGTGTCGGCCTTGGCCGGGAGGTTGGCTGGTTTGCGGTTGCCCATGATGGGACTCCTCGTTCGATTGCGGTGCCACACCGACCTGGTGTGGGCGGGACCCGTGGCCCGGCCGCTGACGACGTGGAACGCCGCAGCAGCAGCCCGCAACGCTACCGACGACACGGCCGGGTACCACCCGGAGCGAGCGCCTCAGACCGCGGCGAAGGCCCGCACCGTGAACGTGCCGGCGCCGACGATCTTCGGGGGCACCGCGGTGAAGTCGAACCCGTCAGCGGGAAGCTGCTGGAGGCCCCGGAGGTGCTCGATGATCGGGATCTCGTTGCGCAGCAGGATCGAGTGCACCGGCCGCTCACCGCCCTCGGTCGAGTCGATGTTCAACGAGTCGATCCCGACACAGGCGACTCCGGCGGCAACGAGCCGCTCCGCCGAGGTGGCCGTGAGGAACGGGTGGCCCTCGAGGTAACGCTCGGTGCCGAAGTGCACGCTGTGGTCGGTGCGCACGAGGACCGCATGGCCGGCCGTCCCCACGAGATCCTCGTCGGTCAGCTCGATCGCTTCGACACCACGCCGATCGAGACACACGGCCGGCACCCCGGCGACCCGTTCGAGCGCGAGGCCTGCCAGATCGTGCCCATCGGCGTAGCGGTGGAACGGCGTGTCCAGATAGGTGCCGGTGTTGGTGCACATCTCCACCACCCCGATCTGGAACGTGATGCCCGGGCCGTAGATCTCCTCGGCGGCGTCTCGACCGAGGTGGTCGCGGATGGCGGGCACCGGCAGACCGGGATAGGTCACCAGTCCATCGGTGATGTCGTGCGACAGATCGATCAGTCGTGGAGCCATACCGGAAGTGTGGTGGACCGGCCGGTCATCCGGATGCCGGAGAACCCACGGTCCCGGCCAAGCCGGTGGAAGACTCGTGCTCATGGCCAGCACCCCCGCCTTCCTCCGCCCGACCGCCGCCGGGCTGGTCGCCGACGTGGAGACCTTCGTCGTCGACAATCCCCCGCCGCACTTCGGCGGCCGCTACTTCGTCTTCGTGAAGGTGACGACGACCGAAGGCGTGGTCGGATGGGGCGAGATCTACGCAGCGACCTTCCATCCGGTCGCGCTGCCCGCCCTCGTGGCCGATGTCGCAGGGCGCCACCTGCTGGATCGGGACCCCCACAACATCGAGACCTTCACGGCCGCGGCGATGTCGCGCGGCTACTCGGGCCGGCCCGAGATCACGCTCGGTGCGATCGTCTCGGGTCTCGAGATGGCGTGCTGGGACATCATCGGCAAAGCCGCCGGGCGACCCGTGGCCGATCTGATCGGCGGTCGAGTCCGGGATCACCTCCGGGCCTACACCTACCTCTATCCGACGCCCGGTGACCCGGCCGACGTCTATGGCGATCCGGCGGCGGCCGCGGCGAAGGCCCGATTCGAGGTCGACCGGGGGTTCACCGCGGTGAAGCTCGATCCGATGGGCGGCTACGGCGCCTTCGACCCGCGGATGCCGTCGCTCGAGAAGATGGCGCTCGCCGAAGCGTTCTGTCAGGCCATCCGGGACGAGGTCGGCGACGCGGCCGACATCTGCTTCGGCACCCACGGGCAGTACTCGGTCGACGGAGCCATCCGGCTCGCCCGACGGCTCGAGCGATTCGATCCCCTCTGGTTCGAGGAGCCGAACCCGCCCACGAATCCCTCGGCCATGGCCGAGGTCAACCGTTCGACCACGATTCCGGTGGCCACCGGCGAACGCCTCAACTCGGTCCACGAGTTCGCGGCCGTCCTGAACGCGGGTGCCGCCCGAATCCTCCAACCGAACATCGCCCGGTGCGGCGGGGTGCTCGCCGGCCGCAAGATCGCGATCGTCGCCGAGACCCATCACGCGGCGATCGCACCGCACTGCTACAACGGCCCCGTCGGTGCCGCCGCCAACATCGCCGTGGCCGCAGCGAGCCCCAACCTGCTCATCGTGGAGGCCATCCAGACCTTCGGCGGCTTCCACGCCGAGCTGCTGATCGACCCGATCGAGGTGCACGACGGACACGTCGTCGTGCCGGATCGCCCCGGCCTCGGTGTCGAGGTCGACGAGGCCGTCGCCCGGGCCAATCCCTACCTCGGCACCGATCTCCACCTCGAGGTGAGCGACACCCCGATCCCCTGGTGACTCGGGCGGTCCGATCCGGTCGGTATCCCGCTCCCGAACGCCCCGCGGGACTACCTTCGATTCGATGCGTTCCCGCGTTCGCCGACACGTCGCGGCTGCCTTGGTCGTCCTCGCCACCGTGGTCGCTGTGCCGGCCCCGGCATCGGCCTCGTCGGCCAACGAGGACTGGCTCCGAAACGTCTACGACGAGATCCTGAGCCGCCCGGCGGACGACGGAGGGCTCGACTTCTGGCTCGGTCGACTCGCCGCCGACGGCGACACCGCCCGGACCGAGGTCGCACGCCAGATGGCGTTCAGCGTCGAGGGCGCCCGCGGTGAGGTCGTGCGTGCCTACGGCGACCTCCTGGGTCGCTCCCCCGACGCCGCAGGGCTCGCCTACTGGACCGACTTCCTCCAGTCCGAGCCGGCCACCGTGCTGCGCTCCCTGCTGCTCGCCTCCGAGGAACGCCAGCTCCGCGCCGGCGACCGCACCGCGTGGCTCGACGGTGTGTACCGGGAGATCCTCGGACGTGACGCCGATGCGGCCGGTCGGACCTTCTGGTTCGGTCAACTCGACGCCGGCCTCGCGCCCCTCCTGCTGGTGCTCGAGATCTACGTGAGCGAGGAGGGCATCAACCGACGGGTCGACCAGATCCACCGGGAGACCCTCGACCGCTCCGCCACCTCGGCCGAGATCGCCGAGAGCCGCACCTTGCTGATCACGTCGGGGGAACGCGCGTTGCGGGCACGTCTCCTCGCGAGCGACGAGGCCTATGAGGAGTTCGTCGTGGTCGACCCACCGCAGCCCGCGCAACGAAGCGAAGCAGCGACACCATGAGCGGACTCGCCGGCGCCGCCGCCGTCTGTGTCGCCGTGGTCTTCGCCCTCGCCGCCGGAGCGAAGTGGCGGGATCGCCCGACCACGGCGCACGCCTTTCGGGATCTGGGATTGGCGGCCCCGGAGCGCTGGGTCGCGCCCGTCGTGTTCGTCGAGCTCGGCCTCGCCATGCTCCTGATCGTGCGGCCGGCGATCGGCGGACCGGCCGCGATCGCCACCCTGATCGTGTTCTCGGTCGTCCTCGCCGTGGCGATCCGACGTGGAGACGACGTCGTGTGCGGTTGCTTCGGGGCCACCGGCGATCGCCCCGTCGGCCCGGTCGACCTCGTCCGAAACGGTGCCCTCGTGCTCACCTCGTTCGTCGCCGCCACCGGCACCGGCATCGCCCGGCCGTCGCTGGTCGGTCTCGTGACCGTCACCGCCCTGGGGGCCGCGGTCGCCCTCGTGTTGCAGCTCCTCACCATCCGGAGCCAGATCGGCTCCGTCTTCCGCATCGAACTCGCCGGGGAGGTCTCGTGACCGGCACCTTCTGGATCGTGTCCTACATCGCCCTCTGGATCGCCGTGGTGGTCCTCTCCGTCTCGGTCGTGGCACTGCTGCGCCAGATCGGGCTGCTCCATCTGCGGGTCGCCCCGATGGGTGTGAACTTCGCCGGCGAAGGTCCACCCCTGGACGAACCGGCCCCCCACATCGGGCGCTCGTGGCGCGAGGACGGGCTGACGCTCGTGGCGTTCACCTCCGCCACCTGCGAACTCTGCGCCGACCTGCATCCCGGGCTCGTCCGGCTGGCCTCGGCCGAGCGGGACCTCGACCTGGTCACGCTCGACGGCCATCGCGACGCATCCGCCTTCGCCTCGTTCTCGGTCCGTTCGACGCCCTACGTCGTCGCCATCGACGCCGACGGCGTCGTGCGGTCCCGCGGGGTGGCCAACACACTCGACCAGGTCGAGGAGATGCTCGACGAGGTCCGCGCCGGCGTCATCGACGTGCGCGACACCGAGGTCATGTCGTGAGCGGGAGCGGACTCGATGCCTCCGTCGAACGTCTGGGACGATGGACGGCGAAACGCACGACCCGACGCTCGTTCGTCCACGGGCTCGGCAAGTTCCTCGTGGTGATGGCTGCGGGGCCGGCGCTCGCGACCCTGCTCGTCCGCACCGCCTCGGCCCGGGTCTGTGGCCAGTCCGGGGTCACCAAGAAGTGCACGACGTTCGCGTGTGAAGGCCCGGGCCATGTGTGGGGTTGGTGCTGGTACGCGAGCGACGGTTGCTGCCAGAACCAGGGCCTGAAGAAGATCTGCGACTGCTGCATCGAGAACTATCCCAACGTGCACGGCTACTGCCCGGCCGGCACGAACGTCGCCTGCATCGTCGAGAGCTGCGGCGAAGACCCGCGGGTCACACCCGTCGGGATGATCCCGCTCGAATGGTCCGCCGACCACGGCTACACCGGCGCCGCACTCGACGCCGCCCACACCGAGGCCCATCGTGTCGTCGTCGCCGACGCCGACACCTGGTGGCGGCCCGTGGTGGCCGCTCCTCTGGCCGGAGCGCTCGGGAGCCCGCTCATGCAGGCGACCGCAGCCGGCCTGACCGTCGCCGATCAGGAGCGCCTGACCGCTCTCGGGGTCCGGGTCGCCATGGTCGTCGGCCCGGCGACGAGTACCACGATCAACCACCTCACCTCGCTCGGGATCGAGATCGAGCTGGTCTCCTCGACCGAGGACCCGTCGACCGCGTCGGCCGAGGTCGCCGACCGTCTGCGATCGATCAACGCGATCAACCGCTCGGTGACACTGCCGGCCGGCATCGCCGCGGGGCCCACGGCCGAGCTCATCGCCGTCTTCGCCGCATCCTCCGGCTTCGCGGTCGCCTTCGACACCGCCGCCGCCGACCTCATCGGCATGCCGACCGTGATCGTCGGCACCGATCAGCCGTCGGTGTCCGGCGAAGCCGAAACGGTCGAGGTGGACGACGTCGACGCCCTCGCCCGTCGTCTCGCCGAACTGGGCGCGGCCTCCCCGTTCGTCGAGACCCGCCGCATCATCGTCGTGCCCGAGGGCACCGCTGACCTCGTCGGCCTCTCGAACCTCGGTCTGCCCGTCGTGCTCCATCCCGATGGTGAGCTCGGCACATTGCCGGCGTGGCTCGAGGCCAGGGGTCTCGCCAACGGGAAGTGGGACCGGGTCTACCTCGTCCGCGGACCCGGCGAACTGAGCGCCGAGGAGTACTGGCGTCTCCAGGGCACCGTGAACGGCTTCCGGGTGGATGACCTGACCGGCGTGTCGGGGGAGGGCCTGCCGGTGATCAGGCAACCACTGTCGGAGCGACCGATCGGGCTCGCTCGGGTCGACGGTTCCCTCCCGTGGGGAAGCGAACCGGAAGCGCCGTACTGGACCCAGGCGGCCCAGACGTTCCGCGGCGACTGAGGTGTCCACCGCACTGGTCGCCCTGTTGGGCGTCGCCTCGTACGCAGCGATACGCACGCTCTGGTCTCCCTGAGGCCTGTCGGTCACCGAGACCCTGCTGCCTCCGGTCCGGGGGCGTACCCGCCACCTGACCATCACGACCTTCGTCGGTGCGGCGACCGTCAGCGGCGCGATGATCGGTGCCATCAGCGGCCTGATCGCCGGCGGCATCCCCGATGCCACGGTCGTCGTGACCGCCGCCACGACGGTGGCCGCCCTGGTCGCGGACCGGCTCGGTCGGCCGCGAGTGCTCGCCTCGCGGCGTCAGGTCCCGAGGGTCTGGGGCCAGGTCTTCACCCCGCCGACGGTCGGCTTGTTGTTCGGCACCCGCCTCGGCATCGGACCGAGCACACAGCTGAACACCTGGACCTGGTGGGTCGGAACCGTCCTCGCATCCTCACACGGCATGGTGCCCGCAGCACTCGTCGGTGCGACGTTCGGGTTCTCCCGGACCACCGCCATGGTCCTGGTCGCGCGTCGATCCGAGGCCGGCGGGACCGCGGCGGCCTTCTTCGGTGCACTCCGAGCGTCCGAGACACGCTTCGCCGGGCGTGCCGGGGCCGCTCTCGGCCTCGCGGCGATCACGATCGCACTGACCGCGTGCACCGGCGGTGGGGACACCGAGGTCGCCGACGAACCGGCCGCGAACCCGACCGAGGCCGCGGTCACGGTCGGCATCGATCCCGATCCGGGCGCCGACGCCGCAGTCGGCGGGACCGTCCAGACCCGCCCGACCACCACGACCTCGACAACGGAGACCACCACCGTGAGCAGCGAGCCGTCCGACGCCGACGAGCGCCCGACCACCACGACCGACGACACCACGGGCGACACCACCACGACCGCCGCCGTCCGCCCGGCGGCCGACCCGACCCTCGGCGATCTGCTCATCGGCGCCACCGAGGCGCGACCGATCATCGCCGACCCCCGAGCCGACGTCGCCCTCGATCTCGAAGCCGCGGCTCAGCGCCAGCCCGACCCCGACGCGGAGCGGCCGCTGCTCCAGACCCGCGGCTTCCGAGAGGGTTGGAGCCGGGCGTTCGACGCGGGCGACGACGTGATCGTGATCGCCACGGCGTACCGCTTCGAAGACGACGTCGAGGCGGCCTTCTACCTCGAGGACGGCCTCATCACCGTCGGTGGCGCAGGAGCGGAGCTCTTCGAGGTCGAGGCGACGCCCGGGCTGCGGGGTTTCTCGATCCCGACCGCCGACGATGCAGCCACGACCTCGCACGGCGCCACCTTCACCCGCGGGGATCTGTGGTTCCTGATCGTCGTGGACGGTCCGACGGATTCGGTGACCGCACAGGCTGCGGTCGCGCTCGCCCTCGACCAGCTCGACCGCGTCGACGAACTCGTCGGACGGACCTGACCCTCACCGCTAGCGTCGGGTGATGGCCACACGACCTGCCATCGAACGGTTTCTCGCCGCCGCTCCCGACGGACTCGCGATCGACGTCGTGACGTATCCGGAGGGCACACGAACGGCGGTCGACGCGGCCAACGCCATCGGCTGCGAGCTGGACCAGATCGTCAAGTCGCTCATCTTCGCCGCAGGTGATGGCTTCGTGCTCGCGCTCACCGCCGGGGGCAATCGGATCGACACCGAGCGTCTCGCGGCCGAGACCGGCGAGGCGATCTCGCGGGCCGATGCCGACGGTGTCCGGGGCGCGACCGGCTTCGCCATCGGTGGCACACCACCGTTCGGACACATCGCGGCCATCCCGACCATCATCGACCCGCGGCTCCTGGATTTCGCCGAGGTCTGGGCTGCGGCCGGAACCCCCGACTCGGTCTTCGCGATCTCGCCGACCACGCTCGTGGAGGTCTCGGGTGGTCGGGTCGTCTCGGTGACCGAAGCCTGATCCCACCTCAGGCGGCAGCGCTGCCCGCCGTCCCGGCGCGCCGCACCCCATCGACCCACACGTGGGCCAGGTCGGCGGGTCCGGCCAGGCGCACGACCTTGTCGAATCGCCGAGCGGGTTCGTCATCGACCCCGTCCCAGAACCGCAGGCCCGAACTGGCCCGTCCCGTGCCGCCAGCCTCGACCCGGACCGCGAGCGCATCGAAACGGCGCCCGGGCTCGAACACACCCACCGGCAGTCCGACCAGGTCGGCGCCGCCGGCCGTCGCGAGGAAGAACGCCTCGACCACGCCGATGCGACTTCCGGGACGGCCTCGGCGACCCGGCGACACCGATCGGTCGACCCCGTCTTCGAGCATCTGCGACACCGCGACCGCGAGACTCATCTGTGACGCCACACCGGGCTGGTCGCCGCCGGCGATGTCGGTGCCCAGGCCCACGCGCAGGTCGAGCTCCCGGGCTCGCCGCACACCGAACACGGCATTGGCGAACAGCATGTTCGAACGCGGGCAATGGGCGACGCCTGCACCGGCCAGCGCCGCCCGACGGAGGTCGCCATCGGCCATGTGGTCACCGTGGGCGAGGATCGTGTGCTGCCGGAGCAAGCCGAACACCTCGAGGCACTCGGTGTCCGAGCGACCGAATCGTGTGGCCACATGCTCGTGCTCCCAGTCGCTCTCGGAACAGTGCGTCTGGATGCGGACACCGGTCGCCGCTGCGAGCTCGCCGAGGCCGGACAGCAGCGCATCCGTGCAGGCGGGCACGAACCGTGGCGTGATCACCGGCGTGACCAGCGAGCCGAGCGCGTCGAGCTCGAGATTCACCTCGGCGCTGAGCTGGACGGCCTCGTCGGCCCCCGCATCGCGCAGGTCGGGCGGCGTCATCTCCGGGTGATCCATCGCGACCCGGCCCACGAGGCCGCGCTGGCCCAGCTCGGCGCACACCCGACCGAGCTCGACGGTCGCCTCGGGGTGGCGGGTCGCGAAGTACGCGGCCGTCGTCGTGCCGTGGGCGAGCAGGGTCGCGACGAGGTCCTGCCAGACCGTGCGGGCGAACCCGAGGTCGACGTAGCGGGCCTCGAGCGGGAACGTGTGCTTCCCCAACCACTCCTCGAGCGGCAGATCCAGCCCGGTTCCCAGTTGTGGCCACTGTGGGGCGTGGACATGGGTGTCGACGAACCCAGGCAGGACGACGTGATCGCCGACCAGATCGACGTCGACGGGTTCCGGGTCGTCCCGACGGGCCTGCACCGACACGATCGCTCCGTCCGCGACGGTGATCACGTGGTCGTCGAGATGCACGAGCCGGTCCGGCGACGGCGTGTGGAAGGCCTCGACCCGATACCGGGTGGTCGTGGCCCGGGTGGTCATGCGGAGAGCAACTCCGCCGCGGCGGCCACGTCGAGCTGGAGCTGGGCGGCGATCGCATCGATGCCGTCGAACCGCTGCTCACCACGGAGCCGCTCGACGAATCGGACCCTGGCCACCTCACCGTAGAGATCGCCGGTGAAATCGATCAGGTGGGCTTCGACGAGCGAACGCTCGGCGTTGTCGTAGAAGGTCGGACGCTTCCCGATGTTCACCGCGGCCGGATGCACGGCACCGTCGGGCCGTTCGTACCAGGCCGCATAGACGCCATCGGCCGGAAGGGCGATGCGGGTGTCGACCGCGACGTTCGCCGTCGGAAAGCCGATCAGACGACCGCGCTGATCGCCGGCCACCACCGGCCCTCGCACCTCGTGAGGCCGGCCCAGCAGTGCGGCGGCGCCGACCACTTCGCCTTCGGACAGGAGTCGGCGGATCACGGTGGAGGAGATCACGGCGTCGGACCCGTCGCCCTCGCGTACGAGTGGCAACGGATCGACGGTGAACCCTCGGCTCAGACCGAGCTCGGCGAGCGTCGCGACATCGCCGGAGCGCTCACGAGCGAATCGGAAGTCGCTGCCGACGGTCACGTGTGACGCATGCAGGCTGTGCACGAGGACGTCGTCGACGAACTCCTCGGGTGATTCGTTCCGCCTCGCATCGTCGAACCCGACGACCACGGCCAGATCGACGCCCGCAGACGCGAAGAGCTCCAGCTTGTGTTCGAGACCGGACAGGAGGCGAGGCGCCGCGTCGGGGCGGACCAGCTCCAGAGGATGCGGGTCGAACGTCACAACGGCGAGACCCACGTCGTCGGCCGCAGCGGCAGCGGTCCGGGCCAGAACGGCACGATGTCCCCGGTGGAGACCGTCGAACATCCCGATCGTGACCGCATGAGGACGGCTGGGATGCGCAGCGATCGACGTGTCGCGAATGACCTCCACGGCGGCGAAAGCTAGCCGCTCGCCCGGCCGAGGCCACCAACGGTGCCGACGGCGATCAAGCGGCTCGCACCACCACGACGGGTCGAGCCGTTCGACCGTCCGACTCGTAGATCGCGAGGAGCGAACCGGCGTCGTCGAACACGGCCAGATGTGGTGCCGCCGGGAGTCCGGTCAGCCGCTTGCCGTGCGACACCGCGAGCGCATCGTGAGGCCCGATCGTGGTCGATGGGAGATGGGTCACGAGCGTGGCCAGGTCGCCGAGCGCAGCCGGATCGAGCGAGCCGTCGTCGTCCAACGGTGTCGCTCCATCGAGACCCCACGGGCCGACCGAGGTGCGCCGCAGCGCCCGGAGATGGGCCCCGCCACCGAGGTGATGTCCGAGATCGGCGGCGAGGGTCCGGATGTAGGTCCCCGAGGAGCAGTGCACCTCGATCGACCAGACCAGGGGATCCGACGTCGGCGCCGCCGCGAACTCGTGGATCGTCACCGGCCGCGGCGGTCGCTCGACCTCCTTGCCCTCACGTGCCAACTCATGGAGCCGCTTCCCGTCGATCTTGATCGCCGACACCATCGGCGGGATCTGCTCGATCGGCCCGGTGAGCGCGGGCAGTGCCGCCTGGACGGCGTCGTCCGCCAAGCCCGTCATGTCATGGGTGGCGGTGACCTCACCCGCAGCATCGAGGGTCGAGGTCTCGGTGCCGAACACGACCTCACCGACGTAGCGCTTGTCCAGGCCGGAGATGAACGTCAGCAGCTTCGTTCCACGACCGACGCCGAGCACGAGGACCCCGGTCGCATCCGGATCGAGCGTGCCGGCGTGGCCGACCTTGCGGGTGCCGAATGCACGACGTGCGCGGGCGACGACGTCGTGGGACGTCATTCCCGCCGGTTTGTCGACGATGACGCTGCCCGAGACTCCCGAGTCCGGCCGCTTTCGACGGGCCATGTCAGCGGGATTCGCCGTCCGAGACGGTGTCGTCGCCGTCCGAGACGGTGTCGTCGCCGTCCGAGACGGTGTCGTCGCCGTCCGAGACGGTGTCGTCGCCGTCCGCCGTGGGCGCCATCGTCCGCAGGATCTCGTCGATCCGGCTGCCGGAGCGGACCCCGTGATCGAACGAGAATGCGACCTGCGGTGTCTTACGGAGCTGGGACTGGTTGTTGATCTCCCGCTGGAGCGGCTTTCGGTGCCGCTCCTCGAGGAGATCGAGCACGTCCTCGTCGGGGAGCTCATCCCCGAGCAGGGAGACGAACACCTCGGCGCGGTTCATGTCGTTGTCGACCTCGACACCGGTGATCGTCAGGAGTCCGAGCTCCTCGTCGTCGACGCGTTCGAAGTAGTCGCCGACGATCTCGCGGACGAGCGACGAGATTCGGGCCGCACGCGGAAAGTGTCGCTGACCCGACGGGCGGCGCCCGGATCCTCGTTTCGCCATCACTGCCAACCTTTCACAACGACACGGTCTCGCCGTGTCCTACTCCGACGACCACCACGATCGACCGATGTCGAGCACCTCGACGCGGGGCTCGGCCCAGATGAAGCGATCGATGTCGTCGGCGACCCGCTCGAGGTGAGCGGGAGATCCGCCGACGATCGCCGCACCGAGTCGCGCCCGCTGGTGGGTGTCGAGCTCGTCGACCTCGGCCGCGGCCACGCCGTGCCGGTCATCGATGCGACGCACCAATGACTGCACGACCGACCGCTTGGCCTTCAGCGAGGTCGCCTCCGGGATGTGGAGGTCGATCTCGAGGATCAACGTGTGCACGAGGTCACCCGGGCGCTCAGACCCGTGGGATCTCGCGCTCTTCGAAGGTCTCGATGATGTCGCCGGGCTTCAGATCCTGGAAGTCGGAGAGGCCGATGCCGCACTCGAAGCCACGTTCGACTTCACGCACATCGTCCTTGAATCGGCGGAGCGACTGGATCGCACCCTTCCAGATGATCGTGCCGTCCCGGAGGAAGCGCACCTTGGAGCCACGGGTGATGGTGCCGTTGAGCACCATGCAACCGGCGATCGCTCCGATCTTCGGAACCCGGAAGATCTCGCGGACCTCGGCATCGCCGGTCACGACCTCTTCGAACTCGGGCTCGAGCATGCCGACCATCGCTGCCTCGATGTCCTCGAGGAGCTTGTAGATGATCTCGTAGGTCCGGATCTCGACCTTCTCCTGCTCCGCCAACTCCCGGGCCTTGCGATCCGGGCGGATGTTGAAGCCGATGATCGAGGCATCCGACGCAGCCGCGAGCTGGATGTCGGCCTGCGTGATCCCTCCGACCGAGCGGGACACGAAGGCCAGCTTGACCTCGTCGCGCTCGAGCTTGCGGAGCGAATCGGTGACCGCTTCGAGCGAGCCGTTGACATCGGCCTTCACGAGCAGGTTGAGGGTGGCGGTCTCGCCAGCCTGGATCTGCTTGAAGATGTCCTCGAGCTTCGCACCACCACTGGTGGCTGCGGCGTCTCGACCCAGCGAAGCGACACGCTGCCAATGCTCACGGGTCGCAGCGACCTTGCCGGCCACCTTCTCGTCGGGAGCGACCACGAAACCGTCGCCGGCTGCAGCCACGTCGGACAAGCCGAGCACCTGCACCGGCGTCGAGGGCCCGGCTTCCTTGATCTGGTTGCCCTGGTCGTCGATGAGCGCTCGCACACGACCCCAAGCCGCGCCGGACACCATCGGATCACCGACCTTCAGCGTGCCCTGCTGCACCAACACGGTGGCCACGGGGCCCCGGCCGATGTCCAGGTTCGCCTCGAGCACGGTCCCGCTCGCTCGACCGTCGGGGTCAGCTCGCAGGTCCTCGATCTCGGCGACCACGTTCAGGTTGTCGAGGAGGTCGTCGATGCCGTCGCCGGTCATGGCCGACAGCGGCACCATGATCGTGTCGCCGCCCCAGTCCTCGGGCACGAGCTCGCGCTCGGCGAGCTGGGTCATGACGCGCTGGGGGTCGGCGGCTTCGCGGTCCATCTTGTTGATCGCCACGATGATCGGCACCTCGGCCGCCTTCGCATGATCGAGGGCCTCGATCGTCTGGGGCATCACACCGTCGTCGGCGGCCACCACCAACACGACGATGTCGGTGGAGTTGGCGCCACGGGCACGCATGGCGGTGAACGCCTCGTGGCCCGGGGTGTCGATGAAGGACAGGACGTTGCCGTCCTTGGTGACCTGGTAGGCGCCGATGTGCTGGGTGATGCCACCGGCCTCACCAGCGACCACGTTGGCCGACCGGATCTTGTCGAGCAGCAGCGTCTTGCCGTGGTCGACGTGTCCCATGATCGTGATGACGGGGGGACGAACCGGCCAGTCGGGATCCTCGAACTCGCCCTGGGGCATGTCGAGGAGCTTCTGGAGTTCGACCTCCTGCTCTTCACCCGGGTCGACCAGGCGGATCTCCGCACCGATCTCCGCCGCGAACAGCTCGATCATCTCGTCCGACAGCGACTGGGTCGCCGTGACCATCTCACCGTTGGTGAGGAGGAAACGGACGACGTCGGCCGCCGTGCGGTTCAGCTTCGGACCGAGGTCCTGTGCGGTCGACGCCCGTTCGACGACGACCTCACCCTCGGGGACGGGAGCGTCATCGGCCGTATAGGTCGGGACGTCCATCGGCGTGAGTTCTTCACGGTTCCGGCGACGACGGCTCTTCCGCCGACGCTGGCGCGGTGCACCACCGGGACCGCGACCGCCACCGGGGCCACCGCGGCCGGGAGGGCCACCACGACCGGGGGGACCACCACCGGGGCCACCACCGGGGCCACCGCCGGGACGACCGATCGGGCCGCTGCGGAATCCACCCGGGCTACCGCCCGGACGAGCTCCAGCGCCGCCGCCGGGACGACCACCACCGGGGCGGCCGGGAGGCGCGCCACGACCACCCGGCGGACCGGGAGGCGGTGGAATCGGCTTGCCACTCGACGACGTCGGCGGACCGGGGGGCGGCGGAATCGGCTTGCCACCGGGCCCTCGGGGAGGGCCGGGGGGACGCATGCCGGGCGGCGGAGCACCGGGCGGCGGCTTCGGGGCACCGGCAGGCGGCTTCGGCGATGCATCCGCGGCCGGTGCCGGAGCTTCGGCGGCGGGGGCCGGGGTCTCGACGGCGGGAGCACTCGGCGCAGGCGCAGCCGGAGCGGGAGCCGGAGCTTCGGCTGCCGGGGCAGCCGGCTTGGGGGCCTCGACGGCTGGGGCGGCCGGAGCCGGGGCAGCCGGGGCGCTGGGCGCCGGCGACTCCGCGACCGGTGCGGGGGTCGGGGCTTCGGCGACCGGTGCCGGAGCGGGCGTCGGCGCAGGTGCAGCCGGCGCTGGCTTCGGCGCCTCGACGACCGGCTCGGGAGCCGGTCGCGGCGGAGCGCTCGCTCCGCTCGAGGAAACGGCGGTGGCCGAGCTCTTGGCCGCCTTCTTGGGCGGCGGCTTCTTCGTCGACACCGCAGTCGGCGACGGCTCCGCGGCCTCCGGGGCCTGCGCTTCCTCGACGGGAGCGGGCTTGGCGAGGCCTTCACGGGCGACCTTGCGACGAATTCGATCGGCCTGCGGCTCGACGATGCTCGAGGAGTGGCTCTTCACCCCGATTCCGAGCGCGTCACAGAGATCCATGATGTCGGAGTTTTCGAGATTGAACTCCCGGGCGAGTTCGTAGACCCGGACTTTGGATGGCACGCTTCGTTCTCAACCCTCGGTTTCGGCGGGGCCCCGACGCGACGGCGCGGAGCGACCCCTGATGCTAGCGCTCGCCTGGTGCCTCCCCACGGGACGACACCCGCCCGTCACAACTCGAGCGTGTCGGGGTCGATCCGGGTGCGGAAGGCGCGATCGAATGCGCGGCGTCTGACGGCCTCGGCTCCACACGCCTCGACCCGGTCAGCGCACAGCCACGCCCCCCGACCGGGAGCCTGACGCGAGAACACCACCGCCCCGCCCACCAGGGCGAGGCGATGGAGTTCTTCCGCTGGTCGCTTGGTGCGACAGCCGACGCAGGTCCGGACGGGTCCAGACCCGGGTTGCACCGACTCAGGCGTCAGCGTCGTCAGCTTCGGCATCCGCAACAGCGTCGTCACCGGCATCAGCCTCGGCAGCCGCGTCAGCGTCGTCA
>JAHDCV010000051.1:11360-28786 GCA_020629695.1 Acidimicrobiales bacterium | reverse complement strand
CACTTCGCGCTTGACAGCGTTCGACGACTGCTGTTGACTCTCGACAGCTTCCTCCATCGACTCCACAGGGCACCCCTGTCCGCCGCCCCGCGGCACCTGCATGAAGGAAGCACCATGACCGACCATCTGACGACCACCGACGTCATCCGATCGAGCGGCGCACCACCCAACCACCCCGACGACCTCCGATTCCCCGAGCAGACCCTCCGAGTCACCAGCTGGGCCGACCCCGTGCTCGACAACCTCGGACACGACCCACGCAGCAGCTACGTCGAACACTTCTGGTTGCCGATCCTCGGGCCTTCATCGGTCTTGCTCGCCCGCCGCCTCGCCGACGAACTCGAGCGACGCCCGGCAGGCTTCCAGCTCGACGCGACCGCCTGGGCTCGCGCGCTCGGCATCGGCGGACGCGGCGGCGCCCACTCTCCCTTCTGGCGATCGATCGAGCGGTGCCATCGATTCGGTGTCCTGCGGCGCACCGGCGAGCACCTCGTCGTTCGACGAAAGCTCCCGCCGCTCACCGCCCAACAGGCGGCCCGTCTCCCCCCGACCCTCATGACCCAGCACCAGACCTGGCAGGCCGAACAACTCTCGATGAGCCGCCGACGACGGATCGCCGTTGCACCGTCGAACGGTCATGAACGATCCGAGACGCTGCCACCTGCAGCCTGAGCCCGGCCCGATCCCCCACCTGGTGGTCCGGCCACCGTCACTCGCCCCGATACCGACCGGTTGCGCTCAAGCGGACGCGCTCGCGGCCGATGGCTTGAGCAAGCACTGGACCCGCCGGTGTCGGAGGCGAACTCGTGGCGATCGTCGAGCCAGATCCCAACATCGCAACGCGGACGACGAGCGCTGCCCCGCGCCCGACGTCGCGAGCCAAGCTCGTCCTGATCGGCGGAGACCTCTTCCTCGCAGGTTTCGCCCTCATCGGACTCGGCACCTTCACCGATCCGGGCACGGACTCGGCGATCGCGTCGCTCACCGCACTCGCGGCCTGGGCGTTCTGGCTCTCCCGGGCGCGCCTCTACTCCGCTCGCTTCATCACCCGCCGAGCGGACGAGATCCGTCGCACGGCCCGCGCCGCTGTGGCCACCCTCGCCACCGTCGGACTGACCGCCTACACGTTCGAACTCAGCGTCGCCCGTGATTGGTTGCTCGGCGCCGTCGGCGTCGGCTTCGTGCTGATCACCCTCGAACGCGAGCTCGTGCGCCGTCGATTCGACCGGCGCCGACGCAACGGCGAGCTCCGTCGGCGTGTCCTCGTGATCGGCGACAACGCCGAAGCCCGCGAGTTCACCGCCATGTTCGAAGAAGATGCGTCCCTCGGCTACGACGTCGCCGAGACCATCGACCCG
The DNA here is from genome assembly GCA_020629695.1 of Acidimicrobiales bacterium. Classification (GTDB taxonomy): domain Bacteria; phylum Actinomycetota; class Acidimicrobiia; order Acidimicrobiales; family SZUA-35; genus JAHDBV01. Next base: position 27,428 of record JAHDCV010000051.1, on the reverse strand, counting down.
AGCGACATCGCCGACGCGAAGGAGCTCACCACCACGGTCCTCCAGCAGACGCGTGGGCACCAGGCTTCGGGCGTGGTCGTCGCCGCCTCGGCGATGGAGCACAAGGCCTCCAACCGCCTCATCCGCGATCTGATCGACGCCGGCATTCACGTCGAACTCTCGTCCACACTCGCCGACATCGCCCCCGGCCGACTCACCGTGCGACCGCTCGGACGCTTCCCGGTGGTCTACGTGGAGCCCGTGCAGCGAGCAGGCTGGCGCGGTGCGGCCAAGCGTGCCTTCGACTTCACCCTCGCCCTGAGCGCCATCATCCTCGGCGCACCGGTCCTGCTCGGTGTCGCCCTGGCGATCAAGCTCGACGACCGCGGCGGTCCGGTGCTGTTCAAGCAGACACGCGTCGGCCAGAACGGCGTGCCGTTCGGCGTCTACAAGTTCCGAACCATGGTCTCCAACGCCGAGGAACTTCTCGCCGAGCTCCAAGCGGACAACGAGGGTGCAGGGCCGCTGTTCAAGATGAAGGACGACCCCCGCATCACCCGGGTCGGTCGCTTTCTCCGCAAGACCTCCCTCGACGAGCTGGCCCAGTTGTTCAACGTGGTCGCTGGCTCGATGAGCCTCGTCGGCCCTCGTCCGGCACTCCCGGCCGAGATGGCCGAGTGGGGCGACGATCTCTATGGCCGCCTCCGCGTCAAGCCCGGCATCACCGGTATGTGGCAGGTCTCCGGCCGCAGCGAGACCACGTTCGAGGAATACACCCGCCTCGATCTGTACTACGTCGACAACTGGTCGCTCGTGATCGACCTGGCGATCATCGCCAAGACGATCCCTGCCGTGTTGAAGTCCGACGGCGCGTACTGAGCCGTCGCCGCGCCGCGCCGGTGTCGTCCGGCGGTCAGATCAAGCTCGCCAGTTGAGCGCGAGATCGGTCAGCAGGCGGGCGCCGAATCCCGTGGCGCCCTTCACGATGACGCCGTCGTCGCCGTCGGCGATCGCCGACAGACCCAGGTCGATGTGCGCCCAGGGCCCGTCGCCGGCGAACTCGGCGAGGAACAGCCCGGCGATCAGCGCACCGCCGTAGGGGCCGTTGCCGATGTTCTTCATGTCGGCCACGACGGAATCGAGCTGCTTGCGGTATTCGGACGGCAGCGGCAGGCGCCACACCTTCTCCCCCGTCGACGCTGCGGACGCCTCGACCGAGGCGAGCAGCTCCTCGTCGCGGCCCATGAGCGCCGCCATACCGGTGCCGAGCGCAGCCGATGCCGACCCGGTCAGCGTGGCGATGTCGACGATCAGGTCGTGCTGCTGTTCCACGGCGTAGGACAGCGCGTCGGCGAGAATGAGTCGCCCCTCGGCGTCGGTGTTGAGCACTTCGACCGTCTTGCCGTTGCGGGCCGTGAACACGTCGCCCGGGCGGGTCGCGTCGCCGCCGAGCATGTTGTCGGTCATCGGGATGTACGCCGTGACGGCCGCCCGACAGCCTCCGGGCCGCAGCGCCGCCATCGCACCGGCGACGGCCGCCGCACCCCCCATGTCGATCTTCATCGTCATCATCCCGGCGGCGGTCTTGATCGACAGACCGCCGGCATCGAACGTGATGCCCTTGCCGACAAAGGCCAGATCGCCCGTCGGCTTCCCCTCTGGCCGGTACCGCAGGATCACGAAACGGGGCGGATTGGTCGACCCCCGATTGACCGCAAGCACGCCACCGAACTTCTCGGCCTCGAGCCGGTCGAGCTCCCAGACCTCGGCCTCGAGGCCCTGCTCGGACGCCATCTCGACGAGCCGATCGGCGAACACCGCCGGCAGCAACGTGCCGCCGGGGGCTGAGGCGAGGTCTCGGGCGAACACCGCACCATCGACGATGCCGTTGGCACGGTCGAGCGCCGCCCGCATGCCTCGGCCGCGGGCGATCACGGTGACGCGGCGCAGCGCCACGTCCGGATGCGTCTTGAACTCCTCGTACCGGTAGGCCGCGAGGCGATACCCCTCGACGACGGCGGCGATCGCCGCAGCCCCGTCGACCGCTCCGACCTCCTCGGCCAACGTCGTGGCCACGGCCTGATGGCGGGTCACCTGGCGGGCCGCTGCCGCGGCCGCCCGCCGCAGCACTCCGACCGACAACTCATCGGCAGGGCCGATGCCGACGAGGATGCGGATGGGCTCGTTCGCCGGACCCGGCACGACCATCGTCTGGCCGACCTTGCCCTCGAACCCCGCCAGCCGTGCGGACCGGGCGAGATCCGGGCCGAGATCGTCGAGCTGGTCGGACGCGACCGGCTGATCGACGGCGGTGACGCTACGGGGAACGGTGGTGGCGAGACGTGCTTGGGGCGTGGGAGATGCCATCACCTGAGTCTGGCAGCTCGGGAACCCGTCCGGCGCAGCGGGCCGGGGAACCGCACCCAACGATGCGTGGTGATTCACCCCAACTTCTACAGGCGGGTCGGATTCGGCCCGTTGAATCTCGAGTGAGCCCTTCTTCGCGTCTGCGACGTCTGTTCCTGGCCGCCATCGTGGTGGCGTCGACCCTCGCGGTGCTTCCATCGAGTGCGTCTGCCGAGATCGTGGCCGATCAGCGCACCGCGTGGGGTCTGAAGACCAAGGGTGCGTCGAACACGATCGGCAACTGGGACGCCCTCGGCTGGGCCGTCGAGCAGATCGACAACACCGTGTTCGTGGGCGGCAACTTCCTCGAGGTCACCAACGGCGGCCGCACCGAGTCCCAGCCGTATCTGATGGCCGTGACCGCCGACAACGGCACCTTTCTCCCCTGGTGGCGGCCCGAGGTCGGCAACGCCGTGTTCGCCCTCCAGGCCTCGCCCGACGGTGCCCTCTTCGTCGGTGGCGAGATGGGCACCTGGAACGGCACGACCTATGGCGCCCTCATGAAGATCGACCCGGCCACGGGTGAGGTCTGGCCAGGCTGGCAGACCAGGGTCTACGGCGGCACCTCCGTGGTGCGCGACCTCTCGCTCGAAGCCGATGGCTATCTGTACGTCGGTGGCGGCTTCACCACCGTGTCCGACGACGGCACACCCGAGGCCGCGACGGGTCTCATCCGGATCGATCCGATCACCGGCGCCATCGACTCGTCGTGGAAACCCGACGTCGCCGGTGGTTCGGTCTGGGGCGTGAGCCGCAGCAAGACCGACGACATCACCTACGCCGCCGGCTTCTTCACCTCCGTCGAGGGCCAGACCGGCATCAGCATCGGCGGCTTCGCCGGCTTCGACGACGCGGGCACCTCCGTCGTCGACCGGTCGATCGTGCCGCACAACCGGACCTGCGCCGCCGCCGGCTACTGCACGCAGCTCTACGACGTGGAAGCCACCGTCGGCGGTCGCCTGTTCGTCGCCGGAGTCGAACACGCCCTGTCGGTGATCGACGAAGCCACCGGGTCGCTCGTCCGTCACCACTACACCGGCTGCAACCGCAACGTGTCGGTCGACTGCACGCGTCGAGGCGGCGAGTTCCAGGAGCTCGAGCTGATCGGGAACCGGATCTACGCCACCTGCCACTGCTGGGGTGATCACGTCTCCGACACGGCCCCGATCTTCCACAGCTCCTACCCCACCGGCACCCCGACCGGCCGGGTGTCGACGGTGATCGCCTACGACCCCGTGACCGGCGTGCGCGATCAATCGTTCAATCCCTACATGTCGGGCACCTCCGGCGGGTTCGCCATCCACGGCAACCCGAGCGACGGCTGCCTCTGGGTGGCCGGCAGCATCAACACCGTCGGCGACCCGGCCCTCGGGGCGACCGAACCCGGCCGCCACCTCGTTCGCCTCTGCGACGAGCTCGGCCCCGGCCCGGCCGCCTCACCCGATCTGCCCACGCCGACACCGGCCGACTGCTCGGTCGCGCTCACCCCCGGAGCGACCGATCAGGTCGACCTGGCCTGGGACCCGTCCGGCGTCGACGGTGTGCTGTCGACCATCGTCGAGCGCCGCATCGACGGCGGCAACTGGAGCTGGCGAGGGCGCGTCGACCTGCCGGGTGGCGTGTTCGCCGACACCGTGCCGACCACCAACCTGGTCGAATACCGGGTGAAGTTCCGCTTCCTCACCGGAGCGTTCTCCGACACCGCCGCCTGCGGCGAGATCGACAACACCCCGCCCGAGATCCAACCGGTCGCCGTCTGCACCGCCGTGGCCGACGGGCTCGACGCCACGACCTCCTGGGACGCGAGCGACGGCGCCATCGACTATCGCGTGTACCGCTCCGTGAACGGCAGCCTCCAGTTCTGGCGTGGCGCCACGGGCGGCGCCCTGATCTTCGAGGACACGCTGCGCACCGACAACGGGGACTCGCACCTCTACGCCGTGGCCGCCGTGCGCCCCGACGGCAGCGCCACCGAGCCGACCGAGTGCTCTCCCGCACTGGTGACGAACGTCGATCTGCCCACCACGACACCGCCGACCGAGTGCGGCGTGACCGTCGCCGATGGTGTCGCCACGATCACCTGGGCCGGCGCGCAGAATGCCACCGACTATCGCGTGTACCGGACGGTCGACGGCAACGGCCCGTTCTGGCGGATGCGCCTGCCCGGCACGACCTACGACGACACGCTCCGGAGCGAGGCGGGCACCGTGCACGTCTACTCCGTCGACGCCCGTGGCATCGACGGCGTCTGGACCGACCGTGTGACGTGCTCGCCGGAGGCGATCACCCAGGCCGCGGTGGCCGTGACCTCTCCCGCCTCCTGCTCGGCGACGGCCAACGGTGCAGACGTCGTGGTCGACTGGCCCGCCAGCGACGGCGCCACCGAGTACCGCATCAAGCGATCCGCCGACGGCGGCACGGCCTTCTGGCGGGGCAAGGTGACCACCCTCACGTTCAGCGACACGCTCCGAGCCGGCCCGACCTTCACCTACACCGTGGAGGCCACCGCCGACGGCACGAACTGGACGGCGCCGACCACCTGCGACCCCCCGGTCTCGCTCTGACCGGACCAGCACGCGAGTCCCGAGCCTCCACGAGGAGATCGGCACGCGTGGCGAGCTCTAGCTCGCCGAACGAGGTCCCGGAAGTTCCTGTTGGAGGGTCTCCACCGGAGCGAACAGGTCGCCGAGCTCCTCGACCCTCGCGAGCACGTCGTCGCGATCGAACGACAACACCCGACCGTCGGCGCCGCCGGCGACCTCGTCCCAGCTGATCGGGGTCGACACCGTCGGACGGTCCTTCGCTCGCAACGAATAGGGGGCGATCGTCGTCTTGTGTCGGGAGTTCTGCGACCAGTCGACGAAGATCTTGCCCGGACGCTCCTTCTTGGCCATCACGACCGTGACCGCGTCCGGCTGCTGCTTCGCCAACAACTGACCGACCGCGAGAGCGAACTCGCCGGCGTGATCATGGGTGTGCGGCGTGTTGAGCGGGACGTACACCTGCATGCCCTTCGACCCCGAGGTCTTGGCGAACGCCTCCAGGCCGACGGCATCGAGCACCTCACGAAGCAACAGGGCGATCCGGCAGCACTCGACGATGGTGGCCGGCGCTCCCGGGTCGAGGTCGAACACGAGGATCTGCGGCGACTCGATGTCGTCGCATCGGGCCATCGGGGCGTGGATCTCCAGTGCCGCCATGTTGGCCGCCCAGACCAGCGCCGCGGGTTCCGAGAACCGGCAGTATCCGATGGGACCGCCCCGGTCGCCGGGGCCGAGTGCCACCTCGACCCAGTCGGGCCGGTGCCCGGCGCAACGCTTCTCGAAGAACGAGGTGCCGTCCACACCGTCGGGGAACCGGCGGAGCGTGACACCTCGGTCGGCGATGTGGGGCAGCATGACCGTCGCGATCCGGGCGTAGTAGTCGATGACCGACGCCTTCGTCGTGCCCGTCACCGGGTACAGGACCTTGTCCAGGTTCGACAGGGAGACCGTGCGTTCCCCGACGGCGACCTCGACACGGCTCATGGCCGCATCATCGCAGGTTCCGGCCCGACGATTCAGCGGACGGCGCCAGCGGCCACCGATCGATCAGGCCGACTTGGCTTCCGGCACGTCCTCATCGGCTGCGGCACCGGCTTCCTTGGCCGTCGGGTGCCGTTTCCGGGCCTCCTTGGCCGCGGCGACCGACGCCTCGAGGGCGGCCATGAGATCGACGACGTCGGCCGATGCCGCCGGCGCCGGGGCGGCGACCGGAGCGATCTCGCCATTCGACTTCCGCTCGATGAGCGCGAGGACCTGTTCGCGGTAGCTGTCCTCGTACTTCTCGGGATCGAACTCGCCGGCGAGCGTCTCGATCAGCTGATTCGCCATCGTGAGTTCGGCCTCGGAGACCTCGAGTTCGTCGAGCCCCTCCAGCCCGCCGATCTCGGCGACGGGATCCACGAGCTCGTCGGCATAGATCATGGTCGAGAGCACCAGCCGGCCGTTCTCGGGCCGGATCGCCGCGAGGTACTGCTTGGTCCGCATCACGAACGAGGCGATGGCGACCTGACCCGATTCCTCCATGGCACGGCTCAACAACGCGTAGGGCTTGCGTGCGATCTCGTCGGGCACGAGGTGATAGCCCGAGTCGTAGAACAGCGGGTCGATCTCGGACTCGTGCACGAAGTCGGTGATGTCGATCGTCCGCGACGCGTCGGGGGCGAGCGCTTCGAGCTCCTCGTCCTCGATGACGATGTAGGTGTCCTTCGTGATCTCGTAGCCCTTCACCGTCTGGTTCCAGGGCACCTCTTCACCGGTCACGCTGGACACGCGCTTCTGCTTGAGCCGAGCGTGCGACTCGGCGTCGAGCAGGTTGAACTTCACCGACTTGCGGCTGACGGCGGTGTAGAGCTTGATCGGGATGGTGACGAGACCGAAGCTGATCGCTCCGCTCCAGATCGCACGGGCCATGACGGAAACACCTTTCCCCGACCCATCACGACGACGGCCGGGCCCTCCGCCCGAGAGGTCGGACCGAGGTTAGCTCTCCCATCGGCCCGGCTCACCCTGATGTGATCGTCGAGCGACGGGCCGGGGGCCTCGACGCGTCAGCCGCGCAGTGCGGCCCGAGCGACGAGGTCCATCCCGAACGCCGTGAGGATGGCGAGATAGAGCAGCCCGGTCGCCGCCATCACCGCCGAATAGGCCTTCTCGTTGAGCGCCGCCCTCGTCACACCGAGCAGACCGATCGTGAACACGACGCACGCCACCCAGAACCATCCGAGCAGACCGTTGTAGCCGTCGTTGATGGTGCCGTTCAGCACCGACACCATCCCGGTCGGGAGCAGGAGCACGATCAACTCGGGCAGCCACAGGATCGCCGTCCACCGGACGAGCTCGAGCAGCGGCGCCCGGGGCAGGCCGGGCTGCACGAGGTACCAGTGCCCGAGCAACATCCCGTCCGAGATCGCCCCGAGAAACGCCGCCCCGACGAACATCCGGGCGATCTGGAGCCACGCCGGGTCGCCGGCATCGAACCCGGCGGCCACGAGCCCGGCCACCCCGGCGACCGGTGCGAGCAGATCGAGGCGCGGATCGAACTCCGGGCCCTCGCCCGATTTCAACCGCTCCGAACGATCGATGCCGGTCATCGCCGCCACTCGTGCGGTGCGGGCCTCGGCCAGCTCGCGCTGGCCCGACACGCCGACCGAACGCCGCGTCCACGACTGTGCGGTCGCGATGACCGTTGCCACGACGACGGCGAGCGCCGACAGATCACGGATCCAGAGCGGGTTGAACAGCCGACCGATGACCAGCGCGGCGAGCGCCATCACGCCGAACGTGCCACGCACGGTCCAGCCGTAGCCGATGCCGACCTCGCGTCGGCGGGTGGTCACCCACCCGAAGAACAGTCCACCGACCGCCCATTGCAACAGGACGGCCGCCGCGTCGAGATCGATCATCGTCGAGGATCAGCGATCGACGACCGCGAGTTCGCGGTCGACGGTGTTGAGCGCGAGCGGGCCGTCGGCGGTGGCGACGACGATGTCCTCGATGCGTGCGCCCCAGGAACCCTCGACGTAGACGCCGGGTTCGATCGAGAAGGCGTTACCGGCCGCGAGGGGCACCTCGTTGCCGTCGACCAGATACGGATCCTCGTGGGCCTCCACGCCGATGCCGTGACCGAGTCGGTGCAGGAAGTAGCGGTCGAGCTCGACCTCGGCGAGCCGGCCGCGGGCCACCGCATCGACGGCGCCGGCTGCGGTGCCGACCGTCGCTGCCGCCGTCGCACGCTGCTGGGCGTCGAGCAGATGGTCGTAGGCCTCGGCGATCTCGGCCGGCACCTCGCCGGTGAACACACAGCGGGTGATGTCGGAGCAGTAGCCGGGCCGACCCTCGGGTTCCTCGGTCGTGCCCCCGAAGTCGCACAACACGATCTCGTTCGGCCCGATCACGCGGTCCCCCGGTTCGTGATGCGGGCTCGCGGCGTTCGGACCCGACGCGACGATCGCGAAGTTGACCTTCGCATGCCCCTCGGCGACCACCCGGCGACCCAGCTCGGCGGACACGTCGGCTTCGGTCCGACCGATCAGTGGGATCTCGCCACCCCGCAGCGCGGCCGCCACCCGATCGACGCCCGAGGCCGCCCGCTGGAGCGCCTCGATCTCGGCGGGCTCCTTCGCAGCACGAAGTGGCCCCGTGACCGACCCCGCGTTCCGCCATGTCGCGGCCGGCATGGCCTGCTGGAGCAGGACGGTGAACCGGCTCCAGGTGTGGTCGCCGATCGCCAGGTTCCGGGCGGATCCGACCAGCGCCGCGGCACGGGCGATCGGGTCGTCGGTCTCGCCCCAACCCTCGATCCGGAACAGGTCGGGCTGCGGGCTGACACGTGCCGTCTCGAACGCCGGCAGCAGCATCGTCGCGACCCCGTCGACGGGCAGCACGAGGATCGTCAAACGCTCGAGCGGCATCGCGTGATACCCCGTCAACCAGGGAAGATCCGGCCCGACCGACAGCAGGAGGACGTCCACGCCGTCCCGGGCCATGGCGGTGCGAACACGGTCGAAACGGTTGGCGAACACCCCTGCAGGCTACCGAACGCATCGGACGCAAGGCCCGACCGGATTCGGGACCGTCCCGGACTCGCCGTTTCCCTTCACGACCGCGGGGTGCGGCCGATGGCTGAGAGTCATGGTCTCCACGTCGCTGCCCCCCGCCGTCATCCCCGATGAGCTCGCCCCGGCCTTCGATCGATTCCGTCATCGAGTCGACAGCCTCACCGCGACCCTCCTCGCCGGAATGACCGACATCCACGAGGCGCACGGCCTCACCTACGCCGAGCTCGTGCGGACCCAGCGAGCGCTGCGTCGCCTCGAGTCCGAGACCCGGGCCCCCTCAGCGCAGGCGTTCTGGGACACGACGGCCTACCCGCGGGCCCAGATGCTCGTCACCGCGGCCGAGCCGCTCGTCGAACAGGCCGGACACGCCTTCGGCGACGCCGCCAACCGACTCACACGATCGGTCGAACTCGCCACCGAGAGCCACCAGTCGATCTCGACGATCGCACCGGGTCTGTTGCGACGGATGATCGATGTCGGCGGCAACGTCGTGCGGACCGCGACCCCATCGCGTGACGGAATCGACCAGATCGGCGAGCGTTGGCACCGGCGTCTGCGCCGCGCCGCATGGAAGTCCGTCGTGCCGAGCCAATTCGCCATGTCGACCGCCGCGCTCGAGGACCGCATCGACCACATGGAACTCGAACTGCTCGAGCAGCTCCCCTGGGCGCACGGCGATCGCCTGCTCTCGGCGTTCGAGCTCGCACACGTCGACGTCAAGGCGATGATCCGATCGGCCTCGCAGGCATCGATCACCAACACCGTCGACCGCGAGCTCTCCGCACTCCAGCTCTGAGCTGGCAAGCTGTCCAGCGTGCACCCCGTCAGCACGCTCCTCCTCGTGATCGGTTACGGACTGGCGCTGCCTGTCGCGCTCCGGGCGGGTTCGATCCCGCCTCGCCTCCGTCGCCTGGGCCTCGCCGGGCACCAGATCGGGATGATCATCGCCGCGCTCGGTTGGGCGGTCCGGAGCAATGTGATCCTGGCCGTGGCCCACCTCGTGTGGGCCCTCGTCGCCAAGATCGCCATCTCGTGGATGCTCGCCCGCCAACCCACCGAGCGACCGGCCTAGATCGACGGCGACCCGGCACCCGTCGCATCGGCGACCGAACCCGCGTGATGCGAGCTGCGGGTGAGCGGACTCGACTCGACGTGGGCCAACCCGAGCTCGTCCTCACCGATGCGCTTCCACTCGGCGAACTCCTCCGGAGTCCACCAGTTCGCGATCGGCAGATGGTTCGTGGTCGGCCGGAGGTACTGACCGATCGTCACGATCGACGTGCCCACCGCCGCGAGATCGGCCATCGTGGCGATCACCTCGTCGAAGGTCTCGCCCATGCCGGCGACGATCCCCGACTTCACGGTGTGCCCGGCCTCGGCCGAGCGGGCGAGCAACGTCAACGAGCGGGCATAGGACGCGGAGGGCCGCACGGCCCGCTGGAGCCGGGCCACGGTCTCGATGTTGTGGTTCACGATCTCGGGCGACGACGCGAGCACGGTCGCGAGATCGTCCCGGTCGCCCTTGAGGTCCGAGATCAGGACCTCCACGCCGACGCCGGGTGAGGTCCGGTGGATCGCCTCGACCGTCTCGGCCACGATCGCGGCTCCACCGTCGTCCAGGTCATCCCGGGCGACCATGGTGAGCACGGCGAACTTGAGGCCGAGCTCGGCGACGGCGGCGGCCACCCGCGCCGGCTCGCCGGCGTCGACGGCGAGCGGCTTGCGGGTGTCGACGAGACAGAACCCGCACGCCCGGGTGCAGCGCTCACCGAGCAGCATGAACGTCGCCGTGCCCTCGTTCCAGCAGTCGAAGATGTTCGGACAGCCCGCTTCTTCACAGACGGTGACGAGGTCGAGCTCTCGACTCACCTTCTTCAGACGGCGGTACTCGGGTCCGGTGTCCAGCTTGACCCGCATCCATTCGGGCTTGCGGGCAGCGAGATCGAGACCGCCCTCGACGCCGGCATCGGCGAGGCGTCCCTTCAGACGCACAGGCACCCCGGCGGCGGGGTCGGGGGCTGCGACCTCGGTGGTCGTCGAGGTGCCGGGGGCGGCGTCGCGGCCCCGGGTCGGCCGGCCGGGGCGGATCGAATCGCCCGGACCTGCACCTCGACTGAAGGGTGAGAGATCGGCGTCGACCCGCCGGAACACCGCGTCGGCCCGCTCGACCGGACGGCCCTCGGCCAGGTGGACTCCGGCCTGTCGGTTGATCTCGTCGACGACCTCGGCCATCGTGACGTCGATGCCCTCGGCAGCGAGGCTCGTCACCCCCTTGTCGGTGATGCCGCAGGGGACCATGTGGGAGAACCAGTCGAGGTCGACATCGACGTTGAGGGCGAACCCGTGCATCGAGCGGGCCCGCCGGAGGCGCACCCCGACCGCGGCGATCTTGCGGGGTCGGGGGCCGTCGTGATCGACCCAGACGCCGGGCTCTCCGGGAACGCGACCCGTCGCGAGCCCGAACGTCGCGAGGCTGTCGATGATCGTCTGTTCCACGGCGCAGACATACGCGCGTGTGTCGGCGAGACCGCCGCCACGCCGACCCGGAACGGTCAGCACGGGGTAGCCGACCAGCTGCCCCGGCCCGTGGAACGTGATGTCCCCACCGCGGTCGACGTGATGGAACTCGGCGCCGACCGACGCGGCGTCGACGAGCATGTTCGCTTCGTCGCCGCGTCGACCGAGTGTGTAGGTCGGCGGATGCTCGAGCAGGAGCAGGTGATCGTCGCGGCCCGAGACCAGGCGCTGCTGGAGATCCCACGCCTCGGCGTAGGTCACCCGGCCGAGCCAGCGCGAGCGCAGCGGACGGTCCGCCGGTCCGGCATCCGGGTCGAAGGTGTGGGCGAGGGCCATCAGGCCAGCTCGGCCTCCCAGTCACGGGTCTCGATGATCTCGCGGACCCGGGCCAGGAAGGCAGCGGCGTAGGCGCCGTCGATGGCGCGGTGATCCCATGCCATGGCGAGCACCCCGACGGAGTGGATGGCGATCGACTCGTTGCCGAACTGATCCTCGATCACGACCGGCTTCCGCTTCACGGCGTCGGTCGACAGGATCGCCACCTGCGGCTGGTTGATGATCGGGAACTGCATCATCGTGCCGTAGGAGCCGGCGTTGGTGAGGGTGAACGTGCCGCCGACCAGGTCGTCCGGGGAGAGCTGCTTGGAGCGGGCTCGGCGAGCGACGTCGGAGATCCCACGGGCGATCGAACGCAGACGCAGGCCATCGGCCCCCTTGACGACCGGCGCGAGCAGGCCCTGGAAGTCGAGGTCCACGGCGACGCCGAGGTTGATGTCGCGGTGCACGACGAGCTCGCGATCGCCGACCGAGGCGTTGAGGTGCGGGTACTCCCGCAGGGCATCGATCACGGCCCGGGAGATGAACGGGAGGTAGGTGAGGCTGAAGCCCTCCTCGGCCTTGAACGCCGCGCCGTTGGCCTTGCGGACCTGGTCGACGCCCTCGTAGTCGATCTCGATGGCGGTGAGGGTGTGCGGCGCCACGGCCTTCGACATCACCATGTGCTCACCGGTCTTGATCCGGATGTTCGACAACGGCACGACCGAATCGCCCTGCGAGACCGTGGCCACCGGTGCGGCGACGGCGGCCGGTGCGGGCACGGGAGCAGCGGCCGGCGCCGGTGCGGGTGCCGCAGGTGCGGGGGCCGGCGCGGACGCAACAGCGGTCGGGGCGGCCGGAGCGGCCCCCTGCGGCTGGAGATTGTTCGCCTCGATGTGGCGTTGCACGTCGTCCCGGCTGATGCGCCCACCGAGGCCCGTGCCCTGGATCTGGGCGACGTCGATGCCGTACTCACCGACCAGACGACGAACGACGGGCGACAGCACGGTGCCGGCGGCGGCGACCTCGGCGGCCGCTGGCGCTGCGGCAGGAGCGGCGGGCGCAGGAGCCGCGGCAGCCGGTGCAGGGGCTTGGGCAGGAGCCGGCGCCGCGGGAGCCGGCGCAGGGGCGGGAGCCGGTGTCGGCTCCGGGATCGGCTCAGCGGCCGGAGCGGGCTCCGGCGCAGCAGCGGCGGGAGCGGCGGCACCGTCACCCACGAGCGCCAGCACGGTGCCGACGTCGACGGTGTCGCCCTCGGGCACGAGAATCTCGGTCAGCACGCCACCGGCGGGCGACGGCACCTCGGTGTCGACCTTGTCGGTCGACACCTCGAAGAGGACCTCGTTCTCGGCGACGGTCTCACCGACCTGCTTGAACCACCGGGTGATGGTTCCTTCGGTGACGGTCTCGCCCAGCTGGGGCATCTCGATCTCGGCCACGGTGTGCTCCTGATTGCGGGTTTCGAAAGGGGGTTGGGTTCTGGTGGTCGTTCGGTTCGCTCAGCCGTGCAGCGAGCGGCCGGTGAGCGCCATGACGCTCTCACCGAAGAGTTCGGACATCGTGGGGTGCGGCTGGATGAAGGCGGCGACCTCGTCGGCCGTCGCTTCCCAGTTGACGGCGAGGTAGCCCTGACCGAGCTGCTCGGTCACCCACTGGCCGGCCATGTGCACGCCGATGATCTTGCCGCCGGTGCCGTCCGCCTGCTTCTCGGCGATGATCTTCACCATGCCCTCGGGCTCACCGACGATGAGGGCCCGGCCGTTGCCGGTGAAACGGTGCTTCGACACGACGTAGTCGATGCCGGCGTCTTTGCACTCCTGCTCGGTCATTCCGGCGAAGGCGACCTCCGGGTGGCAGTAGATGCACCACGGCAGCTTGTCGTAGTCGAGCGGTGTCGGGGTCTCACCGAGGATGTCGGTGATCGCCACGATCGCCTCGGCGAACGCGGCGTGGGCGAGCTGCGCGGTGGGGGTGACGTCGCCGACGGCCCAGACGCCGTCCGCGCTCGTCCGGCAGTTGGCGTCGATCGGGATGAAGCCCCGTTCGTCGACGGTCACGCCGGTGTGCTCGAGACCGAGCGACTCCGACAGTGGACGTCGACCGATCGACACGACGACGGTCTCGGCCGTCACGCTCTGGGCGGTTCCGTCGGCCTCGGCTCCGAAGTGCACCGTCACGGAATCGGGTCCGGTGTCCTGTCCGGACACCATCACCCCGGCGTGCACGTCGATGCCACGCTTCTTGAACGAGCGCTCGACGACCTTCACCATGTCCTTGTCGCACGCGGCCAGGATCGAGGGGGCGGCTTCGATGATCGTCACCTTCGTGCCGAGATCGCTCATCATCGAGGCGAACTCACAGCCGATGGCGCCACCACCGATGACCACGGCGCTCTTGGGCAGCTCGGGGATCGAGAGCATCTCGTCGGAGGTCACGATGCGGCGGTCGTCGATCGGGAATCCCGGGATGGTGCGCGGCACCGAGCCCGAGGCGAGGATCACGGCGTCGGCCGTGACGGCGACGTCGCCCGAGGACCCGCCGGAGATGCTGACCGTCTGGTGATCGGCGCCGAGGGTGCCGATGCCGTCGAAGATCGTGACCTTGCGGTTCTTGAGCAGACCGGTGACGCCACCGACCAGCTGGTCGATGATGCCCTGCTTGCGGCTGAGCGTCCGGGTCCAATCGAGCGAGGTCTCCCCCACGTTGATGCCGAACATCTCGGCGTGATCGATGTGGCGCTTCAGGGCGGCCGTCTCGAGCAACTCCTTCGCCGGGATGCATCCGACGTTGAGGCAGGTGCCGCCCATCTTGTGTTTCTCGACCAGACCGATGTTCAGGCCGGCCGAGGCGCCGTAGAGCGCGGCTGCGTAGCCACCGGGACCACCGCCGATGACCATGACGTCGAAGTGTTCAGACACGGGTTGGAGACCTCCGAGAGTCGTACGGCGACCCTACCGACTACACGAGCAACAACTGGACCGCGAAGGCCCCGAGGATGGCAAGGCCGGTCAGCAACGACAGGGTCAACAGCATCCGGGTGCTCACGGGTGCAGCTTACGGCTCGCGAAACCCGGCCGACCCGACCCACTCCCGACGGTCGCCGAGCGGTAGGTTGCTCCCCGTGACCGGCTCCTCCTTCCGAGCATCCAAGCGCCGTCTGGCCGCCGCCCTCGCGGTCGTGTCGATGTTCGCCGCCGCCTGTGGCGGTGGCGAGACCGAGGTCGCCGAACCGGCGACCGGCGCGACCACCGCCGAGTCCGCCAGCGGCGTCATTCCCCAACTCGACTTCACGGCGCCCGAACTCGCCGGCTCGGGCGGGACGATCGCCGGCGGCGACTACGAGGGCACCGATCTGGTCGTCTGGTTCTGGGCACCGTGGTGACCCACCTGCCGAGCCGAAGCCTCGTCGGTCGCCGAGGTCGTACCCACACTTGAAGATGTCCAGGTCCTCTCCGTCGCCGGCAAGTCCGACGTCGGTGCCTCTGAGGACTTCGTCGATCAGTTCGAACTGGACATCGACGGCATCACCCACATCATGGACGAGTCCGGCGAGGTCTGGAATGGCTTCGGGATCGTCGGGCAGCCCGCCTGGGCCTTCATCAACGACGACGGCACGGTCGAAGTCGTGAACGGCGCACTCGGCGGCGACGCGGTCGCCGAGCGAGCCGCCGATCTGGCGAGCCGATGACACGACGCCGGGGCCTCGGCCTCGGCGTCGGTGTCGCGTTCGCCCTCGCCGTCGCCGCCTGTGCGGGCGAGCAAGCCGATCTCGCCGGCACCGCGGCGACGCAGGCATCGGTGACGACGAACACGTCGGCGACCAGCGGATCGACACCTGCTGCGCCGTCCACCGTGCCGCCCGACATTCCGGAGCTCGACTGGACCGAGCAACTCCTCGGTGGTGGCACCGTGGACGGCACCAGCTATGCCGGTCGCGATCTCGTGATCTGGTTCTACGCCCCCACCTGAACCACCTGTCGTTCGGAAGCCCCGTCGGTCGCCGGGGTGCTGGATGAGATGCCGGTCGAGATGCTCGCCATCTCGGCCTCGTTCGACGACGCCGAAGCCCAGGCGTTCGTCGACGAGTTCGACCTGCACGGGCTTCCCACCGTCGTCGACACCGACGGCTCGGTGTTCACGTCGTTCGGGATCGTCGGCCAACCGGCCTGGATCTTCCTGAACGACGACGGCGAGATGGAGCTCTATCGCGAACGGCTCGGCGGTTCCGGGGTCAAGGCGTTCGCCCAAGC
>JAHDCV010000051.1:0-11260 GCA_020629695.1 Acidimicrobiales bacterium | reverse complement strand
CGCCGAACGCCGACCGCGCCTGCGCTGAACACCGGCCGATCCGCCCCCGGACCGGTGCGGTCCGTACAGTCGGGCACACCACTTTCTCGTACGTGAACCTCCGGAGGTTCCGCCATGGACATCGCGATCACGGGCTCGAGCGGCCTGATCGGTACCCGCCTTCGACAGGATCTGGCCGCCGCCGGCCACCGCCCGATCCGGGTGGTTCGCCGAGCGCCGGCGGCCGGCGCCGACGAGATCCGCTGGGACCCCGCGGCGGGCGAGATCGACGCCGCATCGTTCGAGGGCCTCGATGCCGTCATCCACCTCGCCGGTGCCGGCATCGGCGACGAGAAGTGGACGGACGAGCGCAAGAAGCTCGTCCTCGACTCGAGGACCGAATCCACGAGCCTGCTCGCCGCCACACTCGCCACATTGACGACCCCGCCGAAGCGCTTCCTGTCGGGCTCGGCCATCGGCTGGTACGGCGACCGCGGCAACGAGGTGCTCACCGAGTCGTCCGAACGTGGCTCCGGCTACCTCGCCGATGTCTGCGTGGCCTGGGAGAACGAGGCCGCACCGGCCGTCGATGCCGGCATCTCGACCGCCTTCCTGCGCACCGGTCTCGTCCAGAGCGCCGACGGTGGATCCCTGGCCAAGTCCCTGTTGCCGTTCAAGCTCGGGATCGGCGGCAAGTTCGGCTCGGGTGAGCAGTACTGGTCGTGGATCACGATCGACGATCAGGTCGGGGCCATCATGCACCTGCTCGACTCCGGGCTCACCGGTCCGGTCAACCTCACCGCCCCGGAGCCGGTCACCAACGCCGTCTACACCAAGGCGCTCGGCTCGGTGTTGAACCGACCGACGCTCATCCCGATCCCGATGATCGGCCCGAAGCTGCTGCTCGGCGCCGAGGCCGCCGAGGCGCTGATCATGACCTCGGCCCGGGTGCGGCCTTCGGCGCTCGAAGCGGACGGCTACACCTTCGCCCACCGCGAGATCGAGGCCGGTCTCCGGGCGGTGCTCGGCCGATGAGCATCGAGCCGTCCACCCGCCGCGGCGACCAGATCGTCTCCGCCACCCGATTCATCCCCGTGGAGGCCGAGGTCATCTTCGAACTCCTCGCCGACCCGTCCCGACACGCCGACATCGACGGTGAGGAAACCGTGCAGTCGGCCCGCGGGCCGAAGCGGCTCGGCCCCGGGGCCACGTTCGGCATGAACATGAAGATCCTGGGCGTGCCCTACATCATCAAGAACACCGTCACGGAGTTCGTGGAGGGCCGGGTCATCGAGTGGAGGCACTTCGGCAACCATCGCTGGCGCTACGAACTCGAACCCGTCGAGGGCGGCACCATCGTGACCGAGTCGTTCAACTGGAAGCCGTCACGGTTCCCGCCCATGTACGAATGGGTCGGCTATCCCGATCGGCACGAGGTCGGCATGGCCGCCACGCTCGAGCGGCTCGAGGCCGTCCTCACGACCTGACCGACCCGGCACGCGACGGCAGGGTCTCGCCGCTCATGCTTCGACGGTGACGACCGGATAGAACGCGATGTGGTCCTTGATCTCTGCCGCAGCCTGCTTCGGATCCCGGTAGGTCCAGGCCGCATTCGGCGCGGACGATCCGTCGACCGAGACGTCGTAGTAGTTCGCCGTGCCCTTCCAGGGGCAGCCGGTCGTCCGGTCGGTCTCGGAGAACGCATCCCACACGACCGACGAGGGCGGGAAGTAGTGGTTCCCCTCCACGACGACGGTCTGGTCGGACTGGGCGATGACTCGCCCGTTGAAGGTCGCAGTAGCCATGGTCGGAACAACCCGGTGGCAGCCCTCCAGCTTCCCGGATCGCCGGGATCGACCCATCCGGAGCGCCCCGTCGACGAGGAAAATTGAAACTTCCGGTTGCATCTGCCGATAGGGGGACGAGCACAGATTGGGGCGTACATGCGATTGTTCTCGAAGAAGCAGCAGGTCGACGACGACGACAACGTCGACATCCAGAACGATCACGAATGGTGGGCCGCCGACCAGCAGACGAGTGCGCCCCCGCCGCCCTTCGACCCCGCATTCGCGACCGCGGTGTCGCCCGCTCCCCCCGCGGACGACGCCGGCTGGTTCATGCCCGACCTCGACATGTCGGACTTCGCGTCGACCGCGCCACCCGCGGCCGAGCCGGCGCCGCTCGGGCTGCCTCCGATCTCGGACATCCCGATCGATCCGCTGCCGAGCGACGCACCGCTCGGGGCGTTGACCCTCCAGGCGCTCGACCCCGCCGCGCCCGATCCGACGGCCCTGCCGGCCGCCCTGTCGTCCGCGCCCCTGAACCAGGCCATGCCGTCACCGTTCGACACAGCTGCTGCCCCATCGCCGTTCGACACAGCTGCTGCCCCGTCGCCGTTCGACACACCCGTCGCCGCCCCGTCGCCGTTCGACACGGCCGCTGCGGTGCCCGTCGCCACCGCCCCGCCGGCCACACCGGCCGTCATCGGCGCCCCGGCACCCGGCGCCCCGAGCACCGGCGTCGGTCCACTCGGTGACGGCGCACAACCGCTGCTCGCACAACTCGGCCTGGCCGAGGGAGCGACGTGGGACGAGATCGCCCACGCGCATCGTTCGATGCTCATGCATGTGAGCGAGGACCCGAACGACCCGGGTCGCCGCGCCCTCAACCAGGCCTTCGCCGGCCTGCGACTCCTGGCCGTGGCCTGAGTCAGATCTCGAGCACCGGCACGCCGGCGAGCTCCAGCCGCTGCGCTGTGAGGTGATCGGCCACGACAACCGCTCCCCCGACCGCACCGGCCAGCCAGTCGTCCCGGGCGGCCACCGCCGCCCCCGGTCGTGATCGATCGCCGTCGAGCACGACGGTCCACACCGCGGCGGCGACCGCGGCGTCGAAGCGTTCGCGATCCTCGACCGGCCACTGCGCCGCCGGGTCCTCGAACGGGAGCACCACCGCGAGGCGCCGCCCGTGGGCTGCAGCCTGTTCGGCAGCGACGAGTTCGGCGCCCCGCCGAAGGCCGCTCACCACGACCTCGTCGTCATTGACCTGGCGGATCCGTTGCTCGATCGCAACGACCGCGCCGGCGTCGATCGTGCCCGCACCGGTGACCAGCAGCGCCGAACCCGCTGGCCACGGAACATCGGCGCCGGCCGAGGGCCCGTCGATCGCTGCCTCGCCACTCGCTCGTTGCGCCTTGCCCGCCTGCACGGCGAGTTCGTCGACGAAGTCGTTCATCGGTTCACCGGAGTGGCCCTTCACCCAGGTGAACCGGATCTGGCCGGGACGGTCGAGATAGGCGTCGATCAACGGCTCCCACAGATCCCGGTTCGCGACCGGTTTCTTCTGTGAGTTCTTCCAACCACGGGCCAACCAACCCTCGTACCACTTGTCGCGGAAGCAGTTGACGACGTAGGTCGAGTCCGAACGGATCTCGAGCGGTCCGTCGAGCGCCCGCACGGCTTCGAGCACGGCCTGGAGCTCCATGCGTTGATTGGTGGTGTGCGGGTCGGCGCCGGCGCCGTGGGTCCGGTCCATCAGCGCCCAGGCCCACCCGCCGGGTCCGGGGTTCCCCGAACACGCGCCGTCGGTGTAGACGACCCGCTCGCCGCGCTGCTCCTGCCGTTCGTCGGATTCCTCGGTCCCCACGTCGACACGATGCCCAGGATCGCTCCGGGAACCACCCCCTCGGGTGATCCGACGGGGCACAATGTGGGCATGACAATCGACGGCTTTCTGAGTCAGCTCCCTGATATCGACCCGGAAGAGACCGCCGAGTGGTTGGAGTCACTGGACACGGTCGCCAACGCCGCCGGTCGTGTTCGTGCCCGGTACCTGCTGGGGCGTCTCAACGCCCACGCTCGCGAGACCCAGATCGGTGGCGCGCAGACGGTTTCGACCGACTACGTGAACACCATCCCGACCGAGCAGCAGCCGTTCTTCCCGGGCGACGACCACATCGAGCGGCGAATCCGGGCATTCATCCGATGGAACGCGGCCGCCATGGTCGTCCGGGCGAACAAGACGCTCGACGGCATCGGCGGTCACCTCTCGACCTTCGCCTCCTCGGCGTCGCTCTACGAGGTCGGCTTCAACCACTTCTTCCGCGGCAAGGACGACGGCAACCCCGGCGACGCCATCTACTACCAGGGTCACGCCGCACCCGGGGTCTATGCGCGTGCCTTCCTCGAGGGACGGCTCAGCGAGGCCCAGCTCGACAACTTCCGCATGGAGGTCGGCGGCAACGGCTTGTCGTCGTACCCCCACCCTCGGCTCATGCCGGACTTCTGGGAGTACCCGACGGTGTCGATGGGCCTCGGGCCGATCAACTCGATCTATCACGCACGATTCCTGCACTACCTGCAGAACCGGTCGATCGAGAACACCGAGCAGAGCCACGTCTGGGCCTTCCTCGGCGACGGCGAGTGCGACGAACCCGAGACGCTCGGCTCGATCTCGCTGGCCGGGCGCCACGGCCTCGACAACCTGACGTGGGTCATCAACTGCAATCTCCAGCGTCTCGACGGCCCCGTGCGGGGCAACGAGAAGATCATCCAGGAACTCGAGGCGAACTTCCGCGGCTCGGGGTGGAACGTGATCAAGCTCATCCACGGCACCCGTTGGGACGAGTTGCTCCAGCGCGACGTCGACGGGGTGTTGCTCAACAAGATGAACACCACGGTCGACGGTGAGTTCCAGCGCTACGCCGTCGAGTCCGGCGCGTACATCCGGGAGAACTTCTTCGGCCCGGACCCCCGCCTGCGCAAGCTCGTCGAGCACCTGAGCGACGACGACCTCCGCAACCTGCCGCGTGGCGGCCACGACTACGCGAAGGTCTACGCGGCCTACAAGGCCGCGGTGGAGCACGAGGGCCAGCCGACCGTCATCCTCGCCAAGACCGTGAAGGGCTGGACGCTCGGCGAGGGTTTCGAGGGCCGCAACGCCACACACCAGATCAAGAAGATGACCAAGAAGCAGCTGCTCGAGCTGCGCGACCGCCTCTACCTGCACGACGAGATCCCGGCCGAAGCACTCGAAGACGGCGTGCCGCCGTACTTCCGCCCGGCCGAGGACTCACCCGAGTACCAGTACATGATGCAGCGGCGCCGTTCACTCGGCGGCTCCATCCCGAAGCGGATCACCGAGACACGCCGGGTTCTGCCCGAGCCGTCGACCGCGCCGTTCGAGACATTCCTCCAGGGGTCGGGTGGGCGCGAAGTCTCCACGACGATGGCGTTCACCTCGATGCTGCGTGAACTGATGCGCGAGGACGGGTTCGGCCCGCGGGTCGTGCCGATCATCCCCGACGAGGCTCGCACGTTCGGCATGGACTCGATGTTCCGGGAGTTCGAGATCTACGCCCCGTTCGGCCAGAAGTACGAACCGGTCGACCACGAACTGCTCCTCTCCTACACCGAGGACACCGACGGCCAGATCCTGGAAGAGGGCATCACCGAGGCCGGCTCGCTGGCGTCGTGGATCGCCGCCGGTACCTCCTATGCCCATCAGGGCGTGCCGATGGTGCCCTTCTACACCTTCTATTCGATGTTCGGCTTCCAGCGTGTCGGTGACCTCATCTGGTCGGCGGCCGACTCCCGTGCTCGCGGTTTCCTCATGGGTGCCACCGCCGGGCGGACGACGCTCATGGGCGAAGGCCTCCAGCATCAGGACGGCCACAGCCACGTGATGGCGGCCACGGTTCCGGCATGCCAGGCCTACGACCCGGCCTTCGCCTACGAACTGTCGGTGATCATCGCCGATGGTCTGCGCCGCATGTACCGCGACAACGAGGACGTCTTCTACTACCTGACGATCTTCAACGAGAACTACGAGCAGCCGGCGATGCCCGAGGGTGTCGAGCCCGGCATCCTCGCCGGGTTGTACCGATATCAGGGTGCGCCGGGTGTCGACGGGCCCCGGGCCACGCTGCTGTTCTCCGGTTCTGCCCAGGGTGCGGCCCATGCCGCTCGCGACGAGCTCGCCGAACGCTGGGGCGTCGGGCTCGAGCTGTGGTCGGCCACGTCGTACAAGCGCCTGCGCGAAGAGGCCATGGAGGCCGAGCGTTGGAGCCGGCTGCATCCGCTCGAGGACGAGCGTCGCCCGCTGGTGACGCGACTGCTCGACGCGTCCGAGGGCCCGATCGTCGCAGTGTCGGACAACGTGCGAGCCGTGCCCGAGATGATCGCGCAGTACGCGCCGCGGTCGTTCACCGTGCTCGGCACCGACGGCTACGGCCGCTCCGACGGTCGCGAAGCGCTGCGTGCGTTCTTCGAGACCGACGCACCGAACATCGTGATCACGGTGCTGGAGCGCCTCGCCGCCGAAGGTGCGATCGACCGACAGAAGGTCGCCGACGCGATCGACCACTACGGCGTGCCGACCGAGACCGACGCCCCCTGGGTCACCCCCTGATCTGAGCGTCCCGCGATCGGGATCGACGACGCCGGTTCGGGTGCGGAAACGCGCTCAGGCCGGCGTCGTCTCGCGCCGATGTCTTGAACGACGCCCCCTGCGCGCCTTACAGTGTCAGGCAGGGATCAGCCGCCACCGACCAAGGACCAACGATGACCGACCTCGCCGCCCGCGACATCACCGACGAATCCGCCAACGACATCGACGCCATCCTCGCGATGACGAACACCGATGAACGCCGGGACGCGATCCTCACGGTCCAGAACAACGCCGACGCGATCTTCACCTGGAACTACCAGAAGGGCGAGCGGCCGCGCCTGAACAAGTTGTACGAGAAGGCCAAGCACTCCCAGTGGGACGGCGAGACCGACCTCGACTGGTCGATCGACGTCGACGTCGACAAGATGGTCGAGGAGATGTCGATCACGGCCGAGGTGCAGAACGCACCGCTCACCCGCCTCGCCGACGAGCCGGGTTCACCGTTCCGCAACTGGGGCGACAAGGAATGGCACGAGCTCGGCGTCGAGTCGCTCAACTGGCAGCTCAGCCAGTTCATGCACGGTGAGCAGGGCGCGCTGATCGCGACCGCGAAGATCGTCGAGACCGTCCCGTGGATCGACGCCAAGTACTACGCCGCCACCCAGGTGATGGACGAAGCCCGCCACGTCGAGGTCTTCGCCAAGTACCTCGACACCAAGATGGCCGGCAACTACCCGATCAACGTGCATCTGCAGGCACTGCTCGACGACGTGATCGAGGACTCCCGCTGGGACATGACCTACCTCGGCATGCAGATCATGATCGAAGGCCTCGCCCTCGCCGCCTTCGGCTTCCTCCACATGCTCACGCCCGAGCCGCTGATGAAGCAGATGCTGCGCTACGTGATGTCGGACGAGGCCCGCCACGTCGCCTTCGGTGTGCTCTCGCTCCAGGAGCTCTACGAGGACATGACCCTCGCCGAGATCCAGGAACGCCAGGAGTTCGCCTTCGAAGCCGCCGTGCGCATGCGCGACCGCTTCCTCCGCCAGGAGGTCTGGCACCGCATGGGCATCACCGATGCGAAGCCGATCATCGACGCCCAGCTGAACGCCGCACCCGAGGAGAAGGAGTTCCAGCGTCTGCTCTTCTCGAAGATCGTGCCGAACTGCCGCAAGCTCGGCCTGCTCGACGCCGGCGAGGGTTGGCTGCGCGAGAAGTTCACCGAGATCGGCGTGATCGAGTTCGAGCATCTCGAGGACACCGGCGCGGAGTTCACGTCCTACGACCTCGAGTCGTCGGACGAGGAGATGAACGCGGCGGCCTCCGCCGCCGGACACCGCCACTGACGACATCCTCGGCGACGGCGACGGCGACGGCGAACGTCGCGACGTCCCGCGGATTCCAGCAAGCACCGAGGATGCCG
Organism: Acidimicrobiales bacterium; assembly: GCA_020629695.1. GTDB lineage: Bacteria > Actinomycetota > Acidimicrobiia > Acidimicrobiales > SZUA-35 > JAHDBV01. Next base: position 3,471 of record JAHDCV010000051.1, on the reverse strand, counting down.
GCCGATCACGGTCGGCATCGTCGCGTCGGTGGTCGGCTCGCACGACCGACCGCCAGCAACCAGACTGCACGGATGCCCGACGCGCGCATCTCCACCGAGTCCGAACTCCGCGACCTCTACGGCGACCCGTCAGACGTCGTCAAGTCGAAGAAGGTGCCGCAGATCGACGCGGCGACCCGGGAGGTCATCGAAGCGACCCCGCTCGCCTTCCTGTCCACGTCGTCGGCGGACGGGACCTGCGATGTCTCGCCGCGCGGCGGGCCAGCGGGTTGGCTCCGCGTCCTCGACGAGACGACGGTCGCCTTCCCGGACCTCAGCGGCAACAAGCTGCTCGACTCGTTGTCGAACATCGTGGCCAACCCACACGCCGGCCTGCTCCTCGTGATGCCCGGTCGGGACGACTGTGTTCGGATCGACGGCCGAGCCCACCTCTCGACCGACCCCGATCTCCTCGCCTCGTTCGGTGAGGTGGTGCGGCCACCGAAGGTCGCGGTCGTCGTGGAGATCGACAACCTCTTCATCCACTGCACGAAGGCCTTCCGCCGTTCCGAGGTCTGGAACGCCGAGACCTGGCACGACCGCGAGTCGCTGCCGTCGCCCGCCGCACTGCTCGCCTCGATGACCTCGTCGGATCTCGACGAGGGCATCGTCAACACCGCGCTCGACGACGGAGCGGCCGCCGACCTCGCAGCGGAACGCCCCATCGACTGATCAATCCAGCCGGATCTCCGGCGTGCAGTCGAGGCGGTCGGACCACGCACCACCGGCGCGTCGCCAGTCGATCTCGTAGCGGAACGTCACGCCGGTCCGGAGAGGGTCGACGAACTCGACGTCCACCCCGACCCGGCCACGCCAGTACGGACCGGCGCCGTCGGCCGAGCGGAAGATGCGCACCTCGTCGGCGTCAGCCAGGCTCCAGCGGACCAGTGCATCGGTCCCGTCGGCATCGATCCAGCAACGCCCGTCACCTCCGCCGCCGCTCACCAGCGCCGGCGCACACACGATCGGCGCCTGCCAGACACCACCCACGCGGGCTTCGACCTCGTAGGCGTGGGACAACCCGACCGGGCTCCGCAACACGTCCTGGAACGACGTGCCGGTCACCCGACCACGCCACCAGCGGGCACCGTCGTCGATGCTGCGGAAGATGCGGTAGTCGGAGGCACCCCCCACCGCATCCCACGAGATCGTGGCGTCCGCACCGTCTGCCGTCGCCCGACACACCGACGGCTCGGGGCCGCCGGCGGGCTCGAGCAGTGCGGTCAGGTTCGTGACCCGATCGATTCGGAGTTCGATTCCCGGCATCGAACCGATCAACGATCCCTGCGACCGCCACCACGTGAAGTCGTAGCTCTCGCCACGGATCTCCTGGCGTCCGTCGATCGAGATCGACGTCGTGGCACCGACGGCGACGGTGCGGGTGAACGGCGTCGCTTCCTCCGTCGAACCGACCTGGATCCGCGCACCCCATGGCTCGGACCACAGATGGAGTTCGGTCGTCTCGTATCCGATCGTCCGGGTGGCGGTCGAGGTCAGGCCGTTCCCCGACACCGTCAGACGCATCTCCACTTCGGACGGCCACTCGTGGTCGGGCATCTCGAACGTCGCCGTTCGACCGATCCGACCATCGAGACCATGGGTGTGGCAGGCCCCGCCGGGGATGCAGTGGTGCAGGATCAGCTCCCACGCGTAGGCGCTGTCGGGCACGCCTGCGGCGGCAGCCGCCTCGACCCGGACCTCGTCGCCCACCGCGAACGTGTCGGTCATCGCCGGGCGCACGATCTCGGCGTCCGGCGCGGCGTCACCGACGATGACGGTGGCGATGGCTTCATCGCGCAGGCCACCGTCGTCGAGCACGAGCAGGCGCACGGTCTGCGTCCCGTTCTCGTTGTACGTCGTGGTGATCTGATCGGCCGTGCCGTCGATGGTGCCGTCGTTGCCGAGATCCCATCGGAACCGGAGCGTGTCACCGTTCGGGTCCGAGCTCATCCGACCGTCGAAGGTCACGGTCAGCGGTGCCGGGCCGCCATCGGTCGATGACTCGATGCGGGCGACGGGCGGGGCGGCCTCGTCGCCGTCGGAGTAACGGACGAGCCGTCCGGCGATGTCGAGCCCGTACAGGTCGCCGTCCGGACCGAATCCGAGGTCGACGAGCAGGCCGGCGCCGGTGGCGAACAACGTCGGCTGGTCGCCGCGGACCCCGCCGTTCCCGTCGGCCGGGAGGTACCAGATGCAGTCCCGTGTGTAGTCGGTGAAGAACAGGCCACCGTGCAGCGCGGACGGTCCGAAGCCGACGGAGTTCACGGCGAGGCCCGAGATCGAGAGACCACCGGTCGGGCAGGGCTCCCCCGGCGTGACCGGATCGGGTCGGGTGTAGGAGAACAGCGGTGCGTCGTGTTCGCCGGAGGCGATCAACCCGGTGCAGAGGTTCGTGGTCAGCCAGAACGTGTTCTTGGTGGTGCCGGGCCCCTCGTAGCAGGGCCAGCCGCCGTTGGTGATCGACGGCGATCCGGTTCGGACCTCCTGGATCTCCTCGAAGCCCGCGCCGCCGACGTTGCCGACGAACACACGGTCCGAACCCGGATCGATCGCGAATCGGAACGGATTGCGGAACCCGATGGCGAGCATGCGTTCGACCATCTCCTCGCCGTCCCCGGCGAGGGGGTTGCCCGGCACCGCGTCGAACGTGTCGGGGTCGACCCGCAACAGTGCCCCGTGCGGTCCCGTCGGATCGTTTCGGGTCAGCAGGTCGAGGGATCGGGCCTGCCCACCTTCGGTGGTCGGTGCGGTGAGGTTGTCGCCGACGGCTCCGGGCGGGTCGCCACAGATGTTGCCCCGCTGTCCGTATTCGACGAACGAACCCGTCGAGCCGTCACCGAACGACACGAGCAGGTTGCCTGCGGCGTCGAAACCGAGGTCGCCGATCGAGTGGAACGGGAACTGCTGGCAGTGGCCTTCGAAGAGCACGGTCTCGGAGGGTGCGCCGCCCAGGTCGATCCGGCTGACGACGGAACGAGCGGGACACCCCGTGGAGGCGGCATCGGGGCAGGGGTCGTAGTCGCCGCCGTTGCCGTAGGCGGGGATCGGTCCGCCCGACGGGAGACGGTCGAGCGTGTAGGCCACGAAGACCGAGCGGTTGGCGGGCCAGTCGGGGTGGACGGCGATCGACATCAGACCGCGGTCGCCGTTGTTGTGCACGCGGTTGCGGAGGTCGAGCACGAGGCTCGGCGTGGTGTCACCGATGCCGTCGATGCGCTTCACCCGACCGGCCTTCTCGGTGATGAACACGGCGCCATCGGGGGCGAAGGCGACACTCGTGGGTTGGGTGAGACCGTCGAGCACGACGCTCTCGGTGATGCCACCCGGCACGACGACGTCGGCGGCGGCAGGCGACGCCGGCAGGCCGAGACCCACCGCACCGATCGCCACGGCCAGCAGAAGTCGAGCGGATGCGCGCAGATTCCCCATCCG
>JAHDCV010000050.1 GCA_020629695.1 Acidimicrobiales bacterium | reverse complement strand
GGGAGTCAGCGCGGCGTGAGTCGGTAGCGGATCGGCAGCGTCTTGTGCCCGCCGACGAAGGTGGTCTTCATCGTCGTCGGCTCGCCCGCGAGTTCGATGCTCTCGAGCCGGGGAACCAGATGGCCGAACAAGCTCCGGAGCTCGTTCCGTGCGAGTTGGGCTCCGAGGCAGAAGTGCACGCCGTAACCGAAACTGACGTTGCGGTCGGCGTTCGGCCGAGTGATGTCGAACCGCAGCGGGTCATCGAAGACCTTCGGGTCGAGGTTGGCCGCCTTGTACGAGAGGTAGAGCCAGTCGCCGGCCTGGATCGACTGCCCACAGACCTCGGTGTCGGCGGTCGCCGTTCGCATGAAGTGGCGCACCGGTGCGGTCCACCGGATCATCTCCTCGACGGCGTTGTTCAGCAGGCCCGGATCCGCCCGGAGCGCGGCCAACTGGTCCGGATTCTCGATGAGGGCGCGCATGCCGCCGGCCATCGCGGAGGAGGTCGTGTCGTGCCCGGCCGTGGCGATGATGACGTAGTACCCGAGCGTCTCGAGGTCCGGCATCGGGGCATCATCGATCTGTCCGTTGGCGATGAGGCTCGCGAGGTCGTCGGCCGGCGCCCCTCGACGGTCGGCGGTGATCCCCGTGAAGTAGCCGTAGAAGTCCATGAGGACCTCGGCGATGACCTCGGCGGTCATCTCCTCACGCTGGAGATCCGGGTCCTCACCGCCGAACAACTGCTGCGTGAGGGTCATCATGCGGTCGTAGTCGGCCTCGGGGAGTCCGAGGATCTTCAGGATCACCTGGAGCGGGTAGGGGAGCGCGACATCGATGGCGAAGTCGCACTCGCCGCCGGCGGCTTCCATCGTCGCGATCGCCTGGCGGGACAGCTCGGTGAGTCGATCATCGAGGCGGCGGATGGCCGCGGGCTTGAACCAGTCGTTGGTGAGCCGCCGGTACTTGTGGTGATCCGGGGCGTCCATGTGGATCAGGGTCTTGATGTCGAGGCCGCGGGCCTCGCGGGCCGCGAGGGTGTTGAGCACGGGCTCCGGGCCGTTGGTGAACAGCTCCGGCTGCTTCTCGATGCTGAGCACGGCCGCATGGTCGATGACCGCCCAGAACGGCTGGAATCCTCCGCGCTCGAAGCGGTGGATGCCGCCCTGGGCATGCAGGTCGAGCGCCGCTCGGTTCCACGCGCCGAGGTCACCCCAACGTTCGTTGTCGGAGAAGATGTCGTGCTCGGCGGGGGCGGCGATGTCGGTCACGTCGGAACTCCGAGTCGGGGATCGGTCGATGTTGTCGCATCTGGCGGAGCGAGACAACCGGCGACCGCTCGGCGTTTCTGGCCGGACGGATCCGCGTCCGCTTCAATGCGGTGGTGTCCGAGACGTCGCCGCTGCTGGCCCACCGACGGCTCGGCGCGTCGCGTGGGACGGCGATCGTGATGCTGCACGGCTTCCTGTCGTCGACCGCGCAGTGGGACCTGAACGTCTCGGCGCTCGGGGGACGGCACCCGCTGATCCTGGTCGATCTGCCCGGTCACGGGGCGAGCCCGGATCCGGTGTCGGCGGCCGCCTGTGCGCCGTCGGCGATCGTCGCCGACCTCGAGCGAATTCGTCGTGACGAGCGCGTCGACCGCTGGATCGTCTGCGGACAGTCGCTCGGTGGCGCCGTCGGCCTCTGCTATGCGCTCGCGTACTCCGAGCATGTGAGCGGTGTGGTGTTCACCAACACCCGTGCCGCATTCGGCGTCGGGCGCGGGTCCGCCGGTTCGCCGATTCCGGACGACCTGCGCACGATTCGCGACATCGGTGTCCATCCCGTCCACGCGACGCGGCTTCCCGAGCCGCTCAGCGCCCGACTCATCGACGAGGCCGATCGGGTCACGGTCGACACCGCCCGGTTCGTCGCGACGCACCGCTCCTCGTGGCGGAGCGTCGATCGCCTCGGGGAGCTCCCGATGCCCGTTCTCCTCGTGAACGGGCGGTGGGAGTCGGGGTTCCAGCCGTGTGTCGATGAGGCACGGCGCCGCATCGCCGACCTGACCGTCGTCGACCTCGAAGGCGGCCACGCGATCAACGTCGAACAGGCGGCGGCGTTCGACACGGCCGTCCTCGAATGGTCAGGCGGGATCGCCGGCCCGCCGCCGGGCGCGCTCGACCAACCAGGCGAAGACGGGGTCGTCGTCGCGCCCGGCCAACATCTCGGGGTGCCATTGGACGGCCAGCATGGGCAGTGACTCGTGCTCGAGCGCCTCGACGACGCCGTCGGCGGTCGCGAGCACTCGCAGCGGCTCGGCCAGCTCGTCGACGGTCTGATGATGGAGTGAGTTGACCGATCTGCCGGCGCCGTAGAGCGACGCGAGCGTCGAGTCGGGGACGATGTCGAGATCGTGGGCGATCGTCCGGACCGGCTCGGCGAAGCGCGCGTGGTCCGGTACGTGTTGGTGCAACGTGCCCCCGTAGGCGACGTTCATCATCTGGAGTCCTCGACAGATGCCGAGCACCGGCAACTCGAGACGATCCGCCGCGGCCAGGAGATCGAGCTCGAACGCGTCACGGGCGGGCTCGGGAGGGAACTCGTCCGTCTCGGGATCCCGGCCGTAGCGCTCCGGGCCGATGTCCGCGCCCCCGGTGAGCAGCACACCATCGAGGCGTTCTGCGTACTCGTGCGGGTCACCGTCGACCGGGAGGTACACAGGCAGACCCCCGGCGGCGGCCACGCCGCGTCCGTAGTCCACGTAGTACCAGTCGCCTTCCAGGTGTTCGAGGATCTTCAGCATTCCGGAGAACGCACCCGCGGTCTTCCGACGCCCCGTGATCCCGATCAGTGGCTTCATCGGGTCCGACCTCCCTCGGCCGACGGCAGTGGGTCGAGTCCGACCTCGGCGAGGAACCAGTCAACGAGCGCATGGCACTGCAACGTGTTGCGGTCCTCGTGTTGGGCGATCTCGGCGAGGAGCGCATCGGGGTCGATGCCGACCTCGGCGAGGTACTCGGGTGAGGCGCCACCGAGCCAGTGCGCGACGTGGGCATGGTCGACCTCGGGATGGAACTGCGTTCCCACCATCCGACCGATCGTGAACAACTGCGGGCCGACCGCGGTCGATGCCAGCACGGCCGCTCCGGGAGGCGGATCGAAACGATCGTGATGCCACTCCATCCACGGGCCCGCACCGACCGGGTTGTCGACGCCCGGCATCGGGTCGATCCGGTGCCAGCCGATCTCGAACACGGGGGACTCCTCGACCGATCCGCCGAGTGCATCGGCGATGAGTTGTCCACCGAAGCACACGCCGAGGATCGGCTGCTCCCGTGCGGCGGCGGCACGGATCGACGCCAGCTCGTCGTGGACCCAGCTCGAGATCTCGTCCTTGCGTGTCAGCGATCGGATCGAACCCATCAGCGCGACCAGGTCGTAGTCGGCGAAGTCCGGCAAGGGGGCCGCGGTGTTCGGGGCATCGACGTCCGGGGTGACGACGTGGGTGTGGATCTCGTAGCCACGCTCGGCGAGACGGACGGCCACCTGCCCGCCCGGCCCGTCCGGTTCATGGGCGATCACGAGCACACGTCGTGACGGACTGCTTGCACGGTCAGAGGTCGTCGGCATCGGGCGCGATGCTACGGCTGTGTGAACCGGTCGGCGAATCGTTCGCTACCGAACAATCGGTGGTCTAACGTGCCGCGGTGCCCGGTCCTGGGCGCCGCTTCGATGCCTGTCTCCGCGGACATCGAAGTCGGAACAACTCATCGACGACGTTCGCGTCGGGTTCTGAAGGGGGACTCCATGATGATCAAGAGGCTCATCGCGATGCTCGCGGTGTTGGGACTGGTGGCCGCGGCCTGCGGCTCCGATTCCGACACGTCCACGGGCGATTCGAACGCTGGAGCGGGGGGTGGCTCGGTCGACATCGATGCCGCTCTGGCCGCCGATCTGTCGGACTGCGTCGATGCGCCGACGGGCGATCCGATCCGGGTGGGGATGGCGATGGACTTCTCCGACGTGGTCGGCTTCGTCGACATCCCGGGCTCGAAGCTCGTGCCGTACATGGCCGACAAGGTGAACTGCGCCGGCGGCGTGAACGGTTCGCCCGTCGAGGTCCGTGTCGCCGAGGTCGGTGACGACGCCGCCCTCGCCGCCCAGGAACTGCTCGACTGGGGCGCCCACTTCCTGATCGGCCCACCGTTCGCGGACTTCGCCCTGCCGATCCTGCAGACCACGGACGGCGAGGTGCCGATGTTCGTGGCGGCGTCGACCGAGCCCACCCTCGCTGACGCCTCGATCAACTCGTTCCTCGTGAGCTTCGACGACAACCTGATGTCCGGCGCCGTCGCCCAATGGGCGCTCGACAACGACATCACCCGAGCCATCGTGTTCACCGAGGGTGAAGGTGTGCCGTACACGGGGGTGAATCCGGATGCGTTCGTCGCGGCCTTCGAGGCCGGTGGCGGTGAAGTCGTCAGCACCCAGACCTATGTGTGGGCCGCCGACACCGACTTCTCCGCTCAGGTGAACGAGATCGCCGGCATCTCGGAGAACAACGAGATCGTGTTCTCGGCTGCGCTCGGGTTCCAGGTGACCGCACTGCGAGGCCAGCTCGAGGGCCAGGGGCTCGATGGGCTCGTCTATGCGGGGACCGACGCGCTCGACGCGACCGGGATCCAGTTCGAGGCCAACAACGAGGGCATCGTCCACACACCGCACACCTCGATCGCCGCTGGTGACCGGGTCGACACGATGCTGGCGGACTACGAAGCCGACCGGGGCGAGGCACTCGAGTCCCGAGGCTTCATGGCGCTCTACGTCGACTCGATGTTCCTCGGACTCCAGGGTGTGCTCGATTGTGGGTGCACCGATCCCGCCGGGATCGGCAGCGCCGTCGCCGAGATCTCGGGCTTCCCCGGGCTGACCGGCGAGATCACCTACGCCGGAACGAACGGCATCCCGCCGAAGGCCGTGCCGATCAACCGCATCGTCGACGGTGAGGACGTCCTGGTCGCCACCATCGGCGGCTGAGCCCGGTTCACCTTGTCGACGATGCTCGACGTCGACGGACTCACGACGCGCTACGGCGCGATCGCGGCGCTCCGCTCGGCATCCCTGCACGTGGGGTCCGGTGAGGTCATCGGCCTCATCGGACCCAACGGGGCGGGGAAGACGACGCTTCTGGGCTCCATCGCCGGACTGTTGTCTCCCGATGCGGGGACGGTCCGGTTCGATGGAGCCGACATCACCGGTGCCGCCCCGGAGAAGCTCCTCCGTTCGGGCCTCGCGCTCGTGCCGGAGCATCGCCGGATCTTCGTCGACCTGACGGTCGAGGAGAATCTCCGGATCGGCGGGATCACGGTCAAGGCCGCCGAGCGTGCCGATCTCCTCGACGAGATGGCCGAGACCTTCCCCGTGCTCCGGGACAAGTGGGAGACCCCGGCCGGCTACCTGTCGGGTGGCGAGGCCCAGCAGCTCGCCATCGCACGGGCACTGATGTCCCGACCGCGGCTGCTCATGATGGACGAGCCCTCGCTCGGACTCGCCCCGGTGCTGGTGGATCTCGTCTTCGAACTGATCGAACGGCTCCGGTCCGAGGGCCGCACCCTGCTCGTCGTCGAGCAGAACGCCCATCGGATGCTCGAGGTCGCCGATCGTGCCTATGTGCTTCGATCCGGCGAGATCGTCGCCGAGGGCACGGGTTCGGAGCTGCGGGCTCGGGACGATCTGTTCGACACCTTCGTGGGAGGGACCTGATGGTCGAGCTCGCCCAGAATCTGATCGACGGGCTCGGCCGCGGGAGCATCTATGCCCTCCTCGCCCTCGGGGTCGCCGTCGTGTTCGGCGTGATGCACCTCCTCAACTTCGCCCACGGCGAGTTGATCACGGTGAGCGGTTACGCGGCGTTCTGGGCGCTGACGAACGGCTGGTCCTGGTGGATCGTGGTGCCGTTGATCGTCGTCGTCGCCGTACTCACGAGCCTCGTGATCGAGCGGGTCGCCTTCTCCCGCGTGCGAGGTGCGTCGGACTTCACCCTGCTGTTGACCTCGTTCGGGGTGCACTTCGTCGTGTCGGCGATCTTCCTGCTCTACGTGTCGGCCTCGGTGAAGAACTTCCCCCGTCCGGCATGGACGACGTCGAGTACCTGGTCGCTCGGCCCGCTGCAGATCGAGACCTTCGACACCGTCGTGATCGTCGTGACGATGTTGACGCTGCTCGCGACGAACCTGCTGCTGCAACGCACGATGTTCGGGTTGGCGCTTCGTGCCGCGGCGGCCGACTTCGACACCGCACGGCTGATGGGAGTGCGATCCGACACGGTCATCCGGGGCGCGTTCGCACTGTCCGGCCTGCTCGCCGGCATCGCCGGCGTGTTCTGGTTGATGCGAGCGGGGAGCACCACCCCCTCGGCCGGCATCGACCCGATGTTGAAGGGGGTGCTCGCCGCGCTGATCGGCGGGCTCGGGAGTCTCCGGGGCGCGGTGCTCGGCGGGTTCGCGCTCGGGCTCGCCGAAGTCCTGCTGCGTTCCTGGTTGCCGGGATCGATCGCGGGATTGACGGAGGGCTTCGTGTTCGCGCTGATCGCGCTGCTGTTCATCTTCCGGCCGCAGGGGTTCGTCGCGGTCGCACATGCGGAGCGGGTGTGATGCGGCCCGAGACGATCACCTCGTCCGGGCGAGCACTGACGTGGCCCCTGCTCGGAGCCGCAGCGTTGTTCGCCGTCCTCGTCGGGGGTGGGCTCGCCTATCAGGGTCTGCTCGGCACGGGAGCGGCGGAGCGGCTCGTCACCGTCATGCTGATCGACGCGATCGTCGTGGTGGGAATCCAGATCTACGTCGGCAACACGGGGGTGCTGTCGTTCGGCCACATCGGCTTCGGCGCCATCGGTGGCTACGTGTTCGCCCTGCTCGCGATCGACGAGGCGGAGAAGCTCAAGCGGATCCCGGATGCCCCCTTCGGCCTGGTCGGGGTGGAGCTCCCCCCGTTACTGGCGATCGTGATCGCCGTCGGCTTCGCCGTCGCCTGTGCGTTCCTCGTCGGCCTCGGTCTCGGTCGGTCGGGTGCCGCGTCGGGTGCGGTCGCGGCGACGGTGATCACCCTCGCCCTGCTGTTCGTCACCCATGAGGTGGCGCGGAACTGGCCCGACCTGACGGGTGGTGACCGCGCCGGCCTGGCGTTCCCGATCCGGGGCTCGCTCGATTCCCGGCTTCCGATCTACGGCGGGCTGCTCATCGCGCTCGTGGTCGGCCGGATGTTCGCCCGATCGCGACGCGGTCGACTCGCCCAGGCCGCACGCGAGGACGATCTGGCGGCGAGGGCGATGGGGATCGATCCACTCGTCCAGCAGATGCTGGCGCTCCTGATCAGCGTCGCGGTGGTCGTGATGGGGGCGTCACTGAAGGTCTGGGAGGACGGCTCGATCCTCCCCGGTGACTTCTTCTTCCAGTACACGCTCGTGACCCTCGTCATGCTCATCGTCGGTGGGCGCAACGGCGTGACCGGTGCCGTGGCGGGCGTGATCGTGATGACGATCGGTCGCGAGCTCGCCCGTCGCCTCGGCCAGGACGGCTTCGAGGTGTTCGGGATCGGACTCGATCGAGCGCCGCTCGACTGGATCTTCCGCGAGAACCTCCAGACGGTGTTCCTCGGTGTGGCGATGCTGGGATTCATGATCTGGCGACCGGCCGGTCTGCTCGACGATCTCGAGGTGGACGACTGGCTCCGTCGGCGGTTCGCCCCGGCCGACGGCGCACCCGCGCCGGCTCTCGCCGACGCTGCGATGACCACGCCGTCCCGACTGTCGGTCCGTGCTGTCGATGTTCGTTTCGGCGGTTTCCAAGCGCTCGCCGGGGCGGGTCTCGAGGCCGGCGGCGGCGAGGTGGTCGGCATCATCGGACCGAACGGCGCGGGCAAGACGACGCTCGTCAACGTGCTCACCGGCATGGTGGAGCCGACGGCCGGGTCGTTCTCCATCAACGGTCGTGAGCTGGTCGGCCAACCGGCTCATGAACTGGCCCGGGCCGGGCTCGTGCGGACGTTCCAGAACCTCCGGTTGTTCGGCGCACTCACCGTCGAGGAGAACGTCGAGGTGGCCGCACTCGTGGCTGCAGAACATCATCCCGATCGTGTTCGGCAGGAGGCGAGTGCACTGATCGCCCACGCCGGCCTCTGGGAGCATCGGCACCGTCGGGCCCGCGAGCTCGACTACGGCAACTCCCGACGGTTGGAGCTGGCCCGGGCCGCGGCCATGGCCCCGACGTTCCTCCTCCTCGACGAGCCGACGTCGGGAATGAGCGACAGCGAGTCGGTCGCGATGGTCGCACAGGTCAAGGGCATGGCCGACGCCATCGGCGCCGGCGTGCTCGTGATCGACCACGACCTCGCCTTCATCACAGGAATCTCCGACCGCATCTACGTGCTCGACAGCGGCTCGGTGATCGCGTCGGGCACACCGGATGAGGTGCAGGCGAACGCCCGGGTGAAGCAGGCCTATCTGGGGTCGGCGGCCGGATGAGAACCAACGAACACCGCGGCGCCACCGGCGTCGCCAGGACGATCTGAACGGTCGAAAGGGGACCCGTCTCATGTCAGACATCAGCACCACCACCGAGGCGTTCCGAGCGGCGGCCGAGGCCGCCGCAGTGCACACGATCGAACTCGCTGTGCCCGACACGCAGGGTCATCTGCGTGGCAAGCGTGTGCCCATCGGGCGCTACTTCGACTCGGTTCACACGACCGGGGCCAACATCGCCGACGCCATGTTCGTGTTCGACATGCAGAACGACCTGCCCGACAACGAGTTCGTCAACATGGACACGGGCTACCTCGACTGCCACATCACGCCGGATGCGTCCACCGGGCGCATCCTGGCTCATCGCCCCGGCTATGCCCTCGTGTTCGGGGACGCGAGCAACGAACGAGGCGAGCCGCACCCGCTCGCACCGCGGAACGTGCTCGCGGCACAGATCGAACGGTGTCGAGCGGCCGGTCTCGATCCCGTCGTCGCGACCGAGATGGAGTTCTACCTGTGCACGCCCGACTGGGAACCGGCGCAGAGCCACATCCAGTACTCCTCGCTCACCGATGCGCTCGGCCTCGAGGCGGTGCTCGCCGACATGCGGTCGGCGCTGATCGGGGCGGGCATGGATGTGGAGTCGTCGAACGCCGAGTACGGGCCCGGTCAGGTGGAGATCAACGTGGCGGCCGCCGACGCGATGACCACGGCCGACAACACGGTCCTGTTCAAGTCGATCGTGAAGCAGGTGGCGGTCCAGCACGGTCTCCGGGCGACGTTCATGCCGAAGCCGTGGGCCGAGGCGTCCGGATCCGGCATGCACGTGCACACCTCGCTCGCCGACGCCGACGGGGGAAACCGGTTCGCCGAGTGTGAAGAAGGCCAACCCAACGACGTCATGCGTCGTTGGCTCGGTGGATTGATGGCGCATGCGGAGGCGCTCACGCTGTTGGCCGCGCCGACGAGCAACGGTCCGAAGCGGATCCGGCCGTACACCTTCGCCCCGACCCATGTCACCTGGGGTCTCGACAACCGCACCGTCATGGCCCGCTGCATCGCCGAGCCCGGGAGCGGCGCCAATCGGGTCGAGTTCCGCTCGGCCGGGGCCGACGCCAACCCCTACCTGATCATCGCCGGCATCCTCGCCGCCGGGATGGACGGCATCGAGCAGTCGCACGATCCCGGAATGATGTGTGTCGGGGACATGTACACCGAACCCGGTGATCACGCAGCCCTGCCGACCGACCTGGCCGGGGCCATCGCCGCCTTCGCCGGGAGTGCACTGGCCGGTCAGCTCGGTGACGTGTTCGCCCGCAGCTACTGCTCGATCGCCGAAGCCGAGGTGGTCCACGCTGCGGAACACGCACCCGATGCCGACGACGTCAACGACTGGGAGCGCGACCGCTTCATCGAGCACAGCTGAGCGATGCACGCCGACCAGACCACCGCCAGGCCCGACGCTCCGAACGTCACGGACGACGCGCTCTACCTCGACGGCATCCCGCACGACCGGTTCGCCGAGATGCGCGCGGCCCCCGGGTTGTTGTGGCACCCGTATCGCGACGGCGGCTTCTGGGCCGTGGCCCGACACGCCGAGGTCAGGCAGGTGAGCCGCTCGCCGGAGGTCTTCTCCTCCGCGATCGGTCACACGAACCTCTGGGACCTCGAGGCCGACGCCCTCGAGGCCCGGCGCGGACTCATCGACACCGATGCGCCGGATCACACCCGCATCCGTCGACTGGTGGCGTCGGGCTTCACCCCGAAGAACATCAAGACCTGGGGCACCACGGTTCGTGAGCTGACCGCCGAGTTGCTCGACGAGGCGGTCGCGGTCGGAACCTCGGACTGGGTCGACTCGCTCGCCGCGCCGTTGCCGATCCGTGTGATCCTCGCGCTGCTCGGGGTGCCCGTCGACGACGCCGACCATCTCGTCGCCCTGTCGAACCATCTCGTCGAGGGCACGAGCGAGCAGCAGACGCTCGCGCCCGACGCCTTCGGCAACACCACCGAGCTGCGCCTGCTCCCGTTCAACAGCCCCGCGTCGCACGCACTGTTCGAGTACGGCGAAGCGCTCGCGGCGAGGAAGCGGCTCGAACCGGCCGACGACATCGTGACCACGTTGGTCCAGGCCGAGGCCGACGGGGAGCGTCTCTCGGGCGCGGAGTTCCGGAATCTGTTCCACCTCCTGGTCTTCGCCGGGAACGAGACGACCCGGACGGCGCTCACCCACGGGGCCATGGCCCTGGCCGACCATCCGGAGCAATGGCAACGGGTGCTCGACGGTGAGGTCAGCGTGGAGCAGGCGACGGAGGAGATCCTCCGATGGGCGACCCCCGTGCTCCACATGCGTCGGACCACCGCGGTCGACACGGAGCTCGCCGGGACCCGGATCGGGGCGGGGGAGAAGGTCGTCGTCTGGTACGCCTCGGCCAACCGGGACGAGACGGTCTTCGAGGATCCGTACCGCTTCGACGTGGGCCGGGACGACAACCCCCACTTCGCCTTCGGCGGCGGCGGTCCGCACTTCTGCCTCGGGGCGTTCCTGGCTCGTCTGGAGATCCAGGTCGTGCTGGAGGAGATGCGGGCGCGTGGGCTCCGTCTCCGTCGCGTCGGCGACCCCGTCCGGGTGCCGTCGAACTTCGTGCACGGCGTGCTCTCGCTCGATCTGGAGGTGGTGTCGTGAGCGCCGACGACGTCGCCGTCCGGGTGGACACCGAGGTCTGCATCGCCGGTGGGCAGTGCGAACTGCTCGCGCCCGACATCTTCGAGATCGACGACGACGAGGTCGTGGCGGTGGTGCGCGGCGATGGTCGTCTGCCTCGCAACGTCGCACTGGAGGTGATCGACCGATGCCCGAGCGGGGCGATCTCGATCGTCGGCGGCTCCGACCACATCCCCGCATCGGGGCCGTGACATGAGCCCGGTCGAGGTCGATCTCCGGGACGCGCGCACCTTCGATCGCGGGATCCCGCACGAGGCGTTCGCTCGGATGCGGGCCGCGTCGGGGCTCCATCGCACTCCCGACGACCTCCGGCACGGCCGCGGGTTCTGGTCGGTCACCCGCCTGGCCGACGTCGTCGAGGTCTCGCGAGACCCCGGCACCTACTCCTCGGAGGTGGGCCACATCCAGATGTACGACATCGACGAGGACTGCCTGAGCGCACGGGCGTCGATGATCGATCTGGATCCGCCGGTGCACACCCGCCTCCGGCGGCTCGTGTCGTCCGCGTTCACCCCGCGCCACGTCCAGGGTTATCGCTCCGCGATCCGACGCCGTGTCCGGCGACAACTCGATCGCATCGAGGTCGCCGGTGACGGCGACTGGGTGACGGAGGTCGCCGCACCCATCCCGATCGGAGTGATCTGTGACCTGATGGGGGTGCCCGAACAGGATCACGACCACCTCGTCGAGCTCTCGGATCATCTGGTCGCCGGCACCTCGAGTGAACCGCTCCCACCCGACGCCTACGGGAACACGACCGAGCTGCGCCTGCTGCCGTTCAACTCGCCGGCGGCCTCGGCCATGTCGGCGTATGCCGATCGCCTGGCCGGTCGGTTGCGCGACGAACCGGGTGATGACCTGTCGACCCAGCTGCTCCACGCCGAGATCGACGGTGAGCGACTGAGTCCGGCGGAGTTCGCGAACTTCTTCCGGCTGATGATCTTCGCCGGCAACGAGACGACGAGATCCGCGATGGCCCACCTCGCCCTGCACCACGCGGCGTTCCCCGCGGCGTTCGGCCGGGTCGCCGGAGACCGCACCCTTCTCGGCGGACTCGCCGAGGAGATCGTCCGATACTCCTCGCCCATCCTCTACTTCCGGCGAACCGTGACCAGGCATGTCGAGCTCGGCGGGACACCGCTGGCGCCCGGCGACAAGGTGGTGATGTGGTACGCGGCCGCCAACTTCGACGAGCGGGCCTTCGATGCCCCGCTCGAGTTCCGTCCCGATCGCCCCACCACGCCGACCCACAGCGCCTTCGGCGGTGGCGGCGCCCACTTCTGCCTGGGCGCCAGCCTGGCCCGGCTCGAGCTCGTCGAACTGCTCGACGAGATGTTCGACCGTGGGCTGCGGCTCACCGTCGGTGAGCCGAGCTACGTCGACTCGAACTTCGTCAACGGCATCGAACACCTCCCGGTGCGCGTCGACCGGGACCGACGCCGACCGACCACCACGAACGAGAGCACACGATGACCTGGGATCTGACCGACGATCAGCGAAAGCTCCGCGCCGCGGCGAGGGAGCTCGCCCGCGAGGTGATCGCTCCGCGGGCGGCCGAGGTCGATGCGACCGAGCAGTATCCCTGGGACAACGTCGAGGCCCTGCGCGAGGCCGGGTTCACCGGGATGACGATCCCGACCGAGGTCGGTGGTCCGGGGCGATCGTTCCTCGACGCCGTGCTGGTGGTGGAGGAGATGGCGAAGGTCTGTGGCGTGACCGGACGGATCGCCGTCGAGTGCAACATGGGTGCGATCTCGGCGGTGATGGCGTACGGCTCGGCGTCGCAGCGATCACTCGCGGCCGACCTGGTACTGAGCGGGGACAAACCCGCGATCTGCATCACCGAACCCGAAGCGGGAAGTGCTGCGTCGCAGATGACCACCCGCGCCGATCGGCAGGGGAACCGATACGTCCTCAACGGCACCAAGCACTGGATCACCGGTGGGGGTGTGAGCCGACTCCATCTGATCTTCGCCCGGGTGTTCGACGCCGACGGCACACCCGAGGGCATCGGTGGATTCCTGGCCATCCGGGACGAGACGCCAGGTCTCGTCTTCGGCCATCGCGAACCGACGATGGGCCTGCGAGGTATTCCGGAGATGGAGGTGCGCTTCGAGGACATGGTCATCGAGCCGGAGATGGTGGTGCTCCCGCCCTCGGGATTCCGGCGTGGTTTCGCCGACCTCATGAACGCCTACAACGCACAGCGGGTCGGCGCGGGCACGGTCGCCCTGGGGCTCGCGGCCGGTGCACAGGAGCTCGCCATCGACCACGCCAAGGCGCGGGAGCAGTTCGATCGGCCGATCGCTGAGTTCCAGGGACTCCAGTGGATGCTCGCCGACAACTCGGTCCGACTCGAGGCGGCTCGCAGCCTCACCTACCGAGCCGCGGAGAGTCGAGGGCCGGACGGCTCACCGTTTCCCGATCCGCTGTTGGCGGCGCAGGCCAAGATCTTCACGGCCGAAGCCGCGATCGGTGTGGTGAGCGACGCGCTCCAGGTGTTCGGCGCCGCCGGCTACAGCCGGCGCAACCCGCTCGAGCGGATGTACCGGGACGTCCGTATGTTCACGATCGGCGGGGGGACGGCCCAGATCCTCCGCACGGTCGTCGCCAGCCGCGTGCTCGACATGAAGATCCCCCAGACCCGGGACGGCTATGTCGGACGATGAGGTCTGGTGTGATCGGACCTCGGGTCCACATGCGTGGCGCGAGGTCGGTGACGGTCCGCCGGTCGTGTTCCTCCACGGGCTCGGTGGCACGCGGGCGTCGTGGAATCCACAGTTGCGGACACTCGGCGAGCGGTTCCGCTGCATCGCATGGGACATGCCCGGCTACGGCGCGGCCGCGCCCCTCGACCCGCTCACCTACGCCGGCATCGCCGATCGCCTCGTCGGGCTGCTCGACCACCTCGATCTGGATCGGGTGGACCTGGTCGGCTTGTCCTTCGGTGGCATGCATGCGCTCCACACGGCGCTCGCCCATCCGGAGCGGATCGGCCGCATGGTGCTGTGCTCGACCAGCCCGGCGTTCGGCATGGACGGCACCGACCCCGAGGCGTGGCGTGCCTCCCGACTCGCCGCGCTCGACGCCGGCGCCACGCCGGCGGACCTCGCGGCGCCCGTCCTCGATGCGATCGCCGGTCGACCGCTCGCCCCGGCGATCCGGTCGGAGTTGATCGCGGCCTTCGCCCGGATTCCCACCGAGGGCTTTCGAGCGGCCGTCGCGTGCCTCCCGACGAACGACGTCCGGGACCGCCTCGCCGACCTCGTGCACCCGACCCGGGTCGTGGTCGGAGCGCTCGATGCGGAGACACCGGTTGCCTACGCTCGGGTGCTCACCGACGGTCTGGTCGATGCGGAGCTCACCGTGTTGCCCGGCATCGGCCACCTGAGCCCGAGCGAGGACCCCGCCGCCGTGAACCGCCTCATCGCCGACTTCCTCGACCGCCATGACGGAGCGCGAACGTGATCGACACCGACACCACCGACGCGATCTTCACACCGGCACGCCGGGCACTCGTCGAGCGGATGGCCGAGCTCGGACCTGCGATCGCGGGACGCGCCGCAGCACACGACCTCGCCGCGGCCTTCCCGCACAACAACTGGGCCGACCTGACCGATGCGGGGATGCTCGGGCTCTGCATCCCCGAGTCCGCCGGTGGGCTCGGAGCCGACTTCGTCGGGTACGCGCTCGTCAGTGAGGAGCTGGGTCGTCACTGCGCCGGCACGGCGCTCACCTTCAACATGCACATCGCGACCACGTTGCTGACCGGGCAGATCGCCGACGACATGGACCTGTCCGACCGCGACCGGTCGCTGCTCCACGAGCGGCGTGCCGAGTTGCGTCGCGGCGTGATCGAGCGGGGGACGATTCACTCCCAACCGTTCTCGGAGGGCGTCAAGGCCGGCGCGACCGAGGGGTTCTCCACGGTGGCCCGTCCGGTCGAGGGTGGCTATCGGGTGACGGGGCGCAAGATCTTCGCTTCCCTGTCGGGAGGCGCCCACATCAACAACGTCGCCTGCATGGTGCCCGGCGACGCACGGGTGCGCCTGCTCGGGGTGCCGGCCGATGCTGCCGGGGTGACGCTCGAGGGGGCGTGGGATCCCCTCGGGATGCGCGCCACCGACTCCCGCACCCTCGTCATGCGTGACGTGTTCGTCCCCGCGGGCAACGAGTGGATCCCGCCGGGTGTGTTCGACCAGGCGGCGGCTCGTTGGCCCTATTTCTACATGACGCTCTCGTTCAGCTATCTCGGGCTCATGCGGGCGATCGTCGATGCCACCCAGGAGTATCTCCGGGGCGACGGCGCCGTCGGGGCTCGACGAGAGCATCCGATCAAGCAGCAGGGATGGGCCCAGATGGTGCTCCGATACGAGTTGGCCCAGGCGCTCTGCTACCGGGTCCTCGCGGAGGTCTCCGTCGACCCGTCGCCCGCGGCGGTGCGGCGAGCGATGGCCTCGATGGTCACCACGATGGAGACCGCCCCGGAACTGGCCTCGACCGCACTCCGGGTGTGCGGCGGCCGCTCGCTTCTCCGACCGTCGGCATTGGAGCGGCATTACCGCGATGCGCGATGTGGCGCGACGATGCTGCCCTGGAGCGTCGAGGTCTGCCTCGAGCGCCTCGGACGAGCCGAACTGTTCGACCCCGAGGAGACGACATGACGCCCGACTGGTCCTGGATCGAGCGATACGCCGAACAGTTCCGGGCCTGCCAGGTGCATCCCGGCGAGACCGCCGTCGTGTTGTCCGAGTCGGGGAGTCGTCCCGAACTCGTCGCCACGGCACGGCTCGCGCTCGCGTCGCTCGGAGCCCACGTGGCCGATGTCGTCGTGCCGACACCACCCGAGGCAGGCCCTCTTCCGACCCGCTCGACGGGAGCGTCCCAGGCGCTCGCCGGTCACCGCGGCGCCGTCGCAGCGCTCGCCGCCGCCGATTTCGTGGCCGACTGCACGGTCGAAGGTCTGCTGCACGCACCCGAGCTCGGGGCGGTGCTCGGCGGCGGGGCTCGCGTGCTGATGATCTCCAACGAGCATCCGTCGCAGGTGGCCCGGTGGCCACATGACGAGGCGTTGGCCGGTCGCGTGGCCCGAGGGGTCGCCCGGCTCGAAGCGGCACGACGGATGCAGGTGACCTCGGCCCACGGCACCGATCTGACGATCGACCTCGACGGTGCGGTCCGTGCGGGTTCACACGGCTGGTGCACCGAGCCCGGTTCGATCGCACACTGGCCAGGCGGCCTCGTCCTGGCCTTCCCCGCAGCGGGTTCGGTGTCGGGCACGCTCGTGCTCGCCCCCGGGGATGTCAATCTCTCGTTCAAGAGCTACGTCCGGAGCACGATCCGCTGCACCGTCGTCGACGACACGATCACCGACATCACCGGTGACGGTCTCGACGCCGAGCTGTTCGCTTCCTATCTCGGCGCCTACGGCGAACCCGAGGCGAAGGCGGTGAGTCATGTCGGTTGGGGCATGAACCCGGCCGCCCGTTGGGAGGCGCTCGCGACACTCGACCGGTGGGAGCACAACGGCACCGAACTCCGCGCCTTCGCCGGCAACTTCCTCTACTCCACCGGCGCGAACGAGGTGGCCGGACGGTTCTGTCGCGGCCACGTCGATCTCCCGATGCGTGGCTGCACGGTGCGCCTCGACGGAGCACCGGTCGTCGTCGACGGCGTGCTCGTCCGGGACCTGTCCGAGTGAGATCGGAACCGGCGCCCGTTCGACCTGAGCGCCCGACGCGCCGCCGCTACGGTTCGGGCCGAGATGCCGCAGACCGCCACCCACGACGTCCCCCACGGAGCCGATGACATGGCCGAACTCCCGACCGAAGCGCAGCGGGTACGGCTGCTGTTCCCCGATCACCTCGGACTGGCCCGCGGGAAGTATCTCCCGACGGCGATCGCCGCACGTGGGACCGGGCACTGCTCGACGCTGTGGGGACTCGGATACGACCGGTCGATGATCCCGGCGCCGGGTTCGCATCTGCTCGAGGGCCTCATCGACGTCTGGTCGACGCCGGATCCGTCGACCCTCCGTGTCGGCTGGGAGGACGATCGCACCGCGGTGGCCATCGGAGACATCTCCCTGCACGGCGAGCCGTTCCCGTATGCGGTGCGCACGGTGTTGCAGCGAGCGATCGACGCCTGGACCTCGACGGGGCTGACCCCCAAGGTCGGTATCGAACTGGAGGCCTACCTGCTGGAGCCGGACGCCGACGGCGGCTGGAAGCGCTACGAGAATCCGCGGGCGATGGTGTACGGGACCGGGATCGGCAACGACCCCGACGGTGTGCTCGACCAGATCCTGGACGTCGCCGCGGCGTCGGGGTTCCGGATCGAGTCGATGAACGCCGAGTTCGACGAGTCGCAGTACGAGTTGACCCTCGAGTACGACGATGCGATGCGCGCCGCGGACGAGGCCTTCCTCTTCCGGGTCCTGGCCCGCGAAGTGGCGTTGGCCAACGGGCTCGATCTCACGTTCCTCGGCAAGCCGTTCGCCGACCTGTCGGGGTCCGGTGTGCACGTGAACGTGAGCTTCGTCGACGCCGAGGGCGCGAACGCATTGCTCGGTGACGGTCCGGACGGGCTCTCGGAGCTCGCGTCGGGAGCGCTGGCCGGCCTCTGCGCCCATCATCGGGCACTGGCCGCCATCACCGCACCGACGGTGAACGCGTATCGCCGTCTGCGCCCGGCGCAGCTCTCGGGCTACTGGGCCAACTGGGGCAACGACCATCGCTGCGTGGCCAATCGGGTGCCGATCGAGCGCGGGCCCGGAACCCGCCTCGAGAACCGGGTCGCCGATGGGGCCGCGAACATCCACCTGGCGGTCGCGGCGGTGCTGACGGCCATGCGCCTCGGCGTCGAGGGGGGCCTCCCGTGTCCGCCGGCGGAGACCGGCGACGGATTCGAGGAGGTCAACACCGACGTCTGTGTCGCCGATTCACTCGGTGAGGCGCTCGACCAGCTCGAAGCGGATTCGGTCTTCGTCGAGGCGCTGGGAGTGGACGTGGTGGCCAACTTCGTCGAGATCAAGCGAGCCGAGTTCGAGCGGTTCACCGAGGCCGAAGGGCCCTTCGACCCCGACGCTTCGCCGACGGCCTGGGAGCTCTCCGAATACCTGCCCTACCACTGAGTCGACGGTGCAGGTCAGGCTCGGACGAGGTCGTCGATGAGCCGCTCGAGGTCAGCGGGATCGGTGCGCGGGTTGACGATGCAGATGCGAAGACACATCTCGCCCCGCCAGCGGGTCGGTACGACGAGAGCGGTCCCGGCGGCCGCGGTGCGTTCGGACCACGTCCGGTAGTCCGTCTCGGTCCAGCCGAGGCGGCGGAAGAGGACCACGGAAAGGGTCGGGGCGATGACGAGCTCGAGCTCGGACGTCTCCTCGATGCGACGCGCGAGCGTGTCGGTCAGCCGAAGGGCGGCATCGACCGCATCGCGGTAGGCATCGGTGCCGTTCGTCGCGAGCGAGAACCAGAGCGGCAGCCCCCGCGCTCGGCGTGTGAGATGCAACGCGAGATCGGAGGGATTGCTCTCGCGTCGGTCGACGCCGTCGAGGTAGGCGGCGCTCTGGGCGTGAGCACCGGCCGCCGCCGTCGGGTCGCGGTAGAGCACGGCTGCGCAGTCGTACGGGGCGTACAGCCACTTGTGCGGATCGATGCCGAAGCTGTCCGACCGTTCGATGCCGTGGAGCACCTGACGGTGGGTACGCGAAGCGAGCACGGCACCGCCGTAGGCCGCGTCGACATGGAGCCAGAGTCCCTTCTCGGCGCAGACGTCGGCGATGGCGTCGAGCTCGTCGACGGCGCCGGCGTTCGTGGTTCCGGCCGAGGCGACCACGGCGAACGGCTGCACCGCACCGGCCTCGTCGAGGGTCGCACGCAGTGATGCCCCGGTCATCCGGCCATCGGAATCGGAGGCCACCCGGACGAGGTCCACATCCATCACGCGAGCGACGACGTCGATCGACGCGTGGGCACCGTCCGTTGCGAGCACCGCCAACGGGCGCGTGTCCCCGGCCCGGTCATGGCGCGCCCGCCACCGGTGGCGGGCCGAGACGAGGCCGGCCAGATTCGCCGCGGTGCCGCCCGAGACGAAACATCCGGCGCCGGTGTCGGGATACTCGGCGAGGTCCATGAGCCATCGCAGTGCCTGGTTCTCGGCGGCGATGGCGCCGGCTCCCGCCTCCCAGTGGCCCGCGAAGATCGACGATGCGCCCACGACCGTGTCGAACAGGACGGCGGCGATCGAGGGTGCGGTGGGCACGTAGGACAGCATCATCGGGTCGTCGTTCGGCCGGCACGCGGGCAGCAGCGTGTCGCGGAAGAGATCGAGCGCGGCGTGGCCGCCGATCCCGCCGTCGCTGATCGACCCGTCGAGGGCCGCCGACAGCTCCGCCGCGCTCTTCGCCCCCCATCGGGGATCCTTCGGGCGCTTCAGTCGCTCCTCGGCATAGCCGAGGACCTCGGTGGCCAACGCGTCGAGTTCAGGTGTCCAGTCGTGCATGGATTCTCGCGCTCCGCTGCGGGTCGACGTGCTCAGACGTCGAACCAGATGTGGGCTTGGCCCGTTCCGGCGACGGCTTCGTACTCGCCGTACTGTCGGCCGGGCCCGGTGAATCCGGCACCGCCGAGGGCGCCGATCATCGTGAGGTAGTGGCCGAACCGACCCTCGGGGGCGTGCTGGCGGAACTCGGGGAGGAAGTCGAGCACCGCAGCGTGGTCGCCGTGGAGCAGCCGATCGATCACATGGCGGTCGGCCGCGGCCGCTTCGGGAGTCCGGAGGTGGCGATCCGGATCCGCACCTTCGTGTCGGCGGAACTCGCGCAACGGCCAGAAACGGTGACTGAGGCCACCGGACGCGAGCACCACGACGTTGCGGTCGACCGCCGCGACGGCCTGACCGAGCAGCTCGCCGAAGAGCAGGAAGTCCTCTGGTTGTGCGGTCTGGCAGATACCGGCCGAGATCCAGGCCTCGTCGCCCTGCAGGAAGGGGAGGAGGTTGATGGTGGGGTAGTGGACGGGGAGGTAGGGGTCGTCGATCGCCGTGATCCAGGTGTCGTCACGTCCGTCGGCGGCGGCGGCCCAGGCCTCGGCGAGGGCGCGGTCGCCGGGCATGTCGTAGTGCATCTGCGACATGCCGCGCGGCAGTTCTTCCGAGGTGTAGATCCCGGCTCGTCGATCGTGGCTCGCCACGACGTGTTCGATCGTGGTGAACCAGTGGGTGTCGACGACGACGACGGTGTCGACCTCTCGCCGGTCCAGCTCGCCCCGGAGTGCATGCAGGCCCGAGAACAGCGTGGTGTCCTCGCCGTCGTTCATCTCCCGGCGGACTTCCTCGGGGAGCACGAGCGGTGGCACGTGCGAGACGAGGGCGGCGCCGACGATCGTGCCCATCAGCGCACGACCTTGACGGGAAGATGCTTGATGCCGGCGATGAAGTTCGAACGCAGATGGGCGATCTCGCCGTCGGGTTCGAAGCGCTCGACTCGCTTCATGAGCTCCTCGAACACGAGACGGACCTCCATCCGGGCCAGCCACGCCCCGAGACACAGGTGCGGCCCGTTGCGACCGAAGCTCATGTGATCGTTCTGGGCACGGGCGAGATCGAAGCGGAACGGGTGCTCGAA
The DNA here is from genome assembly GCA_020629695.1 of Acidimicrobiales bacterium. Taxonomy (GTDB): domain Bacteria; phylum Actinomycetota; class Acidimicrobiia; order Acidimicrobiales; family SZUA-35; genus JAHDBV01. The sequence goes on along the minus strand of JAHDCV010000050.1, from coordinate 8,692 downwards.
TCGCTCCTCGTCGTGATTGGCCGAGTTGAACCAGATCACGACCTTGTCGCCCTCGCGGATCCGCTTGCCCCGCAACTCGACGTCGCGGGTCGCGGTCCGACGGAAGTGCATGGTCACCGCACTCGTCCGGAGGATCTCCTCCACCGCGGTCGGCGTCAGAGACGGGTCGGCCTTCCACGCCGTCCACAGTTCGGGATGGTTCATCATCGTCCAGAGCCCGTGGGTCATCGTGTAACGGGTCGTGTCGTTGCCCGCGGCGACGAGCAACGTGAAGAAGTTGTTGAACTCGTGGTCGGTGAGCGGCACCCCGTCCCGGGCCGGTTCGAGGAGCTGGGAGATCACGTCGTGGCCGGGACAGCCCCGACGCTTCTCGGCTTGTTCCTGGGCGTAGGAGAAGATCTGGATCGATGCCGGTGATCGGAACGGGACCATCCGGAATGCCTCGGTGTCGGTGAGGTCGACGGGGTAGTCGGTGAACTCCGGGTCGGTGTTGCCGAGCAGCGCGTCGCCCCACGCGACGAGTTTGTGACCGTCTTCGTCGCTCGTGCCGAGCAGGCGACCGAGCATGCGCATGGGCAGCTGTTCGGCGATGGCGTGCACGAAGTCGAAGTGGTCGTGTCCGAGGGCCGCGTCGATCACCTCGGCGGCGAGGTCCCGGATGGCGTCTTCGTAGGACTCGACGCTGCGCCGGGTGAAGCCCTTCGACACCAGCCGTCGGTAGCGGGTGTGGTCGGGCGGATCGAGCTCCATCATCGTGAGCCGGGCCTCGGTCTCCTCGGCGTCCATCTCCTCGAGCCGGATGCCCTTGGACGAGGTGAACGTCTCCACGTCCCGGCTCACCTCGAGGGCGTCGTCGTAACGCAGGATCGACCAGAACCCGGACCCGTCGGCTTCCTCGGTCCAATGGACCGGATCGGTCGTCCGGAGCCGCAGGAACGTCGCATGCGGTACCCCGGAGGTGTAGGCGTCGTGGCTCGTGATGTCGGCGTCGTCCGGGCCCAGGGACGGCAGGTAGTCGTCGACGAAGGTCATGCGGTCGCCCCACCGTCCGACATCGGGTTCGGACCCGCCCACACCGTCGACCCGCCGTGCATCGAGTTGCCGACCTGGCGGTAGTAGCCGCCGATCATCTCGATCTCGCCGTTCGAGCCCAGGAAACGGGTGAGCTCCTCGGTCGGGCAGTCGAACAGTTCGAGCTCGGCATCGCCGGTGTAGACCGGTCCGAGCTCGACGTCGAACCCCCGCATCGTGACCAGCTCGTCGAGGGAGTCACGCCCGTCCATCTCGATGGCGGGCATCTGCCGGGTGTGCAACATCGGGTGACCGTTGACGAAACCGGCCGTCTCGGCCGTCCCCGTGATCGTGAACCGGGCATCGGCGATCCGGCGCCCGAACGTGGACAGCGTGGCGCCGAACCGCCCGCCGGCCTCGAGTCGGGGGCCCGCTCGTCCGATGGTGACGGGCCTCGTCATCCAGATCTCGCTCATCTTCTTCGGGTAGCCCTGCACGTGGCCCCGGGCCATGGCGAAGTCCTTGTCCACCCAGATGTAGGCGGCTCGGCTGTAGGTGGTGCCCTCGTACTGGCACCGCACGACCACGAACACCTCCTTGTACTGCGCCCGGGCGGGATCGAGGAGCTCGTCGAAGGAGTCGGAGCAGCTCTGCCAGTCGGCCCAGATGATGGCCACGGCGCCGGGATCGTCGGCGGCGGGGGTGAGCGGGGCGGGGAGCAGCTCGGCGACCCGTGCCGGGTCGGTGCGGAACTCGATGGTGAGCATCTCGCCCGAGTAGTGCCACGGTGGATCCGGCAGGATCGAGCCGGCTCCGGTGGGGGTCCTCGGATACATCAATCCGTGCAGGTCGGGCATGGCTGCAAACTAATCGTTCGGTACCGAACGATTCAACCGCTCGGCGGTCGGAGCTCAGCTCTCGGAGAGCTCGGCGTTGGTGATCACCCGGCGGAGCAGGCGGGCCAGGTCCACCTTCTCGTCGTCATCGAGGCCGGCGGTGAAGGCCGTTTCCTGTCGATTGAATCGGGGGTAGAGCTCCTCGATGCAATTGTGGCCGACCTCGGTCAACGCCACGAGTACGCGCCGCTTGTCGCCGGGGTGCTGGGTCCGACGGACGAGCTCCTGCTTCTCGAGTGTCGTCAACATGCCGGTGAGGGTCCCCTTCGCCAGGTTGCACTCGGCTGCGAGCGGTGCCGCCTCCATCTCGCCCCACACCCAGAGGACCCACAGGATGGTGAAACCGCCCCAGGTGATGCCGTAGTCGGAGAGCAGGTCCCGTTCCGCACGGCGGCGGACCGCGGCGGCCGCCCGGTAGATGTTCGACACCGCGTTGAGTGACAGGAAGTCGAGCGGTCGGTCGCCGATGGCGGCCTGGACGGCCTTTTCCTGTGCGAGCAGTTCGGCCTGCTCGATCGGGGAGGACTCGGCCATACCGGGTCGAGTGTACGACGGTGCCGGATCCTCTACGGTAGGTGATCGTTCGGTACCGAACGTTCTTGGCGAACGCCAGCGACGAAGGAGCTTTGTATGCCCGAGATCCGCCGGATCCTGCTCGACGGTTACGCCACCGAGGTGCGGCGCGACGGCGACACCCTCGTGGCTCACGACGGCCGTACGGTCTCGGCCGCCGACGCCGTGCACCTGCCTCCGGTCGAACCCTCGAAGATCCTCTGCATCCATCTCAACTACCGGAGCCGGGTCGATGAGTTCATGACCAGACTGCCCGCGGCACCGACGTACTTCCAGAAGCCGACGACGGCGCTGTGCGGCCACGGTGCCGACGTGGTCCGGCCCGAGGGCTGCGAATGGCTGAACTACGAGGGTGAGATCGCGATCGTGATCGGGCGGACCTGTCGGAACGTCTCGCCAGCCGAGGCCGGCGCGTACATCGCGGGCTACTCGGTCTCCAACGACTACGGCCTGCACGACTTCCGTGACACCGATGCCGGGTCGATGCTGCGGGTCAAGGGATCGGACACGCTCTGCCCGGTCGGGCCCGGCCTCGTGACCGACTGGGACTTCCGGGGCAAACGCATCACCACGACCGTCAACGGTGAGGTGAAACAGGACGCCTCGACCGACGAGATGCAGTGGGACATGCACTACCTCGTCGCCGATCTCGCCCGCACGATCACACTCCTGCCCGGCGACGTGATCCTGTCGGGTACACCGGCCAACTCCCGCACCGTGTACCCCGGCGACGTCGTCACGGTCGAGGTCGAGGGCCTCGGGGCCCTGACCAACACCATCGTGTCCGGGCCCACGCCGATCCGCACCGACGTGGGCGCCCAGCCGTCGGACTCCGAGGAGGTGCTGTCCACCGCACAGGGCGGCGACTGGGAGTTCCGTGGCATCCGGGCGCCCATGGGGCCCGGGGCGAAGCACTACGAGAGCACGCTGGACGAGTCATGAGGATGGCCGTGGATGACCTTCCGGCGGCGCCGTCGCCGGCGAACGTCGCTGGTGTCGACGTGCCGACCGGCCACCTGATCGGGGGACGCTGGGTCGGGTCGGTCGCGACCTTCGACACGAACTCGCCGCTCGACTGGAACGCCGGCCCCATCGCCACACTGGCCCGGGGTGATGCGGCGACCGCGGAGGCAGCGGTCGATGCGGCCGTCGCTGGCTTCGCGGTCTGGGGTGCGACACCCGCCGGGGAGCGTGCCGAAGTGCTCCGACGCCTCGCCGATCTGATCGAGGCGAACACCGACGCCATCGCCGATGTCGAGACCGCCGACATGGCATTCATGAACGCCTCGATGCGAGCGAGGCTCGTCGGTCGTGGCGCCGCCAACTTCCGGCTCTATGCGGACCTGATCGTCGAGCACGCCGAGCGTGCCTGGCCGGCCAAGAACATGGCCAACACCGTGCAGTGGATGCCGGCAGGCCCGGCGGTGGTCATCACCCCGTGGAACGCGCCCTTCATGTTGAGCACCTGGAAGCTCGCCCCCGCGCTCGCAGCCGGAAACCCCGTGATCCACAAACCAGCCGAGTGGTCGCCGCTGACGGCGGCACTGCTCGCCGAGCTGACGGCTGAGGCCGGCTTCCCGCCAGGCGCCTACAACCTCGTGCAGGGCATCGGAGAAGAGGTGGGCGCGGCGCTGGTCGCCGATCCGCGGGTGCGACGGATCAGCTTCACCGGCTCCCCCGAGACGGGTCGCCACATCGGTCGAGCCGCAGCGGCGAACCTCGTGCCCTTCACGGCGGAGCTGGGCGGCAAGGGCCCGATGCTGGTGTTCGCCGACGCCGATCTCGACGCAGCGGTGCATCGTGCGGCGTGGCAGTACGACGACTCGGGTCAGGTCTGCCTCGCCGGCACGCGGCTCCTCGTCGAGGCGTCGATCCGGGAGGAGTTCCTCGAGCGGTTCCACGCCACGGTCGACGGGCTGCGCCTGGGAGATCCGCGCGACGCCGACACCGACATCGCCCCCATGGTCCACCCCGAGCATCGGGACAACGTGCACGGGTTCGTGGAGCGTGCCCGGGCGGCCGGCGACACGATCGTGCGGGGTGGCGCGCCGGTGGCCGGCTCCCTCCATTACGAACCGACCCTGATCGAGCCGGCCTCGAACGACGCCGAGGTGGTGCAGTCGGAGATCTTCGGACCGGTGCTCACCTTCCAGACCTTCGATGACGAGGCAGAGGCCGTGCGGATGGCCAACTCGACGGCGTACGGGTTGTCGGCGATGGTCTGGACGGGCTCCGCGGAGCGAGCGGACCGTGTCGGGCGAGCGCTGCGGGCCGGGCTCGTCTGGGTCAACACCTTCCTCGTCCGGGATCTCACCGCACCGTTCGGCGGCGTCGGGATCTCCGGGATCGGACGGGAGGGTGGGTGGCACGCGCTCGAGTTCCACAGCGATCTCAAGACGCTGATGGTCCTCGACGACACCACGAGTTGACCGCCGAGCACTGCGCCGCTTGACCACATCCTGAGATCGTGAAACTCTTCACAAAGTCGAGGGTCAGCGTCGACGCTCGACGGAGGAGAGCGTCATGCGCGTCGAACAGCTCGTGTTCCCGATCATGCGGCAGATCGAGAAGCGCCCGAGACTGGCCGACGCACTCTTCCGGTTCGACCCCTGGGGCAACCCGTTCGACCCCGCACACGACGAGGACCCCTGGCCGCTGATCGAGCGGATGCGCGCCGACGGCCATGTCGTCCACAAGAAGGCCTACCAGCAGTGGTTCGTCCTGGGCTACGACGAAGTCCGCCAGCTGCTCGTCTCGGACTCGCTCGTGACGAGCGATCAGATGGAGACGCTGCTGTGTGTGCGCCCGTACACGAAGCTCAGCGAGGAAAGCCGAGCCTTCATGCGGCTGTGGCTCAACTTCGTCGATCCACCGGCACACGGTCGCCTTCGACGGCTCGTCAACCGTGCATTCACACCGAAGCGTGTCGCCGGGTTGCGCCTGCGCATCGAGACACTCGTGGCGGAGCAGCTCGAGGTGGCACTGACGGAGTCGGAGCCGGACATGGTCGAGCACCTCTCGGGTGTGCTGCCGCCGATGGTGATCGGCGCGATGCTCGGGCTTCCCGAGGAGAAGCTCGGCTGGGCGGCCTCGTCGACCGATGAACTCGTGCAGCTGATCAGCCCGTTCCTCGGCTTCGATGCGGACTCGATGAACGCCAACATCGCCGAGATCCACCGCGTGTGGGGTGAGCTCGCCGACGAGCGCCGCCGCTCACCCCGGAACGACCTCCTGACCGGGTTGGTGGAAGCCGAGGACGACGGCGACCGGCTGAGCCGCCAGGAGCTGATCGCCGTCATCGCCTTCCTCATGGCGGCCGGCCACGAGACGACGACCAATCTCATCGGACTGGGCATGGTCCACCTCGCTCGGAATCCGGATCAGCGCCGGATGGTGCGGGACCGCCCGGAGCTCTGGCCGAACGCCGTGGAGGAGCTCCTGCGCTACGACACTCCCGTCACCTTCGTGCCGAGGGCGACGCGTGCCGATGTGGACGTCGGCGGTGCGACGATCCCGGCCGGTTCGAACGTGATCCTCGACCTCGGCGCCGCCAACCGGGACCCCCGCCGCTTCGATCGGGCCGACGAGCTCGTGCTCGACCGCGATGACCCGGCACCGCTGTCGTTCGGGCATGGCATCCACCACTGCCTCGGGGCGAACCTCGCTCGACTCGAGACTCGTCTTGCGCTGTCGGCGTTCGTCGACGCGTTCGGCGACTACGAGATCACCGATGTCGAGTGGTTGCGCTCGGCGGGGTTCCGGGGCCCGAAGAAGCTCGTGATCCGGCCGGACCGTTCGCACCGATGACTGGCCCGGCGCGATCGCCTCTGACAGCATCGCCGGCATGGCCACCGTCGATCTGCATCCCGAGATCGCGCCGCTGCGCGAGCTGCTCCCGATCCCGGACCTGTCCGAAGCGACGCTCGGGCCGATGCGTGCGTTCGAGGCGCCCCGTCCGGAGCTGAGCGACGACGTCGAGCGCACCGACCACGTGATCGACGAGGCGACCGGCGTGTTCGTCCGGGTGCATCGCCCCAAGGGTGTCGAGGGTGCGTTGCCGTGTGTGTATTCGATCCACGGCGGCGGCTACGTGATCGGTTCGGTCGACATGGACGACGCGAAGTTCGATCGCTGGTGCCGCGCATTCGGCATCGTCGGGGTGTCGGTCGAGTATCGCCTCGCCCCGGAGTACCCCTATCCGGCGCCGCTCGACGACTGCGTGGCCGGATTCGAATGGACCGTCGCCCACGCCGACGAGCTCGGCGTCGACGTCGACCGGATCGGGATCACCGGGGTGAGTGCCGGGGGCGGGCTCTGTGCGGCACTCGCCATCCGGCTGCGCGACGACGGCGGTCCGGCCGTTCGGTTCCAGCTCGTCGACTGCCCGATGATCGACGACACGATGACGACGCCGTCGAGCCAGCTCGACGACCTGCTCATCTGGTCGAAGATCTCGAACGACTTCGGTTGGCGGAGCTACCTCGGGGAGTTGCACGGCACCGAACGGATCCCAGCGACGGCGGCGCCCGCCCGGGCGACCGACCTCACGGGGCTGCCCGAGGCCTACATCAGCGTCGGCGGAGCCGACGGCTTCCGAGACGAGGACATCGACTACGCCACACGGCTCAACCAGGCCGGCGTGCCGTGTGAGCTGCATGTGTATCCCGGTGTTCCCCACGGCATCGGAGTCTTCGCCGGCACCGAACCGCAGGCCCGCTACCAGGCAGACCAGGACGACTGGCTCCGTCGACAGCTACGACGGCTCGACGGCTGAGACGGGCTCAGTCCGCCCGCCCCGCGAACGCGTCCGCCCGCTCCAGCGCGAACGGCATGGGAATCCGCTCGGCGACCTCGCGAGCGACGCGGAGGTGCCCCTCGACGAGATCCGTCCGACCGCAACCGTCGGCGGCGTAGGCCAGGCTCAGCGCCACCGGGCCCCAGAGCAACGTGCCGGAGGCGATCATCCCGACACACTGCTCGAAGGGTGCGAGTTCGTCGTGGATGTGTTCGCAGAGGTCCGCCCGGCCGGTCCGGTGGGCCGCCTCGGCGAACATCTGCATCGACACGAGCCAGAGGTAGTCGCGGTTCGGATGGACGGCGACATCGTCGATCCTCCGCTTGGCTTCGTCGAGATCGTCGGCGTCAGCGAGCGCGATCACCAGTGCGTACCCCCAGATGCCCTGCGGGCCGGCGCGCTCCGCCGCGCCGGTGAGGGCGTCGACCATGCTGCCGAAGGTCCCCTCGCGTCGTGCGACCTCCGCGTGTTGCGCAGCCCAGGTCCCGGTCGCGTCTGCGAGCGTGCCGCTGGCACGAGTGAAGAGTGCGTCGATCTCGGCGCGAGGGTCGTGTGCGGCTCGTGCGATCTCCAGACCGATGCGGAGCCGTTCGACGAGGAACTCGAACCAGAAGCTCCCCGTCGCCGCGGCGATGTCGACGAGGTCGTCGAAGGTGTCCTCGGCGACGCCCGCGTGTTCCTCCACGTCGGCGACGACGTGGAACATCCGACCGAGGAATCGCGCCTCGGTGTCGTCCAACCGATCGGCCATCGAGGTCAGTTCCCGGGCGACGGCGCGGCGCCGGTCGAGGTGGTGCGGAGTCCAGTGCGTCAGGTGCACGGCGGTCAGGGCGGCCACGAGGAGGCGGGTGTCACCGAGTCGCTCGGCGAGCGCCAGCGCCTCCTCGGCGATCTCCTGGCGCCGCTCCAGCGTGTGGGCGAACGGCGAGACCGTGGCCAGCGAGGCGAGAACGCCGACCCGGAGCGGGTCCTCCCCGTCGAGGAGTGCGAGGGCGTCTTCGGCGAGGCCCACCATGCGCTCGTCGGTGTAGGTGGCATCCACGAACCATCCGCCGGAGCGAAGGAAGCCGATGGCCGCCCGAGCGAGCACCGACCCGCTGTCGATCCTCCGTCCGATGCGTCCGGCCTCGACCATCGCATCCCGGTAGGTCGCGTCTCCCGTGGCCCGTCGTGCCCGTCCGATCGCCAGCCATGCCTCGGCGACGACGACGGGGTCCGCCGCCGCGTCGTCGGTCAGGAAGTCGATGATCTGCTCGTACCGGGCGACCGCGCTCTCCCACGCGAGTGCCTGCTCGTCCCGCTGCGCTGCGAGCTGGAGATAGTGGACGGCTCGTTCGTGGTCGATGGAGGTCGCCGCCGCGGTCCAGTGGCGCACCAGTTCGTCGAGCGGCGGGCTCGGCGTCGCCTCGAGCGCCTC
>JAHDCV010000049.1 GCA_020629695.1 Acidimicrobiales bacterium | reverse complement strand
GTCAGGCCGCCAGCGGGGTCTCGACGACCTCGACCGGAGCGACATGCATCGGCGGCGTCGGACGGGCGGGCGACGGTCCCGCTGGGGATGCGGCAACCAGATCGGCGACGGTGGCCCAGAGCTCATCGCGGAGCGCATCGGCCGCCCGACCGTCGAGCCGGTTGGCAGCAGCGATGCCGTCGACCATGTCCGACGCGACGGCGAGCAGCGGCCGGCCCCGGAGCTGGACCGCGACAGAGGCCGTCCCGTCCGCCCGCCGCCGGATCGAGCGACGCATACCCTCGATCCGGGGCGGTGAACGGAACGTCGGCACGTCGTGCCCGAGACGACGGGCGTCCTGCCCCAACCGTCTCGCCATCTCGGCGAATCGCACCGACGTCATCTGCTCCACGTGACCATCATGCAGACGCCCTGTGACAGTCGTTCGTCTCGCTGGCGCTCGCCTCTCTTCCACAGTTCTTCGCTGTCGCTCAGAACTGCCGTCGGTCGTCCCCCCAAAACCGAAACCGCCCGACGCCGATGGGGGGTGCGCCGGGCGGTTCGAACTGGGTTGGACGACCTGAAGGTCTGGGTCAGACCTTCTTGCGGGGCACGTCGGCGTTCTTCAACGTCGAGCCGTCCTGTGCGAGCAGCCCGGCCTTCGAGCCGAGCGACAGGGTGTTGGCGGCGAAGAGGTCCTCTTTGTTGATCAAGACCCAGCGATAGCCGGGCACCTTCTTGATCCGCTTGAACGCCTTCTTCATGTCGTCCGGTGAGGCGACGACGATGAGCGAGCCCTTCTCGAACGTGAAGTCCGCACCCGTGCTGTCGTCTCGTACCGCACCGAGGGTGTCGATGGCGTATTGCTCGAGACCTGCCTGATCGAGGCGACTCATGCGCCTTCCTCCGTGGTCAGGATGGCCTCGATCTGATCGAGCAGGTCGGCGGTGCCGGAGCCACCGTCGACGGAGAAGGTCACCTCGTCGCCGTTCACCGCTCCGAGCGAAAGCACCCCCATGATGCTGCCGGCCTTCACGGTCTTGTCGCCCTTCGAGACGGTCACCGCACCGTCGAATCCCTTGACGAGCTCGACGATCTGGGTGGCCGGACGCGCATGGAGGCCGGCGTCGTTCGCGATCGTGATCGATCGGTCGCTGGGCCCCTCGTCCTCGTCGTCGTCATCGGACGGGGTTTCGTTGAGCACGGCGTGCAAGCGGTCACCATCGGTCGTGGTCCACAGCTCCTCGCAGAGCTCCTCGTCCTGAAGGACCTCGGCCATCTGGGACAGGATGGTGACGTGATCCTCGCCGGTCGCGGCGAGCCCGATCACGAGATGGACGGTGCCGGAGTCGCCCCACGCGATCCCATCGGGGAACTGGGCGACGACGATGCCGGTGCCCATCACGGCCGACTTGGTCTCGAACGTCCCGTGGGGCATGGCGACGCCGTTGCCCAGGAAGGTCGACACCGTCGCTTCCCGCTGGTGCATGCCAGCGACATAGTCCTCGGTCACCACACCCCTGGCGACGAGCATCCCACCGACGAGATCGATGGCCTCGTCACGGCTGATGCTGTCGAGACCCACCACGACGGATTCACGGCCGAGGATCTCCTCGGCGCCTGACGATTCGACGGCGAGGCTCACAGCTTCGACTCGATCGCTTCGCCCTTCTTCAATGCCTCGACCACGCCCTTCACAGCGGGGTCGTTCATGAAGAGCATGAAGGGAACGATGGCGGCACCGGGGGCCGCCGTCTTGGCCGCAGCGGCGAGGCTCTGATGCGTGACGACGACGTCCGCTGCCTCGGTCAGCTGCGTGACCGGCGCATGCACGACGTTGACGTCGAGCTTGGCCTTCTTGATCATCTTCTTGAGCTGGTTCGCACCCATCAGGCTGCTACCCATGCCCGCCTCACAGGCGAACACGATGAGCTTCACGTCGCTGGCCTGTTTCACAACTCGGTCGGTCATCGGTCTCTTCCCATTCCTCTGTTCGCTGGATCCGGCACGGGCCTCGAATCAGCTCGGCCGGAGATGAAACCCGTGGATGGCCGGGACGAGGGAGCCGCCCCGACCATCCTTGGGTTTCACGTTTCGGTTTCTTGCAACCGATCAGGCGCCGGGGATCACACCCGGGATGTTCTCCATCCCGTCGTTGACATCTGCGGCGTCGATCTCGGTGTCGGTCATGTCCTTCACCGGGAACATACGGAGCAGGACCGTGCCGGCCACAAAGGCCATGACGGCACCGACGGCGACACCGGCCAACACACCGAACACCGCACCACCACTGGAGGGCAGCAGCGCGAGGTAGGCGAAGATGGAACCGGGGGACGGCGGACCGACCAGACCGGCGTCGGTGGCGACGAAGACGATGTCGGCGGAGATGCCGCCGGCCCACATGGCACCGATCATGACCGGGTTCATGAGGACGTACGGGAAGTACACCTCGTGGATGCCACCGAAGAAGTGGACGATGATCGCACCGGGCGCCGACAGCTTGGCGAGGCCCTTACCGGCGAACCAGTAGGCACCGAGCAGACCGAGGCCGGGGCCGGGGTTCGACTCGAGCATGAAGTAGATCGAGCGACCGGACTCCGCCACATCGGACGCACCCAGCGGGGTGAGCACGCCGTGGTTGATGGCGTTGTTCAGGAACAGGATCTTGGCGACCTCGATCGGAATGTCCGCAAGCGGAAGCAGACCGGCGTCGGCGATGCCCTCCACCATGTTGCCGAAGGCCGTGGCGACGGCACCCATGATGGGGCCGACGATCCAGTAGCCGAGGAACACGAGTGCCAGACCGGCGATGCCCTGCGAGAAGTTGTTGAAGAGCATCTCGAAGCCAGCGGGGGTCCGCGGCTCGAGGAACTCGTCGATCTTCTTCATGACCCAACCGGCCAACGGGCCGATCACCATGGCGCCCAGGAACTGCGGCGGCTGGATGGTCAGCACGGTGCCGTCGTCGGCGGTGATCTCCGTCGACGAACCGATCACGCCCATGACGGCGATGGCGGCGAGCACGCCACCACGGTGTCCGTAGATCAGCTTGCCGCCGGTGTAGGCGACCAGGATCGGAAGCAGGTTGACGATCATCGGACCGACCAGGTCACCCGTCAGGGTGCCCCAGATCTCTCCGTCGTTCCCGCCGCCGAAGCCGAGCTCTGCGAGCCAGCCGGTCGGAATGACAAGTGCGGTGATGAGGCCCCACGCGATGAACGCTCCGATATTCGGAATGACCATCGCGGCGAGGAACCCACCCAAACGCTGAATGCGTTCTTGCATGGTTGTTTCTCCCCCTCTATTGAAAGAAATGCGAGCCGAATCCTCGCCGCCGGCTGTGACCCTCGCCACTCCCAATAGGGCGGTGCTTGCATGCGACAAAGTGGTGGTCGGTTCGACTTGACGGCGGAAGATCCGCCATCTTCCCGAAACATGGCTGAAAACCGCTGGAAACAGCGGGCGCCGCGGGCGCTCCGGGACCTCAGATGGCGTCGGAGACCGCTTGGACGTCGCCGGCCGAAAGCAACGGACCGACCACAACGGTTCTGACATCGTGGTGCGCGGGCAGTTCGACGGTGGAGATCACGAGGTCGACGTCGCCCGCACCCTGTCGCGCGTAGTCCCGTTCGGACATCACGTCGACCAGTGCGAGCTCCGGGAACTCGGCCTGGATCCTCGACACGAGCACCCACGCCGTCGCCATGCCACTCGGGCAGACGACCAACGCACGCCGCCGAGGACGGAGGTGGCCGCGCTCGAGCGCGCCGGACAGATACATCGTGATGAACCCGATCTCGTCCTGCCCGATCGTCCGCTCGAAGTTCGAGCCGATCCGCTCACCGAGCTCCTTCGAGACCGCGTGGACATCGGGGTAACGCTCTCGCACCTCGTGGAGCAACGGGTTGTGGACGGGCAGTCCGTGGCGCAGACGGACGGCGAGCCGCGCCAGGTGCATCGACAGTCCACGACGGAGCTCGGGATCCTCGGCGAGACTCGGGTGGAGGCGTTCCGCCGCCACCTCGAGCAACTCGTTGAGGAGGCTGTCGTGGTCGATGGTCTCGATCCCCGCGTCGACGAGGGCATCGATCCCGAGCAGGTACTCGGTGATGCCCGCGATCTCGTCGGCGCCGAACTCGATGAGGCCCGCGGCGGCGAGTTCGGTCGCGAGGTCAGCGACACCGTCGTAGGCGGGATGATCCGTCAGCGACACGAACTGGCCCGGCTCCAGCGAGATGCTGCGATGGTCGGCGAAGCGGGCGATCGACACCGCGAGATAGAGCACGAAGGTCAACTCCGAGGCCCCTCGGGAGAGCACCTCCTCGAGCGCGGTTCCCCGCACGATCCGGGTGCATGGCTCGATCGCCAGGGTCTCCAGGCGTTCACGCAGCCCCGACGGGATCCGGGTCTTGACCATCTGGGCGCGATCGTTGCCACGCTCGGACAGCTCACGCAGTGCATCCGCCGGCACGGACTCCAGGATCAGCTGCACCATCGCCCGACGCACCTGGCGTTCGGTCGACACCACGACCAGGCCTTTCCCGGGCCGACGCAGCAGCGGCAGGCCCTGACGATCGAGCCATGGTTCGATCCGGGTGAGATCCCGCCGGGCCGAGGTCTTCGAGACCTCGAGACGATCGGCCAGGCGGTCCAGTGAGGTGATGTCGGGGGCCGCCCACAGGAGCGCGTCGAGCATCAGGTGATTCCGTTCGTCGGGTGAATACACCCGCGGCGGTTTCTCGCGTCCCTCCAGGTCGGCGATCAGGGTCGCCCTGGTCGCGTCGTCGGCCTGGATCGAGAGGCCGGCGCCGCGCTGGCGCAACAGCCCGGCCCCGTGGTGGGACAGGTAGTTGTCCACGACCGACAGCCGGTAGCGGACGACCCGCTCGCTCAGGCCGAGATCCAGCGCCAGCTCGGCGGTCGAGCGCGGCCGATCCTGATCGAGCAACCACCGGACGATCCGGATGACCCGGCTGTCGAGAAGACCGCTCATCGGTCAGAGACCGAGCGCATCGGCCACATGAGCACGCACCTCGGCGGCTCCATCGAGCGCCATCGCCGAGGCGGCGAGCTCTCGGATGTCGGAGGGCAGACCATCGACGACGGCCTTGATCTGATTGACCGAGGGGGCGGCGACGGAGAGTTTCGTCACGCCCAGTCCGACGAACAGCGCAGCGGCGGCCGGGTCGGCCGCAGCCAGGCCGCACACACTCACCCCGAGGCCGTGTCGCGCCGCAGCCTCCGCCGTGAGCTGACAGAGCCGCAGGACCGCCGGGTGGAGCGGATCGTGGAGATCGGCGAGTTCACCGTTCATCCGATCGGCGGCCATCGTGTACTGGGTGAGGTCGTTCGTCCCGATCGAGAAGAAGTCGCAGTGGGCCGCCAAGGCGTCGGCGGCGAGCGCCGCCGCCGGAACCTCGACCATCGCCCCGATCGACACCGCGTCGTGCGGGACCCCCTCGGCCACCAGCTCGGCGGCTGCGCGGTCGAACACCGCCCGGGCGGCCCGCATCTCGGCGACGGTCGCGATCATCGGGATCATCACGGCGACATCGCCGTGCACCGAGGCCCGGAGCAGCGCCCGTGCCTGGCCGAGGAACATCTCGTGCTGGGACTCGTAGAGGCGAACACCTCGGATGCCGAGGAATGGATTCTCCTCGGGTTCCATCTCGAAGAACTCGGCCGGCTTGTCGCCGCCGATGTCCGCGGTCCGGATCACCACCTGCCCGGTGAACGACCTCGCCGCGGCCGCATAGGCCTCGTACTGCTCGTCCTCGCTGGGCGCGGTCGGACGGTCGAGGAAGAGGAACTCGGTCCGGAACAGTCCGACCCCGTCCGCGGCGACCCCGGCGGCCCGGTCGATGTCGTCGGTGCTCGCCACGTTGGCGGTCACGGCGATCGGTGTGCCGTCGAAGGCGACCCGCCGGCCCTGGTACTCCTGTTCGGCCAGGCGGCGGGCGGCGTCGGTCTCGGCTCGCTCACCGAACTCCGCCGACGTCTCGGGCGACGGATCGAGGATCAGCTCGCCGGTGATGCCGTCGAGTGCGGCGGTGCTGACCGAGGCGAGGTGTGCCCCGAGACCGGTCACGCCGACGACGGCCGGCACACCGAGGGCGCGGGCGATGATCGCCACGTGGCTCGTGGGCCCTCCGTCGGCGGTGGCGAACCCGATCACGAGTCGAGGGTCGAGTCGTGCGGTGTGGGCTGCGGTCAGGGTCTCGGCCAGCAGCACACTCGGTCGGTCGAGCACGAGCTCTTCATCCGGCGGCAAGCCGGCGAGCACCCGTCGCAGCCGTCCGGCGACCTCGAGCACGTCCGGCGCACGCGCGGCGAGGTACTCGTCGTCCATGCCGGCGAGCATGTTGCTCAGCGTCGAACTCGATGCGATCACGGCGTCGCCGAGTGGTGCTCCGTCATCGAGCGCCTCGTCGATCCCGTCGATGAGCATGTCGTCTTCGGCCATCAGAGCCTGCGCTCGGAGCACCTCGGCGCCCTCGGCACGATCCTGGGCCGCCGCCTCGTCGGCGAGCGACCGGAGGGAGGCTGCGACCGTTGCCGCCGCGTCGCGCACCGCTGCCTTCGGATCCGGAGGTTCGGGGATCTCGACGTCGACCTCGGTCCGGATCGGGACGACCGGGCCGGCCCCGATCCCCCGCGATGCCCCCGCGCCACGCAACCGGATCTCGATGTTGGTCTCCACAGCGGTCTCACTCATGGTTCTGCCCCCTCATGGTTCTGCCCTGGTGGTTGTGCCCGACGAGTGACGATCCCCCGAACGTCGCCTCGACGGGCCTATTTCTTCGACTTCTTGTTGCGGCGCCGGCCGATCTCGATGGGCCCTTCGAGCACACCGAGACCGAGCAACGCCCGATAGATCACGCCACCGCAGACCAGCGTGTAGCTGGTCGTCACGGCCAGCAAGACAACGGTGATCGCCACCCGCGGGGCGGCCAGGCTGATCCCCGACTCGAGCCCGATCGACAGGGGCAGCAACGCACAGAAGTTCACGACGAAGAACATCGCGGTGAGGGCGAACAGCGCGATGCGACGCTTGTCCGACATCCGCACGCTCTCCCCGAGCGCCTTCAGTCCGGAGTCGGTCCGGCCGTCGGCGAGGATGAAGCCGTGGAAGAGGTAGAGCAGCAGGACGAAGATCGCCAGCAGCGTGCCGAGGACCGGACCGCCGAGCTGCGGACCGAGGAAGACACCGGCCCAGAACCAGAACGACGCGACGGCCTGGGCGAAGAACGGCAGGCCTCCACCGAACAGGTCGCCGACCCCGAAGGACCGCCCGTCCACGGCGGCGAGGGCCGCCCGGTACCAGATCGAGGCCACGGTGCCGGTGACCACGAGGGCCGCCAGTCCGATGGCCACGCCGGCGATCGTCTGGTCATCGTTCCAGAGCAACTGGGCCGGGGTCCCGACCGCGACGAGCACCACGAGTGTGAGCACCCCCGCGACCGTCACCGGCAGGGCGTGGCTGCTGTACGCCTTCATCCCGGAGGAGAAGATCTCCCCGATACCGATACCGAACGTCTCGTTCACGGTGTGGTCCCCCTCGTTCCGATCACACTGCTTCGAACAGCACTCTGGCCGAGTCGATCGTGTCGTGCACGATCACCGTCTCGAGATCGATGGTGGCCGGGTCGAACGCCGTGGTCGGGCTCGACACCGCCGCTCGACCCCAGGCCAGCCCGGCACGGAGTGCGGCGAGACGATCGTCGGCGACCGAGAGGTAGCCGGCGAGCATGGCGTCACCGGCACCGACGGTGTTCCGCACGGCATCGGTCGGCGACTCACCGTGGACGGCTCCCGCGGCGTCGACGAGCACCGCACCGTCGGCACCGAGGCTGACGAGCACAGCCTCGGCACCGGCCGAGCGCAGACGTTCCGCGGCGGCCACCACATCGCCGAGCGTGAGCACCGCGGCGTTCACGACCGCGGCCAGCTCGTCCTGATTCGGCTTGACGAGTGCAACGGGGTGCCCGACGAGCGCGCCCAACGCCGCACCGCTGGTGTCGACGGCGAGGCGGACACCCGCGATCGCCGCGGCATCGGCCAGGTCGGCGTAGAACGACGTCGGCATCGACGGCGGCAGGCTGCCGCACGCCGCGAGCCAACCGCCGTGATCGACGGACGCCAGTGCGTCGACCATCAGTGCCCGCGCGGCCTCCGCCGAGACCTCGGGGCCGGGTTCGTTGAGCTTCGAGGTCGTGCCGTTCGCCTCGCGGATCGTGAGGTTCGTCCGGGTCGCACCGGGGGTCGAGACGACCTCGATCGGCACGGCGGGGTCGACGAGTTCCCGGAACGAAGCGATGGAGGCATCACCACACAACGCGAACGCTCTCGCCGGGTGACCCGCACGGACGAGCGCCGTCGCCACGTTGATGCCTTTGCCACCCGCCTCGACGGTGCCGCCGCGGACGGCCATGACCTCACCCGGCTCGAACGAGTCGACCGCGATCGTCTGGTCGAAACTCGGGTTCGGGGTGAGGGTCGTGATCACGCGCTCGGTGCCCCGAACATCTCGATCATCTTGTTCTCGGCCTCGACGGTCCAGACGTTGCCCGGCGCCATCAGCGAACCGATCTCGGGATGGAGTTCGGCGAGCTCGGCCAGACCGGTGAGCGGCAGGCCGGACAGTTGCGGGAAGATCATGATCTTCCCGGCGAACTCGCCTTCGATCATCGCTTCGACCCCGGCCCGACCGGCCTCGATGCCGCCGACCGCGGCGAGTGATCGACTCGGCGAGAGCTCGCCGCGCTCCGCCTTGCCGAGCACGCTCGCCTGGTCGGCGATGCTCGACCCGGAGGTGCCGGTGAACTGGGCGTTGGCGAGGTAGACGTTGCTGGCATTCAGCGGTGCCAGGGTCCCGTTGGGCACGCCGGCGAAGGCGACGAACATGCCGTCGGGTCCCATCAGGTCGGCCGCCTCGGCCATCACGGCCCCGACGGGCACGCTGACCACGACGTCGTCAGCGAGGGCGCCCCCGGTCATGCGGGTCACGAAGTCGAGGCTGCTCTCGTCGGAGTGGGTCGGGTTGAAGAACACGAGTTCCCGACCCCGCTCGACGGCCAGGTCAGCGAGCATCGCCTTGGTGGCCTCGATCCGGTCGTCGTCGAGGTCGATCGCGAGCAGCAGTCGGGGCCCGTCGGCGAGCTCGATGGCCCGCTGCATGTGCATCTGGCCCATCGGGCCGGCGGCACCGACGAACGCCGCGACACCACCCGGGCGCAGCTCGGCCCGATTGCGGTCCTCGCCGTAGGCGGCGGCGATGTCGGCGACGTTGGTGCCGACGTAGGCCGTGTAGTGGTAGTGGAGCCGACCGACGTCGAGGGCGGGCTTGCCGTCGAGTGGCCGGGTACCGACGAGGTTCATCGTGCCGCGGAAGGCGATGAGCGGTGCCATCGCCTCGATGAGATCGGCCGAGGTCGGGTCGAGCACGACGATGTCGTCGAAACCTTCGGGCGCCACGTCGCCGACCGCTGCCGCGAGCGTGTCGACCGTGATGCCGTCTCGGACGATGACCTCGGCGCCGGATGCAGCGGCCACGAGATCGGCGACCTGCTGGGGCACGTCGCTGAGCACGATCGTCGACGGGCGGTCGAGGAAGGCCGACCAGCTGTAGGTCCGGGAGTCGTCGGCGGACCCGACGATCCACATCGAGCCACCCTCGAGCGGCTCGAGCCGACGACGCTGGGTGTAGGAGGCCTCGACGCAGGCCCACGGCTCGGAGAGAGCCGCCTCGGCGTAGCCCATGTCCTCGATCACGGGGATCACGTACGCGCCAGCATCGGCCGCGAGCACCTCGGGCCCGATGAGGTGGTACTGCACCAGGCCGCCCGGGATCGTGTAGCCGTAGGCCGTCGCCCGGCCGTCCACGTAGATGTCGGGCTGGATCGCGAGGCGCTGGCCGGCGTGATAGGTGTCGGCGAGGTCGGACCCGACCTCGATGACCGTCACCGTGGCCTCATGACCGAGACGGGTCGGCTCGACGGACAGGTCGCGGCCGTAGAGCTTCGGGTGATCGCCACCTTGGCGGATCAACTTCACGTCCGAGAAGCACAACCCGACCGCGTCGATCCGGATCAGCAACTGATCGGGTCCCGGCTCGATCGGGAGGTCGACCGCTTCGGGGGCGCCGTCACGACCGACGTTCTCGACGCCCTTGCCGTACGTGTTCCACGCGAGGTTCGGCATCGGGAGTGGCGTGCGGCCCGCTCGGAACTCCTCGAGCGACCAGGCGGATGGCGTGTCAGATGCGGCAGTCACGGCCGCAGCTTGTGTTTCACGCCTGTGTCATACAACTGGCAGATTGACCGAAACCCGATCCGCCAATCCCGGCAAGGCGCGCCACAGGGGCGGATCGACCGCACATCGGGCGCGAGCGGAGTGGCACAGCCGGCCGGCGACGGACCGACCACACAACCCCGGTCGCCGCGACGTAATCTCCCCGACGTGGTGATCACCCGCCTCCCGCGACTCGGCATCGTGCCCGTGACCTTCGCCGTCATCGTGTTGGTCGGCTCCGGTGTGCTCCGACCCTCGTTCGACGCCGTCTGGATCGCGACGGCGGTCGTCGTGGCGGCCATCGCGTGGCGCGTGTGGCAGGTCCGATTGGAGATCACCGAGACCGAGGTGCTCGTGGTCAACTTCCTCCGGTCGTTCCGCGTGCCGACCGAGCAGACCGTCGTGGATCCGTTGCCGGACGAGCCGGGGTACCTCACGATCCGTCACGGACGCGACGGCGAACCGATCTCGATCGGCGCCGCACCCACCTGGCGGCTCAACATCGAGGAGATCCGAGCCCGCCTCGTGTTGTCCGTCGAGGGCCTCTAGCTTCGACCGATGTGAGTCCACGAATCGGTCTGAGCACCTGGCGGCGCACGATGCCGACCGGGGTGCATCCGGAGAACGACCTCTACACGCTGTCCGCCACCTACATCCGCGCCGTCGAGGACGCCGGTGGACTGCCACTGCTCCTCCCCTTCGCCGACGACACGACCGCTCCCCGAGTCCTGGAAGGTCTCGACGGACTGGTGATGACCGGTGGCCGCGACGTCGATCCGGCCAACTACGGGCGCACGCCGCAGGGTGCGGTCGGTTGGGATGCGGCTGCCGACGCGAGCGATGCCGCCCTCATCCGGGCGGCGCTCGCGGTCGATCTGCCCACGCTCTACATCTGCCGCGGGGTCCAGATCCTCAACACGACACTCGGCGGCACCCTCCACCAACACATCTGGGGCTCGAGTGAGGCCCACCCGGCGTTCCCCCGAAGCGGCGACGCCCTCGCCGACGCCGAACATCGACTCGCTCACCGCCACGTCGTCTCGGCGACGGCGACCTCTCGACTGGCGACGATCTTCGGTGACACCGAGATCGAGACGAACTCGCTGCACCACCAGTCGCTCGACGATGTCGCCGCCGATCTGGTCGTGGTGGGGCGGAGCGACGACGGCCATGTCGAGGCGGTCGAGTTTCCGGGTCGCCGGGTGGTGGCGGTCCAGTGGCATCCGGAACGGCAGCTCGACGAGGGACACGATGCGCTGTTCGAGTGGCTGGTGGCCGAAGCGTCGTGAGCGGAACGACGTCGGGTGACGGTGATCCCGGGGCGGGCCCGTCGGATGAGCTGCTCGACCTGAACCTGCTCGAGAACGGCCCGCCTGCGACGCCCACGGCTCCCGCGTCCCCGGGGGCTCCGGACCGCGCCGCCGGTGCGCTGGTCGAGGAGCGGTTGACCGCGACCCAGCGATCTCTGCTCGACCAGCTCGGCACGACCGACCGGCCCCGGTTCGATCCGGGTCTCGGACCGGAGCTCCGACACGAGCTCGAGACCTCCCTGCAAGGGGCGGCCGAGGCGTACGACCAGTGGTGGACCGCCGCCAATCCGCCTCGTGACGACGAGGAGCCGCGCTTCGATCCGCTGTTCGTCTCGAAGCACAAGATCAGTCAGGTCCACGGCTGTGAGACCCGGTACCTCGCCGACGAGCAGGAGGCGTTCACGTGGACGGTGGCGACGGCTCGCGGCATCGTCTCGCACAAGGCGATCGAGCTCTCGATCGCGTGGCGCGGGCAGCCGACACCACTCGATCTCGTGCACGGGGCGATCGACCGCCTGGAGTCCGACCCGTACGCCCGGGTCGCCGAGTTCCTCCAGACCCTCGACGAGGCCACCCGCGCCGAGCTGATGGCCCAGGCCAACGACCGGGTCGCTGCGTTCTTCGACGGGTTCCCGCCGCTGCGGCGGCAGTGGCGGCCGGTGACCGAGGCCCGGGTGCGGGCTGACCTCGCGGACGACCGGATCGTGCTCTCGGGCAAGGTCGACCTGTCGCTCGGCTACGCCCGCGGTGACGAAGCCGGACGGGTCCTGCTCGACATGAAGACGGGAGCGCCGGCGCCGACCCACGTCGACGATCTGCGGTTCTACGCCCTGCTGGAGACGCTGAAGAGCGGCACCCCACCGCGCATGCTCGTGAACTACTACCTCGACGGTGGTGAGGCCCGGACCGAGGCGGTCACCGAGGATCTGCTGTGGTCGACGGCGCAGCGCACGGTGGATGCCGTCGGCAAGATCGTGGAGCTCCGCACCGCGCACCGGGAACCGAACCTGAAGGTCGGCCCGGCGTGTCGCTGGTGTGTGCTGCGCGAGACGTGCGACACGGGCCGCGAGTATCTCGAGGAACTCGCGGCGAGTTAGGCCGCCGGGCCGATCACGTCGATCGCATCACCGACGGCGATCCGGCCCTCGCGTTCGACGAGCGCACCGACCGAGAGGCACGAGGCCCGCTCGCGGTTGATCGTGCGCAGGACATCGAGGTCCTTGTCCAGCCCGGGCTGGGGTCGCGACACCATCACACATCGATCGATCTGCTTGGCGACGGAGAGCACCGGACCGACACCGTCGGCGCCGATGCGGACTCGCTGTCCGACCCAGGCGTCCTCGCCAGCACCGTCGACGGCGACGTTCGTGCGGAACCGCCGGATGTCCCAGTCGCCGAGGCTGGCCGCGGACACGAGCGAGACCCGGCTCACGCGGGAGTCGTGCCAGGCCCCGGCGGGGCCGGTCCAGGAGACCCACTCGGTCTCCTCTTCGGCGTTCATCGGGTTCTCGTAGGTGCCACCGGTGTCGGATTCCCCCGCGGCACGCAGCTCGACCGGACGACCGAGCCAGGCCGACAGGGCGGCGTCGCCGTCGAGCTGCTCCCCGGCGTCAGTGGTGATCACCGGGGTGCCATCGACGAGACGCGCCGTCGCCATCAACAACTCGGGCGAGCGCCGTGCGGTGAGGACGTTGCCGGTCTCCACGTCGAGGATCCCGAACGCACGGTCGCCCTCCACACCGAGCGGGCCGACCGCAGCGGACTCCAACTGCTCACCCCCCACGGACTTCACGGGGAATCTCCAGATGGCGGTGATCGACGTCATCGGGCAACGTTGCCACGCTCGCGCCGCGGACGCTCGTCGGGGGCCGGCCGATCGAGCCGGGCACCGTCCGGTGGGAACCTCCGGCGGTAGAGCACCCAGGCGGGCACGGCGGCCACGAGTGGCAGCAGCCACGAGACGATGCGGTAGGCCAACGTCGCGAGCAGGGCGTTCTCGAGCGACACGCCGGACAGCACGATCACCTGGACGAGTGTGACCTCGACGAAGCCGAGCCCGCCCGGCGTGATCGGGATCATCGCGACGACGGCGGTGGCCGAATACGCGAGGAGCACGACCGAGAGGCGTGGGTTCGCACCCACGGCGAAGAGCGCGGCGACGAGCACCAGATAGTCGAGCACCCACTTCGCTGCCGCCGCCACGATCACCCGCAACCAGTTGTCACCGACCACCTCGACGAGGCGGTCCCGTTCGTCGAGGGTGTGGTCGGGGTCGAATCGCTGCGACCCGCCGAACCGGCGGAACAGCGCACCGACGGTGCGGTCGACACCACGGGTCGCCTGCACGAGCGGGCGGTCGAACGTGACGAAGAGCCAGCCGAGGCCGACCAGCAGGACGAACAGCACACCGCCGGCGACGGCGACCGGGTAGAGAGACTCGGGCACGGGCGCCCCGACGAGGGCCAACAGCAGGCCGACGGCCGGGATGGCGAACAGCGCCGCGGTCTGGATGATCGAGGTCGCGGCGAGCGCCCCACCCGCCTTCGCGGTGTCGACGCCGGAGACCGCCAGCATCCGGTACAACGCCGCGCCACCCGGGCCGGCACCACCCGGGACCACCCGTGAGACGGCGTTCGACACGAGCTGCGCCGTGGCGGCGACGAACCACGACAGGTTCGGGAGGACGAGCCGCGTGAGGTACCAGACGAAGACGAACGACAGCACCTCGAGGCCGATCATCACCACGAACCACCACCAGCGGATCACGACGAGACGCTCGGCCTGGGAGATCACGTCGAGCAGCTGCGGGGCGAAGAGGTAGAGCGCCACGACACCCAGCGAGAAGATCACGCCCTGTCGGAGGAACTGCCAGATCCGCTGGGCGCCGGCTTCGCCGAAGCCGATCTCGTCGACGAGGTCGCTGACGGTCTGGGATCGCCCGATCCCGACCCGGGTCGAAAGGAGCCGTGCGAACCGGCCCGGTGGGTCGCTCATGCCGTCCCGGCGCGGCCGAGGGCGACGACCGAGGTGCCGAACCCGACCAACAACCGGTCGACGGTCACGATCGGGAGGCCGACAACGTTGTCGTAGGGGCCGCGGACCTCCTCGATCAGCAGCGCGCCCCGGCCCTGGATGCCGTAGGCGCCCGCCTTGTCGAGACCCTCGCCCGACCCGACGTAGGCCCGCCGGAGGTCGTCGTCGAGCGTCCGGAACCGGACCTCGGTCCGGGCGACGGCGGTCTCGATCCGGTCCACCGAGGCGACGGCGACACCGGTCAGCACCTCGTGGGTGCGTCCCGACAACGAGCGGAGCATGCGGGCACTCGTCTCGACGTCGCCCGGTTTGCCCATGATCTCGTCGTCGAGCACCACCACGGTGTCGGCGGCGAGCACCAGGGCGTGGCCGTCACGACGCGCCGCGACGGCCCCGGCCTTGCACTCGGCCAAACGTCGGACCAGTGCTTCGGCGGATTCACCCGGGCGCGGGGTCTCGTCGATGTCCGCCGGCTCGACCTCGGGGTGGATCCCCTGCCGGTTGAGCAGCTCGAGCCGTCGGGGCGACGACGATGCCAGAACCAACGCCACGACACTCCATCGTAGGACCTCCGAGGGGGCGGAACCGAGACGACGAGCGCCCGGGAGTGAACGTGCGAGTGCCCGGCCCGTTTGCCACACTTCGCCCCATGCCTCTCGCACACCTCGACATCACCGACGGCGTCGCCACCGTCACCCTCGACGACCCGACCCGCCGCAACGCCATGACGCTCGCGATGTGCGACGAGGTCGAGGCGATCCTCGACGACGTCGACGCCGATCCCGAGGTCGGAGCGATCGTCGTGACCGGCGCCGGCAAGGCCTTCTCGGCCGGCGCCGACCTGTCGCACCTCGGTGGGAGCGCCGACGTCGATGCCGCCGAGGGCAGCCTCATGGCGATCTATCAGGGCTTCCTCCGGTTCGGGCGATCACCCCTCCCCACCATCGCCGCCGTGAACGGCGCAGCGGTCGGTGCGGGCATGAACCTCGCGCTGATCTGCGACGTCCGCCTGGCCGCCCGCAAGGCCCGGTTCGACGTGCGGTTCATGCAGCTCGGCATCCACCCGGGCGGTGGACACACCTGGATGTTCCAGAACATCACGACCCCGCAGACGGCGGCGGCCGCGATCCTCTTCTCCGACGTGATGGACGGCGAGGAGGCCGCTCGTGTCGGGCTCGCCCATCGCTGCGTCGACGACGACCAGCTCCTCCCCCATGCGCAGGAGATGGCCGCCCGTGCCGCCGCCGCCCCCCGTGAGCTCATCATCGAGACCAAGAAGTCGCTCGCCCACATGCGCAGCGGGGCCGTCACGACCCAGGACGACGCCGTCGCCTACGAGGTCGGTCCGCAGGCGTACTCGACCCAGCAGCCGGAGTTCCAGGCCCGGCTCGCCGAGTTGGCGGCACGCATCAGCTCGAAGAGCTGAGGCCCGCCCGGCGGGCGCCCTCAGGCGAGGGTGACCCGCCCGGCGACGGGATCGACGGTGATGATGTCACCGGTCTCGATCAGGTCGATCACACCGGGTGCCCCGATCACCGCGGGGATCCCGAGCTCCCGGCTCAGCACGGCGGCGTGCGACATCGGTCCACCGTCCGCCGTCACCAGTCCGTCGACGAGCGTCAGGACCATGTTGTAGGCCGGTGAGGTCGCCCGGGTGACGAGGATCTCGCCGGGCACGAGCCCGTCGAGCGCGTCCTCGGCCGAATCGGCCAGACGGGCCGGGCCGGTGATCGAGCGATCGCCGACGCCCGTGCCCTCGAGCGGATCGCCCACATCGGCGTTCTCGTCCATGCCCAGCTCGGCCATGACGGTCTCGGTCATCTCGATCAGGGTTCGCAGGCCCTCGGGCAGTGCACCGACGTCGGGCGACGGTTCGTCGGGACCGAGGAACCGCGGTGGGTCGAGCAACCGCTGGGCCCGTCGTGCCGATCGCCGCGCCACGAGCTCCTCGGTCGACGGGACCGAGCCGGAACGGGTCCCTCGTTGGATCTCGGAGAGCGACAACTCGAAGACGAGCGCCGCCGCCCGGGCGGGGCTCTCGTCTGCGTCGATCACGCCGTTGGCGACGAGGCGGCGACCCCAGGCCAACATCGCGATCCGCAGCAGCCCCGTCGGCCACTCGACCGTGATCGGGCCGTTCGCATCACGCAGATCCATGCTGTCGCGCGCCTCGGCCAGGCGTTCGTCGAACGTGTCACGAGCCGCGACGGGCACCCGGGCCCGGAGGCGATCGGCCGCCTCGTCGGCGACCGCGGCGTGGTCACCGGCGGGTCGGGAGGTCGCGGCGATCGTGGCGAGGACGACGTCGGGCACCTCGCCGAGCGTCGGAGACTCGATGTCGTAGCCCGCATAGACGACGTTGCCCCGCCGTGCGAGGTAGGCGTCGAGCAACGTCGCCGCCTCGTCCGAGGCCGCCCGCACCTGCCCCAGATCACTCAGGGTCGCCGGGTCGATGCCCGCGGCTCGGACGGCGCCGTGGATCTCGGCCAGCGCATCGATCGGCTCGGCGGTGGAGGGCGAGGCGCCGACGAGCGCCGCGACGACGTCGTTCGATGCGAGCCCCCAGGCCTCGCCGTCCCGGATCAGCAGACCGATCGGACCCAGATCGAACGCGTGCAGGCGGAAGTGTTCGCGATACGTGGCGCGACAGTGGTCGATCACGTCGCGCAGATGGGCGCCGAGTGCCTCGTCGTCGAGTGTGTCGAACTGCACGGCACCGAGCTCGTGGTTGCGGGCCACGAACCCCGGTCGGGTCTCCTGCTCCCATGCCCGGATCACGCCGGGCACGAGCGAGTCGGCCAGCGCCGCCTCGGCGGCGGCGTTGCGACGCCGGAACTCCGGATGCACACGGGACAGCAACCACACGGCGAACCCGGGCGGCGCCTTCGCACTCGGCTTGTCCGGGCTCACCAGCGGACGGAGCCGGGTGTACATGAACCCGTTCGACCATCGACAGTCGACCGTGTCGGCCGGGACACCGAGCTCGGCGAACACCGGCTGGAGCGCCGGCCCCATCGAGTCGGTCATCAGCTCCTGGAGCAGCGGGGTCGTGCCACCGTCGTAGTGCGACCGGTCGAGCACCCACCGCCCCGGCCCCGGAGGAGTGAAGCGAACGTTCTCCATGTCCGACATGCGCCGACGCTACGCCAGTGTCGGTGAGGCTGACCAGCGAGTGCGACTCACAACCAGGCTGCGGTCAGCTCGGCACCGCGCTCGGTCCACTCCTCGGCCGTCATGGCGAACCGCTCGTGATCCTCCCACGTCCCGTTGATCTCGAGGTACCGCTGCGCGACTCCTTCGGAACGGATCCCGAGCTTGTGCACCACCCGGAGGGAGGCGGCGTTGCGGGGCACGATGGCGATCTGCAGCCGATGCAGACCGAGGGTCTCGAACCCGAACTTGAGCACGTGGACCAGGGCTTCGGGCACGTAGCCGTTGCCGGCACGGGCCTCGTCGACCCAGTAGCCGACGTAGCCGTTCTGGAACGCTCCCCGCTGCACGGAGTTGATGTTCACCTCACCGGCGAAGTGACCGGCGACGAACACACCGAACCCGAACCCCGAACCCATCTGCCAGTCGCGGTGGCGGGCGTGGCAGCGGAGCGCGAAGGCATTCCCGTCCTCGATCACGTCCGGGGTGCCCGGCGGCCGGATCGGCTCCCACTTCGTCAGCCAATCGTGATTCCGACGCCGCACCTCACGCCACGCCGGGAAGTCCTCGCGCCGCAACGGCCGCAGGATCACCCGACGCCCGATGAGCGTCGTGGTGCCCGGCGCCGGGATCTCGTTCACTCGCCGTCACCGATGCTCGCGAGCAGGCCGTCGAGCAGGTCGGTGACCGACATCGTCACCGATGCCACGCCGAGCTGCCGGATGATCTCGATGAAGACACACGTGCCGCCGACGATGACCTCGACCCGGTCCGCCGGCAGCCCGGGGTTGTGCGCCCGGTCTTCGGCGGGTTCGGTCACGAGTGTGCGGAACACGTCCTCGGCCGCGGCCCGATCGAGTTCGAAGCCGTGGATGACGGTCGGATCCCACTCGAGCAGGCCGACCTCGACCGCGGCGACCGTCGTGGCCGTCCCGCCGACCATGATCAACGGGGCACCGTCGTCGAGTGCCTCGATGATGGCCGGGCGCTCCCGCCGGAGATCGTCGACGAACAGCTCGACGATCGAGAGCGCCGCGGAGAGCTCACTCGGTGCCGGCGGATCGCTCTCGATGTACTGATCGGTGAGTGTCCGGGCGCCGAGATCGAGCGAGAGCGACGAACCCACGACCCCGTCGACGACCAGGACGAACTCGGTCGAGCCGCCGCCGATGTCGCAGATCACCGCCGGGCCACCGTCGACCACCGGGGCGAGTCCCGCACCACCGCCGAGCACACCCC
This sequence comes from Acidimicrobiales bacterium, assembly GCA_020629695.1. Taxonomy (GTDB): domain Bacteria; phylum Actinomycetota; class Acidimicrobiia; order Acidimicrobiales; family SZUA-35; genus JAHDBV01. Next base: position 11,944 of record JAHDCV010000049.1, on the reverse strand, counting down.
GGGCGGCGAGCGCGGCTTCGTCCTCGCCGGAGAGCACCTCGAGATCGACGCCGAGGCGTTCGCGCACGATCGAGGCGAGCGGTTCGACGTCACGTACCCGGCGAGCGACGGCGGTCGACACCGCACGGATCCGGGTGTCTCCGGACACCGATGCGGCGAGTGGTGCGAGCGCCTCGTCGACCCGCCGGAGTGCGTCGGGATCGAAGGCCGAGGTCCGCTCGAGGTCACGGCCGAGGCCGCACATCACGACGCCACGTTCCGTCGCCCCGGCATCGTCGTCGAGAAACCATCGGAGCGTGTTCGTCCCGAGGTCGACGGCGAGGCGCGTCATGGCCCCTCCCCCGCGCTCGGCGGCGGTTCCGGCAGCTGGGCTCGGGCATGTTCCCAGGCCCGACCGACCGCACGAAGCCGATCGTCGACCCAATTGCCGATCGGGTCGGGGTCACCGGCGAGCCAGTTCGCGTAATGGGCGTGCAGACACTTCACACCCTGGCGGGTGCCTCCGACACCGCCCGAGGGCGCCGGGCCGTCGTGACCGGGCGGCAGCTCGGCCGTGCGGCGGGCGTCGGCGCGCCGATGGGTGGCCTCGATGTCGCCGGCCGGGATCTCCGCCTCGGCCGCCTTCACCCCGCCGTCGGCTTCCAGGGTGCCGATCGCCTTGGACAACGCGGGGTCGGCCAACCAGAACGTGGTCGGCATGGGTCGGCCGTCGTCGAGCAGCGGCGCGTTCCGCAGCACCGCCGGCGTGCCGTCCGGCCGGGCCAACACGACCTCGAACTCCCCCATCGGTGCCCGGCCGAGCAGATCGGCCACGACGCGCCGCAGCTGCTCGGGATCGCCACGGGGATCGTCGACGGGGGTCGCGGGTGAGTCAGTCACCCTTGCCACGGAAGAGGGCACGCACCACGAGCAGGATCACGAGGCCGCCCAGCACCGGAGCGAGACGCTTCACCATGGAGTCACCGGCGACATCGAGCAGATCGACCGGCTCGGCCTCGGGAGCGTCGATCTTGCGAATGGTGGGTGTCACCGGTTCGGCCGGCGCAGCGGGAGCATCGGTCGATGCCCCGTCGGCGGTCGCTCCGTCGGCGGGAGCGGCCGCGGCCGGCGCCGTCTCCGCCGGCTCGGCCACGGGCATCGGCGCGGTCTCGACCACCTCGGGGCTCTCGGTGGCGAGCTTGTCCCGCAGGTTGTCCACGAACTGACCGAGGATCTTCTTGGAGACGTCCTCGATGGCGCCCCGGCCGAAGCTGGCGATCTTGCCCGACAGGGCGAGGTCGGTGTGCACGGTCACCTTGGTCGTTGCGGGGGTGTCGCCCTCGACCATCGTGGCGGTCACCATGGCGTTGGCGTTGCCCTGACGGGGATCGCGGCCCTCCGCTTTCAGCTTCGCCGTGTGGTCGGCGGCGTTCTGCTCGACGAACCGGGCCTTGCCCTTGTACTGGGCCGTGATCGGACCGACCTTGACCTTGACGACGCCGCGGTATTCCTCACCCTCGATCTCCTGGAGCTGGGCTCCGGGCATGCAGGGGGCGATGAACTCCAGGTCGTTCAGAATGGCCCAGGTCTCGTCCACCGTGCGGTCGACGACGAAGTCGTTGGTCAGCTCCATCGGTTCCGGTCTTCCTCTGTGTCGATGTCGAACGGGTCGCCCGGGCACGGTACCTCAGAAACGAGATCGGGCCGAGTCCGGAGAAGGGCCCGTGCCCCCTCGTCGCCGGTGGTCGGAAGCAGGTCCCAGACCTCCTCCTCCAGCTTGACCGGCGGACGCCGCCGGCCGTCGAACGTCGCCGTCACGATCGGACCGGCCGACGCCCCGACGACCCGCCACGCGATCGCCGGAATGCCGGGTGCATCGGCCACACCGACCACCATCGCCCCCTGACCGGCCTGCTCGGCGGCGACGCGGGCCACCTGGAGCGAGCCCGCCTGCCCGTCCGCCCACGCGGGGTTCACGAGCACCTCGGCAGCATCGGGCACGAGGTCGTCGAGCTCGACGGCGCCGGTCACCACGAAACACCGGTCGAAGCCGGCCGCGAGCATCGCATCGAGTTGCCACTGGATCAGCGGACGCCCGCGCACGTCGACACGCAGTTTGTGGGTGTCGCCTTCGAATCGGGAACCGCCGCCCGCCGCGAGGAGGACGCCGGCGATGGCTCGCCTCCGCATGAGCTCAACCTAGCGGTCGAGTTCCGCACCGGGACCGGCCGGCGCTCGCGCACCGGCGGGGTTCAGGCTTCGAGGAGGTGGCGTGACTCGACGAGGCGTTCGAGCTGACGACGACTGAGCGGCTCGGACAACCAGGAGCCCTGACCTTCGTGACAGCCCAGCTCGAGCAGGCGGTCCCGCACGGACGACCGGTCGATGCCGGTGGCGCCGACGCGGAGCCCGGCGGCATCGGCCAGTGTCGCGAGCGAACCGACCAGCGCTCGTCCGGGGAGATCGTCGCGGTCGGCGAGGCCGTCGGCGCCCGCCGCCAGCTTCACACCGTCGATCGCGAGGCGCCGCAGCCGGTCGAGGTTCGAGTAGTCGGAGCCGAATCGATCGATGATCACGTTCACACCGAGCCCGCGGAAGCCGGCGAAGGCATCGGCGAGGCCATCACGATTCGACCGCAGCACGGTCTCGTCCACCTCGATCCGCACCCGATCGGCACTCACCTCGCCGCGCTGCAATGCCTGGCGTACGACCTGACGGACCTTCGGTGTGAGGAAGCTCCGATTGCTCAGGTTGACGGCGAGTTCGAGGTCGTCGATCGCGAAACCCTCGGTGATCAGGTCGGACCACTCCGAGATCGCCGACCGCACCACCCACTCGTCGACGAGCGCCGACAGGCCGGCCTGATCGAGGAAGTCCGTGAACTCGTCACCGGAGATCACACCGCGCTCGGGATGGCGCCACTGGACATCGGCTTCGACGGCGACGAGTCGCTTGGTCCCCAGCTCGACGATCGGGTGATAGGCGAGTTCGAGCCGGTCGGCGATGAGCGCCTCGCGGAGCTGGGCGGACAGCGTGAGGCGCTCGTCGAGCTGGCGGAGTGTGTCCGGGTCGACGATGGCGGCCTGGCCCTTGCCGAGTGCCTTCGCCCGATACATGGCGATGTCGGCCTGCCGGATGAGTTCGTCGGCCTCGGTCGGGTCGCTCGCGTCGGCGACACCGATCGAGGCCGAGATCGCGACCTCCGACTCGGCGACTTCGAACGGCAGTTCCAGGGCGGCCACGATCCGCTCGGCCATCGCGCCGGCCTCGCCACCGCCGGTCTTGGGGAAGACAAGGACGAACTCGTCGCCACCGAGGCGGGCGACGTAGTCGTGGGTTCGGGTGACGTCGCTCAACCGGCGGGCGGCTCGACTCAGCAGTTCGTCGCCGGCGGCGTGGCCGAGCTGGTCGTTGACACCCTTGAAGCCGTCGAGGTCGACGAAACAGACCGACACCGGATGGTTCGCCGAGTCGGCGACCAGCGCATCGAGGTGGGTCGTGAGCGCCACACGGTTCGGCAGGCCGGTGAGTGCGTCGTGGGTCGCCTGGAATGCGAGCTGCTGTTCGACCCGCTCGCGGCGCTCGATGTCTTCGGCCAGACTCTCCGCCATCGTGTCGAACGCGGCCGAGAGTCGCCCGACCTCGTCGGCCTGGTCGTCGCCGATCCGCACGGTGAGATCGCCCGTGGCGATCGACTCGGCCACCGCGGTGACACGGCCGAGACGTCGGGCGAACGACCGGAAGAGGAAGGCGACGGCGACGAGCACGACCAGACCCGCCCCCACGAACACCGCGATCAGGGCGCTCCGCACGCCGTCGATCTCGCCGTAGAGCTCGGACCGTTCGATCGCCGTGCGATGCAACCAGCCGGGCCCGTCGACGGTCGCGAGGGCCACGACCAGCTCGGTCTCGTCGTCGATCTCGATCGAGCCGGCGCTCGGCAGAGGTCCCGGGGATTCGGCCTGCCCCACCCGGGCAGGGTCGTCGGAACGCAGGACCTGGATCCGACCATCGGCCTGGAAGGCGAACAGCTCACTCCGGGCGGTCCGCCCGAGCCCGTCGAGATCATCGGCCGGGACGACCACGTCGAGCCGCCACTGCGAGACCAGTTCGACCGAGCGTGACCCGTCGACGGAGACCCGGCGGATCACCGGGACCTTGGCCACGCCGTTCTCGACGAAGGCATCACCGATGACGACCACCCCGTCGGGCGCGTCGGCCCGGAGTGCGATCGACGTCGTGGTGGGAGCGAGCGTGCCGTCAGCGGCCAGTGGCGTCGGTTGGCCCCGTTCGAACACCGCGACGCCCTCGAGGCCGTCGGCTTCGAGGCCGAGTGAGAGATCCCCGGCGATGTCGGCGAATCGCTGCCGAGTGGCATCCGAGGGCTGCTCGGCATGATCGGCCACGACGCTTCGGAACTCCGCACCGAGCGCCAGGTCGTCGACCCGGTCCTCCAGGTCGGCATAGGCCGTTCCGACCCGCTCGGAGCCGAGTCGGCTCGCGAGTTCGACCGATTGCAGCGTCTGGGCCCGGAGTTCGTCACGTGCGATCGCGGAGACCTGCAACCCCATGACGACCAGCGGCACACACGCGACGACGAGCCCCAGTGCGGCCTTCTGGCCCAACTGGAGACGTCGCCACGGGGCGACGATCCGCGAGAAGTCGACATCGGTCATCCGCGATCCATCGGCCGCTCCGATGCGGAATCCAGTGTCCGGATGGGCCATTCGGCCCGGTCCATCCCCCGGCAGGGTGGCTCAGCCGTGGATGTCGCCGCTCGTGTGTGTCAGCGGCTTGACGTCCTGCTTGCCCGCACGCCGGGCGATGATCTCGGCACAGATGGAGATCGCGGTCTCCTCGGGTGTACGTCCACCGAGATCCAACCCGATGGGAGCCCAGATCCGCTCGATGTCCGCCTCGCTGACGCCCTCGTCCCGGAGGCGACTGTTGCGATCCTCGGTGGTGCGTCGAGAGCCCATGCAGCCCAGGTAGCCCGTCTCGGTCTGGAGGGCGGCGAGCACCGCGGGTACGTCGAACTTCGGGTCGTGGGTCAGCACACACACCGCATCGCGGGGGCCGAGGTCGCCACCTCGGTCGGCCAGGAGACGATGGGGCCAGTCGACCACGACCTCGTCCGCGGCCGGGAACCGCCGCTTCGTCGCGAACATCGGGCGGGCATCACACACGGTGACCCGGTAGCCGAGGATCTTGGCCACACGAACCAGCGCCGCGGTGAAGTCGACCGCCCCGAAGATCAGCATCTGCGGTGGTGGGGCGTAGGTCTCGACGAACACCCGGACCTCATCCGCCCGGGCCTCACCGTGCGCACCGTAGTGCCGGACACCGGACGTGCCGGCGGCGAGCTCGCCCCGGAGATCTCGACCGACGACCCGGTCGAGGTCGTCGTTGCCGAGGGAGCCGTGCAGCTCGCCGTCGACGTCCAACAGCAGCTTCGCCCCGGCGTTCGGACCGTCGACGATCGTCGCGAGTGCAGCAGCGGTCTCGGACGCGATCGCGTCGGCGACGCGATCGAAGATGGTGCGGTCGTCGGCCATCACCAGTCCAGCGGTTCGAGGAACAGGTGGATCGTGCCGCCGCAGGTGAGGCCGACGGCGAACGCATCGTCGTCGGAGTAGCCGAACGTCACGAGCTCCCGCGTGCCGGATTCGATGCAGGCCAGACCCGCCTCGACGACCGCCCCCTCCACACATCCGCCGGACACACTGCCGGCGACCTCGCCGTCCTCGGCCACGGCCATCGCGGCGCCTGGCAGACGGGGGCCGGAGCCCTCGACGTCGACGACTCGGGCGATGGCCACTCGTTTGCCCTGGCGGCGCCAGCGCTGGAGGTCGGGGAGGATCTCTCGCATCAGGCGGGATCGTACTGCTCGGGGTTCGCCGGACCGGATTCCGTGTCGTGCACGAGGTCGAACATGACATCGATGCCATCCAGCAGTCGCGGCCCCGGCCGGACCACGTGGGCGTCTCCATCCAGGGAGCACACGCGACCCGTGCGCACGGCGGAGACATCGGCGAGCTCCGGCCGGGCGAGCACCGACGCACACTGCTCCGCGGCGGCGTCGGCATCGAAGCCGCAGGGCGCCACCAGGATGACGTCCGGATCCGCCTCGACGACAGCGTCCCAGGTGGTCGTCGACGACCGGCCACCGGCGTGATGGAGGAGCGGCTCGGCGCCAGCGGCTTCCAGCTGATCGGGAATCCAGTGACCCGGCCCGAACGGGGGGTCCACCCACTCGAGCAGGAGCACGCGTGGGCGCTCGGCGATGGACGCACCCCGCGCACGCTGCGCCATCAGGCGGGCCCGGGCCGCAGCGACCCGCTCGTGACCCTCGGTTCCGGCACCCGCCGCCTCGGCGATCATCTCGATCCCGTCGAAGACCTCGTCCAACGTCATCGGATCGTACGAACACACCTCGGCTCGACATCCGAGCGAGGCCACGGCGGCATCCACGTCCCCCGCGGGAAGCGCACACACCCGGCACAGGTCCTGGGTCACGATGAGATCGGCGTCGAGCGAGGCGAGCAGGTCACGATCCAGGGTGTAGAGCGGCCGTCCGTCGGCCATCGCGGCACGGATGATCGCGTCGATCTCCCCGGGGGTGGCGCCGGTCGGGATGATCGTGTCGGTCACGTGCGGACGCGACGCGGCCTCGGCGGGGACGGTGCACTCGTAGGTGACACCGACCACTCGATCGCCGAGGCCGAGCCAATACAGGATTTCGGTGGCCGAGGGCAGGAGCGAGACGATCCTGGACCCGGTCACGTTGTGGACATCGCTCAGGCGATGCCGGCTTCGGTCAGCGCACGTCCGACGAGCACCCGAGCCAGATGCTGGCGGTACTCGACGCTCGCGTTGAGGTCCGACGACGGCTCCATGCCTTCGGCGGCGAGAGCGGCGGCGTCAGCGGCGGACGCTCCGCCGGCGAGCGCCTCTTCGACCGCGGTGGCCCGCACGGGCGTCGGGTGCATGTTGACCAGCGCCACCTGGGCGTGGCCGTTGACCCGCTGGGCCGACACCCCGACGATGGACCAGTCCTGCGCACGACGGTTGAACTTCTGGAAGCTCCAGCCCGCACCGGTGTGCTTGGGGATCCGGATCTCGGTGATCATCTCGGTCGGCTCGAGCGCCGACTCGAGGAAGCCGGTGAACAGGTCGCCGGCGTCGATCACACGCTCGCCCGTGGCAGAACGCACCACGACCGAACCGCCGAGCGCCAACAGCGCCGACGGGTGGTCGGCCGCCGCGTCGGCGTGGGCGATCGAGCCGCCGATGGTCCCGCGATGGCGGACCTGGGGGTCGCCCACGTTCGCTGTCGCCGTCGCGAGCAGCGGAGCGTGCTCGGCGACGAGTGGATCGATCTCGATCGCGCGGTGCTTCGTGAGTGCACCGATCGCCAGGTGATCGCCGCTGTCACGCACGTAGGAGAGATCGTCGAGCCGTCCGATGTCGACCAGGACCGAGGGGTAGGCCAGGCGGAGCTTCATCATCGGCAGCAAGGAGTGGCCGCCGGCGAGGAGCTTGGCTTCGTCGCCGTGCTCGGCCAGCGCAGCGAGCGCCGCATCGGCAGAATCGGCCCGGGTGTAATCGAAGGAGACCGGGATCATGCCGGCACCCCCTCGGTGGCGCCCGACGCGGTGAGCACGGCCTTGACGATGTTGTGGTAGCCGGTGCAGCGGCAGAGGTTGCCCTCGAGCCCTTCACGGACCTGCGCTTCGGTCGGATTCGGGATCTCGTCGAGCAACGAGACCGATGCCATCACCATGCCCGGTGTGCAGTAGCCGCACTGGAGGGCGTGACATTCCATGAAGGCGGTCTGCATCGGGTGCATCTCGTCCTCGGACGGCGCCAGACCCTCGATCGTGGTGACCTCCTGGCCATCGGCCTGGGCGGCGAGCACGGTGCAACTCTTCACGGCCTCACCGTTGAGGTGCACCGTGCACGCACCGCACGAGGACGTGTCACAGCCGACGTTGGTCCCCGTGAGGCCGGCCGTGTCGCGGATGTAGTGGACGAGGAGTGTCCGGGCTTCGACGTCGGCCGAGACCGCGCTGCCGTTGATCGTGACGGTGACTTCCACCGATTTCCCCCTGGCGTGGTTGGTTGACCCGGCGAGTTTGGCACACGAGATCGATCCGGGCACAAGTGACGACGAGATGTCGTCCGCCTTGGGTGAAATCCCTGAAAATCAACGCGACAAGTCGAGCCCGACGTGCGTCTGGTGTCGTGGAGAGGGAGACGATGCATGTCTGATGACCGAGTGAACGAGAACGCCGATCGGGTCGAGGAGGCGCTCCAGCGCCACCTGACCGATGAGGATCGGGCCGCCGCCGCCGACGCGGCGAAGGCCAAGGTCGAAGGGGCCGCGGATGCGGCCTCCGGTGCTGCTGCCGGTGCCGCCGACACAGCGACCGGCGCCGTGTCCGGAGCCGCCGATGCCGCCAAGGGCATGGCCGGCAGGATCGGTGGCGCCGCGGCTGCTGGGGCCGCCGGCCTCGCCGCCGGGGCCAAGGGCATGATGTCGGGCTCGAAGGACGCGGCAGCCAGCGCCACCGACGCGGCAGCCAGCGCCACCGACGCCGCCACCGACGCGGCAGCCAGCGCAAAGGAGGCTGCGGCCGGCGCCATGAGCTCGGACGAGCGGCGAGCCGCCGTCGGTTCGACCGGCGAGGCGAGCGTGACCACCACCACGACCACCTCGGGTTCGACGGCCACCACCACGACGTCGGGCACAGCCGGGCGCGGCGCGGTGGCCGGCTCCGCCGGTGACGGTGGCGGTGTGGCCGGCGCCGAGAAACTGATCCCCGAGTGGGGATGGTCGGCCGACAACCAGATCATCGCCGTCGGCCTGGTCGTCCTGGCCAGCATCGCCGGCGTCGCCGGCTGGAACACCTGGCGCAACGGCGGAGACGGCGAGGACGTCGTCGCCGCGGTCACCGAGGTCGACGGCACGACCGCCACCACGATTCTCGACGAGGACGGCAACGTCGTCACGACCGTCGCCGACTCCGAGATCGACGACACCGACGACGAGGCGGCCGCCACGACCACGACGGTGCAGGTCACCACCACCCAGCTCGACCTGGCTCCCGACGTGGATGCCGCGGTCGGCGCCTTCGGCATCGCCGCCGCCACCGCCGGCAGCGAGACCGTGCTGTCCGGTTTCGTCGGCACCGACGCCGAGTCGGAGCGTGCCGAGGCCCGGGCCGCCGCCGTCGACGGCATCACCTCGGTCGACAACCAGCTCGTCGTGCTCGAACCGCAGGCCCAGGCCGCCATCGACGCCAACAGCGTCCGAAACGGCCTCGCCAGCGCCTCCGGGACCGTCATCACCGCCACCGGCATCGTCGACGACGAGACCGATCGCGCCGCCACGATCAGCGCACTCGAAGCCATCGAGGGTGTGACCGGCGTCGACGATCAGCTCACCGTCATCCAGGACCGTGCCGCTGCTGCGGTCGCCACCCAGGCCGACGGCCTCGACGTGACCGTCGCCGACGGCGTCGTCACCGTGACCGGCACCGTGGTGTCCGAGGCACTCGAGGCGAACGCCCTGCGGGCACCGATGGCGCTGCCGGGTGTGGTCGAGGTGATCGATCAGGTCGAGGTGGACTCCCCCACCGCCAACGCACTGAACGAGATCGTCGATCTGGCCCCGGTGCAGTTCGCGACCAACTCCGCCGAGATCCTGCCGGCCTCCGCCGCCACCCTCGACGCCGCCGCCGAGGTCATCCTCGCCGCACCCGAGGGCACCAAGGTCGCCGTGCGTGGCTACACCGACGTGCGAGGCGACGACGAGGCCAACCTGGCGCTGTCGCAGGCACGCACCGAGTCGGTGGTCGCCGCACTCGTCGAGCGCGGTGTCGATGCCGCCGCTCTGAGCCCGGTCGGGCTCGGCGAGACCGAGCAGTTCGGTGAAGGCGACGACCCCGAGGCGCTCGCCGCGAACCGGCGGGTCGTGTTCGCCCAGCTCTGATCGACGGGGCTCCGCCGCCGGGTCCTCCCCACACGGGACCGCTCCCGATCAGCCCATCAGGCTGGTCGGGAGCGCCTCCCGACCGCCGCCAGTCGGCGGTCGAATCCACAGCTCGCCCCGTTTCGCCCCGGTCTCCGCTCCCCGCACGGACTCCCTCCCGCAGCGGGGTGCGGGCCGTTTTGGGACGCTGTCGGCGGGCGAACGAGTGACGGGATCAGTCGTCGTCGGCCGCCGGCGCGTCGCCGGCAGGCAGGATCCGGTAGCTCTCTTCACCGGGGAAGACCAGGTCGAAGTTCGCCCTCGCTCGACGCTCGATCTCCTCATCGGTCTCGAGCTGGTCGAGCTCGAGACGGGCCGCATCGACCTCGCCGAGAATTCGGGCGAGCTCGGCCTCGGCCTCGGCCAGGGACTCGCGCTGTCCGACGTAGTTCCGGACCGGGATGGCGCCCAGGGTCACGAGCACGGCGGCGCAGATGCCGATGGCGATCACGACCGAACCGCCCGACCGGACCTGTTGCGTGCGCGGATGGTTCAGGAAACGACGGATCCGCCAGAACAGCGCCCGCACCTGGCGGACCGGTGTCTCGATGAACGCCGGCATCAGCGAGCGAGCGCTCCGGCCCCGGGGTACCGGGCGGCGGAGCCGAGATCGTCCTCGATACGGAGCAGCTGGTTGTACTTCGCGACCCGGTCCGAACGGGCGGGAGCGCCGGTCTTGATCTGGCCGCAATTCGTGGCGACGGCGAGGTCGGCGATGGTGGTGTCCTCGGTCTCGCCGGAGCGGTGCGACATCACCGAGGTGTAGGAGGCGGCGGTGGCCATGGCCACGGCGTCCAGGGTCTCGGTGAGCGATCCGATCTGGTTGACCTTCACGAGAATCGAATTGGCGATCCCGTCGGTGATGCCGCGGGACAGACGCTCGGTGTTGGTGACGAAGAGATCATCACCGACGAGCTGGCAGCGGTCGCCGATCATGTTGGTGAGCGTCGCCCAGCCGTCCCAGTCCTCTTCGGCCAGACCGTCTTCGATCGACACGATCGGATACCGATCGACCATGTCGGCGAGCACCTCGGACATGCCGGTCGAGTCGACCGAACGGCCGTCGGCGTGCAGGGTGTAGACGCCGTCGGCGTAGAACTCGGTGGACGCGACGTCCATCGCGAGGGCGATCTCGTCGCCCGGCGTGCGTCCGGCGGCCTCGATCGCGTCCATGAGGAGCTGGAGCGCCGCTTCGTTCGACTCGAGATCCGGGGCGAACCCGCCCTCGTCGCCGAGGCCGGTCGACAGACCCTTGGCGACCAGCAGTTTCTTGAGCTGGGCATAGATCTCGGCGCCCCACCGGAGGGCTTCGGTGAACGAGCTCGCACCGACGGGCATGAACATGAACTCCTGGAAGTCCACGTTGTTGTCGGCGTGCTCGCCGCCGTTCAGCACGTTCATCATCGGCACGGGCAGCACGTGGGCGTTGGTGCCGCCGACGTGCCGATAGAGGGGGATCTCGAGGTGGTCGGCTGCGGCCCGAGCGGTCGCGAGCGAAGCCCCGAGAATGGCATTCGCACCGATCCGGCCCTTGTTCGCCGTGCCGTCGGCGTCGAGCAGCACGGCGTCGATCGCCCGCTGGTCGATCGAGTCGAGGCCGATGATCGCCTCGGCGATCGTGGTGTTCACGTGCCCGACGGCGGTGAGCACGCCCTTGCCGCCGAACCGGTCTCCTCCGTCACGGAGTTCGACCGCCTCGAAGGCCCCGGTCGACGCACCGGAGGGCACGAGGGCCCGCCCCGACGCTCCGGAGTCCAGATGGATCTCGACCTCGACCGTGGGGTTGCCACGGGAGTCGAGAACTTCGCGTCCGATCACATGCTCGATGGTGCTCACGGGCCCTGAAGCTAGCAGCGGCCGCAGTGAGCGGTGTACCAACCTCTCTCCGTGGCCGACCGCCACCCCGAGCGACGTCGCCACACCGATGCACAC
>JAHDCV010000048.1 GCA_020629695.1 Acidimicrobiales bacterium | reverse complement strand
CGCCGGGCCCGGGTGTACCCGGGCCCGGCGGCCAGCGTCAGAGGCCCGCGAGGATGCCCGCGGCGGCCTCCGCCAGTGGCAGCGAGACCGATCCGTCCGACGGCGTCAGGACATGCAGCGCTGTCACCAGCGCGAGGTCGTCGCCCACCTGGATGAGGATGTTGTCGATGTCGATCGGGAAGCCACCGGCGTCGCCGACGTTCGCCAGCGTCAGCGAACGGTCGCCCCAGGAGCCGAGGTCACGTGTCGTGTAGCCGAGGTTCAGCGCCGTGCCGTTCAGAACGGCGGAGTAGGCGTCGCACTCGGCGAGCGCCTGCTCGTACCGCTCGAAGACGATGTCGGCGTCACCTGGCTCGAGTTCGTAGATCGTGATGGCGCCGAAGGGGCCGACCTGCGGGGCACCGTCGTAGTTCTGCGTCGTCGCACTGATCGGTGTGATCCCGTCGAGCGTCTCGATGTCGGGACACAACACCGGGAGTGGCGGCTCGGTGTCACCCACCGTGAGCGCGGCCGGCGGCGCCGGCATGGCGGCGAGCACCGCTTCGTTCGTCGGGGTCGCAGCGACCTCTTCGACGATCGTCGTGGTGGTCGTCGTCACCTCGGGGATCTCGATCGGCCCACTCGGCAGATCGCCCGCCGGCATGCCGTCCGAGAGCCACACCTCGTGCCACCACACCCGGCCGGACGATCGCCGTTCTCCGACCTCGCCGCCCGGGTACGTGAACGTCTCGACACCGCGGACCTCCGGCCGGGCCAGCACCAGCGTCGACCCCGACGACCACCAATGAACCGTCATCTCCTCGGCTGTGATCCGGCTGATCTCGGCGGTCGCGGCGTAGCGGGTCTCGAAGTCCAGATTGTTCCGCAGGATGTCGATCTGGGCGTCGACCTCGGGGGAGGTGTAGTTGGTCCAGTTCAGAACCTGCTCGGTGCCGTAGCGGACACGGAACAACGACAACGGGTCGTTCTCGTTGCCGTCGGCCCAGCACGACACGTCGAAGTCGCCGGCGTACAGAGGGTCGCTCGTCGTCCCCACCACCGTGGAGATCAACGTGGACTGCTCGAGGAAGTCGAGCTCGACTTCCATGCCGACGTCACCCCACTCCTGCTGGTACAGCAGGGCCGTGTCCCGATTGTTCGGTTCGGTGTTGCAGATGTAGGAGAACGACACCGGCTCACCGACAGCCTTGGCGTCGCTGCGATCCGGATCGTTCACGTACTCGTCGATCAACCGTCGGGCCTCGTCGGGGTCGTACCAGGCGTAGGCCGCGTCGGCCTCCGGGCTGTACCACCGGCTCTCGGTGGTGAAGTACTGCGAGCGGGGCACGGTCACCCCGGCGAGATTGGACGGGCCGAGCTCGTTGGCCGTGTCGGGGTTCAGCGCGTGTGCGGCCGCACGGCGGATGCGAACGTCGTCCATCGGCGGGCTCAGCACGTTGTGGATGTTGAGCCCTGCGCCGTTGCCGATGTGTTCGTACGGTACGAAGCCGGCCTCGACGAGGGCGTTGCCGCCGTCCGGACCGCCCTGTGTCGTCATGTCGAGGTCGCCGGCCTCGAGCGCCGCCCGGCGCGCATTGCCGTCGGTCAACACCCGGAACCGGATGCGATCGAGGTAGGGGAGGGCCTCACCATCGACGCCTTCACGCCAGTAGTCCGGATTGCGGACGACGACGAGTTCGCTGTCGCGGGTCCACGACTCGAACATGAACGGTCCCGTACCCACGGGGCGCTCCACGCTGTCGTCGTAGCCGAAGGCCCAACCGGCCGTCGGCGAGAACGCTGCGCCCGTGCTGACACCGGCGAGAGTGTTCTCGAAGGCGGGGTCGGCGTCCTTCAGCACGTAGCGCACGGTGTGGCTGTCGATCACCTCGGCCCGCTCGATGGTCGAGCTCGCTCCGAAGGGACCCTCGTGCCACTGGGTGATCATGTCGACCGCGGCCTGGGCGTCGAGGACCGTGCCGTCGTGGAACGTGATCCCCTCTCGGATCTTCATCGTCCACTGCGTGGCATCGATGTTCGGCTCCGCTCGCTCGGCCGCGAGCACGGGGACGATCTCGCCCGAGCCCGTGAGGTCGAACCATCGGTCATAGAGGGCGTCCATCACGAGGAAGCCGGCGGAGAACGCCGTTTCGGAGCTCGGCGGGTAGAAGCCGCTCGACTCCGCGACGATTCCGATCGTCAGTTCGCCGCCGCGCTGGATCGCGAGCCCCGACTCGTCCGGTGCTGCGAGGGTCGTCGCGTTCGCGATGTCGGCGGTCGTCGTCGGAGCGTCGTCGTCGGCGGCGTCCGAGCCCCCTCCGGTGCACGCGGCGGCGAGCATCGCGAGGCACGCGAGCAACGCGGGCGCTCGCCGTCGTGAACGGATCGATGTCTTCAGCATGTGATGGTCCCCTTGGTCAGATCTGTGCCTCACGCACCTGGAGGCGTCTTCTGAGTCCGTCGCCGACGAGGTTCAGCGACAGGATCGTCAGGAACATGGCGGTCGCCGGGATCAGGGCGGTGTGGATGACGTCGTCGTCGAAGTCGCGTTGGCCGTCGGCGATCATCTGGCCCCAGGTGGCGGTCGGCGGCGGGACCCCGACGCCGAGGAAGGCGATGACGCCCTCCGCCACGATCACGGCGCCGATCGCGAGGAGGCCGAAGGTGATCAGCGTCACCAGCACATCGGGGAGGAGTACGCGGAACACGATCCGGCGATCCTTCGCCCCGATCATGCGGCTCGCGAGCACCCAGTCACGCTCTTTCAGCGTGAGCGTCGATGCTCGGGCGAATCGGATGTAGCCGGGAATCGCCAGCACGCAGAAGACGAGCACGATGTTGCGCAGGCTCTGGCCGGCGAAGGCGATGACGCCGAGGAGCAGGATCAGCGACGGGAACGACAGGGCCATGTTGACGAGCGCCATCGCCGCCTTCTCGATCCGCCCACCCACGTAGCCGACCGTGGTGCCGACCACACCGCCCACCGTGATGCCCACGGCGACCGTGAGCAACGAGATGAACATCGAGATCCGGGCGCCCTCGGCCACCCGGGCGAGGATGTCGCGTCCGAGTTGATCCGTCCCGAGGAGATGTCCGTCCGACCCGATCGGGAGGTACTTCCGGCCGGGACTGATCCGAGTCGGATCGGGCAGAGGGAGGAGACCCGCGAACACCGCGGTGGCCACCACCAGCACGAGCCAGGCGACGGCCAGCCAGAAGAGCGTGCCGAGCGTGCCCGCTGCCGATCCACGCCGGGGGTGGTCTGGTGCCACGGGTTCGTCGACCTCGTTCGTCGGCTCAGCTCGCACGCCGGATCCTCGGGTCCACGAGGCGATAGGCGAGGTCGACGAGCGAGTTCACGACGACATAGGCGCCGGCGATGACGAGGACCAGGCCCTGCACCACGACCAGATCACGGCTCAGGATCGCCAGGAGCAGCGTCCTCCCGAGGCCGGGGAGACCGAAGATCTGCTCGATCACGACGGCTCCGGTCATGGCCCCGGCCACCTGGAGACCGACGAGCGTCAGCATCGACAACAACGCCGCGGGAAGTGCGTGGCGAAGGAGCACGAATCGGGTGGGCATGCCCTTCGCCCGGGCGGTCTGGATGTAGTCGAGCTGGAGCACGTCGATCATGTCGCTGCGAAGCACACGGGTCAGAACGGCGATCTCGCCCAGCGCCATGGCCGTCACGGGCAGGATCAGGTTGCGGAGGTTCGTGATCGGGTCCTCCGTGAGCGGGACCCACGCCGGGGCGGCGGGGAGCACGCGGAGTCGGACCGCGAACACGATGATCAACACGATGGCGATCAGGAAGCTCGGAAGGCTCAGGACGGCGAAGCTCGTCGACGTGACGATCCGGTCGATCCATCCGCCGGCTCGCCAGGCACTGATCACGCCGAGCGGCACGGCGAACAGCAGCCCGATCGCGAGTGACATCGCCGCGAGCTGGAGTGTGATCGGCAGGCGTTCGGCGATGATCGCCGTGACGTCCTGATTGCTGGTGGTCGATCGGCCGAGATCGCCCTGCAGAACATCGCCGAGCCACCGCCCGTAGCGCTGCGGGAAGGGATCATCGAGGCCGAGCTCGGCGCGCAGGTCGGCCACCGCCTCGGGTGTCGCACTGTCGCCGAGCATGCGTAACTCGGGGTTGTCGCCGGGGACCAGCGACAGCATGGCGAAACTCACGAGGCTCACGACGGCGAGGACCACGATCAGTTCGACGAGCTTCGCGCCGAGAATCCTCCCCATACGCGCAACCTAGGTTTGAACGGGGCGACCGTCCAACGGTCGGGCCGCGAACCCGTCCGGGCGTCCACCGTGAGGTCGCTGGTGCCTTCAGTAGGCTGCCGGGGTGACGAGTGCCGACGCTCCCGTCTCGCCCCGTCGCTATTGGGTCGAGACCCTCGGGTGCCCGAAGAACCAGGTGGATTCCGACAAGCTCGTCGGGACCCTCGCCGCCGACGGCTACGTCGCGGCGTCGGCGCCCGAGGACGCCGACCTCGTGGTCGTCAACACCTGCGCCTTCGTCGACACCGCACGTGCCGAGTCGGTCGACACGATCCTCGACCTCGAGGATCGCAAGGCCGACGGCGCCGAGCTCGTGGTCACCGGTTGTCTGGCCGAGCGCTACGGCGACGAGCTGGCCGAAGCGCTCCCGGAAGTCGATCAGGTCGCCGGCTTCGGCGTGCCGGTGACCCTCGGTCCGACCCGCCGCTCCGAGTTCGATCTGCTGAATCTGCCCCGCCCGGCGTCGTCGTCGCCGTGGGCCTATGTGAAGATCGCCGAAGGGTGCGACCGGGCCTGCGGGTTCTGCGCCATCCCGTCGTTCCGCGGCCCGCAACGGTCACGCTCGATCGAGCAGATCCTCACCGAGGTCGACCAGCTGCAGGCCGCCGAGATCGTCCTCGTCGCCCAGGACCTCGCCGCGTACGGCCGCGATCAGGGCCGGGGCGAGCGGGCCATCGTGCCGCTCGTCCGTGCCGTCGCCGAACGGGTCGATCGCGTCCGGCTGCTCTACCTCTACCCATCCGATCTCACCGACGAGCTGATCGACACCATCGGCGACACGGGTGTTCCGTACTTCGACCTCTCGCTCCAGCACGTGTCCCGACCGCTGTTGCGCGGCATGAAGCGCTGGGGTGACGGTGCCCGGTTCGCGGAGCGCATCGAGGCCATCCGGGCCCGCTGGCCCGAGGCGGCGTTCCGATCCAACTTCATCGTCGGCTACCCCGGCGAGACCGAAGCCGACCACGACGAACTCATCGAGTTCGTGCGCTCACAGCGTCTCGACTGGTGCGGCTTCTTCTCCTACTCGGAGGAGGAGGGCACCCATGCCGCCGGACTCGACTCGACCGTGCCCGCCGGCCTGATGGCCGAACGCCTCGCCGAGTTGACCGAACTCCAGGATCGCATCACGGCCGAGCGACGCGACGCGCTGGTCGGCCAGACCGTCCAGGTCCTCGTCGACCGACCCGGCGTCGGCCGCACGCACCGTGAGGCGCCGGAGATCGATGGCGTCGTGCAGGTTCCGATCGACCTCGAGGTCGGCCGGATCCACCCCGTGGTGGTACGCGCCGCGATCGGCCCCGACCTGATCGCTTCGGGGGCGGACACATGACGAGCCCTTCCATGGATCTCATCGGTCTGAACCGGTACGCCATGGCGGCGAACGGGCTGACCGTGTTGCGCACGGTCTCGGCCCCGGTCATCACCTTGATGGTGCTCGACCGGAACCCGTGGTGGGTCACGTTCTGGTTCGGATGGTTCCTCGGTCTCACGGATCTGCTCGATGGTCGCCTCGCTCGCAACGCGACGCCGACCAAGCTCGGGGCCTTCCTGGATCCGCTCGCCGACAAGGCGGTCGTGCTGGGCGTGGGGTTCGCTCTCGTCTCGATCGACGTCTTCTCGATCTGGCCGATGCTGATCATCGCCGCCCGCGAGGTGGCGATCACGGTCTACCGGTCGTACTGGGCCCGCCAGGGGCTGTCGATTCCGGCCCGTCGATCAGCCAAGTACAAGACGCTCGTGCAAGGCACCGCCCTGTCGCTCGCCATGTGCCCGCCGGTCGAGAACAACGTGCCCTGGGTGGCCGACACCATGTTGTGGATCGCGGTCGTCTTCACGGTCGTGACGATGGGGCAATACCTGGCCGACGGCCGGGCGTCGCTGCGCACCTCCGGCTCCCGCTGAGACGTCGCTCCCTCACGGGGACGAGGCCCGATCCGACTGGGGTGGGATGACCCTGCCGCCAATCGGTGCTCTGATCTCCGGCATGCCCCGCCTGCGTCTCTCGATCCCGATCCTCGCGTTCGCCCTGCTCGCGAGCGCCTGCACCTCGTCCGACGACGCGTCGCCGAACACCTCGACCACCGACTCGACCGCGTCGGAGACGACCGTGGTCGATGCCGGCATCGACGGCGACGCCGTCGTCGAGCCCGAGCCGGTCGAGGCCGACACGGGCATCGGATCGTTCACCTTCGACGACGGAGCCTGCCCTGTCGATGTCCCCGGACTCGAGCCGCGCTGTGGCACGGTGACGGTGCCGATGAACTGGTCGGATGGCTCGGGTGAGGTCGTGCTGCCCGTCGTGGTGCTGCCGGCCACCGATGGAGCCGAGCATCCACCGGTCGTGTATCTCGAAGGTGGCCCCGGTGGGCATCCGATCGAGACCCTGCCGTTCCAGTACGCGTCGCTGTTCGAGGGCATCAACGTCGGACGGGACGTCATCCTGTTCGATCAGCGCGGGGTCGGGTTCGCCGAGCCGTCGCTCGCCTGCGATGCCATCTTCCAGCTGGCCGATCGGCTCCGGGGTGATGCCTCGATCACGCCGGAAGCGGGCACCGAGCTCGCGATCCGGACGCTCGGCGACTGTTCTGACGCCTGGATCGCGGACGGCATCGACCTCACCCAGTACAACTCGGTCGCCTCGGCCCACGACGCCGAGGCGATCCGGACGGCGCTGGAGATCGAGCAGTGGGACCTGTTCGGCATCTCCTACGGCACCCGGCTCGGCCTGGAGATCATGCGCCAGCACCCCGAGGGCGTGCGGTCGGCCGTCCTCGACTCGGTGCTGCCCCCCGACGCCGACCTCGGCGCCGACGGCGCCCGTGGCTTCGTCGAGTCGCTCGAAGCAGTCGACGCGGCGTGTGATGCCGAGGCCGAGTGTGACGCCGCCGGCGATCTCGATCAACGCCTCCGTGACGCATACGCGGCGCTCGAGGCCGAGCCCCGCACGATCGAGGTGCCGGACGCCTTCAATCCGTTCGGTCCACCGACGATCGTGGAGTTCGACGGGGACGCCTTGGCCGGACTCACCCTCGGCGCGCTGTATTCGCCGGTCCGCTTCGGTGATCTGCCCGAGTTGCTCGCCGACCTGGAGGCGGGCGGCACCGACGCCGCCGCAGGGTTCCTCACGATCGAACTGGCCAACGAGGGCTTCTTCACGCCCGGCCTGCTCTGGGCCGTCGAGTGTCACGAGGCGATCCCGTTCGGTGATCCGACCGCGGTCGACGTCCCCGCCGACCCGTTCGGCGACCGGCCGGACAGCACCTACCTGTTCTCCAACTTCGGACCGGCGGCCACCGACTACTGCGCGGCGGTGCCGTCCGGTCAGGCCGATCCGTCGATCTTCGCCCCGGTCTCGAGCGACATCCCGAGCCTGGTGCTCGCGGGCCGGTTCGATCCGGTGACACCCGTGGCATGGGGCGAACAGGCTGCGGCGACGTTGTCGTCGTCGCAGGTGGTCGTCGTCGAGGATCAGGGCCATGCCGTGACGGGATCGCCATGCGGACAGGATCTGCTGCTCGCCTTCCTGGACGCGCCGGGGCCGATCGATGCCGATTGCGCCGACGACGACATCGCCCGGTTCCTCGCCCCCGATCCCGACCCGCTCGTCTTCGAGGCCTTCGAGGTCGACGTGCCCGACTTCGGGGTGACGATCGCCGGTGTCCGGCCCGAGGGCTGGACGGTCGACGCCACGGGCATTCAGTCGCTTCGTCTCGACGGCATCCTCGACGAGACCTCCATCCTCCAGCTCGGCTTCCCGTCGTCGGTGGGTGGCCTCCTGGAGGATCAGGTGCTCGGTCAGTTCGATCTCGAGCTCGGGAGCGAGTCGACCGTGGAGACTCCCGCCGGGGCGTGGCGTCGCCGTGACGCCGGGGACGAGGCGCTGTCGGTCGTCTGGTACGACCGTGAGCTCGGCGGCGGTCTGCGTGCCCTGGTCGCGGTGTTCGCCGATCCAGCGGACGTCGATGAGCTCGCCGCTCGTGTCGAGGCGGAGCTCCTGCCGGTGAATCGGGTGAGCGCCGGCTGACCTGGCATGCTCTGCGCATGAGAGTCGAGATCGTCGCCGTCGGAACCGAACTGCTGCTCGGGCAGATCGTCGACACCAACTCGTCGTGGATGGGAGCCGAGCTCGCCGCGGCGGGCATCAACTCCCACTACCAGACCAAGGTCGGCGACAATCCGGCCCGGATCCGGGCGGTGCTCGAGCAGGCGCTCGAGCGCTCCGATGCGGTGATCTGCTGCGGCGGTCTCGGGCCCACCCAGGACGACCTCACCCGAGACGTGATCGCGGAGGTGATGGGCGTCGACCTGGTGCTCGACGCCGAGATCGAAGCCCGTATCCGCGACATGTTCGGGTCCCGCGGCCGCACGATGCCGGAGAACAACGTGCGCCAGGCCATGGTGCCCGTCGGGGCGTCGGTGATCCCGCAACAGCCCGGAACCGCTCCGGGCCTCATCTGCCCGATCGGGGACAAGGTCGTCTACGCCGTCCCGGGTGTGCCCTACGAGATGAAGGAGATGGTGACCGGGACGATCGTCGGAGACCTCCGACGTCGCGCCGGCGAACAGGGCATGATCGCATCGCGGGTCCTGCGGACCTGGGGCATGTCGGAGTCCGGCCTGGCCGAGGTGCTGGCCGACCGCATCACCGAGCTCGACGACGGCGGCGAAGCCACTCTCGCCTTCCTCGCTTCCGGCGTGGAGGGTCTGAAGGTCCGGATCACGGCGAAGGGCACCGACGCCGCCGACGTCACCGCGAAGCTCGATGCCGAGGAGGCCGTGCTCAGGCCGCTGCTCGGCGACATCATCTTCGGACTGGACGACGACACGATGGAGGCCGTCGTGCTGCGGCGCCTGGGTGAGCTCGGCCTCGGTCTCGCCGTGGCCGAGTCGGTGACGGGCGGCTACATGGCCGGACGGATCTGCGCCGTTCCCGGAGCGTCGAAGGTGTTCCGCGGCGGTGTCGTCGCCTACACCCCGGAGATGAAGCGTTCCGTTCTCGGCGTGTCGGCGGGGCCCGTCGTGTCCGAGGAGGCCGCGATGGAGATGGCCGAGGGTGTCCGCCGGCTCACCGGGGCCGACATCGGGCTGGCCACCACGGGGGTGGCCGGGCCCGACGCCCTGGAAGGCCAGCGACCGGGCACGGTCTTCGTCGGCCTCGCCCTGCCCGAGGGCTACGAGTCGGGTTCGATGATGTTCCGGATGCCCGGAGATCGGGAGCGGGTGCGTCAGTTCACGACCATCTCGCTCATGGACCAGCTCCGCCGCCGGCTCGGGTGACGGACGGTCTCGGGTGACGGTCGGTTCACGAACGCGGTCCCGTTCCGACTACTCGGGTTCGGCCACCTCGAACCGCCCGGTCTCCGTCGCGTAGAGCTCGTAGTGGTCGGGGCAGACCTGGGCGACCACGAGATCGTGGAACTCGAGCTGCTTCGCGTCGGACTGCCGCCACACCTCGACCAGAACCGCAGGTTCGGCGTTGCACAGCAGCGAGGCGAGCTGCTCGCGTTCGGCGAGTTGCTCGGCGGTGAGTTCGCCTTCGATCAGTTGGAGGCGTTCTTCGAAGGTGAGCTCGGGCTCGTCGTCCGAACAGGCCGCGGCGAGCAGGGCGAGGGCGAGAAGCGCTGCGAGGACCGGCCGCATACGCCGGGATCGTAGTGCTGGAGCGCCGGAATCTCCCGGCATGGGTTGTGCGAACACCTGTTCGGAATTACAGTCCTGGCATCCGTGGTCGGCGATCTCGATCGGCTGCGGGGGAGGCCGGATCCGACGGTGTCACACCCCGTCTCTACGGTCTGACCAACGTCATCGATTCCCCCAACGCAACGCCGGAGCACCGGCACGAGCGGCGCTGATCTGCACGATGCAGGGCGTCAGACAAGGAGCAACCCGTGGATCGCACCAAAGCGCTCGACATGGCACTCGGCCAGATCGAGAAGCAGTTCGGCAAGGGTTCCGTGATGAAGATGGGGGAGCGCACCTCCCTCGGGATCGAAGCCATCCCCACCGGCGCCCTCGCGCTCGACCTCGCGCTCGGCATCGGTGGTCTGCCCAGGGGTCGGGTCGTCGAGATCTACGGTCCGGAATCCTCCGGCAAGTCGACCCTCGCGATGCACGTCGTGGCCGAAGCCCAGCGCATGGGCGGCACGTGTGCCTACATCGACGCCGAGCACGCCATGGACCCCATCTACGCCGGGGCCATCGGGGTCAACGTCGACGAGCTCCTGATCTCCCAGCCCGACACGGGTGAACAGGCCCTCGAGATCTGCGACATCCTGGTGCGATCGGGCTCGATCGCGGTGGTCGTGATCGACTCCGTGGCGGCGTTGACGCCCCGAGCCGAGATCGAAGGAGAGATGGGCGACACCCACGTCGGTCTCCAGGCCCGTCTCATGTCGCAGGCACTGCGGAAGATCACCGGCAACCTGAACAAGACCGACACCGTCTGCATCTTCATCAACCAGTTGCGGGAGAAGATCGGCGTGATGTTCGGCTCGCCCGAGACGACGCCGGGTGGTCGCGCCCTGAAGTTCTACAGCTCGGTGCGCCTCGACATCCGACGGATCGAGTCGTTGAAGGACGGCGCCGAGGTCGTCGGGAACCGGACCCGGGTGAAGGTCGTGAAGAACAAGGTGGCACCGCCGTTCCGGCAGGCCGAGTTCGACATCATGTACGGCAAGGGTGTGAGCCGTGAGGGCTCGTTGCTCGACATCGCGGTCGACCGGGACTTCGTGAAGAAGTCCGGCGCCTGGTACTCCTACGAAGGTGAACAGATCGGGCAGGGCAAAGAAGCCACCAAGCGGTTCCTGATGGAGAACCCGGCGCTGTTCATGGAGATCCAGGACCTGGTGCTCAAAGACGTCGGCCTGATCGAGAGCGACGAGGTCGACCTCGTGGCCGACGAAGAGATCGATCTCGACGCTCCGATCAGTCTCGATTGACGCCGCCGCCCGGGTTCGCCCCAGGGGCAGTAGTCTTGGCGAACGGCCCGGTCCATCCGGGCCGTTCGTTGCGTCTGGGCACGAACTCGACCAACCCAAGGAGCACCCGATGGGGCTCGATTCGCTTCGCACCGGCTTGACGTTCGACGACGTCTTGCTCGTCCCCCGCCGTTCGTCGATCCGGTCTCGGTCCGATGTCGACCTCACGACCAAGGCGAGCCGCCGGGTCGATCTGTCCATGCCGATCATCGCGGCCAACATGGACACTGTCTGCGAGGCCGAGATGGCGATCGCCATGGCGCGTCTCGGCGGACTCGGCACGATTCACCGCTTCCTCTCGATCGAGGCACAGACGGCGATGGTGGCCGAGGTGAAGGCCGCCGGGGCCGACCTTCCGGTCGGCGCGGCCATCGGCACCGATCACGACGCCATCGAGCGTGCGGAGGCCTTGGCCGAGGTCGGCGTGGATTGCCTCGTCCTGGACATCGCCCACGGTCACGCCGATCACGCGATCTCGATGGTCGGCAAGGTGAAGTCGGTGCTGCCCGGTGTCGACCTCATCGCCGGCAACGTCGCCACCCGCCGCGGCGGCGAGGAACTGGTCGATGCCGGAGCGGACGCGATCAAGGTCGGCGTCGGACCGGGAGGCGTCTGCACGACCCGGATCGTGGCCGGTGTCGGTGTGCCGCAGCTGACCGCCATCGCCGACTGCGCCGGCCTCTCGGTCCCCGTCATCGCCGACGGCGGGATCAAGACCTCGGGTGACATCGCCAAGGCGCTGGGCGCCGGTGCCTCGACGGTCATGATCGGGTCGCTCTTCGCCGGGACGAAGGAGAGTCCGGGCGAGGTCGAGTCGACCAGTCGAGGGCTGGTCAAGCGTGTCCGTGGTATGGCCTCGTTCGAGGCACTCGAAGCCCGCGCCGCCCGCGATGGCGAGGAGCTCGACGAGGAGTACTTCGAGCAACGAGCTGCTGAAGGAGTCGAAGGAGCGGTGCCCTATCGGGGTGAGGTCGCGAAGCTCGTCGGTTCCCTGCTGGCCGGTGTGCGCTCGGGCATGTCCTACTCCGATGCCCGGACGATCCCGGAGTTCTGGGCGAACGCCGAGTTCATCCGCGTGACCCCGACCGGCATGCGGGAGAACCTGCCGCACGCCACGATCTGATGGCATTCGAGGCCGCGATCTTCGACATGGACGGCCTGCTGGTCGAATCCGAGTCGAAATGGCGCATCGCCGAGTTCGAGGTGACCCGGTCCATCGGGCTCGAGGTCGACGAGGCCTACTTCGATTCGACGATGGGCATGCGCATGGCCCAGGTCGCCGAGAAGTGGTACCGCGATCACGACCTGCCGATCGAAGGGCGTGGGACGTCGTTGCCGTCGGCCGCCGAGGTCGCTCGCCGCACGATCGCCCGGACGGTCGAGCTCGTCGTGGCCGACGCCGAACCGCTGCCGGGTGTCATCGAGATGCTGGATCGCTGCGATCGATTCGGCCTTCG
Source organism: Acidimicrobiales bacterium (assembly GCA_020629695.1). Lineage (GTDB taxonomy): Bacteria > Actinomycetota > Acidimicrobiia > Acidimicrobiales > SZUA-35 > JAHDBV01. The sequence goes on along the minus strand of JAHDCV010000048.1, from coordinate 18,359 downwards.
GGTCGGGTTGTGCAGTTCGTCGGATCTGCTCATGATCGAGGCCGTGGTGAGCGCCCTCGGGATCGCCGATCGGTTCGAGGTGATCCACTCCGCGGAGCACGACAGCCACGGCAAGCCGCACCCGGAGCCCTACCTGGTGACCGCCGCCGAGCTCGGCGTCGATCCGGACCGCTGTGTCGTGTTCGAGGACTCGCTCGCCGGTTGTGTGTCGGCGTCGGCAGCGGGCATGACCGTCGTGGCCGTGCCGGGCGTCGATGGGCTCGGATCGGGGCGCTTCGGCTTCTGCGCCTTGTCGCTCGCATCGCTCGCTCAGCTCGACGATGCGACATTCGCTCGTCTGTTGGCCGGTGTCTCACCATCGCCGGGCAGTCGGCCACGGTTTCATCTCGCCATCGGGGTCGACGATCTCGCGGCGGCTCGCCGCTTCTATGGCGAGGTCCTCGGGTGTGTGGAGGGTCGCTCGGCCGACACCTGGGTCGACTTCGACTTCTTCGGTCACCAGGTCGTGGTCCATCTTGACCCCGCAACGGGCGCGGCGGTCACGACCAACGACGTGGACGGCAAGCAGGTGCCCGCCGAACACTTCGGTGCGCTGCTGCCTCCGGGGGTGTGGCGTGACACGGTCGATCGGCTCCTCGCCTCCGGTGTCGAGATCCTGATCGAGCCCAACGTTCGCTTCGCCGGCGACTCCGGCGAGCAGTCCACGGTCTTCGTGCTCGACCCCGCCGGAAACGCGTTGGAGTTCAAGGCGTTCGCGGACGATCGCCAGACCTTCGCTCGCTGACCGAGTGATGCCGGAACGACAGGGGGCCCGGCGCCGCAGCGCCGGGCCCCCTGGTTCCTGGAGGAGAGACACTGCCGTTCTAGCTGACCCGACGAGCGGTTCTGCCCGATCGGCGGAATTCGTTTCCGCCAATCTGGCGCGGAAGGGTCAGCCCCTGCGATCCACCGGCGTACCTCGGGTTCTCACACGCTTCGTGGGGAACGGGTCGCACGACGTGGCGGTTCACGAAGGCAGACTCAACCGGAGACCTCGAGGAGCGACATGGCAGAGCAGGCGAAGCAGCTGGGAATGATCGGACTGGGGCGGATGGGAGCGAACCTCGTTCGCCGATGTGCCGCCGCTGGCATCGAGTGTGTTGCCTACGACCGCAACGCCGACGCGATCGCCGAACTCGTGGACGAGGGTGTCGCGGTGGGAGCGACCTCCGTGGAGGACATGGTCGCGAAGATGGATGGCCCCCGGGCGATCTGGGTGATGGTCCCCGCTGCGGTCGCCGGCATGGTCGTGTACGACGTCGCCGATCATCTGAGCGAGGGCGACATCGTGATCGACGGTGGGAACAGCCACTATCCGGCCGACATCGAGCGAGCGCACGAACTCGCGAAGCGTGGCATCCGCTACGTCGACGTCGGGACCTCCGGTGGTGTCTGGGGCCTCGACCGTGGCTACTGCATGATGATCGGCGGGGCCGACGACGCCGTGGCCTACCTCGACCCGGTCTTCCGGGCGCTCGCGCCGGGTGTCGATGCCGCCGAGCGCACGCCCGGTCGTGCGGGCGATCCGGCGCAGGCCGAGTTCGGCTACCTCCACTGCGGACCGGCCGGATCCGGACACTTCGTGAAGATGGTCCACAACGGCATCGAGTACGCGATCATGCAGGCCTACGCCGAGGGGTTCGCCCTGATGGAGCGAGCCGATGTCGGCTCGGAGGAACGTGCGGCCGACACCAACACGGCGCCGATCGGCGATCCGGCGCACTTCCAGTACGACCTCGATCTCCCAGCGATCGCCGAGGTCTGGCGCCGCGGCAGCGTGATCGGTTCCTGGTTGCTGGACCTGACGGCGCAGTCGCTCGTCGAGGATCCGAACCTGGACGGCTTCGGTGGCTATGTCTCGGATTCGGGCGAAGGCCGATGGACCGTGCTCGCCGCTGTCGAAGCCGGCGCACCGGTGCCGACCATCGCGGACGCCCTGTTCAGTCGGTTCGCCTCCCGCGGGAACGCCGACTACGGCAACAAGATGCTGTCCGCCATGCGAAACGCATTCGGTGGACACCTCGAGAAGAAGGTCGACTGATGGTCGCCATGTCCTCGGATCAGATGGTCGGCGACGTCCTCGTCCTGTTCGGGATCACGGGCGACCTGGGCCGCAAGAAGCTGTTCCCTTCGCTCTATCGGTTGGAGGAGGAAGGGTCGCTCGAGGTGCCGGTGATCGGTGTCGCGTCCTCGGATTGGGATGTGCCGACGCTGCAGGCGAAGGCCCGAGAAGCACTCGACGCCGCCGGCATCGACGTCGACGAGGACGTCTTCGAGCGGTTCGCTTCGCGGCTCGACTACGTGTCGGGCGACTACCGCGAACCCTCCACGTTCGAGGAGGTGTCGAACAAGGTCGGCGATGCGGCCTGCCCCGTGTGTTACCTCGCCATCCCGCCGTTCCTTTTCTCGACGGTGACCGACGGGCTCGGCGCGACCGGACTCAACCGCGGCCGGGTCGTCCTCGAGAAGCCGTTCGGTCGCGATCTGGACTCGTCCCGGGAGCTGGCCGAGGCTGTGGCCCGCCACTATCCCGAGGAACGCACCTACCGGATCGACCACTTCCTCGGGAAGGAGCCGATCCTCAACCTCCTCGTCTTCCGGTTCGCCAACTCGATCCTCGAACCGCTCTGGAATCGTCAGCACATCGAGTCGGTCGACATCCGCATGGCCGAGGACTTCGGCGTGGAGGGACGGGGGAAGTTCTACGACGAAGTCGGCGCACTACGTGACGTCGTGCAGAACCACCTCCTCCAGATCGTGTCGCTTCTGGCGATGGAGCCACCCGTCACCGATGCGGCCGAGGCGTTCCAACTCGAGTCGACCAAGGTGCTCCAGGCGATCCGACCGCTCGATCCGTCGAAGGTCTGGCGCGGTCGATACGAGGGTTTCATCAGCGAAGAAGGGGTCGATCCGGATTCCGACACCGAGACCTACGTCTCGCTCGAGCTGGAGATCGACAACTGGCGCTGGGCTGGGGTGCCGTGGCGGATCAAGGCGGGGAAGGGCATGAACGAGACCCTGACCGAGGCGATCGTGACCTTCCGCCGCCCGCCGCAGTCGCTGTTCAGCGACGAAGCGACCGCGGCCGAACCGAATCGGCTTCGGCTGCAGGTGAAGCCGAACGACCTGATCACGTTCGAACTGCAGGCGAAGCGACCCGGCCCGGACCTCGTCGCCGAGCCGATCGAGCTCGAGGTCGACCACCACGGCATCGACGACGGCCCTGCGGCCTACACACGGTTGCTCGCCGATGCCCTCGAAGGCGACAAGCGGTTGTTCGCCCACGGCGATCAGGTCGACCTCGGGTGGCAGATCGTGCAGCCCGTCCTCGACGACCCGTGCCCCGTGCTCCCGTACAAGCGTGGTGCGGCCGACCCCGGGATCGGCCGATGAGGGAGCCGGTGGTCGCGATCGACCTCGGTGGCACCAACCTCCGCGGTGCGCTGGTGCGGGCCGACGGCGAGATCCTCCGTCGCGACAAGCGGCCCACCCCCGTGCACGATCCCCGCCCCGACGCGCTCGTCGAGATGATGCGGGCCATGAACGACGGCGGATGCAAGGGGGCCGTGGTCGGAATCCCCGGTCGGATCGACCATGCCGAGGATCGGCTCGTCGACGCGCCCAACCTGCCCGATGGCTGGGACGAGTGGTTGAGCGAGACCTGGCTCGCCGAGCAGACCGGCCTCGCGGTGAGCCTGGCGAACGACGCCGACCTGGCAGCGGTCGGCGAAGGCTCGTTCGGTGCCGGCCGGGATGCCGACGACGTGGTCTACGTGACCATCTCCACCGGGATCGGTGCCGGCGTGATGCTCGGTCAGCGGGTCGTGGTCGGGCGCTTCTCCGGCGGCGAGATCGGCCACACCCTGGTCGATCTGGCAGCACAGCAGGTCGGTGAGCCCGACACGGTCGAGACCATCGGCTCGGGTTCGGCGATGGAGCGGCGCCTCGAGGCATCGGATCTGTCCGCTCGGGGCGCCCAGTTCGCGGATCTCGTACGCTCCGGAGACCCCGCAGCACGACGGATCTGGGATCGGGCGATGACGGCCGCTGCGGCCGGGATCACCAATCTCGCTTGGATCTTCGCGCCGTCGATGGTCGTCATCGGCGGCGGGGTGGGGCTGAACGCCGATCTCGTCCATCCTCCCATCCGGGCCATGCTCGACGAGCGTGGCCCCCAGCTCGGCTTCCCGATCGAGATCGTCGCCGCAGAGCTCGGCGACGACGCCGGGCTCGTCGGTGCTGCCGCGTGGTTCCACGCCATCGGCCGCACGCTGTGAGCGACGCGCAGCACGATCTCGTGCTCACCCAGGCCTGGGTCGGCGCAGGTGCGGATCTGATGGAGTCGGCCATCCGCGCCGCCATCGACGAACGGGGCCGAGCGGTCATCGCGGTCAGCGGCGGGTCGACGCCGCGCCCCGTGTTCGATGAACTGGCGACGCGTGCGGTGCGGTGGCGTGCGGTCACCATCACCCAGGTCGACGAACGCATCGCTCCCGACGGTGATCCGGATCGGAACCTCGGCGATCTCGAGGCCGCCTTCGCCCACACGGGTGTGCGGTTGATTCCCCTGCCCGTGGCCTGGCCCGACCTCGAGGCCGGCGCGCGCTGGTGGTCGTCCGTGCTCGACGGTGTCGGCGTCGATCGTCTCGATGGTTGGCCGGTGTTCGATGTCGTCCACCTCGGTCTCGGGTCCGACGGTCACACCGCCTCGCTGCTTCCCGGCGATCCGGGGCTCGACGTCGTCGACCGGGAGCTGACGGTCACCGCGCCGTATCAGGGGCGTCGTCGACTCACGCTCACCCGGCCCGTGCTCGACCGGGCGACGCGTGTCGTCTGGCTCGCCCCCGGCGCCGGCAAGCGAGCGATGGTCGCACGGCTCCTGGCCGGTGATCCTTCGATCCCCGCCGGCCTGCTCCGGCTCGACGAATCGCGTTCGACCATCGTGACCGACACCGACCCGTCGACGTGACGGATCGCCCATCCGGCCGACGACGGACGTGACGGGAGCGGGAACTAGTCTGGGAGCATGCGTTCGGTCCGCCTGATCGTGCTCGCGGCCCTCGGTGCCGGCGGCATGCTCGGCGCGCACGTCACGGCCGACGCCGTCACCGTGCTGGCAGGGGTCGACGGTCGGCTCGACGTCGCCCACGGCCATCTCCGAACGCTCGTGTTCGTGGTGGCTCCCGTGGCGTCTGTCGCGATGCTCGCTGCGGCGATCGATCTCGCACGTCGAGCGTCGCTGGTCATCCGTCCGGTGGCGGTGCTCCTGGCGCAGCTCGTCGCGTTCGGCCTCCTGGAGGTCGGGGAGCGGGTCCTGCAGGGCGTCGACCCCGCTCAGGCGTTGACGTCGGTGCCGTTCTGGTTGGCCGTGGTCCTGCAACCTCTGTTCGCCTGGCTTCTCGTCGCCCTGATCGGCGGGACGGCCGAGGTTCTCCGTCGGTTCGCCGATGAACGCCCCGAACCGCCGAGCGATGGCCACCGCGCACTCCGGCCGGCGGTCGTTCCCGTGCGCAGCGGACGCCGCGTGCGCCCCCATGGTTCGCGAGGTCCGCCTCGGTTCTGAGATCGCCGCGATCCAGAACGACACGAGACGAAGGACCAACCACGATGAACTCCACCATGACGCGCCTGTCGGGCGCGTTCGCGGCCCTCGCGCTGCTCGCTGCGGCCTGCGGGTCGGAAGCGCCCGACGCCCTGGGTGCCGAGGGCTCGAACCTCCCGATCGAGGAGACCACCGAGACGTCGGTCGTCGAGGCGACCGACGTCGCCGAGGCCGACCCCGAGCCCGACCACGACCACGGTGCGCTCGATCCGATCGAGACCGACCTCGATCTCGCCGTCACGGTCGTGGCCGCCGAGGTCGTCGGCGACGCCGTGACCATCACGATCGAGACGAGCGACGGGTTCAGCTTCGTCGACGACGACACGGGCACGGCGAACGGCCACGTCGACGGTGAGGGGCACGTGCACCTCTACGTCGACGGCGAGAAGATCACCCGGGTCTACGCACCGACCTACACCCACAGCGGTCTGGCGCCGGGTGTGCACACCGTCCGGGTCGAGTTGTCGACCAACGAACACCATCCGTACAGCATCGGCGGTCTGCCGGTCGACGACCAGGTCTCGATCGAGGTCGTCGGCGAGAGCGAGAACGTGATCGGCCTCACCATCGCCGATGGGGTGACGACCGACGGTGTGCGCGAATGGGAGGTGCCGCTCGGCTCGACGGTCAGCATCCGGATCGATGCGGATGCCGCACACGAGGTCCACGTGCACGGCTACGACGTGTTCCTCGACACGACACCCGGCGGGACGGCCGAGTTGAACCTCGTCGCCGACATCCCCGGTCAGTTCGAGGTCGAGATCGAGTCGACCGGCCAGTTGATCGCCGAGCTCGTGGTCTCCTGATGCGACGGCCCGGTCGTCGAACCGCTGTCCTCGTCGTGTCGGCCGGCCTCGCCGCGGCGCTCACCTCGCCGTCGACCGCGCTCGCCCATGGTCTGGGCGGTCGCTCCGATCTGCCGATCCCGACCTGGTTGCTCGCGTGGGCGTCGGTGACCGTGGTGGCATTCACGTTCGTGACCTCGGTGCTGCTCTGGACGGAGCCCTCGATGGCGAGGGCGGCGGTCGGCCGGGCGATCGCGCCCGCTCGACCGATCGTGCCGGCGCTGGCGACCGTGTCGCGTCTGATCGTCACCGGGCTCTTCGTGCTCGCGATCGCGGCCGGGATCACCGGTTCGGTCGACCCGAGTCGGAACATCGCCGCCGTGGTGCTCTACGCCGTCGTGTGGGTCGGCATGCAGCTCCTCGCGCCCCTCGTCGGCGACGTCTGGAACACCAGCTCGCCGTTCGCCACGCTCGGACGGCTCCTGCCCGATCGCTGGAGGGTGGAACCGTCGGGCTGGTGGGCCACCACCCACTGGCCGGCGGCGATCGGCATCGGCGCCTTCGCCTGGCTCGAGCTCAGCTATCACTCGTCGGCGAGCCCACGGGTCGTCGGATGGGCGATGTTCGGCTACACGGCCGTGATGTTGGCGTCGGTCGCCCGGTTCGGGCTCGGCTGGCTCCGGATCGGCGAGGGGTTCTCGGTGTTCTTCGGGCACATCGCCGCCATGTCCCCGTGGTACGTCGCCGATGGGCGCGTGCACTGGCGACGTCCCCTCAGTGGGCTCGCCACCATCACCGATCGGCGTGGGCTCGATGCGGTGCTGCTCGTCGTGCTCGGCAGCACCACCTTCGACGGGGTGAGTCGCACCGACCTCTGGAGCGACTGGACGGACAACCCCACCGGGTGGGAACTGACCCGCGTCTCGACCCTGGTGATGGTCGCGACGATCGCGGTCGTCTGGGTGATCTACGCCCTGGGTTGCCTGGCGTCGGCCCGGATGATGGGCCACGACGTCGGCCGTTCCTACCGCGCCTACCTGCCGTCGTTGGTCCCGATCGCGCTCGGTTACTCCATCGCCCACTACTTCTCGCTGCTCTTCTTCGAGGGGCAGGTGCTGCTGTCCCAGATCTCGGATCCCTTCGGCCGGGGATGGGATCTGTTCGCCACGGTGGAGCGCGACATCGACTACACGATCCTCTCCCCGACGACCACGGGCTGGGTGCAGGCCGGTGCCATCGTGCTCGGCCACGTCGGGGGCGTGTTCGTCGCACACGACCGTGCGCTCGAGCTCTACGGCAAGGCGAACGCGGCACTTCGCAGCCAGTACGCACTCCTGATCGTCATGCTCGCCTACACCGCCACCGGACTCTTTCTCCTCGTCGGGAGCTGAGCGGCCCGTTCGATCAGTCGACGGCGACCTGGACTTCGATCCAGCGGTGATCGGAGCCGTCGAGTTCGCCGAACACGGGGTCGGTCACGGCGAGTCCTGGGCTGTGGAAGGCGTGATCGAGGGTGAGGGTCGGTGGTACGGCGTAACCGACGGGCCAGGTCGGGCGCCAGCCGCAGCCGGCGGCCGCGTCCACGAGCTCACTCGCCGCGAGGAACCGCCGCAGCTCGACGTTCTGGTGGGTCGCGTTGAAGTCGCCGATCACGAGCGCAGGTGTGCGTTCGGTGGCGACCACACCGACGAGGTGTTCGAAGTCGGCCTGCCAGAGATCCACGTTGTCCGTCGAGATCGGCGCCGTGATGTGGATGCCGTGGAGGCGGAGCCGCCCCGCTGGTGTGTCGATCGTCGCTGCGAGTCGGTCGTTGCCGATCATCGGGCCGACGACGGTCTCGGCGAGCGGCCACCGGCTGTAGATGCCCAGCCCGTCGGAGAGACGACTCGGGACGACGAGGCGGTACGGATGATCGGGCAGCCGGTCGTCGAGGTCGCCGGCGACGTGCTCGGGAAGCTCGCTCAGCACGATGATGTCGGGCTGGCGAGCCGCGACGAGATCGACGATGGCGTCGGTGTTGCGGGTCTCGAACAACACGTTCGCCGCCAGCACGCGCACGTGCGAGCCGCCCGTGTCGTCGGGGGCACATCGATCCGACCGGAAGCCGGCGAACGGAGCGGTGAAGATCGACATCGCGACGAAGACCAGCGCGGCGAAGCCGGCGAGGCGGAGCCTGGATGCGAGCGCGGCGACGGCGGCGACGACGGCGGCCGGCACGGCCAACCACACCCCGACGGGGCCGAGTGCCGCCGTGAGCGGGTCGACCGCGGGGAGCCATCGCCACGCGAGGGACACCCCGGCACCGAGCCCCAGCAGGCCACCGACGACCAGGCCGATCCGGCGGCCGCGCAGCACACCGTCGAGTTCGGCACGATCCTCGGGGAACGCTGCGCCGATCAGGAGCAGCGTTGCCGCGGCGCTGGCGCCGATCCACGCGGGATGGGCTCGGGCCGACCAGAGATTCACCGCTGCGATGCCCGAGATGGTCGCCATCGGGACGAAGCAGGCGAGTGGCTGCCAGCCGGCCACTGCTCGCGGTGAGCGGGCCATGACGAGCCCGAGGGTGACGACGGAGAGCGGAAGCAGGGGAGCGAGGGCCCAGCCGAGCGCGGCGACGAATCCCAGATCGTCGGCGCCGATCCGGTCGAGGGCGTTGGCCACGAGCCCGACGAACCACACCCCGCCCGCGACGACGGCCAGCCATCCGGCGACGATCAGATGACGTCGTTGGCGGGTACCCACTCGTTGGAGGCTATTGCCGCACCTAGCCTGGGACCGTGAGTGAATCTGCGGGCACCGACGCCAAGCGCTATCTCGTCCGCACCTTCGGGTGCCAGATGAACGAGCACGACTCCGAGCGGATCGCCGGATTGCTCGAGGACGACGGCTACGAGCGAACCGACGACGAGTCGGCGGCGGATGTGATCGTGCTCAACACCTGCTGCATCCGGGAGAACGCAGACAACAAGCTCTACGGCACGCTCGGGCATCTCAAGGCCCGCAAGGCCGAGAACCCGGACCTGCAGATCGTGGTCGGCGGTTGCCTCGCCCAGAAGGACGCCGAGCTGATCCAGCAGAAGGCCGGCCACGTCGACGTCGTGTTCGGCACCTTCAACGTGCACCGGGTCTCGGAGCTTCTCGACGAGGCCCGCGACACCGGACCGATCACCGAGATCTGGACCGAAGCCGCGCTCGACGAGGCCGAGGCGTTTCCCTCCGCGATGCCCGTGCGCCGCGAGGTCGACCACGCCGCCTGGGTCACGATCCAGATCGGCTGCGACAACTCGTGTGCCTTCTGCATCGTGCCCGCGGTGCGTGGTGTGGAGATGAGTCGGCCGTACGACCAGATCCTCGACGAGGTCCGGACCTTCGCCGCCGACGGCGTCACCGAGATCACCTTGCTCGGCCAGAACGTCAACTCCTACGGTCGCGACCTCCAGTTGGCGAAGCGTCAGGCCGGCGACCCGTCTGCTCGCCTGCGCCCACTGTTCGCCGACCTCCTGCGGGACGCCGGTGCCGTCGAGGGCATCCGCCGGGTGCGGTACACGAGCCCGCACCCGAAGGACATGACCCCGGAGGTCTTCGCCGCCATGGCCGAGACACCGACGGTCTGTCCGCACCTGCACTTCCCGCTGCAGTCGGGCTCGGACAAGGTGCTCGCGGAGATGCACCGGGGATACACCGGCGAGCGCTATCTGTCGAAGCTCGCCCAGGCGCGCGAGATGGTTCCCGATCTCGCCGTCACGACCGACATCATCGTCGGCTTCCCCGGCGAGACCGAGGCCGACTTCGAACGCACCCTCGAGGTCGCTGCGGCCGCCGAGTTCGACTCGGCCTACACCTTCGTCTATTCACCCCGCCCGGGTACCGAAGCCGCCGAGCGGGTCGACGACTTCTGCGATCCCGAGGAGGTCAAGGACCGGTACAGCCGGCTGCGGATGGTGATCGAGCGCTCCGGTCGGCGACGGCACGAGGCCCGCGTCGGCAACGTCGAAGAGGTCGTCATCGAGGGGCCGTCGAAGAAGGACCCCACCCAGATCACCGGCCGGACCGGTCAGAACAAGCTGATCCACTTCCCCTCGGGCCCGATCAAGGTCGGGTCGTATGCGACGGTCCGGGTGACCGAGGCAGCGACGCAGTACCTCAAGGGTGAGTTGGTCGAGGTCACCCACACGGCCCGGCACCGGACGAAGATCCCGGTCCTGAGCCTCTGATCGTTCGGCGCTCGCGCTCGATCAACCCAGCGCCGGCAACGCCGTCGCGGCCCAGTCGGCGACGATGGAGTCGAGCTCGTCCATCGAGGAGTCGAGCACGTACAGCCCTCTCGTCGGCACCGACGCCCCCAACTCCACCAGGAGTGGACGCAGGTGCACCTCGGGTGCGAGGGCGTGATGCATCGCGGCACCCACCATCACCGGCACGGCCCGCACGCCGGCGAGCCCGTCGGTCGGGTAGGTGTCCACGAACGCCTTGAGCAGTCCGGTGTAGCTCGCCTTGTAGGTCGGGCAGGCGAACACGACGACGTCGTGGCCGGCCACCTCGGCCTGCATCGTCGACACCGCCTCGTCACCCCAGGTGAACAGGTCGTGCGAGACCGTGGCGAGTTCGTAGGTCATCGACTCCTCACCCCGGGCCGCGGCGATGGTCGCGCCGACCGCCTCGCCGATGGTGGTGGTGCGACCCCCGGGGTTGGGGTTGCCGATGACGACGCCGACGCTCATGGCGGGCGACGTTAGTGTCGGACGCCATGGCCGACCTGCTCCGAGCCCGACCTGACGGACCCGCGGCGCTTCGCGCTCGCCTCGATGCGGCGATGCGTGGCGCCGGTCCGATGGTGTTGCCCGGGTGCTATGACGCCCTCGGCGCCCGCCTGATCGAGCAGGCAGGATTCGAGGGGGTCTACATGACCGGGTTCGGCTCGGCCGCCGGCCTGCTCGGGCGACCGGACGTCGGGCTCCTCGGCCTCGCCGAGATGGTCGACAACGCCCGCCGGATCGCCGACGCCGTCGACCTGCCCGTGGTCGCCGACGCCGACACGGGCTACGGCAACCAGATCAACGTGATCCGTACCGTGCAGTCGTACGAACGGGCGGGGCTCGCCGGGCTCCACCTCGAAGATCAGATCCTCCCCAAGAAGTGCGGACACATGGAGGGCAAGCAGGTCGTGCCCGTCGACGAGATGGTCGGCAAGATCCGGGCGGCCGTGGCGGCTCGCCAGAATCCCGATCTCGTCCTCATCGCCCGAACCGACGCCCGAGCGCCCCATGGTCTGGACGAAGCGTTGCGTCGGGCCGAAGCCTGTGCCGAGGCGGGGGCCGACGTGTTGTTCGTGGAGGCCCTTCAGGGTGAAGGCGAGATCGAGCGGGTGCGGCGGGAGCTGCCGGAGGTGCCGATGCTGTTCAACTGGGTCGAGGGTGGCAAGACCCCGCCTCTGGATCTCGCGACGATCGCCGAGCTCGGCTTCGCGATGATCATCATGCCGATCGGCACGATGCTCGCCGCCACGGCGGCGATGCAGACGTTCCTCGCCCGCCTCAAGGCGGACGGGACCCCGGCGGCCTTCGTCGACGAGCTGCTCGGCTTCGGTGAGTTCAACGAAGCCATCGGCCTCGGCGAGATCGTCGAGCTGGAAGCAAGGTTCGCCGACTGATGCCGCGTCTCGATCACACCGTCGATGTCGCCGCAGCCCCCGAGGTCGTCCGGGCACGCCTGATCGGAGCGGCGGCCGATCCGGCCTCGATCGTTCGTTGGTTCACCGATGACGAGGGCGTGCGCGCGACGGTCGAGGACCATGGAGGTGACCGGTGGCGGGTCGGTGTGCGGGCATCGGTGTTCGAGGCGCACGTCGAAGTGGCGCTGGCCGCACACGGCGACGGGTCGCGGCTGCGGATGCGGGGCGACATCCAGGGACGGGGGCTGATGCGGTTCGCGTCGCCGGCGCTGGCGGCGGCGGTGCCGATGATCGAGCGCCAGGCGACCGAGAAGCTGCACGCCGAGTTCGGTCCGCCCGACTGAATCCGGCACGATCCGCGAGCGTTAGGGTCACGGCATGAGTCAGGAACGAAAGATCGGATTGATCTTCCTCGCCGTGTTCGGCGTCTTCCTCCTGATTCCGCTGATCAACGCGATCCAAGCAGCCTCCTGACCGAGCTCGCTCGCGGATCGGTGGCTCCTGACCCGTCCATGCGCGAGTTCCCGACAGCGGAGCGGACCCCGCTCAGTCGGCGGCGGCCCGGATGCTGGCGATCAGACGATCGCGGTCGGGGTCGTCGAGTGCGTCGGCCCGTCGAGCGGCGACGAGTCTCCGCTTGAAGAGCGCGCCGTATCCCTGCCGGGTGAGCGGGCGGTCACCGCTCTCGGCCTGCACCGTCGGCAGCACCGTCCATCCCATCCCCAACTCGACCATGGAGCGGAGTACGTCCGGCTGATGCGACTCGGCGACGACCTCGGTCGAGGCCCCGAGATCGCCGAGGGATCGCAGGATCATCCGCCGTGTGTGTGAACCGGCTGGGAAGGTCAACCACGGCCCCCACTCCTGCGGCGCCAGGTCGCCGACCTCCGGTGGTCCGTACACGGCGAGCTCCTCGGTCATCACGAGGTCGTAGGCGACGTCGGTGCGCGGCGTGACGGGTTCGACCATGATCGCCACGTCGAGCTCGCCGGTGTTGAGGCCCTCGAGCAGGCTCGAGGTCGGCGCGACGCGGAGGTGGAGCTCCAGCTCCGGGTGGTCGGCGCGAAAGGAGCGGATGGCGGCGGGGAAGTAGTCGACGGCGGCGACGTCGATCAGGCCGACGCGGAGCCTGCCCACCCCACCGGAGCGGCGCCGCTCGGTCCACCGGGCGAGATCGGCCGTGGCCGCCAGCACACGGTCGGCGTACTCGACGACCGGGGCGGCGCGAGCGTCGAGCACACGGCGGCGGCCCCGCCGTTCGAACAGTGGCAGGCCCAGCCGGCGTTCCAGCTCGGCGATGCCCTGCGACATCGCCGACGGCGTCACCCCGAGTGACGCGGCGCCTTCCGCCCAGGTCTCGTGCCGGACGGCGGCGACGAGGTATTCGAGGTGGCGGGTGGAGATCTCGGGGCTCGACACCTCGGCGGGTTGGCTCGTCATTATTGTTCAGTATTGCTGAACTAAATCACCTGATCAATCAGTTCGCCGTAGGTTTCCTGGCATGACGAACGCATCCTCCGCGCTGCCCCGCCCCGCCACCGGGCGCCTCGGCATCCTCACCCCCGGCCTCGGCGCCGTGGCCTCCACCTTCATGGCCGGCGTGATCGCCACCCGGAAGGGTCTGGCCACTCCCGTTGGTTCGCTCTCCCAGATGGGCTCGTTCGACGATGGCCGCAAGATCAGCGACGTCGTCGAACTCGCCGACCTCGACGACATCGTCTTCGGCGGCTGGGACCCGATCTCGGCCAACGCCCTCGAAGCCGCCGAGACCTGCGGCGTGCTCACCCCGCAGGACATCGCACCGCTGTCGAGTGAACTCGAGGGCGTCGTCGCCATGGACGCCGTGTTCGAGCAGCGCTGGGTCAGCCGGCTCGAGGGTCACCGTGTCAAGGAGGCGGGCTCGAAGTTCGACCACGCACTCGCCCTCATGTCCGACATGGAGCAGTTCCAGGCCGAGCAGGGCTGCGACCGCCTCGTCGTCGTCTGGTGCGGTTCCACCGAGGCCTACTCCGAGGCCGCCGAGTGCCACCAGTCGCTCGCCGCGTTCGAAGACGGCCTCAAGGAGAACGACCCGGCCATCGCCCCGTCGCAGATCTACGCCTACGCCGCCCTGCAGCTCGGTGTGCCGTTCGCCAACGGTGCCCCCAACCTCAGCCTCGATGCCCCCTGGGCCGTCGAGCTCGCCGAGCTCCGCCAGGTGCCGGTGTGCGGCAAGGACTTCAAGACGGGCCAGACCCTCATGAAGACCCTCGTCGCCCCCGGTCTGGCCGCCCGCTCGCTCGGTATCCGCGGCTGGTTCTCGACCAACATCCTCGGCAACCGCGACGGCATGGTTCTCGACGCTCCCGAGAACTTCAAGACCAAGGAGTCCTCGAAGCTCGGCGTGCTCGACTCGATCCTCGAGCCCGAGAAGAACCCCGAGCTCTACGGCAACATCGATCACGTCGTCCGCATCAACTACTACCCGCCGAAGGGCGACGACAAGGAGGGGTGGGACCACATCGACGTGTTCGGATGGATGGGCTACCCCATGCAGATCAAGGTCGACTTCGAGTGCAAGGACTCGATCCTCGCCGCACCGTTGGTTCTCGATCTCGCCCTGTTCCTGGACCTCGCGCAGCGGGCCGACATGAGCGGCGTGCAGGACTGGCTCGGCTTCTACTTCAAGGCTCCGCAGGAGCTCGATGGTGGCCGCGTCGATCACGACCTCTTCCACCAGCGTGACCGCCTGCTCGAGGTGCTCGACTCGACGGTCGCCTGAGCTCACCGGCGGTGAGCCCATCACTCGGCGGGGGTCGTCCCCCGGGATCCGGTGACTCCTGCACTGCGGCAAAATTGTGGCACCTGTCACACCGTGGCTAGGGTCGCCGGATGTCGGGTGACGATCGAGGCCCCTCCGAGTCGGTGGATTCGAAGGGAAACGGGTGGCTCCTGATCCCCGCGCTGTTCTTCGGGCCGACGACGTGGTCGGGCGTGGCCGAGGCGCTCACGGCCATGGGCCTGGATGCGGCTGTCGTCGGTCCGGTCGCTTGCTCCACCCGGACCTCGGACCCGATCGAGGACTGGTGCGAGGTCGTCGTCGAGGCCGCCGAGGCGCTTCGGGGCCGTCGGCTGCGGATCGCCGGTCACTCAGCGGTCTGCCCTCGGCTGCGCTTCGCCGCCTCCCGACTCGGCGACGCCGGCCACGACGTCGACACGATCGTCTACGTGGAGGGGCGCCTTCCCGCCCACGGCATCGCACCGAGCGTCGCCGATCCGCAGCGGGCCGAGTTGATGGACTCGGTCACGCATCCCGACGGCTATCTACCGCCCTGGCCCCTCTGGTGGGGGCCGCTCATCGATGGACTGATCCCGGACGAAGGGCTCCGCGAGCAGGTCTGGCGCGAGTGCCGTCGAATCCCACGCTCGTTGTTCGATCTGCCGATTCCGGCGCCGGACCTCGGCTCCGAGGTGACCGAGGCCTTCCTCGGCTTCGGCTCCGGGTACGCCCCGTCACTGGACGTCGCCCGGGCCAAGGGTTGGCCGACGGCCTGGCTGGAGGGCAACCACCTGCATCAGGTGAACGATCCGATCACCGTCGCTTCGACGTTGTTGGCCCTCGATGCCACGGCGACGCTCGGCGGTCCGCCGGTACCGTGACGCGGTGCCCGTCGATGTCCCCGCCGAGCTGATCGAGCCGCTTCCCCCACAGGAGGCGTGGCAACCGCACACCTCGGATGCGCTGTCGACGTCGTGGTTCGCCGGAGACGCACGTGTGGTCCGGCTCGGACCACTCGACACCGCCGGCCCGCCGCGAGCGACCCGGTCGGCCACCGACGCCGCGGGCAGGGTCTGGTTCGTCGAGCCCCGGCCATCCGGGGAGCGGGCCGATCGACCGGACCTCCATCCGCGGCCCGACGCACTGGCCCACCACGTCGGCGTCACACTGCGACGTTGGCACGACGAGACCGATCCGTCGCTGGAGTGCGACGCCCTCGCCGGGCTCCGAGGACATCTCGCCGCTCGTGTCGATGAGATCGACGTGGCGATCCTGCCCGAGCCCTACGACCGCCACGATGCCGCCCGCCTGGTCGACCTCGTGGACGAGGGGCTCGACGAACGTCTCGTCGGTCGGCAGCTCGTCCCGGTGCACGGAGCGCCGACCCTCGCCCGATTCCTGGCCGGCCCCGGCGGTTCGACCGTGCTGGTCGACGGTCCGATCGGCCTGGGCGACCCCCATCTCGACCTCGCCGTCGCACATCGGAGCGTGCACACCGTGCTCGGCCCGGGCGCCGTGTTCGAGTTCTACGACGGCTACGGCATGGATCCGGATCTCGTGTTGCTCGATCGGTTCACCCTCGCCGCGCTCCTCGCATGACGCTCCCGCCGCTCGCGGTGATCGGACCGACGGCGTCGGGCAAGTCCGACCTCGCGATCCGGCTCGCCGAGTCCGAACCGGGCTCGGCGTTGATCTCTGGCGATGCGATGGCGGTCTACCGAGGCATGGACATCGGGACCGCCACCCCCGCCGCCCAAGATCTCGCGCGCGTGCCCCACGATCTGATCAGCGTGGTCGAGGTCGACGAGACGTTCACGTTGGTCGACTTCACCGAACGCGCCCGCGCGGCCGTGGCTTCGATCGAGGCATCCGGCGGCACGCCGATCCTCGTGGGTGGCACCGGTCTCTACGTGCGCTCGTTGGTCGACGACTTCGACCCACCGCCGCAGTTCCCCGAGGTGCTCGCCCGGCTCGACGCCGAACCCGACACCGCGGCGTTGTGGCATCGCCTGGCCGATCTCGATCCGGCGGGTGCGGCGAAGATGGAGCCCTCGAACCGTCGGCGGATCCTCCGGGCACTCGAGGTGACCGTCGGATCGGGCACACCGTTCTCCTCCTTCGGTGACGGCGTCGACCAGTACCCGCCGACCAGTTGGGTGCAGATCGGCCTGCGCTGGGATCGGCGCGAGCTCGACGAGCGGATCGATCGTCGGATCGACGTCCAGCTCGAGGCCGGATGGCTCGATGAAGTCGCTGCGCTGCTCGACGGCCCGCCCTGGTCGCACACCGCGGCGCAGGCGCTCGGCTACGGGCCACTCGCCGAGGTCGTCCGCGGCCGTCGATCGGCTGCCGACGCCATCGACGAGATCCGACGCCGAACGAAGAAGTTCGCGCGCCGGCAGGAGCGCTGGTTCCGTCGCGACCCACGGATCCACTGGCTCGATGCCGACCGGACGGACCTGGTCGAGCGGGCCGCGGACATCTGGCGGCGGAATCCGATCGCCGAAGCGGCGAGCAGCCTGCGAGACTGACCGACCCATGCCCGCTCCACTCCGACTCTCCAAACACCACGGCCTCGGGAACGACTTCCTCATCACGCTCGATCCCGGGCGCCCCTTGCACGCGGACGACGCCGTGGCCTGGTGTGATCGCCACACCGGCATCGGCGCCGACGGACTCATCCGAGCCGTCCCGGCCGGGGCGAACCGGTGGGTCTGGACCCTGTGGAACTCCGACGGTTCGATCCCCGAGGTCTCAGGCAACGGCCTTCGTTGCCTCGGTCAGGCGATCGCGATGCGCGAGAACGTGGAGGTGGCGACCTACGAGATCGAGACGCCGGGGGGCCTGCGCACGCTCGAGGTCACCGACCACGGACGTTCGGTTCGCGTCGACATGGGCCCCGCGGCGGAAGG
This sequence comes from Acidimicrobiales bacterium, assembly GCA_020629695.1. Classification (GTDB taxonomy): domain Bacteria; phylum Actinomycetota; class Acidimicrobiia; order Acidimicrobiales; family SZUA-35; genus JAHDBV01. Next base: position 592 of record JAHDCV010000048.1, on the reverse strand, counting down.
TCCGGGGTTGTCCGACCGGCTCGCTTCGGTCGGTCTGGACGGAGCACGCCAGGCATCGGTCGATCTCGGCAATCCCCATCTCGTGATCGAAGTGCAGGACCCCGCAGCCATCGATCTGGCCGTTGTCGGGCCCGCGATCGAGGCCGGTTACCCCGCCGGATGCAATGTCGAGTTCGTGGCCGTGCGGGATCGCCGACACATCGATCTGACGGTCTGGGAACGGGGGGCCGGCATCACCGAGGCCTGTGGCTCGGGCGCCTGTGCTGCCACCGTGGCCGCCACCGACTGGGGCCTCGCCGACGGTGACGTGACCGTGTCGATGCCCGGCGGGTCCGCTCGGGTGACCGCTGGTGACACCGTGCTGCTGACCGGCCCCGCGACGCACATCGCCTGGGTCGAGGTCGCATGACCGACCAACCCGCCGGGATCCGCAACATCGACGGCATCGGTGCCGAAGCGAGATTCGTCGACGACGACGCCGGAGTCCCCGGGCTGACCTCCGATCACCGTGTCTCCGAGGTGACCTCCGATCACCGTGTCTCCGAGGTGACCTCCGATCACCGTGTCTCCGAGGTGACCTCCGATCACCGTG
>JAHDCV010000119.1 GCA_020629695.1 Acidimicrobiales bacterium | reverse complement strand
GCTCGGTGATCGCGAGGAGCAGCGCCCCGTTGTCGACCTGGCCACCGACGGCGATCGGCAACTCGGTGACGGTGCCGTCGAAGGGCGCCGAGATGTGATGTTCCATCTTCATCGCCTCGAGCACCACGAGCACCTGTCCGGCGGTGACGGCGTCGCCGACGGCGCATCGGACCTCGATGACCGCTCCCGGCATCGGGGCCACCAAGCCGCCGCTGGGGAGTTCGGAGCCCGGCACGGTGAACCGGGGCACGATCGGCAGCGCCACGGTCGTGCGGCCGAGCGTGACGTGCACGACGCCGTCGGCCTCGGTGACCGGAGCCCGCAGCCGACGGCCGTCGATCTCGATCTCGATCTCGTCGGGTGACCAATCGTGGGTCAGCACGGTCTCACCCGTGCCGAGCGTGACGCCACCGGCTCGGCGCCGGCGGTACTCGATCCGGATCGGCGCAGCGTCCTCGCCGGCTGCGCCGGACCCCGGTCCGACACCTACGTTGGTCACACCGAACTCGATCCATTGCGGCGGCAGGCCACCGGTCCGGAAGTTGGCAGGGGCGAACCCCCAGACATCGTCGGCAGACCGGTTGCGCCCCATCAGCCACATGGCCGCGACGACCGCCGCCGTGTGGGAATCCGGAGCCGCCCGCGACCCACCGGGGTCGATGCGTTCGATGAAATCGGTGGTCGTGTCGCCGGCGAGGAACGCCGGGTTGCGCAGGGTGGCGACGAGGAAGTCCCGATTGGTGACCACACCACCCAGATGGAGCCGCTCGAGGGCGAGGGCCAGGCGGCCGGCGGCATCGGCCCGGGTCGGCCCGTGGGCCACGACCTTCGCCAGCATCGGGTCGAAGTCGACCCCGACCACGCTCCCCTGCTCGACACCGGTGTCCCATCGGACCGCCGGTTCGGCGGCCGGCCGGTACGCCGAGAGCGTGCCGGTGGCAGGAAGGAAGTCGTTGTCGGGGTCCTCGGCGTAGAGACGGACCTCGATGGAGTGGCCGGTCCAGCCGATCGCCGACTGGTCGTACCCGAGGGGCTCACCGGCCGCGACCCGGAGCTGCTCCCGCACGAGGTCGAATCCCGTCACCTCCTCGGTGACCGGATGCTCGACCTGGAGTCGGGTGTTGACCTCGAGGAAGAAGAACTCCTTCGTGGCGTCGTCGACCAGGAACTCGACGGTGCCGGCCGAGGCGTAACCGAGGGTGCGGGCCAGCGAGAGCGCGGCCTCGCCCATCGCCGCTCGCATGTCGGCATCGACCACCGGCGACGGGGCCTCCTCGACGATCTTCTGGTGGCGACGCTGGATCGAGCACTCGCGCTCGCCGAAGTGCACGACGTTGCCGTGGGTGTCACCCATGATCTGGATCTCGACGTGGCGGCTCGACCCGACGTAGCGCTCGAGGAACACGGTGTCATCGCCGAAGCCGTTGAGGGCCTCCCGCTTGGCCGAGGCGACGGCGTCGGCCAAGTGGTCGGCCGACTCGACGATCCGCATGCCCTTGCCACCACCACCGGCGGAGGCCTTCACGAGCAGCGGGTACCCGACGCTCGCATCGTCGGTCACATCCTCGGAGGACGGCAGGGTCGGCACACCCGCCTCGACGGCGACCCGCTTGGCGGCGATCTTGTCGCCCATCGCCTCGATGGCCTCGGGTGACGGGCCGACCCAGGCGATGCCGGCGTCGGTGACGGCCCGGGCGAACCCGGCGTTCTCCGACAGGAAGCCGTAGCCGGGGTGAATCGCGTCGGCACCGGTGCGCTGGGCAGCGGCGATGACGGCCTCGCCGTCGAGGTAGCCACCGGGCAGTCGGATGGCCTCGTCGGCCTCCTGCACGAACGGGGCGTCGGCATCGGCGTCGACGAACACGGCGATGCAACGCATGCCCATCGAGCGGGCGGTCCGGAAGACCCGGCGGGCGATCTCGCCGCGGTTGGCGACGAGCACGCTGGTGATCGGTGTCGGTGTGGTTGCAGCACTCACAGTCGGAACACCCCGTAGCTCTCGGCGCCCTCGATGGGCGTGTTGCGCACAACGCTCAGGCACATGCCCAACACGTCTCGCGTGTCCCTCGGATCGATGATCCCGTCGTCGGAGATGGCGCCCGTCGCGTTGAGGGCCAGTGAGCCCTGATCGTGCGACGCCTCGTGGGCGGCGACGATGCGCGCGTCGGCTTCCTCGTCGAACTCCTCACCCTTGCGGGCGGCCTGGCCCCGGCGGACGAGCGACATCACCCCGGCGATCTGTTTCGGCCCCATCACCGCGACCTTGGCGGTCGGCCAGAGGAACGTGAATCGGTTGCCGAAGGCCCGACCCGACATCCCATAGGTGCCGGCGCCGTAGGAGGAGCCGACGATCACGGTCAGGTGGGGCACCGTCGAGTTCGTGACCGCATTGATCATCTGCGATCCCTTCTTGATGATGCCGTCCGACTCGAAGTCCGTGCCGACCATGAAGCCGGTGATGTTCTGGACGAACACCAGCGGCACATCGATCTGATTGCAGAGCTGGATGAAGTGGGCGGCCTTCTGTGCGGAATCGGGGTAGATCACGCCGTTGTTGCCGAGCACTCCGACCGGGTAGCCGTGGATCGACGCCCACCCGCACACCATGGACGTCCCGTAGCGGGGTTTGAACTCCTCGAACCGGCTGCCGTCGACCACCCGTCCGATCACGTCGCGCACATCGAGTGGTTTGCCGAGATCCCGGCCCACCAGGCCGAGCAGCTCCTCGGGATCGAGCGCAGGCGGATCCGCCGTCAACGTCGGCTGGGCGTCGGGCTTGCGCCAGTTGAGATGGGAGACGACCTCGCGGCACATCCGGATGGCGTCCAGCTCGTCCTCGGCGAGGTATTCAGCGAGCCCGGAGACCTCGGCGTGTTTCTGCGCCCCACCGATCGTCTCGGAGTCGGCCACCTCTCCGGTCGCCATCTTCACCAGTGGTGGACCGGCCAGGAAGGCGTAGGTCTGCTCCTTGATGAAGATGTTGTAGTCACTGAGACCCGGTTGGTAGGCGCCACCGGCCGTCGACGATCCGAACGTGACGCACACCGTCGGGATGCGGAGCTTCGACAGCTCGATCATCTCGTAGAAGAAGCGACCGGTCTCGGCGAAGTGGGCCGGAACGACCGCCGAACCGACCGCGCCGCCCTCGTCGGCGCTGTCGTTCTCGCCGGGTGGGCGGAGGTCGCCGCCGGCGGACTCGACGAAACTGACGTAGGGGATCTTGTTGTCCCTTGCGATCTCGAGCGCCCGCATCCACTTCTTCGACGCATACGGCGTGAGCGCTCCGGCGGCGACGGTCGGGTCGTTGCCCATGATCACGCACTCGGTGCCGGCGATGATCCCGATCCCGGCGACCATGCCGCCGCCGAGGTGATAGCGGCTGCCGTACCCGGCGAGCGGCGAGATCTCGAGGAACGGGGTGTCCGGATCGAGCACGGCGGCGATGCGTTCGCGGATCGGGAGCTTGCCCCGGCCCCGGTGGCGGTCCATCGCCTTCTCGCCACCACCGGCAGCCGCCTGCTCGAGCAGCTCGTCGTGTTCGGCGAGCAGCTCGCCCATGTCCTCACGGTTCTGGAGGTACAGCGCTCCGCCGGTGTCGAGCACCGACCGCATCGCCGGTGCAAGAAGCGTTCGGTTCATGGTGGGCGAACCTAGTCCGCCGCTCGTTTCGTGTCGGATTGGCGGCCGGTCGAGCGCCG
>JAHDCV010000047.1 GCA_020629695.1 Acidimicrobiales bacterium | reverse complement strand
CGTCGGCCCCGCATAACGGGTCATGTCGTCGGCGTGCATGAGCGCATCGGCCAAGCGCTCGATCTGCTCGGCCCGGGCGAGTGGTGCACGACCATCGACCGCGAGGTTGATGATCTCGTGCGGATCTTCGACGAGGTCGTAGAGCGCCTCATAGCCCGTGCTGTCGCGGGTATATCGATGGGTCTCGGTGATGACCGTCCGCGTCTTGTGGGGCAACGCCCGCTGGACGACGGCGGCTGGGAAGTCGTCCTCCACCAGCACCGAGGACCGGACCACGACCGTCGGATCGTCGAGGAGCGGCGCGAGACTGTGGCCCTGCATGCCCTGATGCGGCGCCAGGCCACAGAGGTCGAGCACGGTCGACGGCAGGTCGATGCTCGACGCCAGGCTCGCCGATCGGGCGGCGTCGGCTCCCGGCCGGCTGATGACCATCGGCACTCGGGTGCAGCCCGAGTAGTGCATCGCACCCTTCCCGATGACCCCATGGTCGCCCATCATGTCGCCGTGGTCGCTCGTGAAGACCACGATCGTGTCGTCGAGCTGGCCGTGTTCGGCGATCCTCGCCATGATCCGCCCGATGCCGTCGTCGATGGCCTCGATCATCCCGTAGGTCGCGGCCGTGGCCGCCCGGAGCGTGTCGGCGTCGGGACCGAACGGCACGACGTACGGGCGGCGGCCCTCGGGGTCGGAGTCGAGCCGGCGGAAGAGCTCGAGATGGCCGGGCACGTCGGCACTGTCGGTGGCGAACGTGGCCGGTAGCTCGATGTCGGCGGGATCGTGGCGGTGGAACCAGGGCGCCGGCGGCGCCATCGGGTGGTGGGGATCCGGGAAGGAACACCAGGTCATCCACGGGTCACCGGCGGCGGCCGCATCGTCGATGAACGCCATCGTCCGCTCGGTCACGAAGGTGGTCGACGACGCCTCTGCACCGAACGGCGCCGGGTGGATCTGCCACCAGTGCGGCGACCGGCCGGCGATCTCCGTCGACGGGTCCAGCCCGATCCGGAGCTTCTCGGCAGGGACCCCACGCTCCAGCGCCCAGAGGTAGTGGTGACCACCGACCTGAGCGCCGTGACCGATGGTCAGATCGATCCGTCCGAACCCGTAGAAGTCGTCCGGCGAGACGACCTCACCAGCGGCATAGCGCTCCTGGTGTTCGATCGTGTCCCACCCCTCGTCCCAAGGTGAGCGAGCGCCAGCGGGGCCGAGATCGACGATCGCTTCGCGGCTCATGCCGTGCTGCAGGTGCGACTTGCCGACGAGTGCGGTTCGCCAGCCGGCGTCGCGGAGTCGTCCGACGAAGGTCGTGACGCCGGGATCGAGCGAGCGGTCGTTGAACACGACCCCGTGGGCCGAGGGCATGCGGCCGGTCATGATCGTCGAGCGATTCGGCATACACACCGGGTTGCTCACATGGGCGCGGTCGAACACCGTGCCCCGGGCGGCGAGGGCGTCGATGTTCGGCGTGCGGACGACCCGATTCCCGGCGAAGCCGAGGTGGTCGGCGCGCAGCTGATCGCAGATGACGAAGAGCACGTTCGGACGTCGTGTCGGCTCGTCGGTCATGCGTCCGACCCTGCCGCAACCGTGGGCCGGGCGCCAGCGCGCACGTCGCGCAGCGCCGCCGATGCGACCGACCGCGCCTCGTCGTCGGGCAGACCGAGGACCGTGAGGAGTCGCGATACGACGTCGACGATGTGTCGCCGTCCGACGTCGTCCCGGACGAGCCGGCCGATGGTGGCGATGATCGTGCCGCTGACCACGTCGACGGTGATCCGATCGTCGCCGTACACGAATCGGCCCGCCCGCCGCCCAGCCCGGAGATCGGCGCGCAGTCGCTCGAGCTCGGCACGCCGGGACAGATCCGATCGGGCCAACTGGAGCAGGAGGCGGCCCCAGGTGGGGTCCTGCACGGCAGCGTCGAGGATCCGGGTGCTCGCCACGGCGAAGCGCCAGGCCGGATCGGCACCGGCCGTCTCGACCGCGGCGACCTCGGCGATGGCGTGGAAGGTGCGGCGCGCCACCTCCTGCACGAACTCGTCGAGGTCGACGAAGTGGTTGTAGAACGTCCCGTTCGACACCTCAGCGGCCGCGACGACGTCACTGGCGGTGATCGCCGTGCCCCGCTCGGCCATCAGCTCCCGCCCCGCCTCGAGCAGGAGGCGCCTCGTGCGTTCCCGTTTGGTCATCGTCGGCATGTCGAGACCGTAGCGGAAACTGACACGAATGTCAGTTTCCAATTGACAATCCTGTCAGTTCCGGCCCATGATCGGCAGCGATCAGGGGGATCGATCATGGGATTGAACGGACTGCTCGACATCGAACTCCGAGTGCCCGAACCAGCGGAGCTCGTGGCGTTCTGGGAACGACGCGGCATGACCCACCACGGCGACGGCGTGCTCGGCACCGCCGACCGCCCCGTCCAGCTCCGGGTCCTCCACGGCGACTACCGGCATCTGTCGGAGTTGCATCTGAGCTGCGAGAGCGAGGCCGATCTGGCCGACATCCGCGACCGACTCGCGGGGTTGGGCGCCGAGGCGAGCATCAGCGACACCCGGCTCACCTGCACCGACCCGGTCCTCGGCCACCGGGTGAGCATCGACGTCGGTGCGCCCCCGCCGCTCGGGCCGAGCCAGGCCCGGGCCACCAACCTCCCCGGCGGGTTCGATCGGTCGAACGAACGAGCCGACGCCGTCGCCGAGACCGACCCCCGTGCACCACGACGCCTCGGTCACGTCGTGTTCGGCACGCCGCGCTTCATGGACGCCCGAGCGTTCTACATCGACGGGCTCGGGTTCCGGATCTCCGACCAGGTCCTCAACGGTGTGGCGACGTTCGCCCGCTGCGAGACCGACCACCACAACCTGCTGATCCATCCCGGATCGGTCAGCCACCTCAACCACTACGCCATGGAGGTCGACGACGTCGACGCCGTGGGCAAGGCGGGCCAGGCGGTGCTCGCCGAACGGGACGATTCGAGTGTGGTCGGGGTCGGCCGGCACAACCTGGGCTCGAACATCTTCTGGTACATGACCGATCCGTCGGGGACGATGTTCGAGTTCTTCTCCGACATCGACCAGATCGTCGACGACGAGGCCTGGGATCGCGATCACCGCCGTGACGACTGGGAGGGCAGCGACGGTCCGGCCGGCTTCTCGGTCTGGGGACCGAAGGAACCGGATCGGTTCTTCAACCAGCCCGACCTCCCCGAGATCGGCGCGGCCCGCGAAGCCAACGGGCTGGGCTCGTGAACCTCGGAATCGCCGGGCGGAGGGCCATCCTGCTCGCGTCGACTCGAGGCCTCGGCCGAGCGTGCGCCGAGAGCCTCGCCCGGGAAGGTGTGCATCTCGTGGTGAACGGGAGGACGGCCGGCGACGTGGATCGGGCCGTCGATGAACTCGACGCGCACGACGTCGAGGTGACCGGGGTCGTCGGTGACGCCTCGACGACCGAGACACACGACGCCCTGCTCGCCGCCTGCCCCGAACCCGACATCCTCCTGCTGAACGGCGGCGGGCCGCCGCCGACACCGTTCGGCCGGATCGACGAGGCCGCCCTGACCGAGTCGCTGCGGGCGACCATGGTCAGCCCGATCCTGCTGCTCCAGCGTGTGGTGCCCGGCATGTGCGAGCGGGAGTTCGGGAGGATCGTGACGATCACCTCGGCGATGGTGAAGTCACCGAACCCGATGATGGCGCTCTCGGTCGGCCCGCGCCTGGGGTTGACCGGCGTGCTGAGCGGGCTCTCGAAGTCGGTCGTGAAGCACAACGTGACGGTCAACCAGATGCTCCCCGAGCGCTTCGACACCGACCGGCAGCAGCAGATGGCCCGGCTCGTGATGAAGCTCCGCGGCGTGACCTACGAGGAGGCCCGGGCCGAACAGGAGGCCTCGATCAAGGCAGGACGACTCGGGCGGCCGGAGGAGTTCGGCGACGCCTTCGCCTTCCTGTGCTCGGCGCAGGCGGGCTACATCAGCGGACAGAACCTCCAGCTCGACGGCGGCAGCGACGAGGGGGTCTTCTGATGCCACGCACGATCGACGACCTGACGACCGAGATCGCCGATCGCCACGACGTGCTCGACCGTCTCGCCGGTGAGGCCGAGGCGGCCGGCACCGCCCCGGCGGCGCTCGCCGACGAACTGCGCGCGCTCCGGGTCCCGATGATCAAGGCCCCGCTCGAGATCGGCGGCGACCACCTCCACCTGGCTGACCAGCTCCGCTACTTCGAGGCCTTGAGCCATGCGAACGCCACTGCCGGGTGGGTCGGCTTCAACCACGCCGGGGCGGCCGGCATGTGCGGGGCGACCCTCGGCGACAACGGCCTCGATCTCGTCTTCGGGTCGAACCCCGCTCCGATCATGGCCGCCGTGGCGGCGCCGTCGGGCCGGTTCGAACGCACCGATGGCGGGGTCCGCCTGAACGGGACCTGGCAGTACGCCAGTGGGATCGGCCACGCCGATTGGGTCATGCTCACCGCACTCGAGACCGGCGCGACGCAGCCGACCGTCCGGGCCGGGCTCGTCTCGATGGCCGATGTCGAGACCCACGGCGAGTGGAACGTCATGGCGCTCAAGGGCACGGGGTCGATCAACGTGACCGTCGACGACGTGTTCGTGCCGGAGGCCCTCGTCGTCGACCCGGTGGCGGGGCCGCGGCGAGGCGGCCCCATGTACCACCTCGGCTACCAGGCGTTCGTGGCCGGTGAGAATCTCGGCTTCACGCTCGGCGTCTGCCAACGGTTCCTCGAGGAGCTCGCCGCGTACGCCCAGCGCAAGGCCCGCGGCTTCGACGGTCGCCTCGCCGACCGGGGGGCGTTCCAGTACGAGTTCGGTCGGGGTCAGCTCCTCGTGGAGGCCGCCCGTGGCGCCGCACTGCAGCTGTTCGGCGAAGCCGACGTCGTGCTCCGCCGGGGAGAGGCACTCGACGGGACGGCCCAGCAGCACATCGTCGCCACCCTCGCCCACTCGACGGAGATGGCCGCGAACGCGGTGAGTCACCTCTTCCACTTCGCCGGGGCCTCGGCGCTGTTCGACTCGAACGTCCTGCAGCGCCTCTTCCGTGACGCGCACGGCTCGGTGCAACACCACGTGGCGTCGAACGTCGCCTACGACCGCTTCGGTCAGCACCTGCTGACCACCAAGGAGTCATGATGACGACCGCCGGAAACGGAACCGACACCGCCATCGCCCCCGCCAAGCTCGCGCACATCGTCATCCGCTCGCATCACTTCGACGAGTCGATCGCCTGGTGGACGACGGTGTTCGGCATGACCGAACGGCACCGCAACGAGTTCATCGCCTTCCTCACCTACGACGACGAGCACCATCGCCTCGCGATCGTGCGGGCGCGTGAGGAAGCCGATCGCGACCGAAAGAAGGCCGGCTTCGAGCACGTGGCCTTCACCTACGGCTCCCTCGACCAGCTGCTCGCGACCTACGAGCGCCTCAAGGCCGAGGGCATCACGCCGGTCGCACCGATCAACCACGGGATGACGCTCTCGATGTACTACGCCGACCCCGACGGCCATCAGGTCGAACTCCAGGTCGACTCCATGGACAACGACGAGGCCGAGGCGTTCATGGCGAGTGACGTGTTCGCCGCCAACCCCATCGGGGTGCGCTTCGACCCCGACGACCTGGTCGCCCGTCGGGCCGCCGGCGAGTCCATCGAATCGCTCCTCACCTACGTGCCGGCGGCGTGATCGACGCGACCGCGTTCGACGCCGACGTCCTGGTCGTCGGCTGCGGTCCGGTCGGCGTCACCGCCGCACTCCGGTGCGTCCAGCGTGGCCTGTCGGCGATCGCCGTCGACCGATCCACCGAGATCTACCCCCTCCCCCGGGCGCTCGCCATGGACGAGGAGAACCAGGCGATGTTCGAGCGGGCCGGGCTGCTCGAGGCGATGCATCCCCATCTCGCGTCGCTTCCCGGCGCCGAGTTCGTCGATGCCGAGGGCGTGCACGTCGTCGGCTTCGAGTTGCCCGACGGCACGACCGGCTCACTCGGCCATCCGCCGGCGGTCGTGTTCGACCAACCGGGCATCGAACGGGCGCTCCGCGCCGGTGCGACCGACGCGGGCGTCGAGCTCCGGCTGGGCCACACCGTGACGGCGATCGAGCAGGACGACGACGGCGTGACGGCGACGGTCGACGACGGTACGACGCTGCGGGCACGCTGGCTGGTCGCCGCCGACGGAGCGAAGAGCACCGTGCGCGACCTCGTCGGCATCGAGATGGTCGACCAGGGGTTCGACCAGACGTGGCTCGTCATCGACACGACGCTGCTCGACGACACCGTCGAGCTGCCTCGGCTCGCGCAGCAGCGATGCGACCCCGCACGGATCACCACCGTCGTGCCCGGGCCCGGCCGGCACCGCCGATGGGAGTTCCGGCTCCATCCCGACGAGACCCGCGAGCAGATCCTCGAACCGGCGGCGATCGAGCAGCTCCTCGCACCCTGGGGCACACCGGCGCAGCTTCGCCTCGACCGCTCGGCCGTCTACCGGTTCCACGCCAAGGTCGCGGCGACGTTCCGGGTCGGGCGGGTGTTCCTGGCCGGTGACGCCGCCCATCAGATGCCGCCGTTCAACGGGCAGGGCATGTGCACCGGGCTGCGCGATGCGGAACTCCTCTCGTGGATCCTCGCCGACGTGACGCTCGGGCGGGCGCACGCCGCGCTGCTCGACGCCTACGACGCCGAACGGCGGCCGCACTCGACCGAACAGGTGATCCACTCGGTCGACTCCGGGTTGCTGATGCAGGCCATCGCCGAGGACGGCGACGCCGCGCTCGGGACCGGCTACGGCCAGCGCCCGTTCCCGAAACGAGCCGGCCCGTTGGTCGAACCCGGTCATCCACTCGTCGGCGGCCCACTACCCGCACCGTCGGTGCCGACCGAGCTCCCCGACGACGGCTGGTTCCTGGTCTCGACCGACGGGCCGCGGCCCGTCGCTCACAGGGCTGTCGAGGCCGTGCGGGTCGATCCGGCGGCGTTCCCGCTGATCCTCGACGCCACGCATGCGATGCTCGTCCGACCCGACCGCCTGATCGCCGCCGTGACCGAGGACCCCGCGACCTCGATCGCCCGTCTCGTTCCCCAACCGACCCGATCCGAAAGCAGCCTCGTATGAGCTTCCGCCTCGCCAACATCGGCGGCCGCGCCGCCCTCGTCGACGACCTCCACCATTACGACCTCGAACGCCTCACCGGTGGGCGAGTGGGGTCGGATCCGATGACGTCGCTCCACGACCTCGGCGCCCTCCATGCCGCCAACGAGATGCTCGACGGGGCGGACCCGACGGGTGCCCTCGCCGATGCAACGCTCGGGCCGCCGGTGCCGCGGCCGCGGAACTCGTTCGGGGTCGGCCTGAACTACCAGGCCCATGCCGACGAGTCCTCGATGGAGCTCCCGAAGGCACCCCTCATCTTCACGAAGTTCCCGAGCTGCATCGTCGGCCCGACGGCGGAGGTCGAGCTCCGCAGCGAGTTCGCGGACTACGAGGTCGAGCTGGTCGTCGTGATCGGCCCGGGTGGACGCGACATCTCGGCCGACGACGCCTGGGACCACGTCGCCGGGGTGACGATCGGCCAGGACATCTCCGATCGGGCGCTCCAGTTCGCGGCGAAACCACCGCACTTCGACCTCGGCAAGTCGCGCGACACCTACGGCCCGATCGGTCCGTTCCTCGTCTCGACCGACCTCGTGCCCGACATCGCCGACGCGGCGATCACCTGCGACATCAACGACGATCGCCGACAGGACGCCCGCACGTCGGGCCTGATCTTCGACGTGCCCTCCTTGATCTCCTATCTGTCGGCCATCACGACCCTCACGCCGGGCGATCTGATCTTCACCGGCACACCCGAGGGGGTCGGCGCGGCGTCCCGGACCTTCCTCGAACCGGGCGACGTGATCACCTCGACGATCGAGGGGCTCGGCACGATGCGGAACGTGTGCCGCTGACCGCCGGATGGTGACAGCCGATGACCCGCGGCACGATGGGGTCATCGACCGGAGCCGACCCCTCGTTCGTGCACGGACGATGCACCTGCGGAGCCTGGCCATCCGTGCACGCGTCGGTGCACGGATCATGTTCGCGGAGTCGATCGTGGGCCTCGCCGCGGTCGACGCCGGCGACGGCCACCACGAACGGGCCGCCCGGCTCATCGGGTTCGCCGAAGGCGTGGCCGAGAGCCTCGGCGGGGAGTTCGATCCGATGGAGCGCCGGCTTCACCAGCGCACGGTCGCGACCTTGCGCTCCGTGCTCGCCGGGGACGTCCTCGCCGCACAGCGACGCACGGGACGGACGATGACCGAGGCCGACGCTGCCGCCGACGCACGGACCGCTCAGCCGACGCCCAGCCCATAGCCGTCCAGGAACTCACCGATGACGGCAACGGCCTCGTCCTGGTGGGCTCGACCGTCCGGCCCCGTGTAGTAATGCGTTGCCCCCTGCACCACATGCAGGCGCTTCCGGTCGTGGGTGACCGCGTCGAAGAGCCGCTGTGTGTGGCTCGGCGTGCAGGCGTCGTCGGCGGAGTTGCCGACGACGAGCACGGGCACGGAGACGCCGGAACCGGCGTCGATGGCGTCGCACCGTGCGTCGTCCAGGCTCCACTGGCTGAGCCAGCTCCGCAGGGTCGAGAAACGGGCGAGGCCGACGGGACCGTCGTTCACGACCTGGGGATCACCGAGGTAGCAGGTGCCCGGAACCCGGTCGCTCGGCTCGATCGTCGGGTCGAGCCAGCGTGGGTCGGCCATGGTCCCGTGCACGGTGAACGCGAACTCCGAGTGCGGGGACGATGAGACACGGATCTCGCCGAGTCGCTCCTTCACCCAGGCCGTGATCCGGCGGTTCCGGGCCTCCTGTTCGGCGGCGAACGTCGCCAGGAAGTCGGTCGAGTACGTCGGTTGGTTCGGGTTGGCGGGGTCGTAGAGGTTCAGCTCCGGCGTTCGTCGGTGCGGCCGGGTCTCGTCGGTGATCGACGGGTCCATCCACTCGGTCAGGATCCGATGTCGACTCACGTGGGCGGCGAGCATCAGCAGGGCGTCCGCGGCGGGGAGATCGGCGGCGTCGACCGGGTAGGGATCTCCCGCCGCCGTCGTCGAGATGCCGTCTCGAGCCTCGGCGAGGGCCTGATACCACATCGACAGCGAACCACCGCCGGACCATCCGGCGAGCACCACGCTCGTGTACCCGAGGCGGTTCTTGGCATCCGAGATGGCGGCGCCCAGATCGCGGGCCACCTTCTCCATGATCAGGGCGAAGTCGGCGCCTCGATAACGCGAGTTCGCCCAGAGCACGTGGTGACCGGCCGCAGCGAGCGCCCGAACCATCGGGAGATACATGCCTCCGCCGACCGGGTGCATGAAGACGATCAGGGTCTCCGACGCTCGGCCGACGGGGCGGATGAGATGACAGTCGAGCCCGACGATGGCACCACCACCGCCGTAGACGTCGCTGTAGGTGGCGCTCTCCTGGAAGCCGACCGCGTAGGCGATCCGCTCGCAACCACGGGGTGTTCCGGGCATCGACGTCGTGAGGGCCATCGGCCGACCATAGACCCCGACTCCGCTGCGTAATCGGCCTCAGTTCGGCAGTCGAGCCGACGGGTCGGCCTACAGTCCGCGCATGGCCGGTCGTCCCTTTCCCACCACGCCCGACGGATTGACCGACGCCTGGCTCGGCGCGGTGACGGGCGCCGAGGGCGACTGGAGACTCGAGCCGCTGACCGGAGGATTCTGGAGCCGGATGGTCCGGGCCGTCGCCGCCGACGGCACGTCGGTCGTCATCAAGTTCCCGGACACCTCCGACCAGGCCCGGTTCGTGTGTGGGCTGTTCGACTTCAATCGCGTCGAGCTGGGCTTCTACCGGGACCTGGCCCTCGATGCACCGGTCCGGGTACCGAGACCGATCCACGTCGCCCATGACGACGACCACACCGACTACGTCCTCGTCATGGAGGACCTCTCCCCGCTCCGAACCCACGACCAACGCACCGGGTGCCCGCTCGACGCCGCCGAACAGGTCGTCGATGCGCTGGCGACACTCCACGCCCGCTACCTCGGCGACACCGACATCGGCAGACTGGCGTGGTTGCACGACGCCGACTCGGCGCTGCTCGCCGACCAGGTCCCGGTGATCGTCGGCGGCCTCAGCCCGCAGGCCTTCGCCAATCTGCCCGACGCCCCGGCCGCCATCGTCGATGCCTGGCCTCGTGTCGTCGAGTCGCTCCCACGACTCCTGCAGGGGCTCGACCCGGCCGGCCTCACGCTCGTCCACGGAGACGTCCGTTTGCAGAACCTCTTCTTCGACCGGGACGGGGTCGCCTTCGTCGATTGGCAGGTGGTGCGCCACACGCACGGGGCCTACGACCTGGCGTACTTCCTGACGCAGAGCCTCGCGACCGACGACCGACGTCGCCACGAGGGAGCGCTCATCGACCGGTACCTCCGTCGGCTCGACGCCGCGGGCGCCGCCGCGCCGAGTCGGCCTGCCTTCGACGACGCGTATCGGGCATCGGCGCTGTATTGCGCGATCTACCCCATCATCGCGGCATCGAACGCAGACGCGGCGGCCAACGCCGAAGCCATGGAGATCGCAGCACGCGCCTTCGATGCCGTTCTGGACCTCGACGCGCTGGCGCTCATCTGACCCCGCACGAGGAGCCGGGTACGCTCTGGGTCGAGGAGATGCGGGGATGTCGACGGCAACCCAGGAATCCGAGGGTGTCGCGGGTGCGGATCATCGCGACCGCACCTTCATCCTGACCGATCTGAAGGGCTCGACTGATCTGCATCGGCGGTTCCCCGACCAGATGCTCGGCGCCATGGACCGTCACGACGCGGCGATCCTCGACCTGGCTGCTCGCCATCGTGGTGAGGTGTTCAAGAACACGGGCGACGGCGCCTGGCTCGCCTTCGACGACCCCGACGATGCGGTGGAGGCGGCCATCGACATCCAGCGGGAGGTTCCGTTGATCACCGTCGCCGACGGCGTGCCACTCGTGCTGCGGGTCGGGGTCGGCACGGGGCCCGCTCGGCCGCGGCGTGGCGACTACTTCGGACCGGCACTCAACCGCACCGCCCGCCTCGAGGGTGCCGCCAACGGAGGCCAGGTGCTCGTCGACGAGACGACCCGCCATCGGTGCACCCGGCACGACTTCCTCGACCTCGGCACCCACCGGTTCAAGGGCATGGACGCCTTCACGGTCTTCCAGGCCGTCGGCGACGGCCTGGAGCGAGAGTTCGGCGAGCTCCAGGGCAAACGGGAAGCCGACCCGGGCAATCTCCCGGCAGCTCTGACCTCGTTCATCGGACGGCGAGCGCTGCTCGACGAGATCCGCTCGCTCACCGGGTCCGGTGCCCGGATCGTCACCCTGACCGGGCCGGGCGGCACGGGCAAGAGCAGGCTGTCGGTCGAAGCGGCTCGTCACTGCGGTCCGGCGTTCGACGACGGCGCCTGGCTCGTCGAACTGTCCCCGCTCGGGCCCGACCACGACGTGTGGTTCGCGTTCGCGGCGACCTTCTCGCTGCCGCCGGTGCCCGGCGTCACCCCGCGTCAACAGGTGCTCGAGCGCCTACGGGCCGACCGGGCCCTCCTCGTGATCGACAACTGTGAGCACCTCGTGGAGGCCGCGGCCGAGGCCGTGCTCGACATCCTCCAGGCTTCGCCGGGCGTCGTCGTCCTCGCGACCAGCCGCCAGGTCCTGGGACTGCCCGGCGAGGCACTGGTGCCGGTCCCGACACTCGACGAAGCCGGCGAGCACGGCGGACGTTCGGCCGCGGTCGAACTGTTCATCGACCGTGCCCGGCTCGTCTCCCGGCGCTTCGATCCATCCACCGAAGACGAAGCCATCATCGTCCGGATCTGTGCCGCCCTCGACCACCTCCCCCTCGCGATCGAGATGGCGGCCGCCAACACCCGCCGGGTCGACCTCGCTCGGATTCTCGGTCAAGCCGACTCCCCCATCGACCTCCGGTCCGGGCGCCACCGTCGGGCCATCGGCCGTCAGCAGACACTCAGGGAGACGCTCGAATGGTCCTATGAGCTGCTCGACGACGGGGTGGGGGAACTGCTCGACCGGCTCGCGACCTTCTCCGGCCCGTTCGACGAGGATCTCGCCATCGATCTCTGCGCCCGGGACGACATCGACGCCGATGAGGTGGTCGATGCGATCGACGACCTCCTGGATGCCTCCCTGCTCACTCGGGACCCGGCCGACCCCGATCGCTTCCGCTTGCTCCATGTGGTCCGCGCGTTCGGACGCGAACGGATCGCCGAGGCCGGACGGACCGAACAGCTCCACCGTCACCACGCCGAAGCGTTCGCCGATCGTGTCCGAGACCTCGGCGCACGGTTCGACGACGGTGACGAAGCAGCGGCCGCCCGGACGCTGTTCACCGAGCAGCCGGATCTCGAGGCCGCCTTCGAGCGATCACTCAACGACGACGCCGACACCGCAGCGGCGCTGACCGGCCCCCTGTTCTTCTTCAGCTACGTCCATCGGGGCGCGGTGTTCGGCCACTGGCCCGCCCGCATCCTCGAGGCCCATCACGACGGTGTCAGCCACGAGTCGACGCTCTGTGCGATGGCGGCCGCACACGCCCTGCATGCCGATGCCGCGCCGGACGACGCACGTCACTTCCTCGAACGGGGCGCCCTCGCCGACCCCGATGGCGACCGGAGCCACGGCTGGCTCGAGAGCGTCGCCGGCCAGCTCGCCTTCTGGAGCCGACAGCCCGAGCCGAGCGTGGCGCACCACCAGCGCGCCGTCGAGCTGGCCCTCGCCGCCGACAACTCGAACTGTGCGATCATCTCGGCGTCGCTGGCAGCCTTCGCTGCCGGACGGGCCCGGCGGCTCGACGTCGCCAAGGAGATGCTCGCACTCGCCGAGCAGCTCGCCGATGCCAGCAGGAGCCCCACGCCGATCGGCTACGTGAACTTCACCAAGGGCGTCCTGCTCGCAGGACGACGACCGGACGAGGCGCTCGCCGAACTGCAGATCGCGCTCGATTGGGCCGAGGTCAGCGCCAACCCGCAGGGAGCGAACCGGGTCGCGCGGGTCATGGCCGACATCCGAGCCGACGGTGCTCCGCCGGCGGAAGCGCTCGAGATCCGGGCGAACGCGCTCGTGAACTTCCCGACCGAAGGCGACGCCATGCACGCCTGGTCGACGGTGCAGTCGCTGCTGCCTCCTCTCGTCGCCCTCGAACGGTTCGACGAGGTGGCCGTGCTCAGCGGAGCGCTCGACGGCTCGCCCTTCCAGGGCGACACCGACGTCGAGGGCCTTCTGGTCGATGTCCGCGATCGCCTGGGCGACGAGACCTTCGATCAGCTCGCCTCGGAGGGCCGGGAGCTCGGACTGGTCGGCACCCGGCGCCGCATCGCGGAGCGTTTCGCCTCGCCATGAGTGCCAGGCGATCCGCTCAGCTCGGCAGTCGGCTCGGCCGCGGGTAGATCGCCGTCCGGCGGGTGTGGCCGACGTCGTAGGCGACCTGACGAGCTGCGATGATCTGGTCCTCGGGGTTCACCGACACGCCCGCGATCAGCCGTGCGGGATTGAACGCGAGGGCCTCGCAATCCCAGTACTGATCGGACACGAGCGCTCCGAGTTGGATGTGGCCCATCCGCGTCGGCGGGATGGGGACATCGTTCGCGTCCTTCGAGGTCCACGGGACCGACAACCGATTCGGGTTGTCGGCCGGCCCCGGATGGTCGAGCCACAGCGTGAACCCGGCCCCGCTGCCGTCGCGGGTGCGACGCGTGATGTCGCGCCGGAGGTAGTCGGGCGGCGTGTCGGCGGGAAGCTCTTCCACCGGCGGCTCCGGCGTGTCGGGCTCCCAGCGGAACCGACCGGGTGTGACGGTGCCGTCGGCGGCCTCGTAGTGGAAGGTGTGGACCCCGTGGTAGGCCAGCCCTGCATAGCTGGGGTCATGCAGCTTCTGGATCGCCTCGTAGCCGCCGAGCACGCCTGCGGCGGCCAGATGCTCATGCGCCCATTCGACGATCGCGTCGCGGTTCGGCATCCCCGTGTGCGGGTCGGGTGCCATGTGGCGGAGGAACCCCTGGAAGTCGGCCACGGTGTCGAAGAACCGGTCGAGTGTCATCGACACCATGTCCATCGATCCCTCCGGCCCGGCACCGTCGAGATGGAACTTCACCGCGAAGCCGCGGACGTCCGGATGGCGGTCGTCGGGCTGGAGTTGCGGCAACACGGGAAAGCCGACGCTGTTCGAGAAGCGCCCGGTCACCCGGATGGCCCCGCCCGCGAAGATCGCCGCCGAGCTCAGCTTCGCCGCCCCGGGATCGGGACTGAACGTGCCCTTCAGGCCGATGCCGACGGCGTGCACCGCCCGATGGGCGGACCCGTACTGGGCGCTCACCTGGTCGACCAACTGGGCGGGCACGGGCTCCATGCGCGGCGACGCTACCAGAGCGTTGAACCCCGGGCCCGGGGCGATGGCAGCCCCCAGGACGAGGGCGTAGGGTCCGATCATGACGAGCGCTCCCGGTCATCATCCGCCCGCTCCGGCCACGGGCCTTCCGGTGGCGCTCCAACGGCCGATGACCCTGGTGATGCCGCTGGCCGATCCCAGCCCCGCGGGCATCGCCAGCCTGGCCCAGACGGTGTTCATGACACCGGAAGGAGCGGCGCTCACCCCCGACCTCGACGGCGGCGGCACCGTGCACTTCGCCCGGTTCGTGATCGTCGAGAATGCGCTCGTCATGGCGTCGTCCTACGACGGCACCTTCGATGACTACATCGAGATGTTCATCCACACGATGGGCGACGTCTTCGATCTGATCATGGCGCACCTCGCCGACCCGGCCCCGACGCCGGTGAAAGCGCACCCCGAGGAGTTCGTCGACTGGGTCCACGCGCGCGATCACGGCCCGCTCGGCTTCTACAGCGCCTACCCCGGCGTGAGCGCGGTGCAGATCCGCGACGAGTTCGGCATCAAGGGTCGCCAGAAGCCGGAAGCGCCGAGCACCCCGCCGCCACCGCTGCCTGCGGACCAACTCGACGACATCCAGGGCCTGATCCTGCGTGGCCTGGGTCAGACCATGGTCCGCCACCTCGTCCTGAAGGTCGCCGACGCCGCAGCCGCCCGCTCGGCGCTCGGCGCACTCGGCGACACCACCGACACCTCCACCCCGTCGGTCACCCACGGGGCCGATCGGGGCGATGCCAAGCCCGCGTCGTCGATCGCCCTCGGCATCACGGCCACCGGGCTGATGGCCCTCGGCGTGCCCGACGACTCCGTGTCGTCGTTCCCGACCGACTTCCTCGAAGGTGCGGTGAAGCGGGCGCCACGGATCGGCGACTGGGACATCAACGCGCCCGATTTCTGGGGCCCTCTGGCGAACGCCGACGACGTCCACCTGCTGGTCTCGGTCTATGCCAGCTCGTCCTCGGACCTCGACGCCGCCTGCAACGCCGTCAACGACCTGTTCGGCACGGGCGCGACGACCACGACGACGTTCGACGGGGCGGTCTTCCCGGACAACCCGGACAACGTGCACTTCGGGTATCGCGACAACATCAGCCAGCCGATCATCGACGGCGACCCGGTCCCCCGACCGGCCGACGGCCCGCAGCCGAAGGCGCCGCCCGGTGAGTTCCTCCGCGGCTACGAGAGCCAGTACTCCGGTGTCACCCTCGAGGTACCGCAGCCGTCGGCGCTCGGCCACAACGGCAGCTTCACGGCGTTCCGGGTCCTCGAGCAGAACGTGTCGGGCTTCGAGGAACTGCTCGAGAAGCTCGCTCCCATGGTGGGCGGCAACGAGGAGCTGGTCGCGGCCAAGATCGTGGGACGCTGGCGGAACGGCGTGCCGCTCGTGAAGGAACCGGGGCCCGAGACGCCCCCCGACCCGAAGCCGGGCGAGGCGCTGAACGACTACGGCTACGAGGCCGAGGACCCCGACGGCGTGCGTTGCCCCATGGCCTCGCACATGCGGCGGGGAAACCCACGCGATCAGCCGATGCTGCCCCAGGGCGACAACCACCGTCGACGGATCATGCGCCGGGGTATGCCCTACGGACCGGAGTGGAAGAAGGGTGACCCGCCCGACGACACGCCGCGCGGGCTGCTCGGACACTTCATCGGCGCGAGCCTCACGCTCCAGTTCGAGACGGTCATGGGCGAATGGATCAACCGCGGGCTGACGAACCCGTCGATCACCGGCACCAACGACGTCCTGATCGGCGTACATCAGGAGCCGAACTGGTTCCGGGTGCCACTGGCCCCCGAAAAGCACGTCGACATCCCGCTCGACAAGCTCCAGTTCACGACCACGAAGGGCTCGATCTACGCCTTCCTGCCGAGTCTCACCGCACTGCGGTGGATCGGCGCCATCGGCACCTGAGTCAGCGGATACCCGTCGGACGGTCCGGCGGATCGGTCAGCACCTTCGCCGCCGTGAGGTAGAGCGCCGACTGCGAGAAGTCCTCGCTCGACGTTCCCAGATCACGACAGATGTCGGCCTTGAGCTTCCGTGCGCCGGTCGCGATGACGTCGTCGCCGGGCACCAGTGCCAGCAGATCGATCACGTGCAGGGCGAGCGTGCCCTTGCCGGCCTCGTGCAACGAACGGGCCGTCGCCAGCACCGTCTCGGTGTCGGTGATCGCCGAGCGGATCGCCGCTGCCGCGTCGGCATCCGGCACGGCGGCCAGCTCGGTCGGGTTGCGATGCCACCAACCGCTGAGCGACCCCCAGACCTGCCGGACGATGTCGGCGTGGGAGCTGTAGCCCGTGGTGAGGAGCGGATGGTCGAAGATCGCGGCGGGGTAGGTGATCCCGTTGATCGTGTCGTTCAGCGTGTGCCCGGCGTTCAGGTGATCGATCACCGCCTGTCGGATGAACCGAAGCGCACGGGCGTTGAGCATCAGGAACTCGCGCACGGCGTCGGCACCGTGGATCACCTTGCCGTACTGCCCGACGAGATGGTCGGCGTCGTAGCCGGCAAGGCGTTCGAGTGTCGCCGCCCATTGCTCGTCGTGGCCGGTCGGCCAGAGGGGCATCCCGATGTTGGGCTGGGCCGGCAGGCCGGCCGGACCGACGTACAGCACCTTGACATCGGGGATCCACGCGGCGATGGCGCCGGCCGTCTCCGACGGTGCGGAGAGCAGGTGCACGTCACGGTCGGGACCGAGCATCGTCCAACTGTCGGAGAACGTCTGGTCGGGCAACGTGAGCGGCAGCGGCTGGTCGGCCGGCGGGATCGGCGTGTCGAACTGCAGCGCCAGCAGCAGACCCATCATCGGCTGGGTCTGCTGGTACTGCCGGATCAGATCGGCTGCGTGGTCCTGGGCGACGATCGTCGGCGCGGGCTGGCCGAGCTGCTTCGCGCGGGCGATCCAGGCCTGACAGGCGAAGTTGTACCCGAGGTGGCCGTGGCTGAAGGCGATCACCTTCACCGGCTTCGACGCGTCGAGTCGCTTCATCATCGACTCGGCCATCTGGAGGCTCGGCCCGGTGTCGATCTGGAGGTAGCCGTCGCCGAGGTCGACCGTGAGCGCGTTGCCGAGACCACCGTTGATCGCGACGCCGTCGGCGACCGGACCGATGTCGGGCGCGATGTGTTCGGGATTGAGACCACCCGGAAGCGGCCCGGCCGGTGGTGCGGCCACCGCCACGTCATGTGCCTCGGTCGTCGCGCTCGTCGTGTGCTCGGCCATCGCTGATCCCCCTCGATCGGGGAGCATGGTCCCACGCCCAGCGCCAACCGACCAGGGGTGGATCGACGTGCTCGATCCGGGACCGGCACCTAGGGTGCGCTTCGATGGTGAGGGCCGATCTCGGACGCCTTCGCTCCTTGACCGGATCGAAGTGGGGCAAACATCCGGGCGCGCTCCCCGCCTGGGTGGCCGACATGGACTTCGACGTCGCCCCGGCCATCAAGGCCGCGATCACCGCGCGGGTCGAGCGGGGCGAATTCGGCTACGACTTCACCGATCTCGACCGCCTGGTGGGCTGCTGGGCCGACCGTCAGGCGGCCCGCCATGGCTGGTCCCCCGATCCCGATCTCGGACGCCTCTTCACCGGCACGCTCCACGCCCTCGACTCGATGCTGCTCCTGCACACCGAACCCGGCGATGGCGTCGCCGTCTTCACCCCGATCTACTACCCGTTCCGCACCACCGTGGCGGCGTCCGGGCGACGCCTCGTCGACGTGCCCCTCACCGGCCCCGACTGGCGGATCACCCCGGAGTTGCTGGCCGAGTCGATCGACGACGGCACCCGTCTGATCCTGTTCTGCCAACCTCACAACCCACTCGGGCGGGTCTTCGATCGCGACGAGCTCGCCGCCGTGGCGGAGGTGGCCGAACGACTCGACCTCGTCGTCATCAGCGATGAGATCTGGGGAGACCTGGTGCACGGCGAGCGAGCCCATCTCCCGCTCCAGCTCGCCGACCCCCGGTTCGCCGGCCGCACCGTGACGCTCGGCTCGGCCAGCAAGACGTTCAGCCTCGCCGGGCTCCGGAGTGCCGTCGCCCACGTCGACGTCGAATCGCTTCGCACGACGATCGACGGGCTGCCCGCGCACACCTTCGGCCGGCCGAGCTCGCTCAGTGCCGCCGGGGCGATGGCCGCCTGGACCCGTGGCGACGAGTGGCTCCGCGACGCCCACGCCGTGATCGAGGCGAACTGCCACCACGTGGTCGAACGACTCGGCGCCGTCGACGGCGTGCAGGCGTACGTCCCCGACGCGACCTACCTGATGTGGCTCGACTTCGCCGGCGGCCCTCTGGCCGACCAACCGGCCCGACGGCTCCAGGACGAGCACGGTCTGGTGCTCTCCGACGGGGCGCAGTTCTGCCCCACCACCGCGACCTCGTGCGCCCGACTGAACGTCGCCACGAGCCGCGAGATCCTCGACCAGATGCTCGACCGCATCGTCCATGCCCTCGATGAAGGAGGCCGGCCGTGACCGACCCGACCGTGAGAGATCAGCCCGTGAGCATCCGACCCGGCGACGGCGCCGTCGACTGGCCGACCACGCTGGCCCGGCTCGACAAGCTCCTCCGGATCCGCACGACCCCGATCGGCATGAAGATGTTCGAGACCGTCGAGGAGATGGAGGCCGTGCCCCGCATCCGCCGACCCAAGGACATCCACACCGCCGACCAGATCGTGTCGATGGCGTCCCGACTCAACTGGACCGTCGGCATCACCGGCACCGATCTCGTGGGCGCCCAGTGCCAGGCCGTGCTCGGCCTCGGCGCACAGGACGAGGCCTGGTACTCCGGCCGACACATGGCCGGGGTGTGGTTCGAGACCGAGGAGGACGCGGCGATCCACCAGGCCGCGATGGACGTCGTGCCTGTCGGGACGTACCAGGCCATGGCGGTGTCACCCCTGTCGACGGGCCGACTCGATCCGCCCGACATCTGCCTCGTCTACGCGAACCCCGCGCAGATGATCCTGTTGATCAACGGTCTCCAGTGGGCCGGCTACAAGAAGCTCGACTGGGGCTGCGTCGGCGAGTCCGCCTGCGCCGACTCCTGGGGCCGAGCCCTCTCGACCGGTGAGCCGAGCCTGTCGATCCCGTGCTACGCCGAGCGCCGCTACGGCGGCGTGCCCGATGACGAACTGCTCATGGCGCTCCGCCCCGGTCACCTCGTGCAGGCGATCGACGGCATGGAGGCGCTGAGCCGCAACGGTCTGCGGTATCCGATTCCCCCGTACGGCATCCAGAGCGATGCCCGCGCCGGTCTCGGCGTGTCCTACGGCTGAGACGCGTCAGCCCGGCTGCTGGACCTTCAACGACAGGAACCGCACGGGCACCTCGAGGATCCTGGTCGGCCCGTGCGGGACCTCACCGTGGAACTGGAGGGTGTCGCCGGCGGCGAGTTCGTAGCGCTTCGAGCCGTACCCGTAGTCGAACCGCCCCTCGAGCACGTGCAGGAACTCGACACCGGGGTGTTGGAAGAGTGGGAAGACCTGCGTCTCGTCCTCGATCGTGACCAGGACGGGTTCGATCTCCCGACGTGGTCCACGCAGCGAGCCGAGGTCCTCGTAGACCCGGCCGTCGCTCGCCCCTTCGTGATCGATCGGGATGCCCTGTCCCGCCCGCACGAGCAGGGCGTCACGCTCCTCGTCGAGACCCCGGAACAACGACGTCAGCGGCACACCCGCGGCACCGGCGAGTGCGGCCAGGGTCGCCAGGCTCGGCGATGTCTGACCGTTCTCGATCTTCGAGAGCATGCCGATCGAGATGTCGGCCCGTTCGGCGAAGCGTTCGAGCGTGAGGTCGAGACCGCGACGGAGTTCGCGGACCCGCTCCCCCACGAACGCCGTGACCTCGGCACCGGTGACGGGATCCGGTGCAGGCTCTCGCGCCGGATCGGTGGTGTGTGCTCCCAAGAGATGGCCTAGATCAGCGACAGGTAGCGGTCGATCTCCGACGGCGTGACCTGCTCGTGATGGCTCAGGAACTCGGCCCGCTTCACCTCGGCCATGTACTCGCTGTAGGGACCGGTCGGGGTGTCGCCGAGGCCGGCCCGCAACACGTCGTCGGCCTCCAGCGCGTCGGCGGCGTGGTAGAGCGTCGGCGGCAGGCTGCGGATCCCGCGGGCCTTGACCTCCTCGAGCGGCATCGTGAACAGGTTGTCGGTGTTGATCGTCTCGGGCATCCGGCCGTTGTCGATGCCGTCGAGCCCTGCGGCGAGCATGGCCGCGAACATCAGGTACGGGTTGGCCGCACCGTCGCCGAGGCGCACCTCGAGCCGGTCGGGCTCCGGCACCCGGATCATCTGCGAGCGGTTGTTTCCGCCGAAGGCGACGTACGCCGGCGCCCAGGTGGCCCCCGAACGGGGTGCACCCACACCGATGCGCTTGTACGAGTTCACCGTCGGACAGGCCACGGCGGCGAGACCCTCCGCATGATCGAGCAGACCGGCGCCGAACTGGAGCGCCATGTCGCTCAGACCGAGCCCGAAGGTGCCCGGACCGTCACCGGAGAACAACGGCTCGTCGGTGTCGCCCGACCACAGGCTGATGTGGGCATGCAGACCGTTGCCCGTCTTGTCGGAGAACGGCTTCGGCATGAACGTGGCGTAGCGACCGTCGCGCTGGGCCATCGTGTGGATCATCAACCGGAACAGGATGAGCCGATCCGCCGTGGTCATGGCATCGGCGTACTGCCAGTTCTGCTCGTACTGCCCGTTGGCGTCCTCGTGGTCGTTCGCGTAGTTCCCCCACCCCATGGCGTTGAGGTTCTTCGAGACCTCGGTGAGGTGCGGGAGCATCCGGGTGAGACTGCGGGCGTCGTAACAGGGCATCGGCTCGGTGTCGCGGGTGTCGGCCACGGCGATCGAGCCGTCCTCGTTCCGGGTCACGAGGGAGTACTCCGCCTCGACGCCGGTCTTCATGACGAGATTCCGCTCAGCGAGCTGATCGAGGGCCCGGCGGAGAATGACCCGTGGCGCATACGGCCACAGCTCACCCTCGACGGTCGGGTCGCACTGCATCACGGCGACGTTCGGCTGCCACGGGAGCTGGGTGTAGGTCGAGGGGTCGGGGATGGCGAGCATGTCGGGGCTGGCGGCGTCCTGCCCCATCGGCCCGGAGGCGAAGCCGGCGAACCCGGCGCCGTCGGTGAGCGTCGCCTCGAGGGCGTTGACCGGCACGAGCTTCGCACAGGGTTTGCCTTGCATCTCGACGAACATGGCGTAGATGAACTCGACGCCGTCGGCGTCGACCTTCGCCTTGATGTCCTCATAGGTACCCATGACGTGTGCTCCCTCGGTGTGCGCTGGATTCCACTGTAGGTGAAACGATTTCACCGATGTTGAAGAACCATGGCTAGTGTGTGAGAAGCGGACGAACGGGGAGCGAGACGCCAGATGTGTGGAATCGTCGGGTTGTTCCTGAAGACCGAACGGCATCGCCATGAGCTCGGCCGCCTCACGGCCATGATGCTCCATGAAATGCGCGAGCGTGGCCCGGACTCGGCCGGCTTCGCCGTCTACGACCGGCCGGTGGGCGATGCCACTCGCATCACGGTGCTCGCCGAGGGCCGACAGCCCGACTGGGGAGCGATCCGGGCCGAGCTCGAACCGGTGCTCGGTGCCGAGGTGGCCGTGACCCCGGTGCACGACCACGCCGTGTTCACCACGAGCGGCGACGGCGCGCTCGCCCGACAGTGGATGATCGAGAACGTCGCCGACCTGGCCGTGTTGTCCCACGGGTCGCAGATCGAGCTCTACAAGTCGGTCGGTGATCCCGACCTCGTCGCCGAGCGCTACGACCTCGCCAGCCGGACCGGCACCCACGCGATCGCCCACACCCGCATGGCCACCGAGTCGGCGATCACCACCAACGGGTCGCACCCGTTCGTGACCGGTGCCAACACCTGCCTCGTGCACAACGGATCGCTCTCCAACCACAACCGGCTCCGCCGCCAACTGGAGCGGACCGGCGAGTCGTTCCAGACCGAGAACGACTCCGAGGTCGCCGCCGGCTACGTCGCCTGGCGCCTGGCGGAGGGCGACACGATCGACGAAGCCCTCCGGCGAGCCCTCGTCGACCTCGACGGCTTCTACACCTTCGCCATCGGCATCGAGGACGGATTCGCGATCCTCCGGGACCCGATCGCCTGCAAGCCGGCCGTGGTCGCCGAGACCGACGACTGGGTGGCGATGTCGTCGGAGTTCCGGGCGATCGCCCAACTCCCCGGGGTCGACGACGCCGAGGTGTGGGAACCGAAGCCCGCACAGATCTACAGCTGGAGCCTGGCCGCATGACCGACGTGACGACCTTCGACCTCGCTGACCGGACCGTCCGGGAACTCAACCAGGCCCTGCACGATGCGACCAGCGGGGCGTTCCGCGTGACCAGTCCCCGGGGTGCCCATGCGGTCGCCGCCGGGATCGACGCCGCCATCGACGTCGAGATCGACGGCTCGGTCGGCTACTACTGCGCCGGCATGCATCAGCAGGGCACGGTGCGGATCGACGGCAACGCCAGCACCGGCCTCGCCGAGAACATGATGTCGGGCACCGTACGCATCACCGGCTCGGCGACGATGTCGGCCGGCGCGACCGGCCACGGCGGCCTGCTCGTCGTCGAAGGCAACGCCGGCGCCCGCTGCGGGATCTCGATGAAGGGCCTCGACATCGTGGTGGGCGGCGATGTCGGCCACATGAGCGCCTTCATGGCCCAGGCCGGCAACCTCGTCGTGCTCGGCGACGCCGCCGACGATCTCGGCGACAGCATCTACGAAGCCGAGCTCTACGTGCGGGGCTCGGTCGCCTCCCTCGGCACCGACTGCGTCGAGAAGCCGGTCGAGGCCGAACATCTCGCAACGCTCACCGACCTGCTCGAGCGGTCCGGCCTGGACGCCGATCCCGCCGACTTCCGCCGCTACGGCTCGGCCCGGCGGCTCTACAACTTCCACGTCGATGACATCGCCGCCGAGCTCGCCGAAGGCGGCGCAACAGGGATCGCCGCCGAGCTCGCCGAAGGCGGCGCAACCGGGAACGGAGCTGCGTGATGAGCGACCAGTGGCACCTGCGCGAGTCGTACACCTTCGATCGCAACGTCATCGCGGAGATCCAGCGGGCGGCCAACACCGGCATCTACCGCATCAGAGGCTGGGGCGCGAAGCGCGAGCTGCCGACGCTCGACGATCTCGTCGTGCTCGGTGCCTCGATGTCCCGGTATCCGCTCGAGGGCTATCGGGAGGCCTGCGGCACCGACGTCGTGATCGGTGAAGGCCGAGCGGCGAAGCCCGTCCGGCTCGACATCCCGGTCACGATCGCCGGCATGAGCTTCGGTTCACTCTCGGCCCAGGCCAAGGAAGCACTGGGCCGCGGCGCCAACGCCGCCGGCACCTCCACCACCACCGGCGACGGCGGGATGACCCCCGAGGAGCGTGGCCACTCCAGGACGCTCGTCTATCAGTACCTGCCGTCTCGCTACGGCATGAACCCCGACGATCTCCGGAAGGCCGACGCGATCGAGGTCGTGGTGGGCCAAGGCGCCAAGCCCGGTGGCGGCGGCATGTTGCTCGGCCAGAAGATCAACGAGCGGGTCGCCCGAATGCGCACCCTTCCCGAGGGCATCGACCAGCGCTCGGCCTGTCGCCACCCCGACTGGACCGGCCCGGACGATCTCGAGATCAAGATCATCGAGCTCCGCGAGATCACCGATTGGCAGGTGCCGATCTACGTGAAGGTCGGCGCGGCACGGCCGTACTACGACACGGCCCTCGCCGTGAAGGCCGGTGCTGATGCCGTCGTGGTCGACGGCATGCAGGGCGGCACCGCCGCCACGCAGGACGTCTTCATCGAGCACGTCGGCATCCCCACGATCGCCGCCATTCCGGAGGCGACCCGAGCACTCCGTGAGCTCGGCGTGCATCGTGGCGAGGTGAAGCTGATCGCCGCCGGCGGCATCCGATCCGGAGCCGATGTCGCGAAGGCCATGGCGCTCGGCGCCGACGCCGTCTCGATCGGCACGGCGGCGCTGATCGCCATCGGCGACAACGATCCGGTCTACGACGCCGAGTACCGGGCGCTCGGCTCGGCGGCGGGGGCCTGGGACGACTTCCAGGCCGGCACCGACCCGGCGGGCATCACGACCCAGGATCCCGAACTCGCCTCACGCCTCGATCCGGAGATCGCCGGCCGACGCCTCGCCAACTACCTGCAGGTGCTCACCCTCGAGGCGCAGACCATCGCCCGGGCCTGCGGTAAGTCGCACCTGCACAACCTCGAACCCGAGGACCTGGCGGCTCTCACCGTGCCGGCGGCCGCGATGGCGAAGGTGCCACTGGCCGGCACCTCGTGGATCCCGGGCATGGAGCACACGGCCGGCTGAGCTGTCCGCCAGATCAGCCGACAGAGGGCGGCGTGCCGTCACCGAACGGTCGTCCGCCGAGGGACTCACGCCCGTGCGGCGTCGCCCATCCCTGGTCACGCGGACCCTTCGGGATGATCCCGGTCGGATTGATGCCCGTGTGCACGCCGTAGTAGTGCGCCTTGATCTGCTCCATGTCGATCGTGTCGCCGAAGCCCGGCGTCTGGAACAGATCGCGGGCGTAGCCCCACAGCGCCGGCATCTCGGTGAGTCGGTTCCGGCTGCACTTGAAGTGCCCGTGATAGACCGCGTCGAACCGCACGAGGGTCGTCCAGAGCCGGATGTCGGACTGGGTGATCGTGTCGCCGACCAGGTAGCGACGGGTCGTGAGGCGCTCCTCCAACCAGTCGAGCCGGGCGAAGAGCGCGTCGTGGGCCGCCTCGTAGGCCTCCTGTGACGAGGCGAAGCCCGTCTTGTAGACGCCGTTGTTGACGTCGTGGAAGACGAGCTCGTTGACCTCGTGCATCTCGTCCAGGTGCTCGTCGGGCCACAGGTCGGGCGCACCGTCGCGGTGGAACGCCGTCCACTCGGACGAGAGATCGGCCTCGATGCGGGCGAAGTCGTTCGTGACGACACGCACCGAGTCGATCTCCACGATCGCCGGCACGGTGATGCCCCGCGGGTAGTCGGGATACCGATTGAGGAACGCCTCCTGGAGCTTGTGGATCCCGAGGACCGGGTCGAGGCCGCCGTCATCGAGATGGAAGTTCCAGCTCGACGCATCGTGCAGCGGGCCGGCGGTCCCGATCGAGATCGCGTCCTCGAGCCCGAGCAGTCGGGCCGTGATGTACGACCGGTTCGCCCACGGGCAGGCGTGGGCCACGACCAGT
The DNA here is from genome assembly GCA_020629695.1 of Acidimicrobiales bacterium. GTDB lineage: Bacteria > Actinomycetota > Acidimicrobiia > Acidimicrobiales > SZUA-35 > JAHDBV01. Next base: position 5,477 of record JAHDCV010000047.1, on the reverse strand, counting down.
CGGTAGCGACCGGCCTCCACCGGCCAGCCGTCAGCGCCGTCGGCCGTGATGCGGTCGCCGATGTAGTTCATGTCTCGTTTGAAGTCACCGGCCATGACAGGTCTCACAATCAGTGGGGATCGGGGCGACGAGCGCCGTCCCCAGTTCAGTCGAAGCCCACGAAGCTCGCCACGGCATCGGTCGGTGCACGGCGGGAGACCACGTGGTTCGCCTCGAACTCGTCGTTCGGCCAGCCCATCGCGACACACGTCATGATGACCTCGTCCTCCGGGATGTTGCCGTGTTCGCGCACCACGCTCGACTGCATGATCCCCTGCCCGTTGATCACACAACCGAGCCCTCGTGAGGTCGCCGCCAGGACCAGGCCATAGGTCGCAGCTCCACAGTCGAAGTGGGCGATGGTGTCGTCGGCGAGCTCGGCATCGAGGGTGATGACGACCGACACCGGAGCATCGAACTGGCGGAAACCGCGGAGCACCCAGTCCTGCCGTCGCTCGGCGTCGTGGCGTTCGATCCCCATCGCCTCGAACAACTGCACGGCGATCTCGACCTGACGCTCGCGGTGCACGCCCTGGTAGCCGTGATCGGCCATCTTGATCTCGCGATCGACCGCAGCGCCGGAGATCATGCGTTCGGTGTTGCCCTGCCGCACGAGGTCGAGCGGTGCACCGGTGAGGACGTGGAAGTTCCACGGCTGGGTGTTCATCGACGACGGTGCCCGCTGGGCGAGGCCGAGGATCTCCTCCATCAGCTCGCGCGACACGGGCTCGTCGGTGTAGCCACGGGTGCTCCGGCGAGCGTGGATGAGTGTGTCGAACTCCATGAGGAACCCCCGGGGACATCGTGCCAGTCGGTCAGGCAGAACCTAGGGAGTGTGCAGGCACCGGACCAAAAGCGAGATGGCCGAGACGCCCCCGTCAGGCCCGGGTCATGCCCGGATCAGGCGTCCGATCCGACCTCGGTTCTTCCAGAGGTGGGCGAACATCAACACGATGGCGAGCAACCCGGTGATCTGATGCACCGCCGACCAGGGCCCGGCCCACCCCCAGTCGAGCCAGATCGGAAAGCCGGTCACCGTGCAGACCGCGGTCAACGCGCCGAGCACGGCGTTCAGGACGCCGAGTCCGAACTCCCGGTCCTCGCGCTTGCGGGCCCAGACCCGCTGGATCCATCCGAGGTTGCCGGCGAGGTGGACCACGACGATCGGCACGAGCACGATCCCGATCCACGAGTGGATGGTGTAGTCAGGACCCTCCCGGGTGATGAACTCGGCGAGGAAGCCGACCAACAGGGCGACGTCGATGACGATCTTGCTCACACGACGCTGGGCGATGCCACGGAGTCCGGCCATCCACGCGACGTTAGTGAGCCTGCCGTTGGTCGATCTCGGCAGTCGACGGTCGATACGGGACAACTCCGCCACTGGCGAGAGGCCGCTGAGGCGTGCCACATTTCGTGGCGGCCGACCGACCGAGTCGACCGCCATGATCCTCAGGGAGTCAGCACCGTGTCCTCGTTCCAAGCACTCGTCGTCCGTGAAGCCGAAGCGGGCAACCCGAAGTCCGCCACACCGGCCGTCGAGACGATCTCCGACGACGACCTGCCGACCTACGACGGTGACGCGACGGTCGTCGTCGACGTCGACTACTCGTCGCTCAACTACAAGGACGGCATGGCCCTGACGGGCAAGGGTCGGATCCTGCGATCGTTCCCGATGGTGCCCGGCATCGACCTCGCGGGCACGGTCGTGTCGTCCGAGTCGGACCGATTCGCCCCGGGTGACGGTGTGATCCTGACCGGCTGGTCGGTCGGTGAGCGCTTCTGGGGCGGCTACAGCCAGCGCCAGCGGGTCAAGGCCGACTGGCTGGTGGCCCGACCCGACGGCATGAGCTCGAAGCAGGCGATGGGCATCGGCACGGCCGGCTTGACGGCGATGCTGTGTGTCCAGGGCCTCGAGAACGCCCAGGTCACCCCCGATCAAGGGCCGATCGTGGTCAGCGGCGCCGCCGGCGGGGTCGGCAGTGTGGCGGTCGCGCTCCTCGCCGCCCGTGGCTTCGACGTCACCGCGATCACCGGACGGCCGGAGCAGCAGGAGTACCTCCGCGGCCTGGGCGCATCGGCCTTCCTCACCCGTGAGGAGATGACCGAGCCTCCGAAGCCGCTCGAGTCCGAGACCTGGGCCGGCGCGGTCGACGTCGTGGGCTCGACGATGCTCGCGAAGATCCTCGCCCAGACGAAGTACCACGGCGTCGTGACCGCATGTGGTCTGGCCGGCGGCGCCGACCTGCCGACCACGGTGATGCCGTTCATCCTCCGAGGCGTCCGGCTCGTCGGCATCGACTCGGTGATGAACCCGATCCCCGAGCGGGAGGCCGCATGGGCGGCGCTCTCGACGGAGCTGTCCGGCGATGCGCTCGACGCGATGATCGAGGTCGTGCCGATGTCGGAGCTGATCGGCAAGGGTGCGGAGATCATGGCCGGCCAGGTGCGCGGCCGGATGGTCGTCGATCCGGCGAGCTGAGCCGCGCGACGGCGATCAGCCTCGGTCGCTTCCGTACTCCTCGGCGATCGCCGACCAGAACGACACCGCCGCACGCTCGAAGGTGAGCCCCATCCGGAGCGTCGCGAACGACGGCGGTACCGGATCGCCGAGTCCGTCGATGTCGAGCTGCAGCTTCTCATAGGTCGCCAACCGCTCGGCGTGGGCGGCCTCCTGCTCGTCGGCCAACGCCCGGATGCCCGCGGTGTCGGCGGGGTCGGCGAGGAAGAGCTTCAGCAGGCCGGCGTCGCGGATCTCGGTGACACCGTCGTCGGCCTCCTCCCACCACGTGGTGAGGGCCTCCTCGCCGGCCGCGGTGATGCGCAGCGTGCGCCGACCGCGACCACCGACTTCGGCGTCGACCTCGATGAACTCCGCCGCCTCGAGCCGCTTCACTTCGGCGTACATCTGGGAGTGCGGGAACGGCCAGAAGTAGCCGATCGAGATCTCGATCAGCCCCTTGAGGTCGTAGGTCGTGCTCGGGCCGTTGCGGGCGAGCAATCCGAGGATCGTGTACGCCGCCGTGCTGAGTTGGCGGCGACCGGACGGGCTCGGCATCCGGCGAAGGCTAGAGCCGACCGAGCCGCACCACGGCGTTCAGGTTGACGGAGCGACGCTCGCGTCGCCGACCCAGTTGCCGTGGAACCCGAACGGGATGCGCTGGGGCAGCTCGACCGAGGCCACGTAGCCACGGTCGAGATCCTGAGCATCCATGACCACGAACTCGGCGGTGTCACGGCCGAGGTCGTGCACGAACGTGAGCAGCCAGCCGTCGTCCTCGGCGGTCGATCCGTCCCGGGCGACGAACACGGACTCGCCGGCGGCCCGGCCCTCACCGTGGTCGAACTCCGCGCACGCACCGGTCTCGAGGTCGTGCTTGACCGTCGACCAACCGGACGTGTGATCCGTGGCCGGACGGACCGTGTAGCCGTACCGGTACGGCTGGGTGGACAACGAGCCGCGATGCCGGGGGAACTCGTTCGGGCGATCGTCGAGCACTGTGATCGTCGCCCGCTGCGCCGCCGGGTCGAGCTCCCACCGTTCGAGCCGGGGCAGGCCGTCGCCGAACGGACCGTGCACGTCCCGGTCGAACATCCGGTCGTAGTTGCACAGGTCGATGACGACTCGCCCGTCAGGTGTGTCGTAGGCGTTCATCGGGTGGAAGGCGTAGCCCACGGGCACCTCGATCCAGACGATGTCGTCGGCGGTGACGGCGTCGCGGCGGAGCAAGCCGACTCGGTTGCCGTAGGAGGGATTCCAACGGAACGGGAACGGCGAGCCACCGAAGGCGAGGTCGAGGTCGACCGTGCAGGGCTGGTCGTAGATGACCGCGTAGGTCTCGGTGATCGACATGTCGTGCAGCATCGTCATGCCCATCGGGACGTCGACCGTCTTCGTCACGCGACCGTCGGGGCCGACGACGACGTACTGGGCATGGTCGATCCACTGTCCCCATGCGTAGGTCATCGCGTGCAGTTCACCGGTCGCCGGGTCGAACTTCGGGTGGGCGGAGAACGCACCGGGAAGCGTCCCGAAGAAGTCGTTGCGGGCCACTGTCTCCAGCTCATAGGTCAGCTCGACCGGGCAACCACCGGCTTCGACCATCGCCCAGGTGGTGCCCGCGAAGCCGCCGACGTTGGTGTTCGGGCCGCCGGCCGAGTCGTTCCAGTTGCGGCCCGGGATGTCGTCGACACCCCGGACGGCGCTGACCTCGACGGAGCCGACATAGCGGTTGCGGTACCACTCGGCCCGGCCCTCGTGCAGCCGGATCCCGTGCACCATGCCGCTGCCCAGGAACCAGTGGTGGTTCGCCGCGTCGACCTCGGCGATCGGGTTCGGGCCGTTGCGCAGATAGCGGCCCGACAGCTCGGCGGGCAGCTGACCCACGACCGTGAGGTGGTCTGCGGTCACCTCGGCGGCGACCGGACGGAAGTTCCCGGTCAGGTAGTGGTTGGTGATGGTCTCGGGCATGGCGGTCTGACTCCGGGGCTCGGCGAACACATCGAACCCTAGACCATTCAGAATGGACTGTCCAGAGTGGACGGTAACGGGACGGGACGAACCTCGGCATCGACCCGGAATAATGGTCGGCTACCTTCTGTTGTTAACCTTGCCTAACTCAACCCAAGGAGGCCGCATGTACGCAGAAGTACGCGACATCGAATCACTCAGCCCGAGCCTCGTTCGGGTGCATCTCACCGGCGGCACCCTCGACGCCTTCGAGGGCACACCCGCCACCGACGGCTACATCAACGCCCAGTTCATCCCAGCGGACTCCCCCCTCTCGGTGCCGTACGGCCCGGAGGACCTCGAGACGCTCGACCCCGAGCACCGCCCCCGCCCTCGGCGGTTCACCATCCGACGCTGGGACGAGGCGACCCGGACACTCACGATCGACTTCGTCGCCCATGGCGACAGCGGTTATGCAGGATCCTGGGCCCAGCGGGCCCGACCTGGCGACCGCCTGCAGTTCAAGGGACCCGGTGGCTCCTACCGCCCCGCACCCGAGGCCGACTGGCACCTCCTCGTCGGCGACGAGAGCGCCTTCGGAGCGATCGGGGCGAGCCTCGAAGCGCTCATGGCCGGCGATCGCGCGCTCGTGTTCGCCGTCGTCGACGGCCCGGACCACGAGATCAGCTTTCCCAGCGCCGCCGACGTCGACATCGTCTGGCTGCACCGGCGGTCCGCCGAGGCACCCGAGACGCTGCTCGTCGATGCCGTCGCCGGCACCACCTTCCCCGCGGGCAGCTTCGACGTGTTCGTCCACGGCGAGGCCGACGAGACCCAGGCCGTGCGACGACACCTCGCGACCGAGCGCGGCCTCGACCTCACCGGTGCCTCGATCTCGCCGTACTGGCGGCGCCGATTCACCGACGAGGACTGGCGACGCATCAAACGCCAGTGGATGGCCGAACAACAGGCCGCCGTCTGACCCCCC
>JAHDCV010000046.1:22063-31175 GCA_020629695.1 Acidimicrobiales bacterium | reverse complement strand
ACCGATCGATCACCCGACCGGACGTCGGCACCGAGCTCCGCCAACCGTTCGGTGTCGACCCCCGACAGCGCGAGGCCGAGCAGACGTTCGCGAACCTCGGCGTCGAAGGCCGTGACGGCCTGGTCGCCGCGCTGTCGCCCGACGACGTCCGGCCCGAGGGCGTCGAGGTGGGCGAGCAGGGCGTCCCACAGCTCCGTGACACCCGAACGTTCGAGCGCCGAGGCGGTGAGCACGGTGGTCGGGCGCCCGGTCCATTTCGGCCGCACGAGGTGGAGGGCACCCCGATAGTCGGCCGCCGTGCCGACGGCCAGTTGTGCGGTCGGCCCGTCGGCCTTGTTCACACACACGAGGTCGGCCAGCTCGAGCACACCACGCTTGACGCCCTGGAGCTCGTCGCCGCCGCCGGGTGCGACGAGCAGGCAGAACGCGTCGACCAACTCGGCGACCGCTCCCTCGGACTGTCCGACGCCGACGGTCTCGATGAGCACGATGTCGTAACCAGCGGCCTCGCAGAGGTCGCGCACCGCGCCCGTCCGCCGAGCGACACCTCCGAGCGATCCGCCCGACGGACTCGGTCGGATGAAGGCCCGGTCGTCCGCGGACAACGTCGGCATCCGGGTCTTGTCGCCGAGGATCGACCCCCGGTTCCGGCTGGAGGTCGGATCGACCGCCAGCACGGCCACCCGATGGCCGAGGCCGAGCAGGTGCATGCCGAGCGACTCGATGAGGGTGGACTTGCCGACTCCCGGGGTACCGGTGAGCCCGATGCGGATGGTCGACGACGCGCTCCGCTCGGCGAGCAGATCGAGCAGCCGTGCCGCGTGGGCGCGATCACTGTCCCGGGTCGACTCGACGAGCGTGATGGCACGGGCGAGCCCGCGCCGGTCGCCCGCCAGCAGCGCATCGGCGAGTTCGGCCGGATCGGGCTGGGTCATCGCCGGCGGGAGGTCATCGGGGCGTGAGCAACGAGAGCACCTCGGTGGCGGCCTCGGGGATGTTTGTGCCCGGCCCGAAGATGGCGCCGACGCCGACCTCCCGCAGAGCGTCGTAGTCCTGCGGAGGGATGACACCACCACACACGACCTGGACGTCGTCGGCCCCGAGGGCCCGGAGCTCCGCGATGAGCGCCGGCACGAGCGTCGTGTGCCCGGCGGCCTGGGATGACACCCCGACCACGTGCACGTCGTTGTCGACGGCGTCGCGGGCCGCCTCGGCCGGTGTCTGGAACAGCGGGCCGACATCGACATCGAAGCCGAGATCTGCGAAGGCGGTCGCGATGACCTTCGCGCCACGATCGTGGCCGTCTTGGCCCATCTTGACCACGAGCATCCGGGGCCGGCGCCCGGCCGACTCGGCGAACGCGTCGACCGACGCGAGCACCTCGGCGAAGCCCTCGTCACCGTCGTAGGCCGATCCGTACACCCCCGAGATCGTACGGACCTCGGCCTGATGGCGCCCGAATGCCGACTCCATCGCGTCCGACATCTCCCCGACGGTGGCTCGTGCCCGGGCCGCGACCACACAGGCAGCCAGCAGGTTGCCGTCGCCGGACGCCGCGGCGGTCAGGGCCTCGAGCGCAGCGGCGCAGGCCTCGGCGTCCCGGCTCGATCGGACCTGTTCGAGCCGGGCGATCTGGGACTCGCGCACGGCGGTGTTGTCGATCATCAACACATCGACCGACTCCGCGTCGTCGGTCTGGTAGCGGTTCACGCCGACGATGGTCTGGTCGCCGCGATCGACGCGGGCCTGTTGGCGGGCCGCCGCCTCTTCGATCCGCAGCTTCGGTGTGCCGGCGGCGATGGCGTTCGTCATCCCGCCGAGCGACTCGATCTCGGCCAGGTGCTCACGGGCTCGATCGGCGAGATCGTTCGTCAGCGACTCGACGAAGTAGCTGCCCGCGAGCGGATCGACGGTGCGGGTCACGCCGGATTCCTCGGCGAGGATGAGCTGGGTGTTGCGGGCGATCCGGGCCGAGAAGTCGGTCGGCAGGCCGAGCGCCTCGTCGAAGGAGTTGGTGTGGAGGCTCTGGGTGCCGCCGAGCACCGCGGCGAGCGCCTCGACCGTGGTCCGCACGACGTTGTTGTAGGGGTCCTGTTCGGTGAGCGACACCCCGGAGGTCTGGCAGTGGGTCCGCAACATGGACGAGCGCGGGTTCTTCGGCTCGAACTCCTCGAGCAGTTCCGACCAGAGCAGCCGCGCGGCCCGGAGCTTCGCGACCTCCATGAACAGGTCCATGCCGATGCAGAAGAAGAAGCTGAGTCGGCCGGCGAAGGCGTCGATGTCGAGGCCTTTGGCCAGCGCGGCCCGGACGTACTCGACACCGTCGGCGAGGGTGTAGGCGAGTTCGAGGTCGGCCGTCGCCCCGGCCTCCTGCATGTGGTAGCCCGAGATCGAGATCGAGTTGAACCGTGGCATCTGCTGCGCCGTGAACTCGATGATGTCGGCCACGATCCGCATGCTCGGCTCGGGCGGGTAGATGTAGGTGTTGCGGACCATGAACTCCTTGAGGATGTCGTTCTGGATGGTGCCGCTGAGCTGCTCGCTCGCCACGCCCTGTTCCTCGCCGGCGACGATGTAGCAGGCCATGATCGGCAGCACGGCGCCGTTCATGGTCATCGAGACCGACATCTGATCGAGGGGGATCTGGTCGAAGAGGATCTTCATGTCCTCGACCGAGTCGATGGCGACGCCCGCCTTGCCCACATCGCCGAGCACCCGGGGATGATCCGAGTCGTAGCCCCGATGTGTGGCGAGGTCGAAGGCGACCGAGAGACCCATCTGGCCGGCGGCGAGATTCCGCCGGTAGAACGCGTTCGACTCCTCGGCGGTCGAGAACCCGGCGTACTGGCGGATCGTCCACGGCCGGTTCGTGTACATCGTCGCCCGTGGCCCGCGCACGTACGGGGCGGCGCCGGGGAGGGTGTCGAGGTGCTCGAGTCCGGCCAGGTCCTCGCTGGTGTAGAGCGGCTTGATGTCGATGCCCTCGGGCGTCGTCACGACGAGGTCGGCCGGATCCGCCCCCTTCAGTTCCTTCCGGGCGGCGTCGGTCCATTCCTGGGGGGCGCTCATGGCGCCCGACTCTAGATCGGGGTCCCGCCCGGCTCCGAGTTCGGTTCGCCCGCTGGTCGCGGCCCAGGTCGTAGGGTCGCGGGGTGCCTGGGCTCTCGGTCGCCGTCGACGTCACACCCCTGGTGGGCCATCGAAGCGGGATCGGACATGTGGCGGCCGCGATCGTCGACGGTCTGGGCGCCCGTGACGACGTCGAACTCACGGGTCTGTTGATCTCGGCTCGTGGTGGTGGGGCGTTGGAAGCGAGCCATCCCGAGCTGACCGTGGGCCGCACGATGCTGCCCGCCCGTCCCGGTCGGTGGTTGTGGAGCCGTGGGCCGGGCCCGCTTCGGTCCCTCGGTGGATGTGGTCGCTGGTCGGCGTCGCTCGACGTGGTCCACGGCGTCAACTTCGTGTTGCCGCCGCATCGCGCGGCGGCCGGTCTGGTCACGATCCACGACCTCACCGCCTGGCGCCAGCCGGAACTCGTCGACGCCGTCAGCCGCGACCTCCCGGCCCTCGTCGATCGTGCGATCGCCACGGGCGCCCACGTGCACGTGCCGTCGGCCCATGTCGGTGTCGAGGTCGTCGAGCGGCTCGGGATCTCGGCCGATCGTGTGCACGTCGTGCACAACGGCATCGATCCGCACCCCACCGGTTCGGCCGAGCGGGGCCGGACGCTCGCCGGCGGGCGGCCGTATCTGCTCGGTGTCGGCACGATCGAACCCCGCAAGGGGCTGCCCGTGTTGGTCGAGGCGATGCGTGCGCTGCCCTCCGATCTCGTGGTGGTGCTGGCCGGTGCCCCTGGCTGGGGGAGCGAGGCGCTGGACTCGGCCATCGACACCCACGGTGTGCGGGATCGGGTCGTGCTGGCGGGTGCGGTGGACGACTCGACCCGTGCCGATCTGTACGCCGGCGCCGAACTGCTCGTCTATCCCTCCCTCGACGAAGGGTTCGGGCTGCCGCCCCTCGAGGCGATGGATGCTGGGCTCCCCGTGGTCACGACGACGGCAGGCGCCCTTCCCGAGATCGTGGGGGATGCGGCGCTGCTGGTGCCACCCGATGACGCCGAGGCGCTGGCATCGGCCATTCTCTCGGGTATGGACGACGCAGAACGCCGCCGACTGATCGAGGTCGGCGCGCACCGCGTCGAGCGGTTCCGCTGGCCGGATCGGATCGGGGAGTTCGTGGATCTCTATCGGAGCCTGCGATGAGGTCTCGCCGGTTCGCCGCGGCGACCGCGCTGCTGCTGCTCGGTGCCTGTTCGGACATCGGCGGCCAGGCCACGGACGACGCCACCACGACGACGGTCGATGCACCGGCCGAGGCGGGAGCGGTCGAGGCCGGTTCCGCCGACGACGACTCAGCGACCACCGACGCCGAGAACGCCGACGCCGCCGAGAACGACGACGTCGACGACGAGCCGGCCGACGACGGTCGGATCTCGTGGGCGCCGACGGGATCCGGCGGTGGAGGTGCGTTCTCCGCCCCCAGCGTCGCCGCCGACGGCACCCTCCTCGTCGGCAGCGACCTGTCCGGGGCCTATCTCTCGCGCACCGGCGGGAGCTGGACGGCGCTCGGGGCGTCGCGCGGCCTCACCGACACCCACGTCTCGGCGACGGTGTTCGCCCCGGGCCGCAGCGACGTGTTCCTTCTCGGGACCGACGGCGGCATCCACCGCAGCCTCGACGGTGGGTCCTCGGTCGACCGCGTCGCCGATGGTGGCTACACGACCGCCCTCGTCGCCATCGCGGACGAGTCGTTCCTCGCCGCCCGCGCACCGCAGTGGAACGAGACGGGCACGTCGATCTGGCGGTCCGACGATCTCGGTGGCACCTGGACCGAACTCTCGCCGCCGCCACGTTCCGATGCGTACGTCCTCGGATTCCGGCTCGACCTCGGCGACGCCGATCGTGTGCTCGCGATCTCGGGCCCCTCGCGGTTCGCCGTGGGTGCCGCAGCCGTGTTCGAGAGCCTCGACGACGGCGAGACATGGGCCGAGCTGCCGCTGCCGGGCCCGCCCTCGGATCTCCGCCAGACCGACGACGGCGCGTGGTGGTTGACGACCACGACCGCGCCGATCGACGGCGACTCGCTGGGTTCGGGCACGTTGTACCGCTCGACCGATCTCACGGGCTGGACGGCGGTCGCCGGCGACCTGACCGGTGTGATCGCGCCGACGCCCGACGAGGGCGACGGGGCCGTGGCGGTGTTCGACCTCGGCCGCTGGAACCGATCGCCCGACACGGCGCCGGTCGTGTTCGCCGATGCCGACGGCGTGGTCGCCGCGCCGTTGCCCGGTGACCGCTGGAACGCCGGCTGGTCGAGTGCGCCGTGGGCCTTCGAGTTCGGCTTCGACGGTGCGATTCGCACCTCGACGGTGACCGCCGACGGGGACCTCGTCTGGGTCAACGGGCAGTTCGTCCATCGCTCCGACGGAGACGGGGCGCAACCGCTGCACACGTTCGCCTCCGACAGCGGCTGGGCGTCGACCGGCATCGACAACACCGTCGCCGTCGCGGTGTCGGTGTCGCCGCACGACCCCGACGACGTGCTCGCCGGCTACCTGGACCTGGGGCTGTGGGCCTCGGCCGATGGCGGCGGTGCCTGGGAGTCCCGGAACGATCCGGCCTGGACCGGTGCCTGGGGCGGCGCGGGAGGGAACGCCACGGCGGTCGCCCACGATCCGAACGACCCCGACGCGGCGTGGGCGGCGCTCGGTGGCGACATCGGCGACGGCCCGGTCCACCTGATCCGGCGTTCGGGTGGGATCGGCGCCAGGGTCTGGGACGAGGTGTCGCTGCCCGAAGGCGCCCTCCGCGTGACGGATCTGGCGCTCGGCTCGGACGACCCGGCGGTCGCCGTCGTGGTCGATGGTGTCCTGCTCGTCGCACCGGATCGCACCGTCGACGAACCGGTGTGGGCCCCCGTCACCGATTGTGACGACGGATGCCAGGTGGTGACGACGTCGGGATCGGGCTGGTACGTCGGTGGTGCCTCGGGTGTCTGGGCGGTCTCGTCGACGGGAGCGGCGGTCCGTGTGCTGCTCGTCGAGGGCAGCGTCGGAGAACCGGCCTGGTGGTCACCGGCCTACGCGGGGGTGTCCGATGTCGACGTCGCCCGAGGCGGAGCGGAGGTCTGGGTGGCGGCGACCGGCGCCGACGGCGGCTTCTGGCAGTCGACCGACGGCGCCGACACGTGGACGCGCGTCGTCGCCGACGGGTGGGCACGTGGGGTCGACGTCGACGACCGCGTGCCCGGGCGTGTGCTCGTTGCATCCTCCTCGGCCACCCTGTCCGGTGGGTACGACACGTCGTCGGACGGGGTTCGCGTCTCGGCGGATGGTGGTCGGTCCTTCACCGAGGCGAACGGCGACCTGCCCTGGCCGTTCGCACTCCGGGTCGTCACCGGACCCGGGGTGCTGTGGACCGTGAGTCCGGGTGTCGGGCTCGCCGTCGCCGACGACCCGCTCGCCGACTGAGACGGCGACACGGCGACCCTCCGGAGTCGACCATTCGCGGCTGGTTGGTGCGCCGGTCCGGGCTGGGCCAGAACGTCTCGGCGTTCCGGACGGCGGGAGCGGTACGGTCCCGCCGTGCCCACCCCCTGGTCCGATCCGATCGTCCGTGTGGCGTTCCGCGATGCGTTGCCGCTGCTCGTGCCGCCGATCCCGTTCGGCCTGACCCTCGGTGTGGTGATGAAGACCTCCGCACTCCCGCTCGGCGTGGCCTGGCTCTCGACGCCGCTGGTCTTCGCCGGGGCCGCGCAGCTGGCGATGGTCACGCTCGCCGCGACGGCGACGTGGTTGACCCTCGTGGCGACCTGCACCGTGATCAACGCCCGCCACGTGATGTACTCCGCCGCACTCGCGCCGCGCTTCGCCGACCAACCCCGTTGGTTCCGCTGGTTGGCACCGTTGTTCCTGGTCGACCAGGTCTTCGCTCTCACCGACGCCGCACCTCACGCCGGCGACGAGTTGCGCCGGTACTACCGGGGTCTCGTGCTCGCCTTCTTCCCGATGTGGGTCACCGCGGTGACCGCGGGGATCGCCCTCGGGGACCTCCTGCCCGCGGCATGGCGGTTGGATGTGGCCCCGGCCGTGATGTTCTGCGGGATGGTGGTCCTCGCCGTGCGATCCCGCATCGGGGGTCCGACACCCGCGGCCGTTGCCGCGATCGTCGCCGTCGGTGTGACGCTGTTGACGCTCGAGGCACCGAACAATCTGGGGCTGCTCATCGGCGCTCTGGCCGGCGTCGTGGCGGGCTTCGCCGCCGATCGGAGCCCGTCATGAGCGTTGCGTTCGCCCTGTCGATCCTCGTGGCCGTCGCCACCGTCACCTACGTGAGTCGCGCGGGGATGATCCTGTTCCTCGCCGATCGGACCCTGCCGGAGCCCGTGATGCGTGCCCTTCGCAACGTCGGCCCGGCCGTGTTGGCCGCGCTGACGATCACGCTGGTGGCCGGCGGCGAAGGCGCCGGCGGGATCGAACGGGCCGAGATCGCCGCCCTGTTCGCCGGTGGTGTGGTCGGCGCCTGGACCCGCAACCTGACCTGGGCGCTCGTCGCCGGGATGGCGGCGCTCTGGTTGACCCTCGGTCTCGGCTAGTCGACCCGACGAGCCACGGACGACCGACCCGGAAGAGGGGTGCCCGAGCCGGCCGAGCCCCACGGATACCCTGCGGACATGCCCGGTCAGTCGAAGCGTATGGTCATCATCGGTGGCGGTCCCGGAGGGACCGCCTGCGCCACCCACGCAGCCCGTCTGGGTGCGGAGGTCACGCTGGTGGAGTCCGACATCGTCGGAGGCGCGGCGCACCTGCTCGACTGCATCCCGTCGAAGGCGATGATCGCCACGGGGGGAGCGATGTCGATGATGAAGGCGGCGGCCGAGATGGGGCTCGCGAAGGTCGACGTCGAGCTCGACTTCGAGGCGCTCCGGAGCCGGATCACCGACATCGAGGACCGACTCGAGGGCTCGATGACCAGCCTGCTCGAGAGCCAGGGTGTGACCATCCTGGAGGGACGAGGTCGTCTCGTCGATCCGAACACCGTCGAGGTCGCCCTGAAGGCTGGCGGCACCCGGACCATCGAAGCCGACGTGATCGTGGTGTCGACCGGTTCCCGACCGCGTATTCCGGAGTGGGCCCCGATCGACGGCGAACGGGTGCTCACGACCCGTCACGCCTATCCGCCTCCCGAACTGCCGGAGCACCTGATCGTGATCGGCTCCGGTGTGACCGGCGTGGAGTTCGTGCACATGTTCGACGGGCTCGGCTCGGACGTGACCCTCATCGTGAGCCGGAACCAGGTGTTGCCCAACAAGGACCCCGAGGTCGCCGGGGTGCTGGAGAAGAGCTTCCTCGACCGCGGGGTGAAGTTGGTGATGGGCGCCCGGGCCGAGTCGATCGACGTCGTGGACGGCACGGTGACGGTGAAGTGCGACGACGGCCGGGTCATCACGGGTTCGCACGCCATCATGGCGATCGGCTCGATCCCGAACACCGACGGCCTCGGCCTGGAGGAGGTCGGTGTCGAGACGCAGTGGGGTTACGTCGCGATCGACCACAACTGCGTGTCGAACATCCCGCACATCTACGCCTGCGGCGACGTATCGGGCAAGCTCCCGCTGTCGTCGGTCGCTTCGATGCAGGGCCGCAAGATCGCCGAGCACGCCATGGGTCTGCACGCCGGTCCACACCGGCACATGGACTACGAGAAGGCCGCGTCGGCCATCTTCACCGATCCGGAGATCGCCGATGTCGGGCTCGCCGAGGCCGACGCTTTCGCCGAGGGCCGGAAGATCCGGGTCACGAAGGTGCCGTTCTCGGTGTCGGCGAAGGCGTTGATCAACAACGATCCGCGAGGGTTCGTGAAGATCGTCTCGGACCCGGCCACCGGCGTGGTCCTCGGCGGTTCGATCGTCGGTCGCCACGCGGCCGAGCTGATCTCGGTGTTGACACTCGCCACGACGGCGGGTCTCACGGTGAAGGATCTCGTCGAGTCGACGTTCGTGCACCCCGCACTCGCCGAGGTGCTCAGCGAAGCTGCGGAATAGAGCGAAGCTG
>JAHDCV010000046.1:18488-21963 GCA_020629695.1 Acidimicrobiales bacterium | reverse complement strand
GACGGATCAGCGAAGCTGCGCGTCAGGCGTCGCGGAGCGCTTCGAGCCTCTCGACCGTCGGGTCCAGATCCCGGACTCGTCGGAAGGCGTTCCACATGCCGGTCTCGTTCGCGAACCGCATGGCGATCAGGCTGTCCCGGCATGCCGTCTGGAGTGCGGCGACGTCATCGGGGAGCAACTCGGGATTGATCGCCGGTTCGTGGTGATCGAGCACGGCGTTCGCCACCTCGGTCCACGAGGCCGCATCCATGTTCGCGACCACGTGACGAAGATCGTCGAGCAGCGACAGCACCGACAGCTGTGCGTCGGTGCGGCGCTTCTCGGCCACCTTCGGATCGGCGGCGGCCGGAAGGATGACGGTCGGCATGGTCGGGGCTCCCACGTCGAGCACTGTAGGGCGCTCGAATCAGGCTGACCAGGGTGGATGGCGAAGGTTCGGGAAGTCTTTTCACCTTCGTCGACGGAGGGTGAATGGCCGACCCCGGTCCGTGAGAACCGGGGTCGAATCGGTCCTCAGGCGGGATCGATGACCACGACGATGTCGCCACCACCGACGGCGTCGCCGGCCGCCACCTTGACCTCGGAGACCGTGCCGGAGACGTCCGCGGCGACGTTGTTCTCCATCTTCATGGCCTCCAGGACGACGACGGTGTCGCCGACCTCGACGCTCGCCCCGACCTCGACGTTGACCTTCACGATCGTGCCCTGCATCGGCACCGTGATGTTGCCGTCACCTCCGGCGACCGCAGCGCCGCCGCCTCCGGAGCGGCGGGCCTTCTTGGCCTTCGACGCCGGGCCGGCGGCGGCCATGGCGGACTCCGGGACCCACATCGCGACCGAGAACTTCTTGCCGTTGACCTCGACCTCGACATCACGTCGAACCTTCGGATCGTCGTCGTCGGTCGAGGTGTCGCCCTTGTCGGCGGACACCCCGGACAGATCGAGCACGTCCTCGACCCACTTCGTCGAGTGCTCGACGGCGGCGAAGTCGGGGTGTTCGAGAATGGCGATGTCGGCCGGGATCGTCGTGGCGACCCCTTCGATCTCGAACTCACGCAGGGCTCGCAACGTGCGGGCGATGGCGGTCGGCCGGTCCTTACCCCAGACGACGAGCTTGCCGGCGAGGTTGTCGTAGTACTGGCTGATCTCGTCGCCGGCCTCGTAGCCGCCGTCCCAGCGCACGCCGTAGCCCGAGGGCACGCGCAGCTTCGTGATCGGACCGGGAGAGGGGAGGAAGGCGCCGCCGGCGGGGTCCTCGCAGTTGATGCGGATCTCGATCGAGTGGCCGGTGAGGGTGACCTCGTCCTGGGTCAGCGGGAGCTCCTCGCCGGCGGCGACCCGGAGCTGGAGCTCGACGAGGTCGAGGCCCGTCACCAGCTCGGTCACGGGGTGCTCCACCTGCAGACGGGTGTTCATCTCGAGGTAGTAGTAGCTGCCGTTCTCGTACAGGAACTCGACCGTGCCCGCGTTGGTGTAGTCGCATCCGAGGCCGACCTTGACGGCGTCGGCGCCCATGGCGTCGAGGATCTCGGCGGGGATCTCGGGCGCCGGCGCCTCCTCGACGAGTTTCTGGTGACGGCGCTGCGCCGAGCAGTCACGAGAACCGAGGTAGATGCCGTTGCCGTGGGTGTCGAACAGGACCTGGATCTCGATGTGGCGCGGCTTCGTCAGATACCGCTCGAGATAGCACTCGTCCCGACCGAAGTAGGCGAGCGCTTCGCGCTGGGCGGACTCGAGCGCGTCGGCGGCCTCGTCGGCGGAGTGCACGACCTTCATCCCGCGACCGCCGCCGCCGAATGCGGCCTTGACCGCGACGGGCCATCCGTGGTCGTCGCCGAAGGCCACGATCTCGGAGGGAGAACTCAGGAACTCGGTGACGCCGGGAACCCCGAGCACACCGACCTTCTCGGCGGCGTCACGGGCCGAGATCTTGTCGCCCATGACCTCGATGGCCTCCGGCGGCGGGCCGACGAACGTCACTCCCATGTCGGTGATCCGGCGGGCGAAGTCGCCGTTCTCGGAGAAGAAGCCGTAGCCGGGATGCACCGCATCGGCACCCGACCGCTCGATCACGTCGAGGATCTTGTCGGCGTCGATGTAGCTCTCGGCGGCGGTCTGCCCACCGAGTGCGTAGGCCTCGGTGGCGAGTCGGACGTGGAGCGCATCGCGGTCGAGCTCGGAATACACCGCGACGGTGTCGATCCCGAGTTCGTTGCAGGCACGGATCACCCGGACGGCGATCTCGCCGCGGTTGGCGATGAGCACTTTCTGGAAGAGCGGGGAGGTCACGACCCTATGGTTAGCCGAGATGGCGCTCGTTGCGACACTTTCCGGGCGGAGTTCGGGCTGGTTCAGCTCCGTCGAACACCATGACGAGCTCGACTCGTCCAACACCGAGCTGCTCCGTCGGCATGCGGCGGGCGAGGATGTCGTCGGTCGGGCGATCCTCGTGGAGCACCAGACCGCCGGGCGCGGGCGCCAGGGCCGGACCTGGCACGACGACGGCGCCTCGACCCTCATGGTCTCGGTCGGTCTGCGGGTGCCCTCGTCGGTGGCCACGCTCGTACCGCTCGCCGTGGGGCTCGGGGTGGCCGACACCGTCGGGTCGCTGCTCGATGAGGCGTCGTCCACTCCAGGATCGCGTCCCGGTCTGAAGTGGCCGAACGACGTCGAGATCGCTGGGCGCAAGGTCGCGGGGATCCTCGTGGAAGCGGCCGAGATCGACCCGTCGGGTGACGCGATCCTGGTCGCCGGGATGGGAATCAACCTCGGATGGAGCGGCGAGCCGCCGGCCGAGATCCTCGAACGGCTCACGACGATCGAGCGGGCCACGGGCCGACGGATCCGACCGGTCGATGCCGTCGGTGGGCTCGTGGATCGGTTGGCGGTGGCCTTCGACGAGCTCGTCTCGGATCGATCGGAACACCTCGCTCGATATCGAGCGAGGTGTGTGTCGATCGGACGATCGGTGCGTCTCGCGACACCGGCGGGCGATGTGGTGGGCACCGTGGTCGGCGTCGCCGATGACGGTGCGCTGCTCGTGCGGCGACCCGATGGTGGCGTGGACGCCCACACGGCCGGCGACGTCCACCACCGGAGCTGAGGTCGGTCGGATCGCGGCCCGCCGGACGGTTGCACCAGGCGGTCTCGCCCTCAAGTCCCGGACCTGCGGCGCCGATGGTCACAGGTGCGCTCCGGTCTCCCGCCCCGGTCGATGATGCTCGCATCGATCCTCTGCCTGTCGATGGCCTTCGCCGCGCCCGTCTCGGCGCAGGAGAGCGATACCGGCACCGGCTCCGATGCTGCGACCGAGACCACCGAGGCGACCTCCGGCGGCGCCGGAGCCGATGATGGTGCCGGTGGAGACGGTGCCGGTGGTGACCCGCCGGCCGACGACCCCGCAGGCGGCGCAGACGACACCGTCGTCGGCGACGAACCGTCGCCCGACGCCGACAACGGCGATGACGCCGGCGAG
>JAHDCV010000046.1:7327-18388 GCA_020629695.1 Acidimicrobiales bacterium | reverse complement strand
CGTCGTCGGCGACGAACCGTCGCCCGACGCCGACAACGGCGATGACGCCGGCGAGGGCGATGACGCCGGCGAGACGGACACGAACGATGTCCCGATGCTCGACGGGGAGCCGGCCGAGGGCACGACGCTCCTGCCGCCCTGCCCGACCACTGATGACGCCTCCGGCGACGGCACCACCGACCCGGTCGTCACCGACACGTCGGTCCCGGATTCCGATGCTCCGGCCGGCTGTACGAACCTCCCGGTCGAGGATCTTCCGCTCCCCGAGGGCGATGACGAACTGAGCGGGGAGGGGCCGTCGGAGCGTCCCGACGGCGACGACGGCGACGGCTGGGCCCAGCAACCGTTCCAGCCGACGGTCGTGATCCAGGAGCTGGTCGACGCGGCGCAGGCCAAGGTCGACGAGGCGCAGGAGGAGCGGGTCGAGCACATCGCCCGGGTCCGCGTGCTCCGCCGGCGCATCAAGGAACTGCTCGCCCAGCGTGATGCCCTCGACGCCGCCGAACGCGATGCGGCCGTCCAGCTCGGTGAGGTCACCGACCGGCTCCAACTCCGTGCCACGCTCGCCTTCGTCGTCGGCGACAACAGCCGGCTCGGTGTGGCGACCTCGAACGAGGACGCGTTGCGGGCCGACGCGCAGGCACATGTGGTCGGACAGGTCGTCGAAGACGAGCTCGAGCTCATCTCGGACTACCGGGAGCTCCGAGCATCGTTGTCCGACGACGCACTCGACGTCGTCGCTCGGTTGGGCATCGTCGAGGATCTGCTCGACGCGGCCCTCGCCGACATCGACGACGTCGATCTGCGGATCCAGGACCTCGAGCTCGAGGTGCTGGCGTTCTCGAACGGCGCCCAGAGCTTCATCTCCGGCATCCGCTTCCCGATCGGCGGCAACTACGGCGTGCCGCTCATCGACTCCTGGGGGTTCCCCCGGATGCTCGGCACGCCCGACGAGCACTGGCACGAGGGCATCGACATCTTCGCCCCGCTCGGCAGTGAGCTGGTCGCGACCGAGTCGGGCACGATCACCAACGTCGGCGTCGGGCGGCTCGGCGGACTCAAGTTCTGGCTCACGGGCGACAGCGGCACCAAGTGGTACTACGCCCACCTCTCCGACTTCGCCGAGGGTCTCGCCGTCGGACAGCGGGTGCAGGCCGGCGACGTGCTCGGCTACGTCGGCAACACCGGCAATGCCGTCGGCACGCCGTATCACCTCCATCTCCAGATGCACCCGGGGGGCGGCGACCCCGCCAACCCGTACCCGCTGCTGAAGGCGGCGTCGGACTGGGAGCGTTCGGCGCGAGCGTCCGCCGGGTTGCCCGAGATCCCCGAGTAGCGCGGCACGGTCGGTCGCCGGGTTCCCGGATGGCGATCGAGCCAGGACGTGGGTCGGCACGTCGTTCTACGCTCCGTTCATGTCGATCGAACCCGATCCGGCCACGCTGAACGTCTGGGGTGGAGAAGAGCGCATCGCACCCGGCGGGCCGACGCAGGTGCCGGTCGTGCACAGCGTGTCGTTCGGCTACCCCGACCTCGACTCCTGGCTCGACGTGGCCTCGGGGCGTGCCGAGGGCCACATCTACGGCCGGAACACCAATCCGACCGTCGACGTCTTCGAGGAGAAGATCCGACTGCTCGAGCGGGGCGAGGCCGCCACGTCGGCCTCGACGGGGATGGCGATCATCTCCAACACCCTGCATTCGGTCGTCGCTCCCGGGCAACGCATCGTCAGCGTGAAGGACACCTACGGCGGCACGAGCCTGCTGTTCACCGAGCACCTGCCGCGTATGGGCTACGAGTGTGTGCTGGTCGACACCCACGACACCGAGGCGATCGAGGCCGAGGTGGCCGCGGGCTGTGACCTGCTCTACCTCGAGACGCCGACCAACCCGACGCTGAAGGTGCTCGACCTCGAGCGCCTGAGCGCCGCCGGGCACGCGGCCGGAGCGATCGTGGTGGTCGACAACACCTTCGCCACGCCCATCAACCAGTCGCCGCTCGCGCTCGGCGCGGATCTGGTCGTGCACTCGGCCACGAAGTTCCTCGGTGGCCACGCCGACGCCCTCGGCGGTGTGGTGGTCGGCCGGCAGGACCTCGTCGACACCATCTACGCCTACCGGGAGATCAACGGCGCGACGCTCCACCCGGAGGCGGCCTACCTGCTCCTGCGGGGCATGAAGACGCTGAGTCTCCGGATCGAGCGGCAGAACGAGAACGCCGCCGCCGTCGCCGAGTACCTGTCGAGTCACCCGAAGGTGGTCGGTGTGAACTATCCCGGACTGCCCAGCCATCCGAACCACGAGGTCGCGGCTCGCCAGATGCGCGGATTCGGTGGGATGTTGAGCTTCAGCCTCGGCGGGGATCTCGCATCCGTGCGCGAGTTCCTCCCGCGCCTGCGCTTCGCCCACTCGGCGGCCAATCTCGGGGCCGTCGAAACGATCGTCGGTCCACCCGCGACCACGAGCCACGTGGAGTGCTCGGCGGCCGAGCGTGAAGCCCTCGGCATCCCCGAGGGGCTGATCCGCTACAGCACCGGCATCGAACACATCGACGACCTCCTGGCCGACCTCGACCAGGCACTCGACGCATGCTGATGAGCGAGCCGACGCTGCACTTCACGAGAGCCGAGTACGCCGACCGGCTCGCGTCGACCCGTTCGGCGATGGACGCGGCCGGATTCGACGTGGTCATGGTGACCGACCCGTCGAACATGGCGTGGCTCACCGGCTACGACGGGTGGTCCTTCTACACCCCGCAGTGTGTGCTCGTCGGGCCGGATGGCGGCCCGATCTGGTTCGGGCGGTACATGGATTCGATCGGCGCACTGCGCACGACGTACCTGCCCGCCGACGACGTCGTCGGCTACCCGGATCACTTCGTGATGTCGACCGAACGCCATTCGTCCGAGGCGCTCGCCGCGCTCATCGTCGAGCGGGGTTGGGGGCATTCGAGGGTCGGTGTCGAGATGGACGGCTACTACTACTCGCCGAGGGCCCACGCCGTGCTCGTCGAGCATCTGCCCGATGCGACCTTCGGGGACTCGACGGGGCTGGTGAACTGGCAGCGATCGGTGAAGTCACCGACCGAGATCGACTACATGCGCATCGCCGGCGCGATCGTCGAGAAGATGCACGCCCGGATCCTGGAGCGCATGGAGGTCGGTATGCGCAAGAACGACCTCATCGCCGAGATCTACCACGCCGGGATCAGCGGGACGTCGGAGCACGGTGGTGACTATCCGGCGATCGTGCCCCTGGCCCCGACCGGTCTCGACGCCACGGCGGCACACCTGACCTGGGACGACCGGCCGTTCGAACCGGACACCGGGACCTTCTTCGAGATCGCCGGGGTCCACAAGCGGTATCACGTGCCACTCTGCCGGACGGTGCATCTCGGCGAGCCGGATCGCAAGT
This sequence comes from Acidimicrobiales bacterium, assembly GCA_020629695.1. Taxonomy (GTDB): domain Bacteria; phylum Actinomycetota; class Acidimicrobiia; order Acidimicrobiales; family SZUA-35; genus JAHDBV01. The sequence goes on along the minus strand of JAHDCV010000046.1, from coordinate 14,975 downwards.
GGCGTCACGCCGAAGCCGCACTCGTCGCCTCGATCGACGCCGGCATGGCGGCCGCCCGACCGGGCAACACCTGTGAGGACCTGCATCGGGCGTTCATCACCGAACTCCGCTCCCACGGCTACGACAAGGAGAGCCGGGCGGGCTACGGCATCGGCCTCAGCTACCCGCCGGACTGGGGCGAGCGGAACATCAGTATCCGCCCCGGTGACACGACCGAGTTCGTGCCCGGGATGACGTTCCACTTCATGCCCGCGCTCTGGCAGGAGGACTGGGGGCTCGAGATCACCGAGTCGCTCCTCATCACCGACGACGGATGTGAGGCCCTGGCCGACGTCCCCCGACAGCTCTTCGTGAAGGTATGACCATGCAGGCCTCGCCGATCACCCCGACCATCGATCTCGACGCCGACGGGAAGCACACCGGCCATCTCCAGCTTCCCCACAGCCACGACGGCTCGGCCTACGGGTCGGTCATGATCCCGGTGGCTTCGATCCGCAACGGGGACGGGCCCACCGTGTTGCTGACCGGCGGGAACCACGGCGACGAGTATCAGGGGCCCCTCGCGCTGTTCCGTCTCGTACAGGGGATCGACGTCGCCGATGTCACCGGTCGGATCCTCGTCGTGCCGACGATGAACCAGCCGGCCTTCGCCGCCGGGACCCGCACCTCGCCGATCGACCAGGGAAACCTGAACCGGGCCTTCCCCGGTCGACCCGACGGCACCGTGACCCAGAAGATCGCCGACTTCATGGCGCGTTCGATGCTGCCCCGAGCCGACCTCGTGGTCGATCTCCACGACGGCGGCAAGACACTCGAATTCGTGCCGATGGCCTGCACCCACGTCCTGGAGGACAAAGCCGCCGAAGCTCGTGGCTGGCGGTTCGCACGGGCGTTCCACGCCCCGTACACCTGCAAACTCGTCGAGATCGACACGATCGGCATGTGGGACACCCACGTCGAGGAGTCGGGGACGCCGTTCATCACCACCGAGTTGGGCGGCACGGGCACGACCCGTCCGGACTGGGCCGAGATCACTCTTCGTGGCGTCCGCAACGTGCTGATCGAGGCCGGCGTGCTCGCCGGGTCGGTCGAGGCGGCCCCGACGCAGTACCTCGACGTGCCGCTCACCGGTGCCTACATCACGAGCGAGACCGACGGGCTCGTCGAATGGCTGGTGACCCTGGGGGACCCCATTCGGGAAGGTGACGTGCTCGCGCAGGTCCACGATCCACGGCACCTCGGTCGCACACCGGTGCCGTACCGGGCGACGATGGACGGGATCCTGGCGATGCGACACTTCCCGGGTCTGGTGCGGATGGGCGACGCCCTGGCCATGCAGGGACGGATCGTCGACGAGCTGTAGCCTCCAGCCGATGGTCGAGGCTTCCCCCGCCCGTCGGGGCACCCTGGCGTTCATCCCTCCGCGGTACGGCCCCGAGGTCGTCGGTGGTGCCGAGGCGGTGATCGCGGAGACCGCACACGCGCTGGCGGCCCGTGGATGGGACGTCGAGATCCTCACCACCTGTGCCGTCGACCACTTCACGTGGGCGAACGCAACGCCGGCCGGGGTCACGACCGACGGGGCGGTCACCGTGCGCCGGTTCCCGACCGAGGTCGCATCGCCGACCCCGGACCGTGATCGCATCGGCGAACAGATCCTGCTCGGCGAGCCCGTGTCGATCGAAGAGCAGCAGCGCTGGATGAACGACGGACTCCGTGTGCCCGAACTCTGGCACCATCTCCTCGATCACGGCCGTTCGTATCGGGCCGTCGTCTGTGCGCCCTACATGTTCTGGACGACGTTCGCCTGCGGACAGGTCGTGCCCGATCGCACGATCCTCATGCCGTGCCTCCACGACGAGGCGCCGGCGTATCTGTCGTTGTTCCAGCCGCTCGTGAACGGGGCGCGCGGGATCTGGTTCCTCTCGGATCCCGAGCGCGATCTCGCCGACCGGATCTTCCGGCTGCCGGCGCGCACGGTCGTGACCGGTGCCGCGGTGTACCCGGTGGCGCCACCACGAGCCGATGCACTCGACGGTCTGCTCCACACCGAGCGACCGTTCGTGCTCTACGCCGGACGGCGGGAGTGGGGGAAGGGATGGAGCGAACTCCTCGAGGCCTTCGAGCGAGCGGTGCTGCGCGGCTGCGGCCTCGATCTCGTGACCGTCGGCGTCGGCGATCCCGGGATCCCCGACTCGCTGGCGGGCCGGGTGCACGACCTCGGGTTCGTGACCGACGAGCAGCGCAACGCGGCCATGGCGGCGGCGACGGCCTACGTGCAACCGAGCGCGATGGAGAGCTTCAGTCGCACGGTTCTGGAGGCATGGCAGGCCGGCACGCTGGTGGTCGCCAACCGGGCCTCGGACGTCGTGCGCTGGCATGTGGAGCGCAGCGGTGCGGGGCTGCTGTATCGCGACGATGACCAGTTGGTGGAGGCGCTGCTGCAGATCGAGGCCCACCCGGCATCGATCGAGCGGGGCGCCGCCAACGGCGCCGGCTACGTGCGCGAGCACTACGACCCCGACGTCGTGTTCGACCGGATGGAAGCGAGCCTGTTCGAATGGACCCGCGAGCCATGAAGATCCTGATGGTCGGGCCGTACGCCCCCTCCCGTGACGGCATCGCCGCCTACACCGTGGCCGAGGTCCGGGCGGCGCGCGCCGATGGCCACGACGTCACGGTCGTCTCGCCGCTGCCCTCCGCAGCACACCAGTTCCTGCCGCTGGGCAACGCCAACGGCTTCCGTCGCCTCGCCGCGCTCGCCGCCGGGATGGACCGCGTCATCATCCAGGTGTTCCCCGAGCTGCTCTTCGGCCGGGTGCGCCACGGCACCGAACGCACCGCCGTGTGGGCGGCGATCGCCCGCCTGGCCCGCCGCGTGCCGCTCGAGCTCCGTGTCCACGAGTTCGACCCGGCAGGCGTGCGCTCGCACGATCTGGAACGCCGGGCGGCGGCCGCCGCGATGGGTGCGGTCGATCGGATCACCGTGCACACCCGGACCGAACGCGACGACCTCGTCGACGCACTCGGACTGCGCTCCGGAGCGGTGGAACTGATCGATCACGGCGCTCACTTCCGGGCGAACGTCGACACGACCCGTGGCGAGGCGCGAGCCGAGCTCGGTGTCGACGGCGATGCCCACGTGTTCCTGTCGATCGGGTTCCTCCAGGCCCACAAGGGCTTCGATCGAGCGATCGCCGCGTTCGGTCTGCTCGGCGGCGTCGACGCAGAACTCCACGTGGTCGGCGACGTCCGCATCGACCACCCCGATCTCGAGGCCCACGCCCGCTCGCTCGAGCGCATGGCGGCGGCCAACCCGCGGGTCACGCTGCATCGCGGCTACGTCGGCGATGCCGATTTCGACCGTTGGATCATCGCCGCCGACACCGTCGTGCTCCCGTACCGGGAGATCTGGTCGAGCGGCGTCATCGAACGTGCCCGGATCCTCGATCGACCGGTCATCGCGTCCGATGTCGGCGGACTCGCCGATCAACACCACGACGCGCTGACCCTGGTCGCCGATGACGCCGAGCTCCGGACGGCGATGGCCGCCGCCGCCGGTGCGACGCTCGGCGGGTCGGTCCGCGCCGGTGATCGCGCCGAGCCGCTGCTCGACCTCTCGACGCTGCAGGGGCGCATCGATCGGACGGGTCTGGATCTGCCGACGGTCGATCGCGACGTCGATGCCGTCGAACCCCTGGTCCAGGTCGGGAGTCTCCGGTCGCCCAGGTACACGAGTGCGCTGCCGGGCGTGGCGGCGCTCAAGAAGGTCGTCGCGAAGGCCACCAACTTCCAGACGTTGCCGCTCGTCGGCCAGCTGAACGCTCTCCGTGATGCGACGATCGAGTCGATCCTCGATCTCGAAGCTCGCGTCGAGGCCCTCGAGTCCGGCGGCGCGTCGGGTGCACCCGGCGATGATCCGCCGGTGCACACGCCGTGAGCCGTGCTCCGGCCGGCCGCTAACCTGCCGTCGTCGTGAACCTGCTCGGGCTGTTGGCCGTCATCCTGTTGATCGCGGCGAATGCGTTCTTCGTCGCGGTGGAGTTCGCCCTGGTCGCGGTCGACCGGGGGCGGATCGACCGGAAAGCCGCAGAAGGCCACCGTCTCGCCCTCGTGACCCAGGGTGTGCTGTCGCGCTTGTCGTTCCATCTCTCGGGCGCCCAGCTCGGCATCACCATCACCTCGCTCATCGCCGGGTTCCTCGCCGAACCCGTGGTCGCCGAACTGATCCGTCCGTTGCTCGACGCGACCGTCGGCACCGGTGACACCGTCGCCGTCGGTGTGGCGCTGGTGCTCACGACGGTGTTCCAGATGGTGCTCGGCGAGCTGATCCCGAAGAACATCGCCATCGCTTCTGCGGAGCGCTCGTCGCTGGTGCTGTCGCCGATCGCACGGGTCGTGCACGGCGCCCTCACGCCGTTCATCGTCGTGTTCAACGGCGCCGCGAACCGGACCGTCCGCCGGCTCGGGATCGAACCGCAGGAGGAGCTCGCATCGGTGCGCTCCCTGGAGGAGATCGAGTACCTGATCCGTTCCTCGGGAGAGACGGGTGCCCTCGCACCCGACACGCTGTCGCTGCTGACCCGCACGGTCCACTTCGCCGACAAGCGTGCCGGGGAGGCGCTGACGCCTCGCCCGCTGGTCACGACGGTGTCGGCGTCGGCGACTCTCGCCGAACTCGAGGAACTGGCCCAGGAGGCCCGCTTCTCGCGGTACCCGGTGATCGACGACGACCTCGACAACGTGGTCGGCGTCGTCGAGACGATCCGGGTGCTCGCCGTTCCACCGGCGCAACGTGCGGCCGCCGTCGTCGCCGACCACGCCGATCCGCCGCTGTTCGTGCCCGAGACACGCGAGCTGGTCGATCTGCTCGACGACCTGCACCGGCACGGCACCGAGATCGCGATCGTCGTCGACGAACACGGCGGTGTCGAAGGCGTCGTGACCGTCGAGGACATCCTCGAAGAGATCGTCGGCGAGATCGACGACGAGTACGACACCGTCACCACCCATGTGACGCCCGGGTCCGGCCACGGCGTCTTCGTGGTCGGGGGAACGGCGACGTCCGACGAGGTCCTGGACGCCACCGGCTTCGACGTGCCGGAGGGTGAGTACGAGACCATCGCCGGCTTCGTGTTGCAACAGTTGGGGCGGATCCCGACGGCCGGCGAGGGCTTCTCCCACGACGGGTGGGCGCTCGAGGTCATCGCGATGGACGGGCGTCGGATCGCGTCGATCGAACTCGCCGCGCCATTGCCGTCGACAACGGACGGTGGTGCGTCATGAGCGGGGCATTGCTGCTGGCCGTGGAGGAGGCGAGCTACACCCGGATCTCGGTGTACCTCGTGGTGGCGATCGTGCTCCTGGTCTTCAACGCCCTGTTCGTCGCCTACGAGTTCGCCCTGCTCGCAGCGAGCCGCCAGACGGTGGAGGCCGATGCCGAAGGTGGTGGCCGGGCCGCCACGAGCGCTGCGTCGGCGATGTCGAACGTCTCGCTCCACCTCGCCGGCGCCCAGCTGGGGATCACGATCTGCACGGTGCTGTTGGGCTTCGTCGCCGAACCGGCCGTCGGCGCCCTGCTCCTCAAGTTCATCGACGGACCGTTGGCCCATGGTCTGGCGGTCGCGATCTCGATCGCGGTCGCATTGTCGGTCGTGACCTTCTTCCACCTCGTCGGCGCCGAGATGGTGCCGAAGAACATCGCCATCGCCGTGCCCGAACGCACGTTGCGCCTCACCGTGCTGCCCTACACGGCCTATCTGCGGCTGTTCCGTCCGGTGGTCTGGCTCCTGAACACGCTGGCGAACTGGGGCTGTCGGGTCGTCGGTGTGGAACCCCGCGACGAGCTGGTGAACGCGCCCGACGTCGCCGAGCTCGCCGCGATCGTCGGGCACTCGTCGTCCGAGGGGGCCATCGCGGCCGACGACGCCGGGATGATCCAGGTCGCGATCCAGCTGGCCGAACGCCCCGTCGCCGACATCGCGAGGGCGCTGACGCCGGACAACTCGATCCGTTGGGGGGAGACCTACCGCAACGCCCTGCGGCTCGCGACCTCGGCAGGGGAGAAGCGGGTGCCGGTGATCGACCGGATCGGCACCGGTCGGGTGATGGGCTACGTGCACGCCCGTGACCTGCTCGGGCTCGACGAGCGGGCACTCGGTGGGATCATCCCGACTGCGTCGATCCGTCGGATGGCCGTCTTCGACGGCGCGACGCCGCTGATCGAGGTGCTGCGGCAGATGCGTGCGAGCCGAAGCCACCTCGCCCAGGTCCGCACACCCGACGGTGCCCCCCGGATCGTGTCGATCGAGGAGGTGGTCGCGGGGTTCGCCGAGGGCCCCGACGCCAGCCTGCTCGCCACGCTCGCCGCTGCGTCGCCTCCACCGGGCGGACATCACTGACCACGCCCCGTGCGCGACCACACGATGGGTGGTTGAACCCACCCATGGGCTCTCCCGGGCGGCCGGTCATAACCTGAGCGGGTGCGCTTCGTTCGTTCACGACCCTGGCTCGCCGCGGTCCTCGTCCTCGGCTCCCTGGTCGCGGCGACACCCTCGGCCGCGCAGCGCACCCGTGGCCTCGACGAGATCCGGGCCGCCGTCGACGCCCTGACCCAGGAGTTCGCGGACGTCGAGACCGAGCTCGGACGTCTGGAAGGCAACCTCGTGGCCAACGAAGCCGAGGTCGAGCGACTCGACGCCGAGGTGCAGGCACGACGTGACGCCGTGGGACGGGCGGCGGTGGCGCAGTTCATGACACCGACCGAGCCCGTGCTCCTGTCGAGCGACGACCTCGTCGAAGAGCTGCGTGCCCGGCACCTCGGGGCGAGCACCCTCGCGGACGAGGCCGACCAGCTCGAGGAGTACTCGCTCCTGCGCGACCAGCTGGCCGAGGTCCGAGCCGTGATGGACGCACAGCGGGCCGAGGCATCGGTGAAACAGGAGCGACTCGTCGAGGCGCGGGCGGAGCTGAACGAGCTCCTCAGCGAGCTCGAGGCGCTCGAAGCCGAACGGTTGGAGGAACTCCGCCGCCGGGCCGAGGAGGAGGCCCGCCGCCGGGCGGAAGAGGCTGCTCGTCAGGCCGCCGCCGCAGGCGCGTCGGGCACGTCGACCGGATCGACGAGTGGTGGGACCGTGAGTCAACCGTCGACCTCCGGTGGGCTGCTCGTGTTCTGCCCCGTGCAGGGGTCGGTCTCGTTCGTCGACACCTGGGGTGCACCACGCTCCGGTGGGCGCAGCCACAAGGGCGTCGACATGTTCGCCTCGATCGGCACGCCGGTCGCCGCGCCGGTCTCGGGCACGGTCTCGCATCGGTCGAACCGCGTCGGCGGGCGCTCGTATCACCTGAACGGTGACGACGGGAACTACTACTACGGCACCCATCTGTCGGACTACGGGCAATCCGGTTGGGTCGAGGCCGGCACGATCATCGGCTACGTCGGTGACGACGGAAACGCTCGGGGTATCCCGCACCTCCACTTCGAGATCCACCCGGGTGGCGGCTCGGCGGTCAACCCCTACCCGGCGACCCGCGACGCCTGCTGAGGTGTGGCGCATCGCCGTGTGCGTCGCCTGACGCCTGCTGAGATGTGGCGCGTCGCCTGACGCCTGCTGAGATGTGGCGCGTCGCCGCACGCGTCGCCTGACGC
>JAHDCV010000046.1:0-7227 GCA_020629695.1 Acidimicrobiales bacterium | reverse complement strand
GCGTCGCCTGACGCCTGCTGAGATGTGGCGCGTCGCCGCACGCGTCGCCTGACGCCTGCTGAACTACGGTCGGGCGCGATGAGCCGCCTCGACGACCACGGCCTCGTCGAGGCTGTCCGCTCCATCCTCGACGACCTCGACGAACCCTCCGACGGGATCCGTCTCCTGCCGCTGTCGGGCGGAGCGAGTCGCCAGACGAGCCGGATCGAACGACACGACGCGGCACCGTTGATCCTCCAACGGGAGCGCACCTCGCAGCCCCGGCTCGCCGGTGGCATGGCCGACGAGGCCGACGTCGTCTCGGCGGCCCAGGGGAGTGGCGTCCCGGTGCCGACGATGCTCGCCACCAATCGTTCGCACCCCGACACCGCCGTCGGACCGAGCTTCCTGCTCGCCACCGCGATCGAGGGCGAGACCATCGCTCGCAAGATCCTGCGCGACCGCACCTTCGCCGACGCCCGTGCCCGGCTGACCGCGCAGTGCGGTGCGGCGCTCGCCTCCATCCACGCCACGCCGACCGTCGGCCTTCCGCCCCACGTGACCGGAACGGACCAGCTCGAGCAGTACCGGACGACCATGCGAGACCTCGGCCTCGTCTCGCCCGCCTTCGAACTCGCCTTCCGGTGGTTGGATCGGCATCGCCCCGCCGCCCGACCTCCGGTGCTGGTGCATGGAGACTTCCGCCTCGGCAACCTGATCGTCGACACGGACGGTCTCGCCGCCGTGATCGACTGGGAACTCGCCCACCTCTCCGACCCGATGGAGGACCTCGGCTGGCTGTGCGTGCGGGCATGGCGGTTCGGGGGTGCGGGCCCGGTCGCCGGCGTGGGTGCCCGCGTCGATCTCTGGTCGGCCTACGAAGCGGCCGGCGGCGCCGTCGTCGACCCGGACGCAGCCCACTGGTGGGAGGTGCTCGGCCATCTGAAGTGGGGTGTCATGTGCGGCGTGCAACTCGCGGCCCACACCTCCGGGGCCGTGCGCTCGGTCGAGCTCGCGGCGATCGGCCGCCGCATCGTCGAGCAGGAATACGACCTGGTCCGGCTCATCGAGGAGCGTCCGACATGACCCTGCATCGCGATCCCAGCGCAGCCGAACTCGTCGCCGCCGTGCGGGAGTTCCTCACGGACCGGGTGATGTTCGAGACCGAGGGGGCGCTTCGGTTCCACAGCCGTGTGGCGGCCAATGTCCTGGCGATCGTGGAACGGGAGCTGGCAGATGGCCCGACCCACGAGCTCGATCACGCCGCCCGCCTCGCCGCCCTCGGATTCGCCGACGATCCGGCCCTCGCCGAAGCGATCCGCACCGGCGCGCTCGACGACCGCTTCGACGAGGTGCTCGCCTCGGTGCGGGCGTCGGTCGACGACAAGATCACGGTCGCGAACCCCCGCTGGGCCGACTGAGATCCCCGCCGACCCACGCCGGGCTGCTACGCGCCGAGGGCGTGGTAGCCGCCGTCGACGTGGATGATCGATCCGGTCGTCTGCGGAAGCCAGTCGGAGAGCAGCGCCACACACGACTTGCCGACACCCTCGGCCTCACGCACGTCCCAGCCGAGGGGCGCCCGCTTGACCCACTCGTCCTCGAACTGCGCGAACCCGGGGATCGACTTGGCGGCGATGGTCCGCATCGGACCCGCCGCGATCAGGTTGCACCGGATCTGTTCCGGCCCGAGTTCCCGAGCGAGGTAGCGATTGAGCGACTCCAGCGCGGCTTTCGCCATGCCCATCCAGTTGTAGGCGGGCCACGCCTTCGTCGCGTCGAAGGTCAGCCCGACGATCGAGCCGCCGCCGTCGGTCATGAGCGGGCGGCAGAGATCGGCCATGGTGCGTAGGGAGTAGGCCGAGATCTCGACCGCGACCGACACGTCCGACCAGTCGGCCGCCCAGAAATCGTCGCCGAGGCAGTTCTCGGGAGCGAACCCGATCGAGTGCAGCGCACCGTCGAGTCGGCCCCAGGTCTGCTGGATGTGATCGCGGACGGCGGCCACGTCGTCCGGATTCCCGATGTCGAGTTCGAGCACCTCCGGCTCGACCGGCAACTTCCGGGCGGTGCGCTGAGTGAGCCGCATCGCCCGGCCGAAGCTGGTCAGCACGATCTCGGCGCCTGCCTCCTGAGCCTGTTTCGCCACCGAGAAGGCGAGGGAGTCGTCGGTGAGCACACCGGTGATGAGGATCTTCTTGCCGTCGAGAAGTGACACGCTCGTCCGACCCGCCACGACGGAGTCCGGTTACGTGGAAACTCGCGATGCGGTGGGCCAGGAATGCTGGGCGACCGGCGCGCGTTCATTACCCTCGCCGTCCGGGTCGTGCTCGACCCGGACCTTCCCTCCGAACGCCTTCCAACGAGAGAGCCCACGTGAGCGACGACCAGAACCCGATGCGCCTGTACGACACCGCCCGAGCCGAGGTGGTGCCGTTCGAGCCCGGGCCGATCGTGGCGATGTACACCTGCGGGATCACGCCATACGACGCGACCCACCTCGGCCATGCCGCGGTGTACCTGACCTACGACGTGCTCCAGCGACGGCTGCGCGACCGGGGTCACGAGACCCGGTGCGTCCGCAACATCACCGACGTCGACGACTCGATCCTCGGCAAGGCCCGCGAACTGGGTGTGCACTACCTCGACCTGGCCGCGCAGGAAGTCGCCCGCTTCGATTCGGACATGGTGGCGATGCGCATGCTCCCGTCGTGGTCGGAACCCCGGGCGACTTCGGCGATCTCCGAGATCCGGAACTTCATCGGCGAGGTGCTCGACGCCGGGCACGCCTACACCGCGGGTGGCGGCGTGTACTTCGACGTGAGCTCCTGGGAGCGGTTCGGGGAGATCTCGGGTTACGACCGCGACACCATGCTCGCCTACGCCGCCGAGCGTGGCGGCAACGTCGACGATCCGAACAAGCGGGACCCGCTCGACTTCATCCTCTGGCAACCCTCCGAGCCCGGCGAGCCCGAGTGGGAGTCCATCTGGGGGCCGGGGCGCCCCGGCTGGCACATCGAGTGCTCCGCCCTGGCACTCCGGGAGCTGGGCACCACGATCGACCTCCACGGTGGTGGCGGCGATCTGATCTTCCCCCACCACGAGTGCGAGGCGGCCCAGTCCGAGGCCGCCACCGGCGCGCCGTTCGTGCGTCATTGGATGCACCAGGCGATGGTCCGGATGGACGGGGAGAAGATGTCGAAGTCGCTCGGCAACCTCGTGTTCGTGTCCGAGCTGCGCAAGACCCATGACCCGCGGGCGATCCGGCTCGGCGTGCTCGCACACCACTACCGCCACGAGTGGGAGTGGAACGACGACATCATGCCCACCGCCGACGCCCGGCTGGCGGCTTGGCTCGCCGCCGGCCCCGGCGCCGCCGGGCTCGACGAGACCCGGGCCGCACTCGACGACGACCTCGACACGCCGGCTGCGATCGCCGCGATCGATGCGGCCGCGGCCGCCGGTGGTGGCGTCTCGGAGGCGATGGCGCTGCTCGGTATCTGGCTCGACGACTGAGCCCGTTCGACGGCCCGAGCGAGGCGGACATCGGCCGTTCACGCGCCTGACACGATTCTTGCAACGGATGTCACAGCGAGCGCTCCTGACCGGTGGTCGGGATCCGACTAGCATTCCCTTGCAGTGACCACAGATCTCGCCCTCGTCCCGGACCTTCCCGCCACACCGTTGCCCGAGGGCATCGGCGCGTGGCAGAAGCCGGTGCGGACGGTGCTCGGTCCGCTCGTGCGGCTCATGTGGAAGCTCGACGTCCAGGGGCTCGACAACATCCCCACCGACGGTCCCGCGCTGATCTGTGCGAACCACATCTCGGTGATCGACTCGTTCTTCGTGCCTGCGGTTCTGCCTCGGGGCATCACCTACGTCGGCAAGGCCGAGTACATGGACGACTGGAAGACCTCGACCCTGTTCCCCAAGCTCGGCATGATCCCGATCGACCGGCGTGGCGGGGACCACGCCGCGGCGGCGCTCGACGCCGCCAGGGGTGTGCTCGAGAACGGTGGGCTGTTCGGGATCTACCCCGAGGGGACCCGGAGCCGCTCGGGGTTCCTGCACAAGGGACACACGGGCGCCGCCCGCCTCGCGATCGAGACCGGCGCGCCGATCATCCCGGTCGGCCTCGTCGGTACCGACGAGGTCCAGCCGACCGGGGCACCCGCACCTCGGCCGTTCCAGGCGGCCTCGATCCGTTTCGGCCGCCCGATCCAGGTCGACCGCTACGCCCACCGCGCCGGCGACCGTGCGGTGTATCGGGAGCTGATCGACGAGGTGATGTACGAGATCCGGGAACTGTCCGGCCAGGACTACTCCCACACCTACGCCGGGTCGACCGAGACCCCGGTCGCCGAGCCGGTGCCCACGGCGGCCAACACGAGCGACGACGTCCTGACGCTGCCGCCGCAGCTCGCTCGCCCCGCTGCGGTGAGCGCGAACGAAGCGACGATCGAGCGGAAGTCCTCCGCCTCGGTGCTGGCGCCACGCCCCCTGGTCGCCGCCGGCGCCTGATCCCCCGGCTCGCCGACTCGGCTGAGCTCACTCGTCGAGGAACGCCCCGGTCTCGGGATCGATCGGCCGGCCCCATCGGGTCGCGCCCGCGTCGTAGGTGAGCTGTTGGTCCTGCTGCCTCGCTCGGATGCCGAACCACACGTAGCCGACGAGCGCGGGGGCGCTCAGCACGTGGAGTGCCACGTTGATCCGGTAGCGCCAGCCCGACTGGAAGCCGCGCGCGTCGAAGCCCGCGTCGGTCTTGACCCAGTCGATCCGGTTCGTGAAGAACTGGAGGTAGCCGCGGCCGGTTCCCGGTTCGCCGTCGAGCTGGGCGAAGTCGTAGGCGACCCAGTTGCCCCGCCAGTAGGTGAAACACACGGCCACGGCGACGATCACGACCATGCGGTCGCGACGGTCGAGCTTGTAGGTGAGCCAGATCCCGCCGAGCACCACGACGATGACGGCCACGGCGCCGATGAGGTGGTGGAGGCCCTCGAGCAGCGTCGCCGGTTGTTCACCGATGCCGCGGGCCTGCTGCTCGCTGACCGGGCGGGTGCCCGGACGGAACAGGAACTGGGCGAGCCCCGTCGCGACCAGCAGCGTCAGGACGATCGTCGCCACCCGTCCGACCTGTGTGACCGCCTGGATCTGGCTGGTCGTGAGCTTGCGGCTCGCCATGGGCTCAAACTACTGACCCGCCCCGGCGCGGTGCCCCGAATTGTCGTTCGGCCACCGCGGGCGCGCTCCTACACTCTCGCCGTGGCTGACATCACGGTGAACCTGCCCGACGGATCGAACCGGACCCTTCCCGAGGGGTCGACCGCGCTCGATCTGGCGACCGACATCGGCAAGCGTCTCGCGAAGGACGCGCTGATCGCGGTGGTCGACGGCGCCGAGGTCGATCTCGACGCCACGTTGTCCGACGGCGCCGACGTCGCCATCGTCACCCCGGACTCCGACGCGGGTCTGCACACGCTGCGTCACTCGACGGCCCACGTGCTCGCCCAGGCCGTGCTCGAGCTGTATCCCGGCTCCACCTTCGCCATCGGCCCGCCGATCACCGACGGCTTCTACTACGACTTCGATCTGCCCGACGGCCAGACCTTCTCCGACGAGGATCTCGAGCGCATCGACGCGAAGATGCGCGAGATCGTCCGGGCGAACCAACCGTTCATCCGTTCCGAGCTCCCGGCGGCCGAGGCGCTCGAGCTCATGTCGGATCACCAGTACAAGCAGCTGATCATCGAGGCCGTCACCGGTGGCGACGTCGACTCCGAGCTCGCCGGAGAAGCCGGCGGCGACACGATCAGCTTCTACCGGAACACCGACGACTTCGTCGACATGTGCGTCGGACCCCACGTGCCCGCCACGGGCCGCCTCCAGCACTTCAAGCTGATGCGGGTGGCCGGTGCGTACTGGCGCGGCGATGAGAAGAACAAGATGCTCCAGCGCATCTACGGCACCGCATGGGCCGACAAGAAGCAGCTCGCCGCGCACCTGCACCGTCTCGAAGAGGCCGCCAAACGAGATCATCGCAAGCTCGCCAACGACCTCGATCTCCTGTCGTTCCCATCCGTGCTCGGCGGTGGCCTGGCCGTGTGGCATCCGAAGGGTGCACTCGTCCGCAAACAGATGGAGGACTACTCCCGGACCCGGCACGAGCAGGGCGGCTACGAGTTCGTCTACACCCCGAACCTCGCCAACGGCGAGCTGTTCAAGACGTCCGGCCACCTCGACTTCTATGCCGACGGCATGTACCCGCCCATGGAGATGGACAACGGGACCTACTACCCGAAGCCCATGAACTGCCCGATGCACTGCCTGATCTTCGGGCGGGGGCAGCGCTCCTATCGTGAGCTCCCGTTGCGCCTGTTCGAGCTCGGCACCGTCTACCGCTACGAGCGGGCGGGCACGCTGCACGGACTCATGCGCATCCGGGGCTTCACCCAGGACGACTCCCACATCTACTGCACCGAGGATCAGCTGGCCGACGAGGTCGCGTCGCTGCTCGACTTCGTGCTGTCGGTCCTGCAGGCGTTCGGTTTCGACGAGTTCGAGTTCAAGCTCTCCACCCGCGACCCCGACAAGTCCGTCGGTTCGGACGAGATCTGGGACCACGCCACCGACTCGCTGCGAGCTGCGCTCGAGCGCCACGGTCTCGACTACTCGGTCTCGGCGGGCGACGCCGCCTTCTACGGCCCGAAGATCGACGTCGACGTGAAGGACGCCATCGGACGGTCCTGGCAGCTGTCGACCATCCAGGCCGACTTCAACCTCCCCGAGCGGTTCGAGCTCGAGTACGTCGATGCCGACGGCTCCCGCAAGCGGCCCATCATGTTGCACCGGGCGCTGCTGGGGTCGATCGAACGCTTCTTCGGCGTGTTGCTCGAGCACTACGCCGGCAACTTCCCGACGTGGCTCGCCCCCGTCCAGGTCGCGGTGCTCCCCGTCGCCGAGGACCATCACGAGTTCGGCCGGTCCGTGATGGATCGCCTCGCCGCGGCGGGGGTGCGGGCCGAGTTCGTCGGCGCCGACGGTCCGCTCGGCAAGCGCATCCGGAACGCCAAGACCCAGAAGTTGCCCTACATCCTCGTCGTCGGTGGCGACGACGTGGAGGCCGACACGGTCGGGGTCAATCCCCGTGGTGGTGAGGTCGAGCGCGACGTGACGGTGGCCGAGTTCATCGAGCGGATCCGGGCCGAACTCAACCCGCCCGGATGAGCACCGGCGGAGCCGGCGAGGGCA
>JAHDCV010000045.1 GCA_020629695.1 Acidimicrobiales bacterium | reverse complement strand
TGAGCACCGAGCCGGAGGCGAGCAAGTGAGCACCGAGTCATGACCGAGCCGATCCGTATCGCCAACTGCTCCGGCTTCTACGGCGACCGGCTGTCGGCGGCGTCCGAGATGGTCGAGGGCGGCCCGATCGACGCCCTGACCGGCGACTGGCTCGCCGAGCTGACCATGCTCATCCTCGCCCGCACCCAGGCGAAGCGACCTGGCTCCGGCTACGCCCGTACCTTCGTCCAGCAGATGGAGCAGGTCATGGGCACCTGCCTCGATCAGGGCATCAAGGTCGTCTCGAACGCGGGCGGACTCGACCCCGACCACTGTGCGGAAGCCGTGGCCGAGGTCGCGGACGCGCTGGGCCTGAACCCGACCATCGCCTATGTCGACGGTGACGATCTGCTGCCACGACTCGGCGAGCTGCGGGAAGCGGGTGTCGACATCATCGACCTCGAGACCGGCGAACCCGTCGCGCCGATCGACTACATCTCAGCGAATGCGTACCTCGGAGCGTGGGGCATCGTCGAGGCACTCACCCGTGGTGCGGACATCGTCGTCACCGGGCGCACGACCGACGCCGCCATCGTCGCCGGCCCGGCGGCCTGGCACCACGGCTGGGCCCGGGACGACTGGGACGCCATGGCCGGTGCCGTCGCCGCCGGGCACGTCATCGAGTGCGGCACCCAGGCCACCGGCGGCAACTACTCGTTCTTCACCGAGATCCCCGGCCTCGAGCGGGCCGGGTTCCCGCTCGCCGAAGTCGCCATCGACGGATCGTCGGTCATCACGAAGCACCCCGGCACCGGTGGAGCGGTCACCGTCGGCACGGTGACCTCCCAGTTGCTCTACGAGATCGGCCCACCCGGCTACCTCGGCCCCGACGTCACCGCACGATTCGACACGATGACGCTGACGCAGGAAGGACCGGACCGGGTCCGCATCAGCGACACGAAGGGGGAGCGGCCACCGGACACGCTGAAGGTCTCGATGAACGCATGGGGCGGGTTCCGCACCGACCTCACCGTCGCCCTGACCGGGCTCGACATCGAGGCGAAGGCCGAGCTCGTCGACGCCGCGTTCTGGCGAGCCACACCGCTCGCGCCCGAGGACTTCGAGAGCGTCAGCCAGCGCGTCGTGCACAGCGAGCACGTCGATCCGACCTCCAACGAGGCGGCCACCGCCCAATGGCGCCTGACGGTGAAGGACGCGGATGAGCGGAAGACCAAGATGCTCGCCCGGGCCATGAACGACCTCGCGCTCGCCACGATCCCGGGCATGTACGGCTTGCCCGGTGGTGGTGCCGGTCAGCCGTTCGGTGTGCACACCTCCGGCCTCGTGCCGGCCGACCTCGTGCCGCAGCACGTCGTCGTGCTCGGCGGCGAGCGAACGGTGATCGAATCGACGGCGCCGGCCGGTGATCCGCGAGTGCAGTCGACCGTCGTCGACCTGCCGGATGTGCCCGGCGGTGCGATCCGACGCGTGCCGCTCGGCACGATTCTCGGTTCACGTTCCGGCGACAAGGGTGGCAATGCCAACCTCGGGGTGTTCGCTCGGTCGGCCGAGGCCTACGCCTGGGTCGCCGAGTGGCTGACGGTCGACCGTGTCCGGGAGCTCCTGCCCGAAGCCGCCGAGCTCGCCGTCGATCGGTACGAACTCGCCAACCTGTGGTCACTCAACTTCGTGATCCACGGCCTGCTCCAGGAGGGGGTCGCCGCCTCGACCCGCCAGGACGGACAGGCCAAGTCGCTCGGTGAGTGGTTCCGGGCCCGCCACGCCGACATCCCGGTCGCACTCCTCCGGGACGGTTGATCGTCGGCCCGACGGTCCCGCCCGTCCCCGCCGCGGGTAGACAACGACGATGGACCCCGAGCGCACGTGCCCGATCTGCACCATGCCCGAACCTCTCGTCGCGGCCGACGGGTTCGAGTGCGCCACATGCGGACACGAGTGGTTCGACGACGACGACGGCGTCGGTGAGGTACGCGACACGAACGGCACGGTCCTGGCCGCCGGCGATGACGTGGTGATCGTCAAGGACCTGAAGCTCGACGGCAAGGTCGGCGGCATCAAGATCGGTACGAAGGTGAAGGCCATCCGTTTGGTGCCCGGTGATCATCCGATCCAGGGCAAGGTCGACGGCCGAACGGTCGTGATCACGTCGGACAAGGTCAAGAAGGCCTGACGCGGCGTCGTATGGACCCCAACGACGCGAGGCCCACGGCCACCACGGGACATGCCGACGTGGGCGTCGCAGCGGGTCGCGCCCGGCGAGCCCTCGTCGCCATCATCGAGTCGATCGAGGCGACCACCGGCAAGCCGCGGGCGTCACTGCTCGGTCAGCTCCGGCTCCAGGTCGTCGGCTTGCGGCGGATCGAAGCAGCGGCCGCCGAGGGGGCGATGCCCCGCCGCGTCTGGTCGCTCGGGCAGGCCTCGATGCCGGTGCTCCCCATCCTGATCGACGTCATCTCGTCCCGCGGGGCGACCATCCCTGCGGAGCTCGCCGACGAGTTCGACGGCGCAGCGTTCGAGCTCGGCGACGTGCTCCGGCGATTCGCCGAGGGGCGCTGAAGCGGCCGACGCCACCACGCATGTCGTCGCCGTGAGCGGTTCGAACACGTCGATCCGTGCGCCCTCGCCGGTCGTGGGCGTAGGTTGCGGCCATGTCGATCACCCGCCTCCACACCACCGAACGCGCCAGCAAGGTCGTCGTGCACAACGGCGTCGTGCACCTGTCGGGCCAGGTGGCCGAGGATCCCGACGCCGACATCCGCGAACAGACCCGCTCGACGCTGGCTCGGGTCGACGCCGCGCTGGCCGACGCCGGGACCGACCGTGAGCACCTGCTGTCGGTGACGATCTTCCTCCGCGACATCGACAACCACTTCGCACCGATGAACGAGGTGTGGAACGACTGGGTACCGACCGGTCACGCGCCAGCCCGAGCCTGCGTGGAGGCCCACATGGCGCGTGCCGCACTGCTCGTCGAGATCTGCGTGATCGCCGCCCTCCCGAACGGCTGAGCAGCGCATGTCGAGCGCGGGTCGGAGTCGACCGACCGGTGCTCGATCCGCCGACCCGACCCGTCCGACTGCGACACTCGGCCCATGGACCGATCGCTCCGATCTCGCGGACTGACCGTGGCACTCGCGGCCTTGCTGTTGCTCGCTGCGGCATGTGGATCGCCCGGCGAGGCGGAGGAGACGACCCCGAGCTCCGCTCCATCGTCGACCGTCGAGGCGGTGACGACCGTCGAGGCGGTGACGAGCACCTCGACCGCCACGACCACGACCGCACCGTCGTCCACGACGACGGCTGCGCCGACCACGACCGAGCCGACCCACTCGGAGGACCTCGCCCCCGTGGAGCTGCTCGGTCCCGGCGCCCACGAGGTGGGCACGTTCAACATCCTGCTCAACGGCATCGAGAACGGCCGCCCACTCGCCGTGCAGGTCTGGTACCCGCTCGCACCGGGTGTCACCGGCGAGGCGATGCGGTACACGTTCATCACCGGCGACTTCTACCAGTCCGACGGTGCGATCGATGTGAAGGCGACCGACGAGACCGTTTCCCCCGAAGGGCCGTTCCCCCTCGTCGTGTACTCCCACGGATCCGGAGGTCTCCGGTTCATCCACAGCGACTACACCGAGACGATCGCCAGTCACGGGTACGTGGTCGTCGCTCCCGATCACATCGGCAACACCGCCGTCGAGCAGTTCCTGCAGAGCGACGACGACCCGGCGACCGTTGCCTTCAACCGTGTCGCCGACATCACGTGGGTGCTCGACACGGTGCTGGCCGGGGATCGCGGACTCGATGCGATCCAGGCCATCGTCGACCCGGATCGCATCGCCGTCACGGGACACAGCTTCGGTGGTTTCACGGCCTACGGCATCGCCGCCGGCTTCGAGAACGAGGTGGGTGCGGTGCCCGCCGATGATCGTGTGAAGGCGATCATCCCGCTCGCGCCTGCCGTCGGATCTCGGATCGAGCCGACGTTGTTGGACGACGAGACCCTCGGCCGTGTCGCTGTCCCGGCGCTCGTGATCGCCGGCTCGGAGGACGCCACGACGCCGATCGAGCCGAACGTGAACCGGGCGTGGGAGCTGACGACGTCCCGTCCGCACCACCGCCTGGAACTCATCGGGGCCGACCATCAGAGCTTCACCGACGTCTGCGACTATCTGACCGCGTTCGAGGCCGGTCAGGAGGTCAGTGACGCTGTCCGGGGCATCATCGAGTCCTTCGGTGAGGCGGGATGCTCGGTCGGTCAGATGCCGATCGAGCGAGTCCAATCGCTCACCAACACCTTCGCGGTCCGCTTCCTCGACTCGGTGTTCCGCGACGTCGAGATGATCGATCCGACCGAATCGAGCGCTGGCGCCGACACGATCTTCCGGACGAAGTGAGCGTTCGCCGGAATCCGAGTCTCGCCCGGCGATCCGGCTTCGCTTTCCGAGGCGTGGACGTGGCGCGATCGATGTCGGCATGAACTCCTAGGCTCCCCGCCTCACCAGCCAGGAGGTCCGACATGGCCGCATCGCCGGGTGCATTCGCCCGACACAGCTTCGGCACACAGGTTCGGCGCTCGCCGTACTCGGAGGCAGCGCTGCGCTGGGGAGCCACCGGCTTCAGCGTCTACAACCACATGTACATCCCGCGGGACTTCGGCGACCAGGTCCAGAACTTCTGGAATCTGGTCGACGAGGCGATCCTCTGTGACGTCGCCGTCGAGCGACAGGTCGAGATCACCGGCCCGGATGCCGCCGAGTTCACCCAGCTGCTGTGTCCCCGGGATCTGTCGACCTGCGAGGTCGGACAGTGCAAGTACGTCATCCTCGTCGATGCCGACGGGGGCGTGATCAACGACCCGATCCTGCTCAAGCTCGCCGAAGACCATTTCTGGCTCTCGATCGCCGACAGCGATGTGATCCTCTGGGCGAAGGGCGTTGCCGTGCACGCCGGTCTCGACGTCACGATCACCGAACCCGATGTCTCACCGCTCCAGCTCCAGGGCCCGAAGTCCCGGGACATCCTCTGCGCGGCCTTCGGTGAACACCTCCGCGACCTGCGCTACTACCGGTTCGTCGAACACGACTGGGACGGCGTGCCCCTGGTGATCTCACGGACGGGATGGTCGAGCGAGCTCGGCTACGAGATCTTCCTGCGGGACGGCACCGCGGGTGATCGGCTGTGGGAGCATCTCATGGCGGTCGGTGGCCCGCTCGGCCTGCATCCCGGCCACACCTCGAGCATCCGACGGATCGAAGGCGCGATGTTGTCCTATCAGGCCGACATGGACCTCTCGGTCAACCCGTTCGAGCTGGGGATGGACCGGTTGCTCGACCTCGACATCGAGGCCGACTTCGTCGGCAAGGCGGCGCTGCGTCGCATCCGGGACGAAGGAGTCTCGCGGCGGTTCGTCGGCCTGGTGCTCGATGGCGCGCCGCTCGAGGGCTCGAACGACGACAGGTGGCCGGTCGTCCACGACGGTGAGCCGGTCGGCTATGTCACCTCGGCGGTCTATTCACCCCGGCTCGACCGGAACATCGCCTTGGCCATCGTGGCCGACGCGGCATCGGCGATCGGCACGACGCTGCAGGTGACGGCCGGTGATGGGAGCCGAGGAGCCGTGGTCAGCCCGAAGCCGTTCCACGACCCGAAGAAGCGGCTCGCGGCGACGACGTGACGGGAACCGCTCGACCCGGGGTTGCGTCGGTTCACCCGCGTCGCCGAACCTGCCGGTGACGACGGACCCGAACGACCGGAGACCACCATGCCCCTCGATGCCCAGATCCCACTGCACTCCGGGTTCGCCCCGAAGACCGAACCCGAGCAGGTGCTCGACGGTATCGACCTGACCGGACGGGTCGCCGTGGTGACCGGTGGGTACTCAGGTATCGGCCTCGAGACGACGCGTGCACTGGCCGGCGCCGGCGCAACGGTCGTCGTGCCGGTCAGGACTCCGGCCAAGGCCGAGGAGAACCTCGCCGGCGTGGACGGGAACGTCACCGCGGCCCGGATGGATCTCGCCGACCTCGACAGCGTGCGCAGCTTCGCGGCCGAGCTCGCGGCGCAGCACGACACGATCGACCTGCTCATCAACAACGCCGGTGTCATGGCCACCCCGGAGCAGCGCGTCGGCCCGGGCTGGGAGTACCAGTTCGGGATCTGCCACCTCGGCCACTTCGCGCTGAGCACCGAGTTGCTGCCCCTGCTCGAGCGTTCCGATGCTGCCCGGGTGGTGGCGTTGTCCTCGATCGCCCACAAGCGCAACGGCATTCTCTGGGGGGACATCCACTTCGAATCGACCGACTACGACAAATGGCAGGCCTATGCCCAGGCGAAGAGCGCCAACGCACTCTTCGCAGTGGCCATGAACGAACGGCTGGCCGCGTCGGGCGGTCGGGCGTTCGCCGTGCACCCTGGCGGCATCTTCACCCCACTCCAGCGTGACCTGCCGCTCGAGGAACAGGTCGCGCTCGGATGGCTGAACGCCGACGGCTCGCCGAGTCCGCTCGCCGAAGCCGGCTTCAAGTCGACCACCCAGGGTTGCACGACCACCTTGTGGGCGGCGACGTCGCCGATGCTGGACGATCTCGGTGGTGTGTACTGCGAGGACTGCGACATCGCGGCCCCCGCAACGCCGGAGACGCCGTACTCCGGTGTTGCGCCCCACGCCGTGGACGGCGACGAGGCGGCTCGGCTCTGGGACGTCAGCGAGGCGATGCTCGCCGCCGCCTGATTCTTCTCCACCAGAGTCCGCGTCGGCCGAGCGGTCGATCTCCGTGGCCGCCGTCAGCCGTGGAACGCAGCGGCGACGGCGGCCACGGTGTCGACACCCAGCTCCGGCTCTCCGGCCGGAAACAGATTGATCACGGTCGCACCCGCATCCACGTAGGGGCGGAGATGGTCGACGAGGGCTGCCGGATCGCCGGCGGGCACGTAGCGCTCGAAGGGAGCTGGATCGAGGCCGTAGAAGCGCTCGAGCTGGGCGTCGGCGCGTGCCCGGCCGTCGTCGCCCACCCCGATCCACGCCTGGTACCCGAGCGTCGCCGCCGGGTCGAGCGAGCGGACACGGTCCGCACCTGCCCGGAAACGAGACGGTGAGCAGAACGTCGCCAACCAGCCATCGGCGGCCGCAGCCCGCTCGTGGGCGGCGCCGACGCGACCCCCGACCAACACCGACACCGATGTGCCGGTGCTCCTCCGGAGCCCTGGGCCGTGCGTCGGATAGCGGCCGTCGTTCGTGATCGGCCGCTGCTCGTCGAGCAGGCGGACCAGAAGCTCGACGGCCTCGGCCATGCGACGGCCCCGATTCACCGTGGCCATCCCGACCATCGAGTACTCGTCCGGGTCATCCCCACCGACACCGACCCCGGCGACCACACCCCACGGGTGGATCTCGGCGAGGTCGAGGAGTTGGCGAGCGACGAGGGTCGGGTGACGCAGGGGCAGGATCAGGACGCCCGTGTGAAGCTCGCGTTCGACGCCGAGCCCGGCGAGGTAGTGCAGGGCGGTCAGTCCGTCCTGGCCTCGACCGCCACGAAACGCGACGTGGTCGGTGGCGACGACATGATCGATCGCGCTGTCGTTGATCCGCTCGACGAGGCTTCGGACGTGATGACGGTCGAGCCGGATCAGATCGGGCGACAAACCGACACCGATGCGGACCGTGCGATCGTGCTCAACCATCGGGCCAACCTAGATCGAGCCGGCGAGTTCCCCGAAGATGAACCCCGGGTTCGTGCGCAACTACGCTCCGCGCCATGGCCACGACCGACGAAGAGCGGGACATCATCCGTCAGATCCTGGATCTGACGGAGCGGAACACGACCCAGCAACTCGACGGCGTCATGGCCAATCCGGTCACCAATTACACCGACCCGGCTCGATTCGAGCGGGAGGTCGCCGTGCTGTTCCGGCAGTTCCCGCTCGTCATCGCCCACGCCTCGGATCTCGCCTCGGCGGGCGACTTCATCACCCACGACGAGACCGGGGTCCCGATGCTCGTGACCCGAACCGGCGAGGGGTCGGTGAAGGCGTATCTCAACGTGTGCCGGCACCGTGGCGCCCGGGTCGAAGGCGAAGCCTGCGGCAACTCCCGGCGGTTCACCTGCCCCTATCACGCCTGGAACTACGACCTCGACGGGACCCTCGTCGGCATGCCCCAACCGTTCGGGTTCGAGTCGATCGATCGGTCGGCCCACTCGCTCGTGGAACTCCCGGCATTCGAGCGCTTCGGGTTGATCTGGGTCGTGCCCTCCCGACAGGACCGTGACATCGACCTGGCCGGGTGGGTCGCACCCCTCGAGGAGCATCTGGATGGTCTCGACCTCGGCGATCATGTGATCTTCCGGCGCTGGTCGCTGGAGAAGCAGATGAGCTGGCGGTTCGTCGTGGAGGCGTTCCAGGAGTGCTACCACTTCTGCAGCGCCCACCGGGACACGGCGTGTTCGAACTATCTCGACAACCAGAGTCTCTTCCTCCACCACGGCCCGCACGTACGCCACGCCGTGCCGCTTCCCCAGGCGATCGAGCTGCGGGATCAACCGGAGGAGCAGTGGGACTTCCGGGGGAACTTCATGACCCAGAACTACGTGTTTCCCGCCAACTTCGTCCAGGTCATGACCGACCACGTCTACGTGCACACCGTGCTGCCCACGGGGCCGGGCACCTCGATCTTCCAGTGCATGATGCTGATCCCCGAGACACCGGCGACGGAGAAGGCCGAGCGTTACTGGCAGAAGAACTACGACGTCATCCGGACCGTGTTCGACGAGGACTTCGCCATCGGCGAAGGCATCCAGCAGGGGCTCGGCACCGGAGCGAACGATCACTTCGTGTTCGGCACGTACGAGTGCGGTCTGCACCACGGTCAGCGGGCGATCGATGACGCCCTCGCCGGGAGGATCTCGCTCTGACATGACACGACCGAACGGATTCGCCTGGACCCGTCGCTCCTCGGGCGAGATCGAGATCACCCATCACGGCCGACCGGCGACGATCCTGCGCGGCCGCCGAGCCGAGCAGTTCATCGACGACGTCGACGGCGGTGATGACCAGGAACTGATGGCGCGGCTCACGGGCAATTACAAGCGAGGCAACGAGCGGACCGCGCGGCAGCATCCGCGGCATCGCGGTTGACCGACCTGGCGGTCGATCGTCAGGAGCCGAGCACGATGTGGATCAGAACTTGCCGGAGTTGACCAGATCGGCCGGCTCGGGGAGCACCTCGACGTTGTCCCAGTGCTCGACGATCAGCCCGCCCTCGAGCCGGAAGATGTCCATCGCGCAATAGTCGATGCCGGCCCACACCTGGTGGGCGAGCGACACGACCATGTTGCCCTGCCCGATGATGCGGTGGACCTTCCGGTAGAAGAGGTGCTGGCCGGCTTCCCGGCTCGACCGGTCCATCTCCTCCAGGGCGGCCAGGCCGTCCGGGGCGTCCGGATTGTGGTTGATGTAGGTCTCGGAGGAGATGAATTCGGAGAAGTGCGCCGTCGGCTGTTCGCAGAACGCCTCGGTCAGCAGGCGCCGCACGACCTCCTTGTTCGATTCGGTCTGGTCGAGGTCGGTGATCTCGGTCGATCCGTCGATCTGGGTGTGGCCGCCGGGGTTCTCGCCGCCGAGCTCGTGGATCACGTCCCAGTGCTCCACGATCTTGCCGTTGGCGTCGGTGTCGAACAGATCGGTCGTGACCCACATGGCCTCGCCGTGGTTGATGTTCTGGGCTGCCTGCACGAAGACGAAGCGCCCGTCGACGATCGAGCGGACGATGGCGATGTCGCGAGAGGTGTTGCGCTCGATGAACGGCTCGAAGAACTCGACGAACCCCTCGACGCCGTCGCGGACGCCCGTGGAGTGCTGGGTGTACCGATCACCGGTGTAGGTCTCGACCGCTCGGCGGGCGTCGCCGTCGCGGATGCCCTCGAGATACAGCCGGGTCGCGTTGTTCAGGCCGCGGACGTCGGTCGGGATCTCGACCGTGCGTCGCAGCTCCATCGTCGATGCGTCCATGAGGGCGAGGAAGGCCTGAGTCGTGGGGGCATCCATGAACGACGCCATCGAGGCGTCCGCATCGGCGGCGGTGTCCCAACGGAGCGAGATCGTCCAGTTCCCGTCGTCGTCCCGTGTGGTCACCCGCGAGCTCGCGTTGTAGCCCGGCTGAGCCGGCAGATACTCGGCCTGCACCAGACGGTTGGCTTCGGCGAACGCGTCGATGGAGGCGTCCGAGTTGAGTCTGAAGGTGATCGTTTCGATGACGGCCATCGCCGGAACGTATGCGTGGCGCCGCGGCACCGACAGGTGTGTCGAGGACTCCGTACGGTCGATCTGGGACATGGTCTGTTGGGCTCGGATCGAAACGATCGCGAAACACCCGATTGGGCGGAAGGCCCGCTGGTCGGCCACGGTTGCTGTCCCGTGCTCGATTCCACTCTCCGTCCGGTGAAGGACGCCGTGCTCGCGCCGATCTCGGCGGGCCCGGCCAGCGGGATCCACCCGACCGCCGTCTCGACGGCGGCGCTGGCTTCGTCGCTCGGTGCGGCCGTGGCCGCATGGCAGGGCGCCGTCGCCCTGTCGGTTCTGCTCTGGCTCACCGGCCGACTACTCGACGGGCTCGACGGCGCACTCGCTCGTGCGACCGGCCGGCAGAGCGACCTCGGCGGCCTTCTCGACTTCCTCTTCGACACCGTCGGGTACGCCGCGATCCCGCTCGGGCTGGCAGCCGGCGTCGGCAGCTCCGCCCTCTGGATCGCCACGGCCGTGGTCCTCGCGGCGTTCTACGTCAACGCCGTGTCGCTCGGTCACGTGGCCGCCGTGCTCGAGAAGCGTGCACTGGGTGCGGAGGCGACGGGTGAACCGACGAGCACGACCCTGCCCCGCGGCATCGTCGAAGGCACCGAGACGATCGTGTTCTTCTCTCTCGCCCTCGCCCTGCCGTCGATCGCCTGGGCGATCTGGTCGGTCATGGCCCTCGCCGTCTCTGTCACCGTGGTCGAACGCACCCGCTGGATCGCTCGCCGACTCGGTCGAGAGGTGCCCGCCGGTGTCGAGGTCACTCGATGAGCCGGGTCTGGTTGCAGCGAGGTGCCGTGGTCAGCGTGTGGCTCGCCGCCGCGACCGGTTGGCGTTGGTTCCAGTCGAGCGAGGATCTGTCGACGATCGAGACCGCCCAGCGGCTCGTCGATGCGATCGACGGTGCCTGGTGGGGGCTGGCCGCCTTCGGCCTGGCCTACCTCCTGCGACCGATCCTGTTGTTCCCCGCGAGCATCGCCACGGTCGCCGCCGGCCTGCTGTTCGGCCCGGTCGTCGGGGTGCTCGCCGTCGTCGTCGCCGCCAATGCCTCGGCGATGCTGGCCTACCTGATCGGTCGCCTCCTGACCGGTGGCCCCCAGGCCGACACGACCGGCGATCCCGCCAGGTCGGGGCTCGTCGCCCGCTGGGGCGACCGCATGCGGACCAACAGCTTCGAGGCCGTGTTCATCATGCGGTTGCTGTTCCTCCCGTACGACCTCGTCAACTACGTGAGCGGCGCACTGCGGATCCGCTGGACCTCGTTCCTGCTCGCCACCGCACTGGGCACGCTGCCGGGCACCGTGGCGTTCGTCCTGCTCGGTGCCTCGATCGAGCGGCTCGACGACGGACTCGGCGGGATCAACCCGTGGACGATCGTGGCGAGCGTGGCGATCTTCGCGGTCAGCATCGTGATCGCCCGGATCACACGGGCCCGGGCTGACGTGCCGCTCGCCGAGGGTCCGGCGACCGCGGTCGAAGTGACTCCGGTCGACGCCGGGGTGCGTTGAGATGGCGGCCTTCGACCCCTCCCGCACCTACAGAGCCGCCGTGATCGGCGCAGGTTCCGGCGGTCTCACGCTCGCCGTGGGACTCGCCGGCTTCGGTCACGACGTCGTCCTCATCGAGGGCGGCGACGTCGGCGGTGACTGCACGAATCTCGGATGCATCCCGTCGAAAGCCCTGCTGCATGCCGCCTCGAGCGGCATCGAGGATCCGTTCACATGGACCCGGGCCAAGCGCGATCACCTCCGGAACGACGAGACCGAGGAGATGGCCACACACGAGCGCATCGCCCTCGTGCGCGGATGGGGGAGGCTCACGGACCATCGATCGCCCCACGTGGTCGCCGTCGATGGGCCCGACGGGCCGGTCGAGGTGCGGGCAGAGCACGTCATCGTGGCCGCCGGCTCCGAACCCGTTCGATTCCCGATCGACGGACTGGCCGCCCATCGGACCATCACCAACGAGGAGATCTTCGAGCTCGAACGAGCACCCCGCTCGATCGTGCTCGTCGGTGGCGGACCGATCGCCCTCGAGATGGCGACCGCCCTGGCCGACCTCGGAACCGCGGTCTCGATCGTCGAACTCCGGGAGCGGCTGCTCGCCGCGGAGGACCCCCTCGTGTCCTCGACGGTGGCCGACGCCCTCGAGGCCCGTGGGATCGCCGTGCACACCGGCACGACGATCGAGCGATTCGACGAGCCGACGTCGACCGCCCTGCTCGCCGACGGCACGAAGATCGACGAGGTCGAGCTCGTGATGCTCGCCGTCGGGCGCCGTCCGAAGCTCGGTCGGCTCGGCCTCGACGTCGCCGGCGTCGAGCACGCGCCCGGCGGCATCGTGGCCGACGACTGGGGGCGGACGAACGTCGACGGCATCTGGGCCGTCGGCGACGTCACCGGAAACACCCTCACGACCCACGGGGCGAACGCGATCGGGCGGCGCACCGTGCAGGCGATCGCCCTGCCGAGGGTGCCCAAGGTCGGCGGTCCACGGGCGATGCCGGCGGCGATCTACAGCCGACCGCAGGTCGCCTCGGTCGGACTGTCGGTCGACGAGGTCGAACGGCGCCACCCAGCGGGTCGACGGCGCTACACCGTCGATCTCGCCTCGATCGACCGTGGCTACACCGACGACCTCGAGCACGGCATGGTGGTCGTCGACGTCGAACGGTTCACGGGTCGGATCCTGCGGGCGGCGATCGTCGGCCCGGCCGCGGCCGAGTGGATCGGCATCTTCACGATGGCGATCGACCACGGCATCGGGCTGCGGAAGATGTTCGGCACCGTCCATCCGTACCCGGCGTACGCCCAGGCCGTGGGCAAGCTCGCCGACGAGTTCACGAGCGACACGCTGCCGGCGTTGCCGAAGGAGTTCGCCGCGATGGTGCGCGGTCGCCTCGCCGATCGACGGCTGCGCTGATTTCCCGCCTCAGCTGTCGGTGAAGCCGGCCTCCTTGTGGCTGCCGTCGCAGAGCGGCTTGTTGGCCGAGGCTCCGCATCGGCAGAGCGTGACGCGCTGGCGGACCTCGAGCTCGACACCTTCACTCGTCGTCACGGTCGCGCCGCCGGTCACCCAGAGGGGACCGTCGTCGATCGCGGCGACCTGCGTGGGGAGGTCGGGTTCGGTGTGTTCGTCGTCCTCGGCGAACCGGTAGGTGATGGCGCCGGACGGGCACTTCTCGACCTCGTTGATGACGGCCAGCCGGACCGTGCTCTCCGACAGGTCGCGTGACTGCTTCCAGATGTTGGTGTGGCGTGTGCCGCAGAACCCGGCGTGCACGCAGATCGAGCGGTCGTCCTCCACGACGATCGACCCCTCGCCGATCTGCTTCGAGCGTTCGGCATAGGTCGAAGCGTCGGCGGTGTCGGTGCCGTCGAACCCGGCGGCGGTGTGCGAGCCGTCGCACATCGGCTTGTTCGCGGATTCGCCGCAGCGGCAGAGGGCATAGTTCACGCGGTCGGTGATGGGTTCCGTCGTCTTCCAGGCGAGCGGCTCGCCGTGCTCGGAGTGCACGGCCGTCTTGCGGACGAGCGGCAGGCCCTTCACGAGCAACGGGCCACCGGGGCGGCTCGTGACGGTCGGGGTGTCGGGGGTGTCGTCGGACATCGGGTTCCTCCTGATCGAGATGCCGAGTCTCGCGCCCCGGATCCGGTCGTGCGCCCGGACGGATGGCGGCAAGATGCAGGCATGGACGAGATGCGTCGGCGGTTGCTGCGGCTCGGACTGGCCACGCCGGTCGCACTCGGGCTCTCCGCGTGTGGCTTCGACGATGGCGACGACGAACCGGCCTCGTCGTCCATGGGTGTCGACGTCGGAGCGCTCGGTTTCCGGATGCCCGCCGAGGAGGAGCGGCACGAGGCCACGTGGATGTGTTTCCCCGGGCGGGCCGACGTCTGGGGCCGGGATCTGCGCGACGTCCAGGCGACGATCGCCACGATCGGGTTGACCATCGCCGAGTTCGAACCCGTTCGCATGCTCGTGGCTCCCGACGACCGCGGCCGGGCACTCGACCTCGTCGGCGACGACATCGAGTTGATCGACGCCCCCGTCGACGATCTGTGGGCTCGCGACACCCTGGCGCTGTTCGTGGTCTCCGACGACGGCGAACTCGCCGCCGGTCGCGTGCGGTTCAACGGGTGGGGCGACAAGCAGGTGCACGACGGTGACGAGACGCTCGCCGCGCTCGTCGCCGACATCGTCGGTGTGCCGCTGCTCGACTCGGGCGTGGTCGGGGAGGGCGGCGGACTCGAGACCGACGGTGAGGGCACGCTGCTCGCCGCCCGAAGCAGCTGGGTCAACGACAACCGCAATCCGGGCTGGTCGGAGGACGAGATCGCCATCGCACTCGCCGAGGTGCTCGGCGCCGAGCGGGTGTTGTGGGTCGACGGCATCGCCGGGCAGGACATCACCGACGGTCACATCGACACCCTCGCCCGCTTCGCCGATCCGGCGACGATCGTCCACGAGTTCCCGTCCTACGTGGACCCGGGCGAGACCTGGTATGACGTCGCCGTCGACACCGCCGCGGCACTCGAGGAGTTCCGGGCGCTCGACGGTGAGCCGTACGAGCTCGTCCGACTCGAGCAACCCACGACGACCCGGCGGAATGATCCGTCGTTCCTGCCGAGCTATGTGAACTACTACGTCTGCAACGACGCCGTGGTCATGTCGGAGTTCGGCGACACCGCCGCCGACGGGCGGGCCCGTGAGCAACTCGCCGAGCGGTATCCCGACCGCGAGATCGTCGCCCTCGACATCGATCCGGTCGCCGCCGGTGGAGGCGGCATCCACTGCGCGACGCAGCAGCAGCCGGCGGTCTGACTCACCCCTTGTCGGGGATGTCGTACTCGGCGATCACGTAGGGATGGTCTGGGTCGTAGACGGTCAGCGGCCGCGGATTCTCGACCCGACCGATCGGCCGGATCTCGGTGCCCACAACCCCCAGCCGATCATCGCCCATCGCCTGCCGGGCCCGGTCGGCGATCGCGTCGAGTTCGGCGACGACGTCGGGGTGCACGGCCAGCACGTCGGTCGTCTCGCCGATGTCGGCCTCCAGGTCGTAGAGCGCCGGCTGCGCGGCACCGTCTTTCGAGTAGTGCCGCTTCCAGCGGCCGACCCGGACGGCCTCGAGGTCGTTGCGGCGGTAGTAGAAGAACGCTTCGTGGGGTGAGGGTGCATCGCCGAACCAGAGGTCGCTGATGTCCCGACCGTCGATGACCCGATCGTCGGGCACGGACCCGCCGCACAGGGCGGCGAGGGTGGGATAGAGATCCATCGCCGTGACGAGCTCGTCGCTCACTCGCCCGGGAGCGATGCTCCCCGGCCAGCGGACGATGCCGGGCACGCGTTGGCCGCCCTCCCAGGTCGTCGCCTTGGCCCCGCGGAGAGGTGCGTTGCTGGACCCCAGCGGTTCGGTCGTGCCCCACTGCGGCGGATCGTCGCCGAGCGAACCGTTGTCACTCGTGAAGACGACGATCGTGTCGTCGGCCAGACCGAGCGCGTCGAGTTCGGCCATCAGCACGCCGGTCGCCCAGTCGATGGTCGCCACCGCCGCGCCGTAGTCGCCGTTGCGTGAGGCCGCGGCGAAGTGCTCCTGCACGTAGATGGGGACGTGCACGTACATGTGGGCGAGGTAGAGGAAGAAGGGCCGATCGGCGTTCGATCGCATGAAGTCGAGTGCGTGCGCGACGTAGCGGTCGGTGAGCGAGGTCTGGTCGGGTTGCTGTTCGACGACCTCGCCGTCGACGATCAGGGGGAGTGGCGGCAGGTCGTCGAGGATCGTCGGTGGATCGACCTGGCGACCCATGTCGTTCGAGTAGGGCAGGCCGAAGTAGTGATCGAAGCCGTGGTTGGTCGGCAGGAACTCCGGTTGGTCGCCGCAGTGCCACTTACCGATGGCCTGGGTCGCGTAGCCGGCGTCGGAGAGCACCCGCGCGAGGCTGATCTCGGTCGTCGGCAGGCCGACGGCCATACCGGGGAAGAGCACGGGGATGCCCTCGAAGAGGCTGAAGCTGATCCGCGGTGGGTAGCAGCCCGTCAGCAGCGCCGCCCGAGCCGGTGAGCACACGGGCGACGCCGTGTAGAACGACGTGAAGCGGATCCCCTCCTCGGCGAGGCGATCGAGGTGGGGTGTGTCGTTGCGGGTCGAGCCGTAGCACCCGAGATCGCCGTAGCCGAGGTCGTCGCAGTTGATCAGGATCACGTTCGGTCGCCGGGCCACGTCGTGATCATGGCAGCGACCGCGCGGGCGCGCCGCTTCGTCCGAGTCGGGAAGCAGGGTGCGGCGGCCGCTCGTGCCAGGATGCGCCGATGGCCACCACCGAGTCGGCGGGTCGCTCGCCGGTCGGTGAGCTGCTCGCCGACGACACCTACCGCCGGTACTGGATCGGCTCGACACTCCTGTTCGGGGTGAACGGGACGCTCCGGTTCGTCTTCGTGTGGTTGATCGTCACGCTGACCGACTGGCCGTCGGCCGAAGGTCTGATCGGGATCGCCCTCGGCATGCCCGCGCTGTTGCTGGCGCTGCCGGCCGGTGCGTGGTCGGACCGCGCCGACCGGCGGCTCTTCACGCTCCAATGGCTGGCGGTGTCGATCGTGATCATGGCGAGTTGGACCGTGGTCGTGGCGCTCGATGCGGCGACCCCTCGGCTCGCCGGTTTCGCCGCCGTGCTGCTCGGGACGGCGCTCGTGATGATGCAGCCGAACCTGAACGCCATCGTGCCACGGCTCGTGCCACCCGCTCGATTGATGAACGCCACGGCACTGCAGAACGGCGGTGCCCAGGCGGCGAGTTTCCTCGGCCTCGGGCTCGGTGGGGCGGCGATCGCGCTGTTCGGCAACGCCGGCGGGTTCGGACTGATGACGATCTGGCTCGTCATCGTCGTGGTGATGATGTTCCGGATCGAGATCCCGGTCGACGAACCGACCGGCAGGCCGCCGAACCGTCTCTGGGCCGATGTCGCCGAAGGTCTCCGCTACGGGCTCGGGCAGGAACCGCGACGTTCGCTGTTGATCACGACGCTGATCCTCGGCTCGTCGTTCAGCGTCATGCAGATCGCCATGCCCCGGGTGGTCGAGGAGGACTTCGGTCGGGGCGCGACCGAGGCCGGCCTGCTGCTCGGCGCCTTCGGTATCGGCATGCTCGCGAGCTCGGCGGCCGTCGCCCGGCGGGCCGACATGCGCCACGGCCTCAACGTCGGGCTGTTCATCGGGATCGGGCTCGGTATGGGCCAGTTCCTGCTCAGCCTCGCCCCCAACTACGAGGTGGCCCTCGTGGTGATGGTCTCGTGGGGGATCAACGCCGGCATCGCGATCGCCTCGCATCGGACGTTGCTGCAGCAGCGCACCGAGCCGGCGATGATGGGACGGGTCATGGGGATCATGACCCTCGGGTTCTCGGGCGGCCTGCCGTTCGGTGCCCTGGCCCAGACGGTGCTCGCTCCGAGTCTCGGTCCCGTGCTCACCATGCGCACCGTCGGCTTGGCGACGATGGCGATCACGATCCCGCTGCTGTTGCTCCGTCGCTCGATCCGCGAGGCCGATCAGCTGCCGGTGGCGTGATCTCCGGCCGACGGGCGGACGGGAATCGCTGCGTGGCCCCCGGCTAGCGTCCGGCCATGGCCCTCTCGATCGACTCCGGCACGACCGACACCCCGCTCATCGATCTCACGATCGGTGAGCAGCTCGCCGCCACGGTGGCCACCCACGGCGACCGTGAGGCGCTCGTGGTGGGGCACCAGGGCATCCGTCAGACGTGGCGCGAGTTCAGCGAGACCGTCGACCGGGTCGCCAAGGGGCTCATGGCCCGGGGCATCGAGGCCGGCGACCGGGTCGGCATGTGGAGCCCCAACTTCGCCGAGTGGGTGTGGATCCAGTTCGCCACCGCCCGGATCGGGGCGATCCAGGTCAACGTCAACCCCGCCTATCGCACGAGCGAGCTCGAGTACGCGCTGAACCAGTCGGGCTGCCGGATGCTCGTCACCCGCACCGAGTACCTCACGTCGATGTACCGGGAGATGGTCGACGCGGTCTCGCCGAACGTTCCCGGTCTGGAGTCGGTCGTCTACTTCGACACCGATGACTGGGCCGCGCTCGTCGCCGACGGCGAGTCGATCCCGGATGCCGCACTCGCCGAGCGGGCGGCGTCGCTCGATCCCGACGACGCGATCAACATCCAGTACACGTCGGGCACCACCGGATTCCCCAAGGGCGCCACGCTCAGCCACCGCAACATCCTCAACAACGCCGCCCTCGTCGGTCGTATGTGTGACTACGACGAGAACGATCGGATCTGCCTGCCCGTGCCCTTCTACCACTGCTTCGGCATGGTCATGGGCAACCTCGCAGCCTCGGTGTACGGCGCCGCGATGATCGTGCCGACGCCGACGTTCGAGCCCGGCACGGTGCTCCGGGCGCTCGAAGAGGAGCGGGTCACGTCGCTCTACGGCGTGCCCACGATGTTCATCGCCCAGCTCGGGCATCCCGATCTCGAGACCCGCGACCTCGGCAGCCTGCGCACCGGGATCATGGCCGGGTCGCCGTGCCCGATCGAGGTGATGCGGCAGGTCATCGAGAAGATGAACATGCAGCAGGTGACGATCGCCTACGGCCAGACCGAGACGTCGCCGGTGTCGACCCAGACCCGCACCGACGACTCGGTCGAGGTGCGGGTGACCACCGTCGGTCGGGTGCTGCCCCACACCGAGGCGAAGATCGTGGATCCCGAGACGGGCGATCTCGTCGAGCGGGGTGCGAGCGGCGAGTACTGCACCCGCGGCTACCACGTGATGCTCGGCTACTGGAACGAGCCGGAGAAGACCGCCGAAGCGATCGACGACGACGGCTGGATGCACTCCGGTGACCTCGCCACCATGGACGACGACGGCAACGTCAACATCGTCGGCCGCATCAAGGACATGATCATCCGGGGCGGCGAGAACGTGTACCCGAGGGAGATCGAGGAGTTCCTCTACACCCACCCCGCCGTCGCCGACGCCCAGGTGATCGGCGTGCCCGACGCCAAGTACGGCGAGGAGATCATGGCATGGGTGCAGCTCGCCGAGGGTGCCGACGCCACGGGCGACGAGATCCGCGAGTTCTGCCGCGGCAAGATCGCCCACTTCAAGGTGCCGCGCTACATCAAGGTCGTCGACGGGTTTCCCATGACGGTGACCGGCAAGGTCCGCAAGGTCGAGATGCGCGAGACGTCGATCGCCGATCTCGGCCTCGCCGCCGTCGCCGAGACCGAGACGGCGTGACGACCATCATCCAGATCCTGCGGAACCTGTCCCGGCTGGTGCTCGGTGCCGGGCTCGCACTCGCCGGGGTCTCGCATCTGACGTGGTCGCGGGGAGAGTTCCAGGCCCAGGTGCCGTCGTGGTTTCCGATCGACGCCGATGTCGTGGTGCTCGTGTCGGGCCTCGTCGAGATCGTGCTCGGTGTCGCACTGCTCCTGGCCGGAGGGCGGTGGCGCCGCATCACCGGCATCGCCACGGCTGCCTTCTTCGTGGCGATCTTTCCGGGCAACATCGCGCAGTTCGTCGAAGGCACCGATGCGTTCGGGCTCGACTCCGACCTCGAGCGAGGCGTCCGCCTGTTGTTCCAGCCCGTGCTGGTCGCCTGGGCGTTGTGGTCGACCTCGGTCTGGCCGAGCGGACGGCCGACCGAGTCACCCGTCGAGCTGGCGAGCCCCGCCGACCGGGTCGCCTGACGGATCGGGGGTCAGATCCGACAGACGAGATCGCTCGCCGGGGTGTGGTCGATGGTCTTCGTCGTCCACCATCCGTGGGGGCCGTCGTTGCTGAAGGCGTAGGCGTTCGCACGATTCGGGTCGCCGGCGACGGCGAGCAGAATTCGCTCTGGACGAGGGACCACGGGAACCAGCCGGTCGGGATCGTCGGTTTCGGCGAAGACCGGCGGCAGGACACCCTCAGCGACGAGGTCGACGAGCCGACGGCGCCCCGGGGTGAGGTTCGACCACGAACCGATGAACCGTTCGAACAGACTCGCCGGAATCCTGGCGTGCTCGAACAGGCCCCGCCGGGTGTCCTCGAGTGACCACCCGGCCGTGACGAAGGTGCGGGCGATCAGCGGGGAGACGATCAGGAGCGGCTGGTACTGGTCGGTGCCGAGCCCGTGCACGTGGGTGAGATCCCAACCGGCGGCGCGGGCGATCCCGTTGCCGAGATACGGCAGGATCTCCTCGGGGGTCGAACCGAACACGCTGCCGATCAGGATGCCGCTGTTCATCCTCGCCATCGAGGCGGTGTCGCGGCCCCGATCCCCTCCGAGCTGTTCGCCGACGCTCGGCCAGCCGAGTTCGGAGAGCACCTCCGGGTCCGAGGCGAGTGCGGGCCGAGCCGGATTGCCGAACGTGGCCTTGTCGTGCTCGTCGACGGTGATGCCGCACACGTTCCGGAGATAGAGGCGGAGCCAACGCCCCACGCTCGTGTTGGCATGCACGCCCTCTCGCTGGGCGGCCTGTCCGGCGTCGAAGCCCAGTGCCCCCAGGTTCGGGCCGTCCAGGACGATGAGCGCGTCGGCGCCCGTGGTGTTGCCCGAGTGCTCCGAGCCGTAGGCGGGGTCGACGAGGATCTCGGCGAGCGCGATCAGGATGGGGAGGTGTTCCGGACTGCAGCCCGCCATGACGGCGTTCACCCCGATCGACCAGATCGTCATGTCTCTCCCTGACGACGGGCTGACGCCGAGCGATTTCCACGGATCGTGGCCGGAGGCGTCGAGGTAGCGTTCGACGCGTTCGACGGTCGGGGGAACCACGGCGTTGCCGTCGCTCCAGCCCCGTTCGACGAAGGATCGCTGCACCGTGTCGATGTCGCCGCGGACCACCACCTCGAGAGCCGCCGGTTCGACGCTGTCGACATCGGCGAGCGGCTCGGCGCTGGTGAGGCCTCGGACGACGTGGTCGACCGTCTGGCCGACGAAGTTGGCGGTCATGACCTCCGTCGATTGGGCATCGACGTGCCCGATCGTCACCGCGAGGGGGAGCCCGTCGAAACCGAGCCCGCGAGCCGTCGCGTTCGCCTGCCCTGCGAAGCCGTCACAGACGATCGAGACCGACGGGATGCCGACCGATTCGGCGGCGATGGCTGCCCGCATCACGGCGGGCGTGCAGCTGCCTCAACAGCCCATCCCCGACACGACGGCGTCGACGCCCCGCGTGCGCAGGTCGTCGGGGAGTCGGCCGACTCGGACCTTCTCGTCGGCGCCGTGGAGGTTGCCGAACTCGGTGTGATCGACGATCTCGATCGTCGGGAACCGGCGCCGCAACTCGTCGGCGAGTATCGGGAAGAGCTCGTCGCCACGGAAGAGGTGATCCCAGAGAAACGCGACCCGAGCGCCGTCGAGGCTCGGCACGCGGTCGGCCCGGCGTCGGACCTGAACCCCGCGCGGCGATCTCGGCCAGACACAGTCGTAGTGCGTTCCCATGGGTGTCAGCATGGCCGATCGTCGGCGCCACCCGCTGGCGTTCAGTCTCGTGTCGTCGAGGCGGCGTAGCATCGGATGCCATGGACGACATTGATGGCGCAATCCTGTTCCAACTGCAGCGATCTGGGCGAATCGCGAACAACGACCTCGCTGCGGCCGTCGGTCTCAGCCCCTCGCCGTGCCTGCGTCGCGTGCGCAACCTCGAGGCCGCCGGGGTCATCACGGGCTACTCGGCCGTGGTCGACCGCGAGACGATCGGCTGCGGATACGAACCGCTGGTCTGGGTCACGCTGACCTCCGTCACCCGCACTTCCATGACCGACTTCGAAACAGCCGTGGATGCCGTCCCACAGATCGTGGAGGTCGCTCGGATGATGGGGCAGCCCGACTACCTCCTCCGGGTGGTGGCGCGCGACCCCGAGGACTTCGAGTCGCTCTACATGGACGTGTTGGCGACCCTCCCGCACGTGGAGAAGCTGACTTCGCAGTTGGCCATGAAGATCGTGAAGCGAACCTCGGAGCTGCCCGTGCGGCCGTGACGCCCCGGTTCGGGCTGGCCGATTGCGGGTCGGCTGTCGTCTGCCGATAGACCCGACGGGCCCCACGTCGTCGAACCCGGAGCCGAACGGTGAAGATCCTGACCATCCCCGCGACCAACAGCCGTGACGGGATCAACCGTCGCTTGCTGGAGCTCGTGGGTCGACGCCTCGCCGCACTCCGCCCCACCGTCGAGGTCGAGCTCCTCGATCTCAACGACTTCGAGATGCCGATCTACAGCGGTGAACGTGAAGCCGCCGGCATTCCCGCCGAAGCCCGGGCGTTCTACGACGCCATCGGCGCCGCCGACGCGGTGATCATCTCCTACGCCGAATACAACGGCTCGTTCACGCCGGCCTGGAAGAACACCTACGACTGGGCGTCGCGTGTCGACCAGAAGGTCTTCCAAGGCACCCCGGTGGTCATGCTCGCCGCGTCGCCGGGGCCGCGGGCCGGCGCCGGCGTGCTCGCTGGCGCGACCACGACGGCGCCGTTCTTCGGAGCCGAGCTGGTCGGCAGCCTCGGAGTCGGATCGTTCCACCAGATCCACGACCCCGAGACCGGCACGCTGGGCGACCCCGAGATCTCGGCCCGGCTCGATGCGCTGCTCGAACTCCTGATCGCCGCCGTCGACGACGCCTGACCGTCCCGCATCGTGGGCACTCGTGCCCGGGGGTGTCTTCTAGAGTCTCGGAATGTCGCCGACGGTGTCCCCGGGAGAACTCGACGAGCGTGCCGGTGTCGATCCGGTGGCTCGGGGCCTGTGGCACCCGCTCGTCGCCGTCCACGATC
This sequence comes from Acidimicrobiales bacterium, assembly GCA_020629695.1. Classification (GTDB taxonomy): domain Bacteria; phylum Actinomycetota; class Acidimicrobiia; order Acidimicrobiales; family SZUA-35; genus JAHDBV01. The sequence goes on along the minus strand of JAHDCV010000045.1, from coordinate 8,384 downwards.
TCCGGCGGGGGCAGCAGGGGTCGGCCGTGCTTCTCGGGGTGCGCCTCGACTACACGATGGCAGGCGACGGTTCGGTGTCGGTGTGTCGCTCCGACGACCACGATGATCGTCGGCCGGTGCAGATCGCCTATGAGATCGTCTGGACCTGTCTGGACGAGCCGGCAACCCCGCTGTTCGAGACGCCGGAGGCGCTCGAAACCGATCGTCGCATCGTGCATGCGGGCACGATCGGCGTACACGTGTCGGCACCCCGTGCCGTCGAGAACTTCCTCGACATGGCCCACTTTCCCTACGTGCACACCGACATCCTCGGTGCGGAGCCGTTCACCGAGGTCGAGGAGTACTCGGTGCATGTCGACCCGGACACGAACGAGGTCTGGGCGACCGATTGTGTCTTCTGGCAGCCGGTCGCCGCGACGACGTCGACCGAGGGGCAGATGACCGACTACCGCTACCGCGTGCCCCATCCGTATTGCGTCGTGCTGTACAAGACGACACCCGTGGATCCGGATCGTTTCGACGTGATCGCCCTGTTCTGCCGTCCGATCGCGCCGGATCGGATCGAGGCCCACATGTTCCTCGCGCTGCTCGACGCCGACAACAGCGACGCCGACATCCGTCGGTTCCAGCTCACGATCTTCGGACAGGACAAGCCGATCCTCGAGAACCAGTTCCCGAAGGAACTCCCGCTCGATCCCCGGGTCGAGACGCCGATCCGGGCGGACAAGGTGGCGATCGCGTACCGCCGCTGGCTCAGCGATCTCGGCATCACCCACGGTGTGATCCCCGCGGCATGACGGTCGGTGGTTGGCAACCCATCGCCGCCCTCGACGACCTGGCGCCACGTCATGTCTTCCAGGCGTCACTGGACGGTCAGGAGCTCGCCGTCTGGCGAGCGGACTCGGGTGAGCTCAACGCCTGGGAGAATCGCTGTCTGCATCGGGGAGTGCGACTGTCGATCGGGTTCAACAACGGCGCTGAGCTGCTCTGCCGCTACCACGGCTGGCGATATGCCACGGGGACGGCGGGCTGCACGTACATCCCCGCACATCCCGCCGACGCGCCGGCCCGCACCATCACCAATCGGACCTACCCGATCGTCGAGCGGTACGGGCTCGTCTGGTCGGGGCGGGAGGTGGACGGCCGGCCGGAGGAGGTCGCCGAACTCGGAGCACACACACTCGTGCTGCGGGCGCTACCCGTGTGGGCGCCCCGGTCGTTCGTGCTGGATGCACTGGTGGACCATCGGTTCGCGCCGAACGAGGGCCTCGATGTCGATCCCGCCGAGGTCGAGATGACCTGCGATCGCCGGCAAGGGTCGATCGTGTTGACGGCGGCGCACGGCGGGTCGTCGAGCACGGTCGTGTACTGGGTGCAGTCGCTGGACGCCCACACGTCGGTCATCCGGCCGGTGCTGGCCGAGACCCCGGACGACGTGATCGCCGTGCTCCGCCATCACGCTCGGGCGCTGCGGGAACTCGTGGATCGAGTCGAACGAACGGTGCCGTCTCGGTCGGTCGAACCGCAGGGTCCACTCGAGACACCGGTGGTCGTCGAGCGTTCCGCCGGTTCGGGGCCGCACATCGAGGTGCGGGTGCGTCGCAAGTGGTGGACGGCGCCCGATGTCGCCGCCTTCGAGCTCACCCCGTTGGCGGGTGTGCTCCCCACGCCCCAGCCCGGATCACACATCGACCTCCGCCTCCCGAACGGCCTCGTCCGCCAGTACTCGCTGACGAACGGGCCGGGCGAATCCGACCACTACCGCATCGGGGTCAAGCTCGAGGTCGATGGTGGAGGCGGCTCGACGCTGCTCCACGACGTCGTGACCGAGGGCGACGTCCTGACGATCTCCGGACCGCGCAACGGGTTCCCGCTGCGCCGCGACACCGAACACACCGTGCTGATCGCCGGTGGCATCGGTCTGACGCCGTTGTTGGCCATGGCGCAGGCGATCCGACTCGACCGGCGTGGGTTCGAGTTGCACGTGTTCGTCCGGGGTGAGGACGCCCTGGCCTTCCCCGACGTCGTCGAGTCGTTCGGGGCGGACGCCACCGTGCACGTGGCGTTGTCTCCCGCCCAGACCGCCGGACGGATCGCGGACGTGCTGGTTGCCGCCCGGGCGTCGCATCCAGGCGCACTCGTCTACGCCTGCGGTCCGGCACCGATGCTCGACGTCGTCCGTGCGACCGCTGCAGCGGCTGGTTGGGCAGACCCGGCGGTGCACTTCGAGTACTTCAGCAACCACCACGAGATCGACGACTCGACCCCGTTCGAGGTCGCACTCGCCCGATCGGGCACGACGCTGGAGGTCCCGGCGGGTACGTCGCTGTTGGAGGTGTTGCGGGGTGCGGGCGTCGCCCTCCCGTCGTCGTGCGAGAAGGGTGCGTGTGGCACGTGCGCCGTCCCGGTCATCGACGGGACACCCGACCACCACGACGTCTACCTGCGCGATGCCGAGCGTGCGGCGAACACCACGATGCTGTCGTGTGTGTCGCGGGCGCGGTCCGATCGCCTCGTGCTCGACCTCTAGGACCGGCCATGACGATCGAACTGTACGACTACGTCCTGTCGGCCAACTGCTACAAGGTCCGCCTGCTGCTGAGTTTGCTCGAGGTGGACCACGAGCTGCGCACGGTCGACTTCCATCCCGCACGCGAGCACCGGAGCGAGGCCTTCCGTCGAATCAACCCCATGGGCCACATCCCGGTGTTGGTCGACGACGACGTCGTCCTCCGCGACGCCCACGCCATCCTCGTGTATCTCGCCGCGGCACACGATCCGACCGGGCGCTGGTATCCGACGACCGATGCACGCGTGCTCGGAGAGATGGGGCAGTGGGTGTCGTTCGCCGAGGCGTTGATGTCGTCGGCGTCGGCGGCTCGGCTGCACGTGAATCTCGGCTACGACCTCGACGTCGAGGCCGCCCGTCGCGATGCACATGCGTTGTTCCGGGTGCTCGACGACCACCTCTGGTTCCAGGAGAAGGCCGGAAGGACGTGGTTGTGCTCACCGGAGCATCCGACCATCGCGGACATCGCCGTGTTCCCCGATGTGGTGTTGTCCGAGGAAGGTGGCGTCTCCCGACTGGAGTACCCCGCCATCCGCCGGTGGTGCGACCGCGTCAAGGCGGTGCCGGGGTTCGACGTGATGCCGGGTGTGTTCGGGCTCGGGATGTCCTGACCCTTCAGCTCGGGTCGGACGACGCCTCGTCCTCGTGGGGCGTCCAGCCCCCGCCGCCGGGCGTGCGCATCTCGAATGCGTCACCGGCGTGCACGACGGTCTGGCAGACGCCGGGGAGCCGTTCGGTGCGGCCGTCGGCCCGGATGACCAGGTTCTCGCCGACCGCGCCCGGGCGTCCGGCCGCCAGACCGTAGGGCGGCACGACGCGACGGTTCGAGATCACGTTGACCTCCATCGTCTCTTCGAAGCGGAGCCGTCGAACCACACCGTCACCGCCGGCGTGGGTGCCCGCGCCGCCGGAGCCGCGGCGGATCGAGAACGTCTCGACGAGCACCGGGAACCGGTTCTCCAACACTTCGGGGTCGGTGAGTCGGGTGTTCGTCATGTGGCTGTGCACGGCGTCGCACCCCGGTGCGTCGGGGGTGGCGCCCGTGCCGCCGCAGATCGTCTCGTAGTTCTGGATCCGTTCGTTGCCCCAGATGAAGTTGTTCATGGTGCCCTGTGAGGCCGCGGCGACCCCGAGCGCACCGAACAGGGTGTCGACGATCACCTGACTCGTCTCGACGTTGCCGGCGATCACCGCCGCCGGGTGGTGCGGGCTGATCATCGACGGGTCGGGCACGATGAGCTCGAGCGGCACCATGCAGCCGGCGTTGAGCGGGATGTCGTCACCGACGAGGCAACGGAACACGTACAGCACCGCGGAATGCGCCACCGAGACCGGTGCGTTGAAGTTGCCGGGGTGTTGTCCGCTCGTCCCCGTGAAGTCGATCGTGGCCGATCGGGTGGTGTGATCGACGGTGATCTCGACCGACACCTGATGGCCGTCGTCGAGGGCGTAGGTGAACGACGAGTTCTGCAGGACGTCGATGACGCGGCGCACCGATTCCTCCGCGTTGTCCTTCACGTGGTCCATGTAGGCGTGGACCACCGGCAGGCCGACGCGGTCGATCACCCGACCGAGTTCGGCGGCGCCGGCCTCGCACGCCGCGACCTGGGCCTTGAGATCGGCGATGTTCTTGTCGGGATCCCGCGCCGGCCACCGAGCGGTCGCGAGGAGTTCGAACACCGTGTCGTGCTGGAAGACACCACCGGCCACCAGGCGGACGTTGTCGAGCACGACGCCCTCCTCGTCGACGGTCGTGGAGTCCGCAGGTGCCGAGCCGGGCACCCGGCCGCCGATGTCGGAGTGATGGCCGCGGGAGGCGACGAAGAAGATCAGCTCGCCGTCGGAGAACACCGGCTTGATCACCGTGATGTCCGGGAGGTGGGTGCCGCCGTTGTAGGGCGCGTTCATCACGAACACGTCGCCCTCGATCAGCCGGTCGTTCGCTCGGATGATCGACTTGACCGACTCACTCATCGAACCCAGATGGACGGGGAGATGCGGCGCATTCGCGATGAGGTCGCCCGCAGGGTCGAACACCGCACACGAGAAGTCGAGGCGCTCCTTGATGTTCACGGAGGCGGCCGTGTTCTCGAGCACGACGCCCATCTGCTCGGCGATGTTCATGAAGAGGTTGTTGAAGATCTCGAGCTGGACCGGATCGACCGAGGTGCCGATGGCCACACGATCGGGCAACGCCACCACCCGCTCGAGCACGAGATCGCCTCGATCGCTCATCACCGCTCGCCACTCCGGTTCGACGACGGTCGTTGCGGTGTCCTCGAAGATCACGGCCGGTCCGTCGATCCGATCGCCCGTTCGCAGCGTCGATCGGTCGAAGAACCCGGTCGTCGACCGACGGCCGGCCATGGTCGTCGGATGTTCGGCCACCGGGGCGGGCTGGTGGCGCGACGGCCCGTCGGGCGGTGAGGGCGCCCCCGTCGCATCGAGCAGAGCGGCGGCGTCGGACCGGCCGACGGTCTCGACCTGCATCGACTCGACGACGATCGGGGTGTCCGGCGTGATGAAGCCGAATCGTGATCGATGGTCGGCCTCGAAGGCCGCTCGGGTGTGCCTGGCGTCGGCGGCCTCGACCACGAGGGCGGTGTCGGACCCCTGATAGCGCAGCGCCAGGCGGCGAATGGCGTCGATCCGATCCGTCGGCACACCCTGCTCGGCGACGGCGTCGCGCCCGGCGGTCTCCAGCGCGCCGAAGCGTGGCTCGAGCGACTCGATGGTCGACCCGTCGAGCGGCGCATCCACGGCGTCGTCGCGCACGTCGCGGATGTCGGCCAGGCCGATGCCCACCGCGGACAGGACGCCGGCCATCGGATGCACCAGGACCCGTCCGATCCCGAGTCGGTCGGCGACGAGGCAGGCGTGCTGCCCGCCGGCGCCACCGAAGCTCACGAGGGTGTCGTCGGTGACGTCATGGCCCCGCTCGACCGACACCTTCTTGATCGCGTTCGCCATGTTGTCGACCGCGATCGCGAGGAAGCCCTCGGCGAGCTGCTCGACCGAGCGACGCTGCCCGGTCGCCTCGGCGAGTTCATCGGCGAGGGCGGCGAAGGCTCGTCGGGCGGGGTCGATCACGAGGGGCCGGTCGCCGTCGGAGCCGAAGACCGCCGGGAAGTGATCGGGGTGGAGTCTGCCGAGCACGACGTTGCAATCGGTCACGGTGAGGGGGCCGCCGTTGCCGTAGCTGGCAGGACCGGGATCGGCCCCCGCGGACTCGGGGCCGACACGCAGGCGTGCCCCGTCGAACCGCACCACCGAGCCGCCGCCGGCGGCGACGGTGTGGATCGCCATCATCGGGGCGCGGACCCGTACCCCGGCGACCTCGGTCTCGTAGCTGCGCTCGAGCGAGCCGGCGTAGTGGGCGACGTCGGTCGAGGTGCCGCCCATGTCGAAGCCGATGAGTCGATCGAACCCGGCGGCCTCGCCGATCGCGACCATGCCCACCACACCGCCGGCGGGACCGCTCAGCAGTGCGTCCTTGCCTCGGAAGCGGTCGGCGTCGGTGAGTCCACCGTTGGACTGCATGAACATGAGCTGTGGGCGGTGCCCGGAGGTGGCTGCCGCGGGGCGGAGCCGGGCATCGACCCGGTCGACGTATCGGCGGAGCACGGGGGAGAGGTAGGCGTCGACCACCGTCGTGTCGCCGCGGGCCACGAGCTTCACGAGCGGGCTGACCTCGTGGCTGACCGAGATCTGCTCGAAGCCGAGGTCGGCGGCGATCCCGGCGACGAGGCGTTCGTGTGCGCTGTGGCGATAGCCGTGCAGCAGCGCGATGGCGATCGAGCGGATGCCGGTGGCATGGACCGCGGCGAGGTCACGGCGTACGGCGTCGACGTCGACGGGCAGCAGCACGGTGCCGTCGGTCGTGATGCGCTCGCGAACCTCCACCGCGACCTCGTGCAGGAGGTCGGGCACGGCCACGTCGAGTGCGAACAGATCGGGCCGGGCCTGGGTGCCGATGCGCAGGATGTCACCGAATCCCTCGGTGGTGACGAACACGGTGCGGTCGCCGGCGCGTTCGAGCAGTGCGTTGGTGGCGACGGTCGTCCCCATACGCACGGCGTCCACCGACGCGGTCGGGATCGGCGCACCGGGCTCGAGCCCGAGGAAGTGAGCGATCCCCGCGATGGCGGCGTCGTCGTAGCGGCGGGGGTTCTCCGAGAGGAACTTCGCCGTCGCGAGCGCCCCGTCGGGGCGGCGGGCCACCACATCGGTGAACGTGCCGCCACGGTCGATCCAGAACTGCCAGCCCGTCACCCGCCGCCTCCGATCCGGTGGTCCGTCCGTGCCCCGATTGTGCCGAGGCCCGCTCGGTTCACACGACCACCAGGTCGAGATCCGAGCGACTGAGACGTTCGCAGCCGTGCTCGGTGACGAGCACCGAGTGCCCGAGTGTCATGGCCCGCTGATGGTCGAGGTCGAGCAGGATCATGTGGAGGAAGTAGGCCTGGTTCGAGCCGAGCTCCAGTGGGTTGCCGGCATGGAACATCGGCCAGTCGACCCAGATCGGGGCGAACACCGCTCCCATGCCGTAGCCACACGCGTGCATCCGGTGGCGGCCCCATCCGGCGGCGTCGAGGATCGACGCGTGGGCGTCGAAGACCGCACCCATCTCGACCCCGGGGGCGATCGCCGCCTCGCACGCGAGCAGGGCCTCTTCGCAGGCGGCGTGCATGGCCAGGTGATCCGGGTGCGGTGTGCCGACGCAGAGGGTGCGCATCATGGCCGCGTGGTAGCGGCGTTGGACCCCGCACCATTCCAGTGTGAGCTGGTCGACGGTGCCCATCGTGCGCCGGCCCGAGGTCGATCGGACCATGAGCGCGGCCGGACCCGATCCGATGATCAGCTCGTTGCCCGCGTAGTCGCCGCCCTGCCGCAGGATGCGATCCTGCATGTCGGCGAGCACGTCGGCTTCGTTGACCCCCGGTCCGGCTCGCCCAACTGCGGCATCCCACGCGTCGTCGGCGAGCGACGCCGCGGTCCGGATGTGGGCGATCTCGGCGGCGGACTTGGTGCGGCGGAGTTCCTGGATGACCGTCGACGCGTCGTCCCAGTCGCAGTAGCCCTCGAGCTGTGCTTCGAGGAGGCGCCAGTTGGAGGCTTTGAGGCCGTAGCTGTCGAGTTCGATGCCGACCCGTCCGCCACGCAGGCCGAGCTCGTCGAGGATCGCGAGCAGGTCCCGGGTCGGATCGTGGCCTTCGCCGTCGGCCCAGATCCGGATGTCGGTCAGGTCGGAGGTGTGGAGCGCCGTACCGCGATCAGGCGCCCGGGTGAGCAGCGTGGTGCCGCCGTCGGCGGTCAGCACCAGGCACTGGAACATCGCGAACCCGAACGTGTCGTAGCCGCTGAGCCAGTACATCGACTCCTGCTTGAAGACGAGCAACGCATCGTGGCCGAGCTCAACGAGCCGGGCCGCGGCCCGAGCCCGGCGATCGGCCATCTCGTCGGCGGTGAAGTGCACGGGCACGGGGCGGCTCCCGGTCGGGTCGTCAGACGGTGGCGAGCAGCCTGCCAGCTGAATCGCCGACCTCGATACCGAGGTGTCGGAGGCACCGCCACCAGGCCGCGAAGTAGCTCACGACCGGGCGACCGATCGCAGCCTCGATCTCGGGGACCATGGGCAGGATGGGTCCGGGCATGCCGGGCACCAGCAGGGCATCGGCCCGGGGGTGGTCCGCCGCGGCCGCGGTCAGACTCTCGGCCACGAGATCGGGGTCGAGTACGCCGAACGATGCCGACCAGGAAGCGTCATGGTCGGGGTAGTGGCCCTGGTCCACGAAGCTCGCCTGCCCGAGGACCT
>JAHDCV010000118.1 GCA_020629695.1 Acidimicrobiales bacterium | reverse complement strand
CACACCCGAGACGCGCGACAAGGTCACGCGGACCAACGTCGCGAAGCTCTACCGGCTCTGAGGCCCGGCACGCGCAAGTCGGACGTGCTGCTTGCTCGAATTGCATCCCCGCGGCGACAGTTTCTGTCGCCCCCGCCTGGGATTTCGGCGTCAGAAGAGCTGGCGGCGGGATCGGCGGAGAGGGTGCGGTTGGCGGGCCAGTTCGGCCGGGTCGACGGAATCGGGCACGACCGCGAAGATCAGCCGGTTGCGGACCGAGTCGGCATGCACCTGGTGGCGCTCGAGTACGCCCGGACCACACGAACCGGTGCCCAGCCCGGCGTGGGCCAGGTCGAGACGCCAGATCGGACGGGGTGCCGGTTCGACGTCGTGCGGATGTCGCTGGCGTCGGATGTCGTGGTCCCAGTTGCGCCGCAACGCCGTGTCGAAGCGCGGGTCGCCGAGAGCGAGCAGCGTCGCACCCTCGGCCCGGATCCCGGCCCAACGGGTCCCCGTGTGATTGCCCGTCTCCTGGGGACGGGCGTAGTCGAAGTTCGATCCGCCGGGGCGCTCCGACCATCGGCCGACCACGAGCCCACCGACCCGATCGGGGTACGACTCACCGGGGCCCGGCCCGAACCAGGTGAGCTCCGGGTCGTCGTCGGCGAGCCGGAGTTCGAGACCGACCCGCAGCAGCGGGGGCGTGTTGAGCTCGGCCTCGGTCACGACATCGACCGCGACCCCGCCGTCACCGGTGAGCAGCCATCGCACCCGGACCACGAGACCCTGTCCGAACCGGGAACGGGCATCGACCACGGTGAGACCCGGGATGGACCGATCCACGCTGACCGGCCCGAGTGCTTCGGGCTCGGCGCCCAGCAAGCCGGCCTTCGACAATCTCTTGGCCGCCTGTTCCGGCCCGAAGTGACCGCGATCGTTGTCGGTGATGGCCCGGGTGATCCCGAGATGACCGGCACCGGCGAGCCACTGTCGGCCGCCCATGACCCATGAGAACGGCACCCCGTGTCGGTCGAGCACGAGCTCCATCGACTCGGTCGTGATCATCGTGCGATCGGCCTGGCCGACCTGGATCCAGGTGGTGTCCGTCGCTGGGGTGAACGGCACGGGCCGTCCGACCGCGAGCTCGAGATCGTCGTGGGCGACTCGGTGCCCCTCGCCGTCGTGCCACTCGACCAGCAGACGGGCTTCGGCGCCGGCGGGCACCTCGAACGCGAGTGGGTCGAGGTCGACCTCGACCTCGTCGCCCGGCGCGATCGGCTCGATCTCGACGGGTCCGGCAGCCTGCTCGACCCCGTCGAGCCGCATGCTCCATCGACCGAGGAGACCCGAGGTGTCGAGGAACGACCAGCGATTCCGGATCCGGAGGCGTCGGCCGTCGCCCGAAGCGAGTTCGGTCACCACCGGACGATGGACCCAGCCGGTGTGGGCCAATGCGGGATGCGGCGTCCGGTCGGCGTCGACGAGCCCGTTGCAGTTGAAGTTGTCGTCGTTCGGCTCGTCGCCGAAGTCACCGCCGTAGGCCCAGTAGGGCTGACCCGACGGGGTCTCGGCGGCGATGCCCTGATCGACCCAATCCCAGATGAACCCACCGCCGAGACGATCGTTGCGGTCGATGAGCTCGTCGTACTCGGCGAAGCCGCCGTTCGAGTTGCCCATCGCATGGGAGTACTCACACATCACGATCGGACGCTCGTCGGCCTGCTCGGCGAGCCCGGCCAGGACCGCGAGGCTCGGATACATCGGGGCGATCACGTCGACCAGCGGGTCGAGCTCGGCGGGGTGGTAGACGAGCGGCCGCGTGTCGTCGAGATCACGGATCGCAGCGGCCATCGCCCGGTGGTTGTCACCCCAGCCGGACTCGTTGCCGAGGGACCACATGATGACGCAGGCGTGATTCCGGTCCCGTTGGACCATGCGGGACCCACGGGCGACGAAGGCGGCGGCGAAGGCCGGGTCCTCGGTCGGCGTCGGCCCGAGCTGGGTGACCGCCCGTTCCGATGCCATGTCACGGACGAGTCCGTGCGACTCGAGGTTGGCCTCGTCGACGACGTACAGGCCCACCTCGTCGCAGCGTTCGTAGAGCCGCTCGTGATGGGGGTAGTGGGCCGTGCGGATCGCGTTGAAGTTGTGGTGCTTGAGCAGCCGGAGATCCTCGTCCAGCAACGCCTCGTCGAGCACCCGCCCGCCGACCGGATAGTGGTCGTGGCGGTTGACACCCCGGAGGGTCACGGCAACTCCGTTCACGAGCAGACGTCCGCCGGCCACGGCGACGGTGCGGAGCCCGACCCGGCTGGTCTGACGGTCCAGCTCGCCGAGGCTGATCACCGCATCGACGAGATGTGGCGTCTCGGCCGTCCAGAGCGGCGCGTCGGGCACCACGACCGTCGTCGTCACGCCGATCGCTCCGTCCTTCCCGGGCAGCTCGACCTCGTCATCGACGACGACGCCGGCCACCTCGACGGTGAGCGGCGCCACCGTGCCCGGCTCGCCTCCGGTGACCGCCGAGGTCACCCGCACCACCGCCGCACCATCGGGCCGGAGTTCCACGGTGTCGATGGCCACGTCGGTGAGCCGGGTCGCCGGGCGCCGATAGAGATGGAGTTCCCGATGCAGGCCCGCCATCCACCACATGTCCTGGTCTTCGAGCCAGGTGGACGCCGACCATCGATGCACGCGGAGACCGATCGTGACGACGGACCCCGCGGCCGCGATCCCGGTGAGGTCGAACTCGGACGGGAGCCGACTGTCGGTTGCGTAGCCCACCTCCTCGCCGTCGACGAAGACGTCGACGGCCGACTCGGCCGCGCCGATCCGGAGCACGATCTGATCGCCGGCCCAGTCGGCGGGAACCTCGACCGTGCGAACGTGGTCTCCACCCTCGTCCTCGATCGGGATCTCGGGGTACTGGTCGATCGCGAACGGGAACTGCACGTTGGTGTAGATCGGGATGCCGTGCCCGTGCACGGACCACGACGCGGGCAGGTCGAGCGTGCCGAAGTCGGCTCGCGCCGCGTCGGGCATCGCCCAGTCGTCGGTCGGGGCCGGACCGGACCAGTGTCGGAACGACCAGGGTCCCCCGAGGTCGACGGCGTCGGCGGGAACACCGAGGGCGTGGAGCGGCAGTCGGCCCACCTCGACGACGGCGGGGTCGCGATGGCGCGGAGTCTCGGAGTCGATCACCGGACCATTCCAGCAGCTCGGCTCGACTTCGACGAACAGTGCGGCCGGTTTCCCTTCGATCGGCGGACGCAACGGCCCGGGGACCACCGTCGATGCGGTGTCACGGACTAGGTTGCGGACTCAACCCGCCTCCCGAGGAGAACACCCGCCCTCATGCGCTCCAGTCTTCGAGCCGGCACCGGTGTCGTGGCCGTCCGCGGCCCGCTCGCCGTCGCTTCGGTCAACGATCCCGCTCTCAACGCCGATCTCGCCGCCTTCATCGACACGATGGCGGCATCCCGGTGGGACTTCAACACCGTGGCGGGCGGACTCCACGATCTCGTCGTGCGGCATCGGCCGGCCGGTATGGCAGCGGTCCTCGAGGGTTCACCGTCGGTGCTGTTCCTCTTCGGCGCCGCCAGCGCCGCGACGGCGACCACGCAGCTGCGGGGGTCCGGCGTCGACGGTTGGGACACCTCGGTGCTCGACGAGCCGGCGGTCGCCCTCGTCGTCGACGGAACCGAGTCGGGCGACACGCTGACGTGGACACGACTGACCGATGGTGTGGTGCACGGCGGTGGCCTCGATGTCGCGCTCGACACGGCTGCCGCGCCCGGGACCCCACCGCCTCCGGCGGCAACGACCCCGCC
>JAHDCV010000044.1 GCA_020629695.1 Acidimicrobiales bacterium | reverse complement strand
TGGGGTGTGCACTCAGAAGCTGAGGATCTCGGTGCGGTTGGTGTTCGCGGCGCTCGCTCGATCTGAGGCGGCGGCGAGACGGGCGAGGATTCGCTCCAAGCTGGGACGCTGCCGCCCCAGAGCACCAACGGCCACCGACGCCGTGAACGACACCAGACCACCCTCGACCTCGACGGGGAAGGCGATCTCGTTGCGCAGGCGGTCGGCCACGGCCGTCAGCTGATCGGCGTCCATGCCCGATGCCATCACGACGAGGAACGCATCGTCGCCATAACGACCGAGCAGATCGGGGCCACGAAGACGCCCGTGGATGCGCTCACCGACCTGGCGAACGACCCGTTGGGTGACCCGGGGGCCACGATCGGCTTCGAGGGTGGCGAGATCGTCGATCCAGAGTCCGAGGAGGGCGACCGGCTGGGTGTTCGGCGCGGTCAGGTGCGAGTTCAGCCGCTCGAGCAGGTGGTACCGGTTCGGCAGCGACGTGATCGGGTCGTGTGTGAGCGAGCCGTTGCCGGCGGCCGACAGCTCGTGCTCGAAGGTCAGATCGCGCACCGACACCAGGGCGGTGTGACCGTCCAACGAGCGGACCGTGACTTCGATCGGGATGAGCCCGCGATTGAGACGCACACGGAAGGCACGCAGCAACGGGAGTGTGTCCGCCAGAGCGGCGGCGACCGGGTCGGCCAGCTCGGGCACGAAGAGTTCGACGAAGGGCGCGCCGATGAGACGAGCGCTCGGGATGCCCAGCACCTCGATCGCTTCCTGGTTGCTGGCCGTCACCGCACCGTCGACGACGACGAGGCTCGCGGCCGGCTGCACCGACAGATAGTCGGCGAGCTGATCGGGATCGGTGGGCACGCGCTCAGCAGTCATCGGAGTCCTATCGGCGGGTCCGACGACCACTTGATGCGTCGAATCAGGAATCCTGACCGACGGCATCCAGCAGGGCGTTCTCGACCACTTCGGTCAGGGCAGGATGAATGTAGAAGACATCGTCGGCAACCGCGTCGGCTGGCTGATCGAATTGCATGGCCTGGATCAACGGCTGGATCAGCGACGCCGCCTGGGTCCCGATGATGTGGGCTCCGACGATGCGCTTCGTGCCCCGCTCGACGATCACCTTGGCGAACGACGACGTGTCCTCCATGGCCCAGCCGTAGGCGGTGCCGGCGTAGTCACGCTTGCCGACCACGACGTCGAGCCCGGCGGCGGCCGCCTGCGCCTCGGTCAGACCGACCGTCGCGACCTGCGGGTCGGAGAACACGGCATGGGGCACCGCCCGGGTGTCGACCACCTGCGTCTGCGGCTCGCCGGCCGCATCGGCGGCGATGTTGGCGAACGCGGCCTTCGCCTCCGCATTGGCGAGGTGCTTGAGCTGGAAGCTGTTCGAGACGTCCCCGACCGCCCAGATGCCGGGCTCGGTCGTGGCGAAGTGCTCGTCGACGACGATCCGACCGTCGGCGTGCACGTCGACCGAGGTCTGCTCGAGCCCGAGCAGGTCGCTGTTCGGGCGACGACCGAGCGCCAGCAGCAACTCGTCGACGACGGTCACGTCGCCACCGTGGTGGATCGCGATGGTGCCGTCGTCGAGCTCCTCGACACGCTCGGGCACCGTGCCCAGGTGGAGATTGACCCGCGAGTGTGAGCCGAACACCTCGGTGAACCGCTCGGCGATCTCGGCGTCCTCGGCCCGCAGCAACACCTCCCCCCGGTTGAACATGTGGAGCTCGGCGCCGTACGCGGAGAACACGTGCCCCATCTCGACCGCGATGAACCCACCACCGAGCACACCCAGCCGCTTCGGGAACTCCTCGAGCCGCATGACACTGTCGGAGGTGTGGGTCCGGACGTCGTCGAGTCCGGGAATCGGCGGCGCCCACGGCCGTGAGCCGGTGGCGAGCAGAATCCGCGGCGCCCGCAGCCGTCGCCCATCGACCTCGATGGTCTTGTCGCCGACGAAGCGCCCGTGCCCACGCACCAGGGTCAGTCCCTCGGTCCCCGACGCGCGGTATTCCTCGCCGCCGGCCGAGATCGGATCGATCCGGCCGAACACGCGGTCCCGGATGGCCGCCCAGTCCGCCGGGCCGGGGGTCGTCGCGACACCGAGGCGAGGACCGTCCTCGGCGATCCGGATCGAGTCGGCGGGGAGCACGAACATCTTGGACGGGATGCAACCGACGTTCAGGCAGGTCCCGCCGAAGATGCCCTTCTCGACGAGGGCGATCTTCCAACCGGCGAGCGACTCGGGGATCGAGTTGCCCGAGCCGGATCCGACGATGATGAGGTCGAACTCCTCGACGTCGGCATCGCCGGAGGTGGTCGGGTTCGCATTGGTGGGGGTGTCGGTCACGGTGGCTCCAACCAGGTGAGAGGGGTCAGGCATTCCACCCGGCGAGACGCTCACAGGCACGCTGCATCTCGTCGGTGGTGCCGGCATAGGACAGGCGCACGAAGTCGACCCCGTGCACGGGATCGAAGTCGGTGCCGGGAGTGCAGGCGATGGCGAGTTCGTCGAGCCAGCGCCGGGCGACATCGACCGAGGAGTCACCGACGTGGTCGGTGGCGACGTAGAGGTAGAACGCTCCATCGGCCGGGGCGATGCGGTTCAGCCCGGCAGTCGGCAGTCCGTCGAGCAGCACCGCTCGGTTCGCCCGGTAGCGCTCGACGTTGCGGTCGGCGACGTCGACACTGTCGAACGCGGTCACGGCGGCGATCTGCGACAGGGTCGGCGCGGAGATCGTGAGGTTCGCCCCGAGGTTCTCGAGGGGCTCGGTCAACTCGGCGGGTGCGACGATCCAGCCGAGTCGCCATCCGGTCATCGAGAAGTACTTCGAGAAGCTGTTGAACACGATGGCGTCGGGGTCGAGTTCGAGGGCGCTGACGGCGGGACCGTCGTAGGTGATGCCGTGGTAGATCTCGTCGACGATCACCCGGACGCCGTTGGCTCGGGCCCAGGTCAGGATCGGTTCGAGCTCATCGGACCGCAGCACCGTGCCCGTCGGATTGGACGGACTCGCGAGCACCAGACCATCGAGCGAGCCCGCCGCCTCCAGGTGGGCGACGGTCGGCCGGAAGCCGTCGCCGAGACCGACGGGCACGCCGACCACCTCGATCCCGAACGTCTGGAGGTCGTTGCGATAACACGGGTATCCGGGCTCGAGCACGGCGACCCGGTCGCCGGGATCGAAGCAACTGAGGAAGGCGAGCATGCAGCTGCCCGACGCACCCGTCGTGACCATGACCCGCCCGGGGTCGACGGCGACGCCGTGTCGTTCGTCGTACCAACGGGCGATGCGTTCGCGGAGAGGCTCGATCCCCCGCGGGTCGACATAGCCGAGCCGATCGTCGACGAGGGCCCGCTGTGCTGCGGCCACGACGGCCTCGGGCGCGCCGGTCGAGGGCTGGCCGACCTCGAGGTGGATCACGTCGCGGCCGGCCGCCTCGGCCTCCGCGGCCGCACGCATGACCTCCATGACGCCGAACGGGCGAACATGTCCTCGACGAGCGACCTTCACCGACCCAGTCTGCCCGCGCTGGGGCATGATGGCCGCATGACCTCCATCGCGTTCATCGGACTCGGTGTCATGGGGTATCCCATGGCCGGACACCTCGCCGCAGCAGGCCACGACGTGCGGGTCTTCAATCGCACCGGTGCCAAAGCCGACGCCTGGGCGGCCGAGCACACCGGCTCCGTCGCCGCGTCTCCCGCCGAGGCGGCCGACGGGGCCGACATCGTCATCACGATCGTCGGAGCGGACGACGACGTGCGGGCCGTCACCTCCGGCCCCGGCGGCGCCCTCGAGACGATGGGTGCGGGCGCCGTCCTCGTCGACCACACGACGGCGTCGGCCGACGTGGCCCGTGAACTCCACGGCATCTGCGCCGCGAAGGGCATCGGATTCGTGGACGCCCCGGTCTCGGGCGGCGAGGCCGGAGCACAGAACGGCAAGCTGACGATCATGTGTGGTGGCGACGCCGAGGTGTTCGCCCGGGTCGAGTCGGTGCTCGACACCTACGCCGTCGGCGTGACCCTGCTCGGGCCGGCCGGTGCCGGCCAGCTCACGAAGATGGTCAACCAGGTCTGCATCGCCGGCATCCTCGCCGGCCTCAGCGAAGGTGTGCACCTCGCGATGGCCGCCGGACTCGACATCGATCAGGTCACCGAGACCCTCTCGAAAGGCGCCGCGGGTTCGTGGCAGATGGCCAACCGGGCGCCGACCATGGCGGCCGGCGAGTTCGACTTCGGCTTCGCGGTCGACTGGTTCCGCAAGGATCTCGGCATCGCCCTCGACGAGAGTCGACGCCTCGGCACGTCCCTGCCAACCGCAGCCGCGGTCGACCAGCTCTACGCTCGCATCCAGGCCCGCGGCGGCAACCGGTGGGACACGAGCTCGCTCATCGACCTGCTCACCAATCCCTGAGCTGGCGAGCCGACCAACCGGGTCAGCGACACACGCCCTCGACACACCAGACGTGGGCCAGTCGGTGCTGGCCGCCGTCGATCGCCACGGTCACCACGCCCTCGGGTGAGGTCGAGACCGTCACGTCACGGACCGCCCCGCGGTGCACGACGACCCAGGGTCGCCACGTCAACCACAGATTCCACGCATTCGCAGCGAATGACCGGTTGATCTCCTCCGCAGCACCCCGCCGCAGCGCAGCATCGGTCGTGCGGCGCTGGATGGCGAGACTCTGATCGATCACGGGATCGAGAAACCGACCCGTGTTGAGCGCGAACTGGCCGATCGGCGAGGCCGTGCGGATCGACCAGGAACGGTGATGTGCGTCCAGATCGATGGCGCCCGGGAGGCGGAGGATCATCGCCTGGAACGACCCATCGATCCCCCGCTGGAGGTAGTCCTCCGCGGGCACTGGCTCGACGGCGACGTCGATCGCCGCACCGAACTGCTGCACCCACATCGAGGCGAGCAGCTCGCCGGTCTCGGCCGATGGACCGCCGGCGGGGACGAGCAACGTGAAGCGGAGGCGTTCCGTCTCGGCCTCCACCAGGCAGCGTTCGAGCTCGACCTGTGCCTGGGCGGAGTCGACCACGGTCGGCGCGGCGACATCGAGGTGTCCGGCCACCCCCGGTGGGAAGGGACCATTCGCGGCCGGCAGGGCACCCCCGTGGCGTTCGGTCACGAGACGCCCGTGATCGGTGGCGGCCACGAGTGCCTTCCGGCAGCTCAGGTGCACGAGCGGGTTGTCGACCTGGCTTCCGTCGGGATCCATCTCCACCGAACCCTCGACGCCGAGCACGGCGGCGGCCGACGCGTTCAGGCCGGCGGCCACGTTGAACACGACGTGGTCCGTGTCGGCGCCGACCAGCGACTGGACGACCGTGAGCGTGGCATCGGCGGTCGCCGTGGCGATCGGCTCGCCCTGGTCGACGTGGGCGATCGAGTAACTGCCGTCGGCGACGCCCACCACTCGGGACTCCGACGACGGGTCGAACACCAACTCGACCGCATCCAACCGCGGAAGCTCCTCGCCGGTGACGCCCGCAGGACCTCGCCAGTACTCCTCGTTCCGGATCGCCCGGAACGTGTTGCCCGCACCGGGGTCGTAGCGGTCGAACACGAACGGGCCGGAGCCGACCGGTGCGGCCGATGTGCCGTCGGCCGGGGTCGCGGCCATCGCCGGATCGAACCACGGGTTGGCCGGGTCGCGTTGCGGCACCGAGGCGAGGGATGCGAGCCAGGTCGGCGACAACACGAAGGTGCAGGCCGAACCGGCGAGCAGCATCGGAAACGACGACCACGGGTTCGACATGGTGACCACGACATCGCCGTCGACGACCTCCACCGTCGAGATCTCGACGAGGTCGGGCCCGGTCAGCGGAGCGGCCCGGCACGTCTGCAGATTGAACGCGACAGCCTCGGCATCGAGCGGTGTGCCGTCATGGAACTCGATGCCGTCCCGTACGGCGAGTGTCCAGACACCGAAGTCGTCGGAGGCTTCGATCGCGTCGAGGAGCACGGGCACGACGCCCCCGTCCGGCGACGGCAGCACCAGTGGATCGGCGACCGCTTCGAGCACGAGACGGCAGGCCAGTCGACAGCTCGCCTCGAAGTGCGCCCACGGCTGCTGGGTCCCGTGCTCGACGGCATAGATCAGCGTGCCGCTGCGCCCCGGATCGGACGACGGCTCGACTCCCACCTCCGCGCCGGTCGGATCGACCGTCGCCGCCGGGGATGTGGTGGTGGTCGTGGCGTCGTCAGCGCCGGAGGTGCACGCCGCAGCGAGTGTTCCCGTGGCCAACAGCAGTGCGAGCGCGCGGAACCCGAGTCCATCGCTGCGCTGCATCACCGAGGTGTCGTGGCGGCTAGAGCGCCGAAGCCCGGTGCGAGGCCCGCTTCTGGAACCAGTCCCCGACCTGATTGAGCGACAGTACCGTGATGACCAGAGCGAGCGACGGGTAGACGGCCTGCATGACGTCGACCTTGATGTCGGCTCGTGCGAGGTTGATCATGTTGCCCCAGGTCGACGTCGGCAGCTGCACCGACAGGCCGAGGAACGACAGTGAACCCTCGACCACGATCACGAACGCCGCGGCGACCATGGCGTAGGACAGGACCACGGGCAGCACGTTCGGGATGACCTCACGACGCAGGATCGTGCCCGGCTTCGTGCCGATCGCTCGTGCGGCGAGCACGAACTCGCGCTGGCTGATGGCGAGCGACGTGGCACGAGCGACCCGGGTGTAGGCCGGGATCGAGAGGAAGCCGATCACCAGGCTGATGATCAGGAGGTCCCGGACCCGGAAGATCGACACCATCGCGAGCAGCAGGATGAGCGCCGGGAAGGCCAGGATCACGTCGATCGCGGACATGATGACCGCTTCGGTCCGACCCCGCACGAAGCCCACCAGGGCGCCGAGGAAGCCACCGAAGATCACACCGAAGCCCGCCGCCACGCTGGCGACGATCAGGGACACCCAACCGCCGTGCACGATGCGCGAGAACGTGTCGCGTGCGATGGCGTCGGTGCCGAGCCAGTGGTCGGCAGACGGCTTCTCCAGCGGTTCGCCGTCGCCGAATTCACCGGTCGCGGCACTGAATCCGTTGGTCTGTGCGTTCGGATCCTGGAGCGGCAGGGCACCGTCGAAGATCGTGGTGTCGACTTTGGCGTAGATGGCACCGCCGAACACGAGGATCAGCCAGACCGTGGAGAACTTGACGGTGAGCGGCATCGACCGCCAGACCTCGAGCACGCTCGCGCGCTTCGGCTTGATGCCCTCGCGCGGGACACCCGACTGCTGGACCTTCGGCGCCTCCACGACCGTCGGTTGGTCGAGGCTCACGGTTGGTTCCGTCGTGGTCACGGCTCAGCTCCTTCGGATGCGAGGATCGAGGACGGTGTAGAAGAGGTCGACGATGGTGTTGATGAGCACGTAGCCCACCGCCACCGACACGGTGATGCCCTGGATCACCAGGATGTCGCGCTGGCTGATGGCATTGATCAGCCGGAAACCGAGACCGGGGATGGCGAAGAGGGTCTCGATGATGACGGTGCCCCCGAGCAGCGCACCGAAGTTGATGCCCACGATCGTCGCGAGGCTGAGAGAGCTCGGGCGGAGCGCGTGGCGGAAGAGCACGTAACGGTCCTTCAGCCCCTTGGCCCGAGCGGAGAGGATGTAGTTCTCCTGGAGGGTCGCGATCATGTCGGATCGGACGAGGCGGGAGAAGATCGCCATCTGGGTGAGTGCGAGGGCGGTGGCCGGCAGGATCGCCGTCCTGAGGTTCTCGACGATGCCCTTGTCGGAGATGCGGTTCCAGTTGGATGCCGGCAACCACTGCAACTTCACCGCGAAGAGCCAGATCAGGAAGATGCCGGTGATGAAGTTCGGCACGGCGAGTGCGACCTGCACCCCGGCCGAACTCACGCTGTCCTGCCAGCGGCCCTGGCGGTAGGCGCCGAGCACGCCGATCGGCACGGCGAAGAGGACGGCGAGGCCGATCGCCATGAAGGCGAGCTGGGCCGTGACGGGCAGCCGCTGGACGATGGTGCCCGAGACCGACTGGCCCTGATTGATGTACGACTCGCCGAGGTCACCCTGCACGGCGTTGCCGAGCCAGTTGACATATCGAACGGGGAGCGGGTCGTTGAGTCCGAGGTCCTCGCGGACCTGGTTGAGCAGTTCTTCGTTCTGGACCCCGGCTTCGCCGAGGATCGCAACCGCGGGATCACCCGGGAGAAGCGACGTCATGAAGAAGGACAGGAACGTGACCGCGAACAGTGTCGCCAGAAGGCGCAGCAGTCGTTGTCCGAGAATCTTCAGCATGTCGTCAACTTCCCCCGGGTTGATCCGTGCATTACGTGATGGTCAGCTTCGGCTGATCAGCCGAGCCAGACCTCTGCCCAGCGGCCTTCGGCGTTCGGGAACCCGACGCCGATGGAGCCGGACGGCAGGTGCCAGCCATTGAGGCCGAGGATGTTCGCATCCGTGCCGATGGCGGTGGCCGTGTGGCCGGAGTACCAGATCGGGGTCTCCTCGGCGATGCGCAGCATGATGGTCTCGTACAGCGCATAACGAGCTGCGAAGTCATCGGTCTGCGTGGCACCGACCGCTGCCTGGAACGACTCACCGTCGAACCAGTTGGCGAAGTTGAGCGGCGAGACGACACCGGGGATTCCGGCGAGCTCGGCGATCTCCGCCGTCGGCGGCGCGAGGGCCGGGTTCAGGTTGACCGAGGGATCGTCCTCGGAGCTCCAACGCCAGCAGTGCGCACCGTGCTCACCGACGAAGCCGTTCTCGGCGCCGAGGGCGTAGTTGATGTGGGTCTGCTGGTCGTAGTTGGTGACCTCGGCCTCGATCAGGCCGCCCGTCTGCTCGTAGACCTCGATGATCACCTGGGTGGCGGCGATCAGGGTCGGATCCGGCGGGCAGGACTGCTCGAAGCTGATGGGCTCACCCACAGCCTTGCCGTCGGAACGTGCCGGGTCGTTGACGTACTCGGTGATGAGCTCGACGCCACGGTTGAAGTCGAACTTCGGCCACGCCTCGGCGACCTTCTCGGAGTACCACGGCGAATCCGGGCTGAACCACTGGGTGGCGGGCAGCGAGATGCCGGTACCACCGAGCGCCTCGATGACCTGGTCCTGCGGGTTCAGGTGAACGAGACCGTTCCGGACACGCTTGTCGTCGAACGGCGGCACGAGCACGTTGAAGTGACCACCACCGGTGTTGTTGCCCTGGAACTCGAGCAGCGTCACGTCGGCGCCCTCTTCCACGGCCGCACGAGCGTCGCGGATGGTGCCCTGACGGAGCGTCTGGAAGGCGTTGACCGTGCCCGACAGCAGTGCATCGAGGCGGGTGCCCTCGTCCGGGATCGGACGGAACGAGATCTGGTCGAGGAACGGGAGCTGGTTGCCCTCGGGATCCGTACCCCAGTAGTTCTCGTTGCGGACCACGACGGTCTCGTTGTCGAGGTCACGGCTCTCGACCACGAACGGGCCGGTGCCGACGGGAGCGTTGGCGTAGCCGTCCGGATCCTCGGTGGCGAGGGCCGGGTCGAACACCATGCCGATCGGCGCACGGGCGAGGAACGCCGGGAAGGCCGAGTTGGCCTGGCTCAGCGTGTAGGTGACCTCGAGGTCACCCGTGGCCTGCACGTCGGCCAGGTTCGCCGAGCTGATCTGGCCGGCCGAAGCCGCACCGGTCTGCTGCACGATGAACATGTCGGCGATGGTCTGCGCGGTCAGCTCGGTGCCGTTGTGGAAGGTCACACCCGGGCGGAGCACGCCGACCCACGACATGAAGTCCTCGCTCGGCTCGATCGACTCGAGGAGCCAACCCTCGTACTCACCATCGACGGTCTGCTCGATGAGCTTGTCGTAGATGGTGATCATCATGTTGTAGCAAGGCGAGGAGCAGGTGTCCTCCCAGGGGCGGAGGCCCACGGCCTCGGCCTCGAGGCCGACCGCGATCGAGCCGCCGTAGGCGCGCTCACCCTCAGACGGCACGATCTCGGTGTCGTTGTCTCCCTCGGCTTCGGTTCCCGCCTCGGCCACCGTGTCATCGGTCGCCGCTTCTTCGGCTTCCGCCTCCGTTGTGTCGGTGGCCCCGGTGTCGCCATCATCGCTGCCGCCACACGCGGCTGCGATCAGGCCCATCGAGAACAGCAACGCAAGGAGTTTCAGCAAACCCTGCTTGTTCATGTAGGTCTCCCCTGTAGTCGGAATTCGAATCTTCGATCCGAGTTGCACGTTGATAGCAGATGTGACGGCTGGCACCCAGTTCGCTGCCGGCAACCGTCACACGTCCGTCAAACGTCGATCTGCACTTCGGTCTCGTCGACCGGCACCAGCGGGTGGTGGCAGGCGACATAGTGATCTTCGGACACACGCCGCATCTGCGGCTCGACTCGCGCACACGTCTCGTCGGCGTACGGGCAGCGGGTGCGGAACCGGCAGCCCGATGGCGGCGCGAGCGGCGAGGGCAGCTCACCCTCGATCTCGGCCCGGTCGTCCAGCACCGCGAGCGGATCCGGCTCCGGAATCGACTCGAGCAGGAGCTGTGTGTAGGGATGGGCCGGATTGGCGTACATCTCGTCGGTCTCGGAGATCTCGCACATCTTGCCGAGGTACATCACCGCGACGCGGTCGCTGATGTTCTTCACCACCGCCAGGTCGTGGGCGATGAACACGAGCGTCAGGCCGTACTCCGCCTTCAGATCCTCGAGGAGGTTGAGGATCTGGGCCTGCACCGACACGTCGAGGGCCGACACCGGCTCGTCGCAGATGATGAGCTCGGGCTCGAGCACGAGGGCCCGGGCGATGGAGATGCGTTGGCACTGCCCACCCGAGAACTCGTGGGGGCGCTTGTAGCGGGCGACGCCGGGGTCGATGCCGACGGCTTCGAGCATGTCGGCGACGATGTCCCACTGCTTGTCCTCGTCGTGTGGCCCCCACACCTGGAGGGGCTCGGCCACGACCTCGCCGACGGTGCGGCGGGGGTTCAGCGATGAGATCGGATCCTGGAAGATCATCTGGAGGTCGGTGCGCTTCTCGCGCATGCCCTCGCCGTCGAGCTCCATGAGGTCGACGCCGTTGAGCACGACCGAGCCGGAGGTCGGTCGAGGGAGCTGGAGGATCGCCCGTCCGGTCGTCGATTTGCCACAGCCCGACTCGCCGACGAGCCCGAGGGTCTCACCCTTGGCGATGTCGAAGCTGATGCCGCTGACGGCGTAGACCACGCGGCCACCGCCGACGGGGAACTCGACGTTCAGATGCTCGACCCGGAGCAGCGTCTCGTCTTCGGGGCGCAGGTGCGCCCGACCCGAACCGGCCATCAGGCACCCCCTGCACTCGTGACGAGATCGTCGTCGCTGACCTTGCTGTCGCCGGCGGCGGCGAGCGTCACCGGCAGGCCGGCGGCCAGATTGCGGTCGAAGGCCTCGCGGGCCTCCGGCGTGCCGACCGGGAAGTGGCAGGCGAACTGATGCCCCGGTGTCGAACCCGGGCTGAGCACCGGCTTCTCCTCGTGGCACCGCTGCTGTGCATAGGGGCAGCGCGGCGCGAACGAGCAGCCGGGGGGCGGATTGATGAGGTCGGGCGGTCGGCCGAGGATGGCGCTCAGCCGGGAGTGCTTCGGTTGCGCGATCTTCGGGATCGAGCGCAGCAGCGCCTCGGTGTAGGGGTGCTTCATCTCGGCGAACAGCGTCGCCGTGGGCGCCTTCTCCACGACCTTGCCGGCGTACATGACGATGATCTCGTCGGCACGCCCGGCGACCACGCCGAGATCGTGCGTCACCATGATCATCGACATGAACCGCTCCTTCTGCTGGGTCGCCAGCAGGTTCAGGATCTGGTGCTGCACCGTCACGTCGAGGGCCGTGGTGGGTTCGTCGGCGAACAGCACCCGGGGCCCGCAGGCGAGTGCGATCGCGATGCACACACGCTGACGCATGCCGCCCGACATCTCGTGCGGGTAGTTGTCGATCCTGGTCTCGGGTTCGGGGATCTTCACGCTGCGCAGGAGCTCGATGGCCGTCTGGCGGGCTTCGCTCTTGGAGACGTTCAGGTGGAATCGCAGATGCTCGGTGAGCTGGCGACCGACCTTCACCACGGGGTTGAGCGAGGTCATCGGGTCCTGGAAGACCATCGCCATCTCGAGGCCCCAGATCGACTGCATCTCCTTCGCCTTCAGGCCGATCAGCTCCCGACCGTCGTAGCGGACCGACCCGGTCGTGTGCACGTTGCCGCCGATGTTGAGCCGCATGATCGAGCGGGACAGGACCGTCTTGCCCGAGCCGGACTCGCCCACGATGCCGAGCGTCTGGCCTCGGCGTAGCTCGAGCGAGACGCCGTCGACGGCCTTCACCGTGCCGGCCGGCACGGTGAAGTGGGTCTTCAGGTCCTCGACGACGAGGAACGGTTCGTTACCCGCTGTACCGGTCGCGCGTTCCGACATCGATGTGATCCCCCAGGCTCGAATGCTCGGGCCAGATTGTGACCCGGGTCACGGCCAAAGTCGAATCACTCGGGCGAATCGCCCAGATCGGCGCATCTCCACCACCGATGCCGGTCCACGACTCAGGGCACGGCGGACGGTGCCGGCACGGGCTCGCCGATCGGTGGGGGCGCCGCGTCGAGCGCCCGCATCCGCCACACCGCGATCGCACCGAACACCAGCGATCCCGCCGCGTAGCCGCCGTACAACGTCCGCGGGCCGTGCGCGCTGAAGATCGCTGGAGCGAGGAAGGCCGCCGCGGCCGCGGCACTGGTCCCCACGGCCTCCAACAGCGTCTGACCGATCGCCGAGCGTTCGGTGCCGGTGCGCTGCACGGTCGCCAGCTGGAGCCCCGGGAACATGAACGACTCGCCGACCGTGTTGGCCACCCCGGCGATCAGCACCGAGCTCCAGGCGATGACCGCGCCGTACCCGGCGTAGCCGCACAGCGCCACGACGAGGCCGATCGCGACCGCTCGTCGGGCACCGACCCGCTCGGCCCAGCCACCGGCCCACGACGGCAGGATCACGAGCGGTGCGCCGATGACGACGAGGATCGCCGCCGTCCCGAGGTTGCCGACGCCCTGCTCGGTCAGGTGGCGGTCGATCGTCGAGTCGAACACGCCGATCCATCCGAAGATGACCATCTGCAACAACATCGCTCCCTGGAGCACGGGGTCGGCGGTGAGCTTGAACATGTCGCGGTAGCGGGGCGACGAGACGGCGATCTCCGCGGCGCGCAGTGCCTGCACCGCGAACGGGGCGAGCAGGGTCACGAGGACGGCCGGCACCACGAACGGCGCCCACAGCCCGACCGGCGCGAGCACCGCCCCGAGCGGCGGACCGAGAAGGAAGCCGGCGACCATGAACGACAGGAACCGTCCCATCCGTGCGCCGGACCCCTCGATCTCCGCCCCGACGATCGACTTCCGGGCGGCGACCGAGAACAAGCCGAATCCGATGCCGAGCCCGGCACGCGAAGCGATCAACGTCGGAGCCGTCGTGGCCAGCGCGAACCCGAAACCGGCGAGGATGGCGCCGGCGAGCCCGATCGACCCGACCACGACGACATGGCCGCGGTCGGCGATCGGCGCGAACCCGAGCGTGACGACGAGGGCCGACACGAAGCCCGCCGATGCGATCAGGCCGACGTCGGTGTCGGTCAGTCCATACGCCTCCTGGAGGTCCGCGAACAGCACGAACACGACACCGGCGTTGATCGTGAGGAGGAAGGCCGTGATCTCGAGCACCGGCCACGACCGCTGCCGAGCACCACGTTCGGCGGTGCCGGGGGTGGACATCCGCGCAGCTTGACACGCGGCGAACCGAGTTCCCCCTTCGATTTCACCCCCGCCGTCGACGGCAACCGAACGCGCTGTGGTTCAGCTCGCCGACCTCTTGGCGAGGTAGGCCGTTCGCGCCTCGTTGCAGGCGGGATCCCGGAATGCGAACGCGAGGCTGTCGGCGTCGCCCCAGGAGCGGTCGAGGCCGACCATCGCGGAGGTGACGGCGTCGACGTGACGCTTCGTGGCCCAGAGCGTGTAGGGCGCCTTCGCGGCGAGGGACCTCGCCAGCTCGTCGACGGCGCCGTCGAGGTCATCCGGTTCGACCACGTCGGTGAGGAACCCCGCCGACACGGCTTCGTCGGCCCCGAACGGACGACACGTCATCACGAGGTCCTTCGTCCGCATCGGTCCGATCTCACGAACGAGTCGGGGGATGCCACCCCAGGCGAGCGGGATGCCGAGGTCGACCTCCGGGATCGAGAAGCGGGCGTCGGCGGCGGCGATGCGCAGGTCGCAGGCCGCCGCCAGCACGAGTCCGCCGCCGACGCACCAGCCGCGCACCGCGGCGATGGTGACGGCCTTCATGCCCTCGATGGCATCGGCCATCAGTCGACCGAGGTCCGCCGCGTCGCGCAACGAGTAGCGGGGATCGGCCGGTCCGGCGAAGGTGGAGAGGTCGGCCCCGGCGGAGAAACACCGGCCCTGGCCTCTGACCACCACGACCCGGGCATCGGTCGTGTCGAACCACCCGGCCGCCTCGGCGAGCTCCGCGAGGCAGGTCGCCGAGAGTGGGTTCAGTTTGTCGGGCCGAGCGAGCTCGAGCGTTCCGATCGTGCCATCGAGCCGGACCTCGAGCGTCTCGAAGGCCGGGGACGGGTGGTGGGTCATGGGGAGTCCTCCGGGTCGTCCGGCGAGTTCGATCGTCCTCGACCGGATCGGTAGCGTGCGCTCCGTGACCCTTGCACTCGGTGTCCATGTCGGCCAACAGAACCTCCGGATGGACGAGCTCCGGGCGCTGTGGCGTCATCTCGATGCGAGCGGGGTCGACTGGATCTCCGCCTGGGATCATCTCTACGAAGCACCCCCGGCGGGCGGGACCGTCCCACACTTCGAAGCCGTCGCGACACTCGCCGCGCTCGCGTGTGAGACCACCAACGCCCGCATCGGGTGCCTCGTGTTCTACGTCGGCTACCGCAACCCCGGCCTGCTCGCGAAGGCCGCCGCCACGATCGACCACCTGTCCGGTGGGCGCTTCGAGCTCGGCCTGGGCGCCGGCTGGCACGAGTGGGAGGCCGAGGCGTTCGGCTACGACTTCCCGTCGATCGGCACCCGCCTCGACATGTTGGACGAGGCGACCCGGGTGATCCGGGGCCTGCTCACCGCGCCCGACGAACCCGACCAGATCCATCGCACGACCTTCGAGGGCACCCATGTCCGTGCCCTGAACGCCTCGGCACTCCCGACGCCCGTGCACGGCCATCTGCCGATCTGGATCGGCGGTGTCGGCGAGAAGCGCACGCTCCGCATGGCGGCCCGGTACGCCGACGGCTGGAACGCGGCCTACATCGCCCCGGCCGAGTTCGCCCGCCTCGGTGAGGTGCTCGACCGGTGGTGCGAGACCGAAGACCGGGACCCGGCCACGATCCAGCGCTCCATCAATCTGCTCTTCGCCGCCGGGTCGGATGCGGACTCGGCCGCCCGCAACGAAGGCGCCCTGCGCGACCAGTGGGGGCCGATGTTCGAACGGGTGGCCGGCGGGGCACTCCTCGGCACCCCGGAACAGGCCGTGGAGCAGATCCTCGCCTACCGCGATGCCGGAGCGGACATGGTGAACATCGCGCTTCGAGCACCGTTCGATGCCGACGCACTCGACGCCTATCTGGGCGACGTCATGCCCGCGGTTCGCAACGCGACCGCCTGAGGAACCACCATGCCCCAGACCCCGACCCACAGGATCCAGTGATGAAGCTCTCGATGACCCTCAACTACTCCGGCGACCCGGCCACGACGGCCAAGACCGCGCGGGACTACGAGTCGGCCGGTGTCGACATGGTCTGGGTGGCCGAGCTGTACAGCTTCGACGCCGTGTCGCTCATGGGCTACCTGGCCGCCGTCACCGAGCGGATGGAGATCTGCGCCGGGATCCTCCCCATCTACTCCCGCACGCCGACGCTGATCGGCATGACCGCCGCCGGTCTCGACGCCCTGTCGAACGGTCGGTGTGTGCTCGGCCTCGGCGCCAGCGGCCCACAGGTGATCGAGGGATGGCATGGCGTGAAGTACGACGCCCCGATCGGACGCACCCGTGAGATCGTCGACATCTGCCGGCAGGTCTGGCGACGGGAGAAGGTCACCCACGACGGCCGCTACTACCAACTGCCGCTTCCGGCCGATCAGGGCACCGGCCTCGGCAAGCCGCTGAAGCTGATCAACCGGCCCGTCCGGTCCGACATCCCGATCTACATCGCCTCGCTCGGCCCGAAGAACATCCAGATGACCGCCGAGATCGCCGAGGGCTGGCTGCCGATCTTCTTCCACCCGGAGAAGGCGGCCGACGTGTGGTCGGAGGACCTCGAGATCGGCAAGGCGAAGCGCGACCCCGAGCTGGGCGAGCTCGAGGTGGTCGCCGGTGGCGTCGTCTCGATCTGTGATGACGCGTCCGCACAAGCGCTCCGCGACGCCGGCCGGGGGATGACGGCGCTCTACGTGGGCGGCATGGGCGCCAAGGGCAAGAACTTCTACAACACGCTGTTCCAGAAGTACGGCTACGGCGACGCCGCCGAGAAGATCCAGGACCTGTATCTCAGCGGCCATCGTGGCGAGGCCGAAGCACTGGTGCCCGACGACTACCTCCGAGCCACGACCATGGCCGGCGACGAGGGCTACGTCCGGGAGCGCATCGAGGCCTACCGCGAGGCCGGGGTGACCCGCCTGTCGATCACGCCGGTCGGCGAGAACCCGCTCGAGATCATCGAGAAGGTCAAGGCCTGGGCCGAGGCCTGAGCCGGTCGCTGACGAAGCCTCGAGGTCAACCCTGCTGGAAGATCAGGCTGACCTCGACCCTGGCGTCGTCCTCGACCGAGGCCACGATCGGCGCGCTGGGCGTCTCGACGTCGAAGTCGCTCAGGAGCACCTCGATCTGCCCGACGACGATGACGAGGCCGGACTGGATCGCCGCGTCGAGCGGGAACGTGACGGTCTGGGTCACGCCGTTGATCGTGAGGTCGCCCGTGGCGTCGACTCGGACGGTCTCGCCCTCGGCCGGAATCGAGCCGACGTCGATCGGGGCGGTCAACACGAACGTGCCGGTCGGGAACTCACTCGTGTTGAGCACCCGCCGGACCTGGCCGTCGCGGGAGGACGAGTCGGAGGCGAGCTCGCTCAGCTCCGCGGCGATCTCGACCGCTTCGATCACGGTGCCGGCGCCGGTGAAGGTGCCCGTGACGGCCGGGGTCCGACCGACCGCCTCGAAGTCCCGGCCGCCGGTGAAGACCTCGTTGATGCGGTAGCCGACGAACGTCTCGCTGTCGGAGACGACCGACCAGACCCCGTCGAGCGAGGTGATCTCCACCGCGGCGTCTGCTGGGGACGCGTCGTCGGTCGTCGTCTCTTCGTCGGTTCCGGTGTCGCCACCGATCGCAGCGACGGCGTCTTCGATGGTCTGTTCCTCGGGTTCGGAGCTGAAGTAGCCGCCGAACCAGAGTCCGCCGACCACGAGGACGACGAGTCCGAGGCCGGCGCCGAGGGCGATCTTGGTGGTGCGGGACATGGCGCTCATCTGAGCATCTCCTGATGACGGGGGTGTGATCGGTCGAGGAGCATCCGATGTGCTCCTCCGACCTCCATGACGGAGCCGACCCCTGATCGGTTCGCGAACGTCGGCGATCTCTCCGCCGATGAGCGACGCCGGCAAGGACGAGTGATGCCGGAAAAGGGAGTGAGCCGGGCCCGAAGGCCCGGCCCCACACCGGAGTTCCTCTGCCATTGACGGCCCGCCTCAACCCGCCGGAGGGGTGGGCCTGGCGCAGGAACTCCGTTACCCGCAGGCGCCAGTGAACACGATCGCGTGGTCGGTTTCAATCATCCTGCCAAGTTCCCTCGCGCGGTGGTCGACATCACCCAGGGTGGTCGCCTCACCATCGAGGGTGTCACCGCCCATGGCGACGACCGAGACCGCCCATGACGACACGGCGACGCGAGTTGAGGCAGACTCGAACCGTGCTCGAACCGTCTGCCCGACCGCATGTCCTCTCCATCGTGCTCGCCGGTGGTGAGGGCAAACGCCTCGCACCGTTGACGCTCGACCGAGCCAAGCCGGCCGTCCCGTTCGGCGGCCACTACCGCCTGATCGACTTCGCACTGTCGAACCTCGCCAACGGTGGATACCGCAAGATCGTCGTGCTCACCCAGTACAAGTCGCACTCGCTCGACGTGCACGTGTCCCGGACGTGGCGGCTCTCGTCGTTCCTCGGCAACTACGTCACCTCGGTTCCGGCCCAGATGCGTCGGGGCAAGCACTGGTTCCAGGGATCGGCCGACGCGATCTACCAGAACCTCAACCTGATCGAGGACGAGCGTCCCAAGTACCTCTTCGTCTTCGGCGCCGATCACATCTACCGCATGGATCCGCGCCAGATGCTCGACCAGCACATCGAGTCGGGCGCTGGCGTGACGGTCGCCGGCATCCGCGTCCCACGGGACGAGGCCTGGCAGTTCGGCTGCATCCGGCGGGGCACCGGCACGACGATGGACGCCTTCATCGAGAAGCCGGAGGACCCACCCGGTCTCAGCGACTCACCCGACGAGACCTTGATCTCGATGGGCAACTACGTGTTCGACACGGACGTGCTCGTCGAGGTCCTCGAGGAGGAGGCGGCCGACGCCGAGAGCGGCTCGGACCTCGGTGGGGACATCATTCCGCGCCTCGTCGACAAGGGCGAAGCCCACGTCTACGACTTCACGACCAACATCGTGCCCGGCGACGACGACCGGGTCCGGGGCTACTGGCGGGATGTCGGCACGATCGACTCGTTCTTCGATGCCCACATGGACCTCGTGCAACCGTTGCCCAACTTCAGTCTCTACAACGACGACTGGCCCATCTGGACCTACGGGCGATCGATGCCGCCGGCGAAGTTCGTGAAGGACGGCGACCAGGCACCCCACGTGGAGAACTCGATCGTGAGCAACGGTGCGATCGTGTCGGGCGCGGACGTCCGCATGAGTGTGATCTCCCCGGCCGCCCGGCTCGGTCGGGGCGCGAGGCTCGATCAGGCGATCATCATGGACAACGTGACGATCGGTGCGAATGTGACGTTGCGACGCTGCATCATCGACAAGAACGCGGTGATCCCCGACGGGAAGCAGATCGGGGTCGACCCCGTGGCCGACGCCCGACGCTTCACGGTGTCGGACGAGGGTGTGACGGTCGTACCGAAGAACTACCGCTGGACCGACTGATACACCCGGACGTGCTCGGCGGCCGGCGCCGACCAGCTCCAGTCGTGGGTCATGCCCCGCTTCTGCATCGCCCGACGTCGGCTGGCCACGCGCAGCGCCCGGATGCCACGGTGCACCCCATCGACGAGTCCGGCGGTGTCCGCCGTGTGACACAGGATTCCGGTTCCCCGACGCGGGTCGGCGTCGACGTCGACGATCGTGTCGACGAGTCCACCCACCGGCGTCGCGACCGGGAACGTGCCGTAGGCCATCGCCTGCATCTGGGCGAGCCCGCACGGCTCGAACCGGGATGGCATGAGGAACAGGTCGGTGCCGGCGAAGATCAGGTGGGCGAGCGGCTCGTCGTAGCGTGACGTCTCGGCCCAGATCCGGTCCGGTCGGGCCGCCGCCTCATGGCGGACCCAGTCGGTCAGATCCGGCGTGCCGGAGCCCAGGATGACGAGCCGAGCTCCCATCGATTCGAGGTACGGCGCCAATCCGAGGATCCGGTCGACCCCCTTCTGATCGACCAGCCGGGTCACGACACCGAGCAACGGGCCGCCGTCGTCGTGCCACTCGGCCCGCTCGAACAGTGCGGCACGAGCGGCGGCGCGACCGGTGTCGATGTCGGTCTCTCCGTACGTCGTCGGCAGGACGGGGTCGAGTCGGGGATTCCACTCGGCGGTGTCGATGCCGTTGAGGATGCCGACCACTGCCTCACCACGGGCGGCCAGCTCGTGGTGCATGCCCATGCCCTGCTCTTCGGTGAGGATCTCGCGGGCGTAGTTCGGACTGACCGCGATGATGCGGTCGGCAGCCCGGATGGCTCCCACCAGTGGATTCGCCACGTCGTACCAGACGAAGCGCCACGGCTCGACCTCGAACCGCTGGAGCCAGTCCGCGCTCGTGACCCCCTGGTATCCGAGCGTGTGGATCGTCAACACGATCGGCGGGGGCGCCGGAAGAAATCCGACGGCGGCGGCGGTGTGCCAGTCGTTCAGGTGGAGCACGTCGGGTTCGAGCTGCCGGGTGAGCGCCGCGACCGCCGCACCGAATCCGATGAACCGCCAGTCGTTGTCGGGCCACGCCGTGCCCGTCGTGGGGTCGACGTAGGGGTGGGGGCGAGCGAGACCGGCTCGATCGACCAACACGATCTCGTGCTCGTCGAGACCGCCGTCGATCACGAGCCGCCCACGTCGGGCTCGGGTCGGGCCGCACCAGGCCGGCACGTCGAGGTCCCACGACGTCTCGTCGGCGAGTTCGGCGTCGCCGTAGTCCGGCAGGACCACGGTCACGTCCACGCCATCGGCGCGAAGCTGTTTGACGAGCCCCGCCGTCGCGAGACCCATGCCGCCGACGCGGGCGACCGGGGCCATCTCGGCGGTGGCGAAGAGCACCTGCATCGTCATGTCCTGTCCCCCATCGCCGGCTGATCAGTGCCGGGCTTCGTCCCGGAGTACCACGACCGACCACGGCGCGGCCGTGAGACGGTCGACCACGGGACGGTCGGTCGGTTTCGGTTCGGCCGAGTCGAGCTCGAGCAGCCACCACCGATCGGCCAACTCGGCCGGGATGGTGAAGTCGACCGGGGTCGAACCGGCGTTGAACAACAGCAGGAAGCTCGAGTCGGTCGCTCGTTCTCCGCGCTCGCCCTGCGACGGCAACGACCGACCGTTCAGATACACGGCGATCGTCGAGGCGTGGGCCTCGGTCCAGTCCTTCTGGGTCATGTCCGAACCGTCGGGTCGGAACCACGCGATGTCGGAGTGATCGGCCGAGAAGACCGCCTTGCCGTCGAAGAACCGCCGGCGCCGGAACACCGGATGCCGACGTCGCAACTCGATCACCCGACGGGTGAAGGCGAGCATCTGGCGGTCGGCAGCCATCCAGTCGTACCAGGACAGTTCGGAGTCCTGGCAGTAGGCGTTGTTGTTCCCGCGTTGGGACCGGCCGAACTCGTCCCCGCCGAGCAACATCGGCATGCCCTGGGAGAGGAACAGCGTGACGAGCATCGAACGGTGGCGATTCGCTCGGACAGCCAGCACGTCGGCGTCGTCGGTCGGACCTTCGGCCCCCGAGTTCCACGAGCGGTTGTGACTCTCGCCGTCACGGTTGTCCTCGAGGTTGGCGTCGTTGCGTTTCTCGTTGAACGCGACGAGGTCGGCCATGGTGAAGCCGTCGTGTGCGGTGATGAAGTTGATGGAGGCCGACGGCCGACGGCCGTTCGCCTCGTAGAGGTCCGACGAACCCGTGAGGCGGGAACCGAAGTCGCCGAGGGTGTGCGGCTCGCCCCGCCAGAAGTCGCGGATCGTGTCGCGGTATCGACCGTTCCACTCCGACCACAGCGGCGGGAACCGGCCGACCTGGTAGCCGCCCTCCCCCACGTCCCACGGTTCAGCGATCAGCTTCACGGTTCGCAGCACCGGATCCTGGTGGATGATGTCGAAGAACGCGGCGAACTGATCGACGTGTTCGGTGTCGCGTGCGAGGGCCGAGGCGAGATCGAACCGGAAGCCGTCGACGTGCATCTCGGTGACCCAGTACCGCAGGGAGTCCATGATGAGCTGCAACACGTTCGGATGGCGGACGTTCAGGGTGTTGCCGGTGCCGGTGTAGTCGACGTAGTGCCGACCGTCCTCGGGGTCGAGTCGGTAGTACGAGGCGTTGTCGAGCCCCTTGTGGCACAGGGTCGGTCCCCAGGCATTGCCCTCACAGGTGTGGTTGTAGACCACGTCGAGAATGACCTCGATCCCGTGGGCGTGCAGCGTGCGGACGAGGTACTTGAACTCCTGGACCTGCTCGCCCCGCTGCCCCCACGCGGCGTAGGCGTTGTGCGGGGCGAAGTACCCGATCGTCGCGTAGCCCCAGTAGTTGGTGAGGCCGCGGTCGACGATGGAGGACTCGGGGAAGAACTGGTGGACGGGGAGCAGCTCGACCGCCGTGACACCGAGCGACTTGAGGTGTTCGATGACGGCGGGTTCGGCCATGCCGGCGTAGGTGCCGCGCAGACTGGCGGGCACGTCGGGGTGCCGCATCGAGATGCCCTTGACGTGCGTCTCGTACAGGATCGTCTCGTGCCGGGCGACGTTCGGGGAGCGATCGTCGGCCCAGTCGAACCACGGGTTGACGACCACCGACCGCGGCACGTAGGGCGCCGAGTCGCGCTCGTCCATCGTGTCGATGTCGCCGGGCACGTGGTCGAAGGTGGCGCGATGCCAGTCCACCGGGCCATCGATCGCACGGGCATACGGGTCGAGCAACAGTTTGTTCGGATTGTGACGATGGCCGCGCCGTGGATCCCACGCGCCGTGCACGCGGAACCCGTAGCGAGTGCCCGGGCCGACCCCGGGCACGGTCGCGTGGTGGACGAACGCCGTCACCTCGGGCATCTCGAGACGGGTCTCGTTGCCATCGTCGTCGAAGAGACAGAGCTCGACCATCTCGGCCGACTCGGAGAAGACGGCGAAATGGGTCGACGACCCGTCGAAGGACGCGCCGAGCGGGTACGGCCGGCCCGGCCAGACGGCCAGTTCGGAGTGGTCCCGCCCGGATCGCATCAGACCGCTTCGCCGGCGGCGCCGGTCCCGAGGGTGTCGTACCAGTCACGCTTGTAGTCGGCGACCATTCGTGCCGCGGTCACCCGCGGGCCGAGCTGCACCCACCCGGTGCGGATGCGATCCGCCCAGGCCGGACGATCGCCGTGGAAGGTCGGCACGATGTCGTCGGCGAACAGGTCGTGCAGCGCCGAGGCTTCCGCAGCGTCGCGGTCCTCGATCGTTGCGATGCCCTTGTCACCGACATCGAAGGTCGGGATGTCCCAGCCGTTGCCGGGGAAGGACCACTCGGCCCACCAACCGTCACGGATCGAGCAGTTGAGCCCACCGTTGAGGGCGGCCTTCTCGCCCGAGGTGCCGCAGGCCTCCTGCGGACGGACGGGATTGTTGAGCCACACGTCGCAACCGCCGTAGAGGAGCTGGGCGAGGCGCACGTCGTAGCCGGGCACGAAGGCGAAGCGGCCCTTGGCGGCTTTGGACTTCGAGAACTTCACGACCTCGGCCAACACGGCCTGCCCGGGGACG
Source organism: Acidimicrobiales bacterium (assembly GCA_020629695.1). Taxonomy (GTDB): domain Bacteria; phylum Actinomycetota; class Acidimicrobiia; order Acidimicrobiales; family SZUA-35; genus JAHDBV01. Next base: position 9,718 of record JAHDCV010000044.1, on the reverse strand, counting down.
TCGGCCGGGTGTGCCTTCCCGGCGAAGATGAACTGCACGGGCTGCTGGGTGTCGGCCAGCAGGGCCTCGAGACGCTCCGGTTCGGAGAGCAGGAGGGCAGCGCGCTTGTAGGTGGCGAACCGGCGGGCGAACCCGACGGTGAGAGCGTCGGGGTCCAGCCCCTTGGTCCCCCAGTCGGCGGCGAGGCCGTCGACGAGCTTGGCCCGCAGGCCGTCCCGCATCGCCCAGAGCGACGCGTCGTCGATCTTCTTCGACTTCTTCCACGCTGCCGCGGAACCGTCGGCCCAGTTGCCGCCGAGGTGGTCGTCGAAGAAGTCCTGCGCCTCGGGGGCGATCCAGGTCTTCGAGTGGATGCCGTTCGTGACCGAGCCGATCGACGCACCCTCGTCGAGCGAGCCGAACAGCTTCTGGCTCACACGACCGTGGAGCTCGGACACGCCGTTGATCTTGCCGGCCGAGGTGAGGGCGAATGCCGCCATGTTGAACTCGGTGTGCGGCTTGGGCTTCGCACCCTTCTTGGCGGGAGCCCGGTCGGACGGCAGGTCGCCGAGGGCGAAGAGGTCCTTCGCCTTGAAACCGGTCGTGGACGCCACCTGCTGGAGGAACGGCATGATCAGGCTCTTGTGGAACCGGTCGATGCCGGCCGGGACCGGCGTGTGGGTGGTGAACAGGATGCGGTCACGGATGGCAGCACGGGCGGTCTCGAGGTCTTCGCCGAGGCCGGCCCGCTCTGCGAGCATCTCGAGCAGGAGGAACCCGGCGTGGCCCTCGTTGAGGTGCATGACCCGCGGATGGATGCCGAGCGCCCGCAGCGCACGGAGACCACCGACGCCGAGCAACCACTCCTGATCGATGCGCTTCTGACGGTCGCCGCCGTACAGGCGATCGCAGACGTCCCATGCCCAGTCGTCGTTGCCCTCGACGCGGGAGTCGAGCACGTAGAGCTTGATCCGTCCGACGCGGCACTCCCAGACCGAGGCGCGAATGGGGCCACGAGGGGTGTCGACGCGGACCACGACACCGGTGTCGGTGAGACCGAGATCGGCCGGCTGATAGGTGTTGTAGTCCACCGACTGCTTCCCGGCCTTCACACCCTGGGCGAAGTAGCCGTGGGCGTAGAACAGACCGACCCCGACCAGTGGGGTCTTGAGGTCGGACGCCGCCTTCAGGTGGTCGCCGGCGAGGATGCCGAGGCCACCCGAGTACTGCGGGAGCATCTCCGAGATCCCGAATTCGGGTGAGAAGTAGGCGATCTCCGGGGTCGAGCTGGCCTGGGCCTCCAGAGCGGCGACCTTCTCGCCGGCCGCGAGCAGGTCGGCACGATCGCGTGGCAGCTGCTTCTTGGTGACCTCCGCGACAGCCTGCGCCGGAGGAGTGTGCATGGGGTCGCCGGTGTAGCGGACGAGCACGTCACGCAGGTCGGACTCCCAGGTCCAGGCGTAGTTGGACGCCACGCGCTGCAGAGCGTCGAGCGGGTCGATGGGCATGGGGGCTCCTCGGCGGGTTCGGGGAACGGCCGCAACGGTAGCGGCCAGGTCTGTCTCCATCGGCCTCCACGAGGGTGGTTGGAGCATTTCGAGTCCCCGGGACTGACCCCGTGAGTTCCGGCGTCAGTGGGCGGCGGCGTGGGCCTCGTCGGCCTTCTTCCCCGGCCCGAACGGCAGGTTCTCGATGACGGTGACGACGACGAAGCCGACGGCGAGGCCGATCACGGCCGAGACGGCGGTGTTGGCGAGCCATTCGAGGAAGCCGCCGATCGCACCGACGTCGAAGGCGTGGGCGAAGTCGTGCACGGTCTCGTACGGCCACTTCCAACCCAGATCCTTCGCAGCCGCCAACAGGATGTGGCCGCCGACCCACAGCATCGCGGCGGTGCCGACCACCGACAGGAAGGTGAGCAACTTCGGCATGCCGTTCACGAGACCGCGACCGAGACGCTTCGAGCTCTCGTCATCGCGCTCGGCGAGGCGGAGGCCGATGTCGTCCATCTTCACGATGAGCGCCACGACGCCGTAGACGGCGATCGTGATGAGGATCGCCACGACGATGAGGCTGACCGCTCGGGTGATGAAGCCGGCGTCGTCCTCGAGGATCGACTTGAGCGAGATCACCATGATCTCGGCCGAGAGGATGAAGTCGGTCCGGATCGCGCCGGCCACCGTCTCCTTCTCCGCCTCGGGTCCCTTCACGACCGCAGGCTCGTCGTGATCGTGGTCGTCCTTCTTGATGGCATGGATGACCTTGTGAGCGCCCTCGTAGCAGAGGAACGTGCCGCCGCAGAGCAGCAGGATCTCGATCATCCACGGAAGGAACTCGCTCAGGAGCAGCACCACCGGCACGATGAAGACGAGCTTGTTCCGCATCGATGCGGTGGCGATCTTGCGGATGATCGGGAGTTCACGCTCGGCGGCGAGCCCGCTCACGTACTTCGGCGTCACCGCGGCATCGTCGACGACGACCCCGGCGGCCTTCATCGAGGCGCGACCGGCGGCCACACCCACATCGTCGATGGACGCCGCGGCGAGCTTCGCCAGTGCAGCGACGTCATCGAGTAGTCCGACCAGACCACCAGCCATGTTGCATCTCCCGTCCGAGAACGACCTGCCCGAGGCTAGGTCCTCCCCAGGGACGATTCACCGCCCCCGCGGGTCGCGACCGGTATCGACGGGCGCCGGTCAGAGCCTGCGGAGCCTCACGTCGGTCACCCGGTGATCGGCGCCCTTGGTGATGATGAGGTCCGCCCGGCTCCGGGTCGGAAGGATGTTCTCGACGAGGTTGACCTCGTTGATCGCCCGCCAGATCCCGGTCGCCGTCTCCTCGGCTTCGGCATCGCTCAGCGAAGCGAACCGGTGGAAGAACGACTGGGGGTCGGCGAACGCCGTGCGCCGGAGCGTGAAGAAGCGCTCCACGTACCAGCGCCGGATGTGCTCGGTCTCGGCATCGACGTAGATCGAGAAGTCGAAGAAGTCCGACACGAACTGATCCACGTCACCGCCGCCGACCCCGGTCTGCAACACGTTGAGACCTTCGACGATCAGGATGTCGGGTTGGCGGACCAGGACCTGTTCGTCCTCGACGATGTCGTAGACGAGGTGGGAGTAGACCGGTGCCGTCACCTCGGGCACTCCGGATTTCACCTTCGACAGGAACTCGATGAGCGCCCGACGGTCGTACGACTCGGGGAATCCTTTCCGCTCCATCAATCCGCGAGCGTCGAGCACGGCGTTCGGCAGCAGGAATCCGTCGGTCGTGACGAGATCGACCGTGGGATGGTCCGGCCAACGATCGAGCACGGCCTGCAGGACGCGTGCCGCCGTGGACTTGCCCACCGCGACCGACCCGGCGATGCCGATCACGAACGGGACCTTCGCCGGAAGCTTTCCCAGGAAGGTGTCGCTCGCCCGGTAGAGCTCCTGTGACGCATTGACGTAGAGGTTGAGCAGCCGCGACAGCGGCAGGAACACCTCGGCGACCTCATCGAGGCTCAGCTCGACGTTGATACCTCGGAGCCGTTCCAGATCCTGTTCGGACAGCTGGAGCGGGGTGTGGGCCCGCAGCTCACCCCAGTCCGCCGCCGAGAAGTGGTGGTACGGGCTCACGGTGCTCACGATGCGTCGACCGGCTCATCGGCATCGAGTACGCCTGAAGCTGCGAGGTCCTCGAGTCGGACGCCGTCGTCGCCGAGCCAGTCGGCGAGGACCTCTGCGTTGTGTTCGCCGCGATGCGGGGCGGGCCCACGGACCCCGGCCTCGGCCGAGGAGAAGTGGTAAGGCGACTCGACGACCCGGCGGGTACCCCCCGCTCGATCATCGATCTCGGTCGAGAGGCGACGCTCGGCGGCCACGGCGGTGTCGAACACCTCCATCGGATCCCGCACGTCACCCCACGCCACGTTCGCGGCGTCGAGATCGGCGATCACGGCATCGCGATCACGATCGAAGAACGCCTCGAGTCTCTCGGCCCGCACCCGGATCTTGTCCTCGAGGGATGCGTCGGCACCGAGACCGTCGTCGATGACCCCGGCGGTCGACAGCTGCCACCAGAGGGCACGGTTGTTGCCCGACGTGAGCAGATGCCCGAACGGCGTGCGCCATGTGATCCCCCCGAGTCGCACGATCGGTTCGCCGTCGAGCGCATGGTGGGCGTAGTCATCGGTGACCGTCATCGTGTTGAGCATCGCGATGTCGATGTGCTGTCCGCCCCCACCGGCGTCCCGGAGTCGGAGCGCGGCGAGGATGGCGATCGTGGCGTGGAGCGCGGCGTTGGTGTCGGCGATCGACAACATCGGATCGGTGCCGTCGCCACCGTCGTGGCGGAGCTGCCGGCCGATGAGGCCGCCTTCGGCGTGGAGGATCGGGGCGAAGGCGGCCCGACCCTCCCACGACGACCCCCGACCGAAGCCCGAGATCGAGCACAGGATGATGTCGTCCCGAGCCCCGCGGAATGCCTCGTAGGTCAGACCGAGGCGGTCGAGCACACCCGGCCGATAGTTCTCGACGACGACGTCGGCTTCGGCGGCGAGCTCGAGAACGAGGTCGCCGGCTCCCGGCGCCTTCAGATCGATCGAGATGTTGCGTTTGCCGGCGTTCTGCTGGGCGTAGAAGCCGGATTGGGCGCCTCGTCGCTGGCCCCAGAGTCGTGAGAGGTCACCGTCGGGTGGCTCGACCTTCACGACGTCGGCACCGAGGTCGGCGAGCATGCGGGTGGAGAAGGGGCCGGCCACGACCCGGGTGAGGTCGAGCACGCGGAGGCCGCTGAGGGGGAACGTCACGCCGGCGATGCTGCCAGATGCGAGGTCACGGGGTCGAAACCTCCGGTGGGTCATCCACCCAGCCGCCGCTGACATACCGCCAGGTCATCCCGACGAGACGGGCCGCCATGAACACGGCGAGGGCTCCCCAGATCCAACCGATACCGGCGCCGGTCATGGTGACGACGATCGCGACGGGCACGAACACCGCAGCGGCGCCCACCATGAGCCGCCCCAACATCACGAGGTCGCCGGCGCCGATGAGGATGCCGTCGAGTGCGAAGATCACGCCGTTGGCCGGCATCTGGGCGGCGACGTGGAGGAACAGGAAGGCGGTGAGCGCCTGCACCGCGGGGTCGTCGGTGAAGAGGCCGGCGAGCGTGTCGGCGGTGAGGAGAATCAGGGCACCGAGCACGACCGCCACCACGAGATCGAGCACGATCATCCGGTCGGCGGCGGCGGTCGATCGCCGCCCGTCGCCCTCTCCGACCAGACGGGCGGTCAACGCCATGCCGGCGATCGCGATCGCGTCGAGCGCCAGCGCCATCGTCATCCAGACCGAGGTCGCGATCTGATGGGCCGCGAGGTCGACATCGCCGCGTCGGCCGACCATCCACACGGTGCCCCCGAAGGCGACCCGCATCGCGATCGTCCGCACGAGCAGCGGGCCTCCGGATCGCACCACGTCGACGAGGTCGGCGATTGCCGGCCGACCGTCGAGCGCCCGCCCCAACCATCGACGCAGACCCCACAACATCCATGCGGCCACGAACCACTGGGTCACGACGGTCGACAACGCAGACGCCCCGATGCCCTGACCGAAGCCGAACACCAGGACGATCTCGAGCACCAGGTTCACCACCGCGCCCGTGCCGAGGATCACGAGCGGCGTCCGGGCGTCCTGGCGAGCGTGGAACAGACCGCCCCCGACGAGCGACACGAGAAGCGGCACGATGCCCGCAGCCGAGACGCTGAGGTAGCGCACACCGGCGGCGCGGGCTTCGGCCGAGGCGCCGTCGCCGAACACACCGACCAGGGTCTCGGGGATCAGCGCGGCGAACGCGGTGCCGACCAGGCCGAGCAGGACGGCCGTCCACAACGCCGCCCTCGCGAACGACGCCGCGGCGGCGTCGTCACCGGCGCCGAGTCGGCGGCCCACCCGGCTGGTCGTGCCATAGGCGAGGAAGATCATCAGGCCGTGCCATGTGAGCAGGACGGCCGAAGCGAGGCCGAGACCGGCGACCTGCTCGCTCCCGATGCGTGCCACGATCGCCGTGTCGGCGAGCACGTAGACCGGCTCGGCGAGGAGCGTCCCGAGTGCGGGCACGGCGAGGCGGAGGATCGGGACGTCGTGCTCGGTGCGGAGCCGGGTCGCCCGCCGGACCCTCGACCTCTCGGGGACCACCCCGACCGGTGACGGACTCACCCTCGTCGTTCTCGCAGCCAGCGCACGAGCTCGATGAGCGCGGTGACGGACAAGGCCGCGCCGAAGGCCACGAGGAACGCGGTCGTGTGATCGTCCTTGAACCGGTCGCCGGCGACGAAGCCCAGGATCGCGGCGTAGCTCGCCCACAGCACACAGGCGAGAGCATCGAACAGGATGAACCGTCGATACGGCTGCCGGGTGAGCCCGGACGAGATGGTGATGGCCGTCCGGCCACCGGGGACGAACCGAGCGGTGACGAGCAGCAGGCCACCACGTTTCTCGAGCTGCTCGGCTGCCCAGGCGAGGCGGGCCTTGGCCTTGTCCGATCGGAACAACGTCCGCTGGAGGCGCCCTCCGGCCCGGCGCCCGAGCCAGTAGGCGATGTTGTCGCCGACGGCGGCGCCCGTGGCGCCGAGGCCGATCACGAGCGGCAACGACAGATGTTGCTGCCCGGCCGCGATGCCGCCGAGGATCACCGTCGTCTCCGACGGCACCACGGGCACGACCGAGTCGAGCAGGGCGATCGCGAAGATCACCGGGTAGAAGCCAGAGCTCGACGAGATCGACTCGAGCCACTCGAGAAGCGAGGTCAGCACTCGCTCAGGCTAGATGGATGCAGGATCGGCGCCGCGGCGCCGCCGGCGTGATCAGGCGGCTGCGGCCGCCGTCTGGGGAAGCTCGAATCGCTCGCCGCAGTTGCGGCACGTGCGCACGTCGCGCCCGTCGTCGGTTCGAGTGGGTTGGTATTGCCGGCGATCGCCGGCGGAAGCTCGCATGCCACAAGACGGGCACTGGATCTGGGGACTCACGTTGGTTCGATTCTCTTCTACGTCTGATTCATGGAGGGTGGACTTCCGCTCCGGGGACGCCCGGAACGAACTCGGCTCGCACCCCTCCGCTGGCTGATCGGCGCGGTCGCGGCGATCAGGATTCCATCGGCACCGCCCGGCCCGATGTGAGCATCGTAGACCACGCGTCGCGCGTGCGTTGCTACGCTGCGTTACATGCAGGTTATTTCTCCTGCGGACCCGCTCATCGAACATATCGCCGAGTTCTTCCTCGCCCGAAGGCCGAAGAAGCATTCGGAGCACACGATCGCGGCCTACCGACGGGACTTCGATGCGATCACCCGGCAACTCGTCGAGGTGACCGGGACCCGAGCGGACGAACTCCGTCTCGATCAGCTCGACGTGCGCACCCTCCGTCACGCCTTCGCCGGGATCGCCCACCAGTCGGCCGCCACGATCAGCCGGACGTGGTCGACGTGGAATCAGCTCTTCACGTTCCTCGTCGCCGAAGGGACACTCCCCGGGAACCCGATGGCCGCCATCGAGAAGCCGCGGGTGCCGAAGAGTCGGCCGAAGTCGATCACCGGCGATGATTCGGTCGAACGATTGCTGCTCGCCGCTGCCCGCGGGCGCACGGGAGCCCGGAATCCGTGGCCCGAGCGGGATCTCGCGGTGATCGTCACTCTCGTCACGTGCGGTCTCCGCCTGTCCGAGCTGCTCGACCTGACGATGCGATCGCTCGACGGTCCGGCCGACGATCGGGTCATCGGGGTCCGCGGCAAGGGGAACAAGGAACGCACCATCCCACTCGAGCCCGAGGTCGAGGCGGTCATCACCGAGTACCTCGAGTCACGACTTCGACGCTTCCCGGGCCGGATCGCACAGACCGCGCCGCTGTTCGTCGCCAATTCGGGTGAAGGCATGAAACGGGGCGGGCTCCAATACCTCGTCGAGCAGCTCTATCGCGAAGCCGGAATCCGCACGCGGGTCCCGGCCGGTGCGCTCGTCCATGCCCTCCGCCACACCTTCGCGACCTCACTCGCACGCAATGGTGCGAGCGGAACCGAGCTCCAGCGACTGCTCGGCCACGAGTCGCTCGCGACGACGCAGCGCTATGTCGACGCCACCGCCCGGGAGGTCCGCGCCGCGGCCCGCAGCAACGACGCGTACCGCGCCCTCGCCCAGGTCCAGCGCAGCGAGGACTGACCCGACATCGGCGGGGGTCGATTCGACGGAGCAGGCCTAGGCTTCAAGGTTGGCTCGCCCGCCAACCGGGCCGGCGTGCCCCAACCGACGAACCGACGAGGTCCCGACATGGCCCACCGCATGGATATCGAACTCACCAGCAGCCGCGACGACGGCTCCTGGACGTGGCGAAAGGCCGGTGCCCGCCAGCCCAAGGGTGCCCTCGACGGGTCGCTCCTGTGGAGCGGTGCGGCCGTCGGCGACATCGCCAAGGCCGAGGTCGAGAACCTCCTCGACGGGATCGAGGTGCTGTCGGTGACCGCACCCAAGCAGAAGGCCGGCCGCAACGATCTGCTCGAGCTGATCTCCCGGCCACTGCGCGACGACGAACTCGTCTCGACCGAGCGGGTCTCCAAGCGTGCCCGCTCCGGGGAAGACGACCGGGGTCGTGGCCGCCGACGTGACCGAGGCCGTGGCGACGGGGACAACCGTGGCGGACGTGGCCGGGGCGACGGTGAGAACCGTGGCGGCGGCCGTGGCGATGGCGAGGGACGTGGCCGTGGTGGCGATCGCCCCCGCCGGCCTCGGGTGCCCGACATGCCGCAGCGACCGAAGCCGAAGCGTCTTCGCCCGCGCCGTACCTTCCGCGACGCCGTCCTGTCCGAGATGCCGCAGGAGCACCGCCCGATCGCCGAGCAGTGGCTGCGAGGTCGGATGCCGGCCGTGCGCGCCGCCATCGACGAGCAGAACAAGGCGGCCAAGGAGAACAACACGCCCGAGATCGAGGCCAAGCCGGTCATCGCGATCGCCGAGAGCGTGGGGCCGAAGCTCGACACCGCGGAGTGGAAGGATCGCGCCACCGCGGCGATCGCCGACCTCGCCGAGCTCGATCTTCGTGATCTTCGCTCCGTCGTCGTGGCGTCCGACTCGAATGCCAAGGACGACGAGTCACGGGCGATGGCCGACCAGCTCAAGGTCGGCCTGAACGAGCGGATCGAGTCGGACCACAACGAGTGGCTCGCCGATCTCTCGAAAGCGCTCGAGATCGGCCGCACCGTTCGTGCACTTCGACTCAGCTCGCGCCCGGTCAAGGCCGGCGCTCCCCTGCCGCCCGAGATCGCTGGCCAGATGGCCGAGGCGGCGTCGTTGGCTCTGGCCGCCGACACGCCATCGGATCGGTATGCCACGGTCGTCGAGGCCATCGCCTTCTCGCCGATCCGTGGCGTCGTGACGCCGGCCGGTGCGCCGGCCGAGCCCACGGCCGAGCTCCTCGACGCCGTGCGTCGCGTTGCCGACCGCGTGCCGACGATCGCCGCGTTGTTCGGCATCGACCCGTCGGAAGCCAAGAAGGCCCGCCGCGACCGGAAGCGGACTCGACCGAACGACCGCAAGCCCAAGAAGGACAAGCCGAAGAAGGACACCGCCGAGCAGCCGGCCGCCGAGGAGGCGCCGGTCGAGGCCGAGGCCCCGGCCGTCGAGGCCGAGGTCGCTGGGGACGCTCCCGCCGAGGAGACCGCATCGGTCGAGGCCGAGACCACCGAGGGCACCACTGCCGACGCCGAGGCTCCC
>JAHDCV010000005.1:9809-110003 GCA_020629695.1 Acidimicrobiales bacterium | reverse complement strand
ACGCTGGGGAAACGGGAGCTGTGGAGGCTGCTGGGCCGCAACTGGGCCGGTCGCGCGGGTCGGGCCCGGCGAGGCGTACCTCGCCCCGCCGACCCGACTCACGACGCCAGCGAGGTGATCCATGCCTCCAGGTTGCTGCGTGTGATGCCTTGGAGCGAGTGGGCCCGGCCCAGCGCCAACGCTTCGATCACCTGCGACCCGGAACAACCACCGGTGTCGCTGACTGAGATGCCCGCCAGGGTGCCTCGACCGTCGACGAACTCGCCGTCGGCATCGGCGTGGAAGCGGTTCTTCTTGGCCTGGACGGGCTCGTCGTCCGGGAGTTGCGTGTCGGCGCAGATGTCGTCGGTGTCGACGACGCCGTCGTTGTCGTCATCGGGGTCGCAGGCGTCACCGATGGCATCGCCGTCGGCGTCGGCCTGATCGGCGTTGGCCACGTCAGGGCAGTTGTCGGTGGCATCGAGCACCCCGTCGCCGTCGCGGTCGGCGTCGAGCACGACACCGTTGCCGTCGGTGACTTCGCACCGGATGTAGAAGGCACCGTCGACGCAGTCGTCGTCTCCGTTGAGCGTGTCGTCGCCGCCGTCGAGGTAGTCGTCGACGCCCGAGCCGCCTCGGAGGTCGTCGTCCCCGGAGCCACCGAGCAGGACGTCGGTGCCGCCGTAGCCGAAGAGCTGGTCGTCGCCCGCTTGGCCTCGGATCTCGTCGTCATCCTCGTTGCCCTCCATGTAGTCATCGCCGCCTCCCCCGAACATGAGATCGTCGCCCTGGTTGCCGAACATGGTGTCGTTGTCGTCGAACGCGTAGGTGGTGGCGATGTCGGCTCCGTGGAGGATGTCGCCGTCAGCGCCACCCCAGAGCGTGTCGTTGCCCGGCCCGCCGACGATGCAGTCCTCGCCGCCCAAGCCGTCGATCAGGTCGTCCCCGGCGTAGCCGAAGATGATGTCAGCGCCCGGCGTGCCCGTGAGCACGTCATTGCCGGCGGTGCCGTGCATGACGTTGACGCCAGCGGCATTCACGTCGCAGGTCGCTGCGGCACTCGCCGCGGCCGGTACGGCGATCTGCACGGTCGTCATGGCGAGCAGTGCCGCGAAGACGGTCTTCACCCTGGTTGGTCTGAACATGTCGATGGATCTCCTCGCGAGACGAATGGCTTCGTGTCTACGTGAGGCACCGTTTCACGACCGTTTCAGGCTCGGGCCACTCCCATCCGACAGCCGTTCGCCCCGGAGCGGCGGCGCTCAGTGCACGTGGTGGCGCATCAGCGATTCGCCGTCGCGGCGTTCGCCGTTCCAGGTGAACCCGGCCGCCTGATACGCCCGGTGGGCGGCGTGGTTGTCCGGGTGGGCCGACACGGCCATCTGGCTGCAGTGGCCGTCGGGTCGGCCCGCCCGCTCGATCGCCGCCCTGGCCGCTGCCGTACCGACGCCTTGACCCTGCCAGGCCTGGTCGATGGCGAAGTTCCGCAGCTCGCACACCTCGTCGCCGTGCTCGATCGCAAGGACACCGACGATCGTGTCGTCGGCGGCCCGGACGAGGAGCGGCTCCCACCAGGCGCCGCCCGGTCGGACGTGCGCCTTGGCCAGGATCACGAGCGCGATCGGCTGATGGTCGGCGACGAACGGCAGCTGCTCGTCCGTCACCCGAACCGCCAGCGCGGCGCGCCAGTTCGTGGCGTCAATGGGCTCGAGGCGGAGGCCGTCCATACCGCCCATGCAACCACACCGGCGGCGGCGTCGACCCGGAACAGGCGAACGCTGCGGCCCATTCGGGCCGTTTCACCGGGGGGTCCGGTGCGCGAGGGTGCGCTGAGTCACTCCCGCCGGGGCGGGTGCGGGTCGGGTTGGAACCACAGGTCCTGGATGCGGCGAATGGGTTCACCGCTCGGCCGTTGGTAGGTGACGTCCGGCCGGAGGGGTGGCGGTCGGCGCCGGCAGCGTCGCCATGGCCGTCCGTCGGGATGATGGATGGTGATGCCGTCGGGTCGGGTGGGTTCGCCAGTGAGGTCGAACTCGCCCCGGTGATGCGCCTGATGACACCCGGAGCACAACGTGACCAGATTGTCCGGGTCAGTCGGCCCACCGTCGATCCAGTGCCGGAGATGATGGGCGTCGAGGTTCACCGTCCGCCCACACACGACACACCCCTGGTCTCGTTGGAGGATCAGGCGTCGGAGGTGGTCGGGGACGATCCGGACCGTTCGTCCGAGGGCGAGGGGTGTGCCGGCTGCGTCGATCACGGTCTGAACGGGAGCGTCACAACAGACCAGACGGAGGAGTTCCTCGGGGACGGCGGGGCCGAGATGGGTCCGACCGGCCAGACCGCGCTTGGTGAGGTCGAGGTGGAGCAGGACTTTTGAGCGGTCACGCCGTGACCGGGACGGGTCATGATCCGCGGCGGTGTCGACGAGTTCCATGAACGCGGCATACCCGGTCACCCGGTCGGCCTCATCACTTCCCTCACCGTCGTGGCGGAGTTTCGCTCGGAACTGTTCCAACACGGCCCTGACTCGTGCGCCGGCCTCGGGGTCGCCCTCGACCCGCAGCACGAACCGGCCCGATTCCAGTGTCGTCAACGACAACTCGCCGTGAGCGTTCGCGGCCTTCTCGTCCTCGGCTGCGGTTCGCTCGGCGTGGAAGTTGTACGACCGCAACACCCGCCCCAACTGGGCGAGCGTCATGTGCCGGGCCACCCGGGCAACCGAGGCTTCGTACTCGGTCGGAGCGTGACGGGCGATCAACCCGACCTGGTCCGACGACAACGCGCCCGTCCGGAACAACCGGAACGTCCCGGGCAGCTCGTGGCGGCGTTCGGCGATCCGGACCAGCTGGGTGGAGCGGGAGGTGGAGAGGCCGAGTTGCCATTGGCACCACTGCGACACGGTCCGGATCCCGGACGAGTCCCACGACCCGTCAGCGATCACATCCGCGATCAGATCCACCGTCGCCGCGTCGGCGACGTTCCGGGCACCCGCCACCACAGCCGCACGAGCCTCGGCACGAGAAAGAGCCTCCTCCCGTTCCACCGCTTCCGCCGCCGCAGCCACCATGCACCGCACACTACGCACGAGGTATGACAGCCAACGGAGCGACCGGCCGGCCTCGGACCAGTCGCGCAACGCGGCGAGCGGCTCGATGGCTCACTTCCCCGGTCGTGGGACGGGGGATCTCACGAGCGCACCTTGCCTTGCACGTCGCCATATGCTTCGATATCGAATAATTCGATACCGAAGGAAATGGCGATGCGAACGTTTCTGCGCTTCCTGTTCACCACCGTCCGGGGGTTGTTCACGATCCTCGGCATCGTCGCCGGGCTGGCGGCGGCGGCCATCGTGTTCGTGCTGATCACCGGCGGCCCCGACGTCGGCGAGCCCGTCGTGCTCGAACCGAAGGGCGAGGTCGGCCCGTTCATCGACGTCGATCTCGCCCCGGGTGCGGGCACCGAGGTCGGTGCGGTCTTCGAGGCTTGGCTCTCACCCCAGCAGGAAGGGGAGGAGGAGACCGACATCCCGCCGGGTGCGCCCGAGCAGTTCCTCTCCACCGAGGGTCCGCAGGTGCCCCGTGAGGATCGTCCGGCGCGCGGTCACGGCACACTGGCGTTCAACCGGGAGTTGAGCCGGGCCTACGTGCAGCTCGAACTGTCGGGCCTCGACCCCGACGAGATCGTGCTCGCGCATCTCCACTGCGGGAAGCCCGGTCAGCTCGGCCCGATCGCCGTCGACTTCGGTGCGACGGGCGACCTCGCCGAGTACTTCGCCGACGGCGTGCTGAGCTACGAGATCACGAACGACGACGTTGCGGCCGCCTCACACGTGCACGGCATCGCCGACTACGGCACGGCCGGCTGCCCGATCCTGCTCGCCGTCCCGGGCGATCGGCATCGCACGGTGGCGGGGCTCCACACCATCGCCACCGAGGGGGAGCTCTACTTCAACATCCACACGACGACCCACACGTTCTACGGCGACATCCGGGGGCAGCTCCACGAGGTGTCCGACACCCGGCGTGCCGAGTTCGGGCTCGACTGAGGCGGCCGAGATGGTCGGTATCCGCCGGGCGGCCGGGAGTACCGTCGTCCGGATGCATCCCGGCGACGAGTCCGACACAACCGCGCTCGATCCGATCGACACCGCCATGGCGTCGTGGCGCCGGCTGCTGCCCGACCTCGATGTCGACACCATGCGGACGTCGCTGCTCTTCGCCACGGCCGCCGCCGCTGGGCGGAGCCACGTCGAGGCGACGTTCGAACGATTCGGGATCACCTCGGGCGAGTTCGACGTGCTCGCGTCGCTCCTGCACACTGCCGATCGTGTGAGCACCCCGACCGAGCTCGCCCGTTCGGGCATGATGTCGCCCGCCGGCATGACCCATCGACTCGACGTGCTCGAGCGCGACGGGCTCGTCGAGCGGCGTCCATCGCCGAACGATCGGCGGTCCGTGCAGGTCGTGCTGACCGACGCCGGAGTGGATCTCGCGCTGGAAGCAGCTCGGGCGCATGTCGAGGCGGAGCGGGAACTCTTCGCCCCGCTGAGCGACGACGAACGCCGACAGCTCGAGCGTCTGATCGCCCGGATGCTCGCCGCTCGCGCCGAGTTGCCCGACACCGCGGTGGTGAATCCCGAGCCATGACGGGTGGACCGGTAGTCTCGTGCCCGTGAACCCACTTCTCCTGGCCGCTGCCGTTCCGACGGGCGAGGCAAGCGGCGACGGCTCCCTGACGCTGTTGTTCGTCTACATCGCGATCGCGATCGGTGTCTCGTTCCTCTGCTCGATCATGGAAGCCGTGCTGCTCAGCGTGACGCCGGCCTACATCGGGGCACTCGAGAGCGAGAAGCCGACCGTCGCCGCTCGGCTCCGTGAACTCAAGAGCGACGTCGACCGGCCGCTGGCGGCGATCCTGACGCTCAACACCGTCGCGCACACGATCGGCGCCGCCGGAGCTGGCGCCGAGGCGGCGGCGGTGTTCGGCAACAACGCCATCGGTGTCTTCTCGGCGATCCTCACCCTCGCCATCCTCGTGCTCTCCGAGATCATCCCGAAGACGCTCGGCGCCGTGTATTGGCGTGGCCTGGCACCGCTCGTGAGCCGCATGTTGAAGCCGCTCATCTACATGCTCTACCCGCTCGTGATCATGTCGCAGTGGTTCGCCAAGCTGCTGACCCGTGGAGAGAAGAAGGGCGACGTGAGTCGCGAAGAGCTCGCCGCGCTCGCCGACATCGGGGCCGAAGAAGGCGTCTTCGAAGACCGCGAGGCCCGGCTGTTCAAGAGCCTCCTCAAGTTCGAGAGCCTCGCGGCGTCCGACGTGATGACTCCCCGCACCGTCGTGGTGGCGTTCCCCGAGTCGGCGACGGTCGAAGAGCTCGTCGACGCGAAGCGGCCCTTCTCCCGCTACCCGGTCTACGCCAACGACCGGGACGACATCTCGGGCTACGTGCTGCTCGGTGACGCCCTCACCGAGGTCGCCGACGATCGGCACTCGACGCCGCTGTCGGCCGTCCGGCGCGACCTCGTCGCCGTGCCCGAAGACGAGTCGCTCCTCGAGGTCTTCGAGGACCTGGTCGATGGTCGTGAACACATCGCCCTCGTCGTCGACGAGTACGGCGGCACCGCCGGCATCGTCACGATGGAAGATGTCATCGAGACACTGCTCGGGCTCGAGATCACCGACGAGACCGACCGCACCGAGGACATGCAGGTGCTCGCCCGCGATCAGTGGCGGGCCCGGGCCGAACGGCTCGGCCTGCTGGACGACGCCGAGCGCGACGCCACGATCCGGCTCGGTCTCACCGGCGGTGAGCCGCCCCGCGACGCGTTCGAGCCCACCGACTGAGATCGGACGAAACGTCGTGGCCGAGCTGCCCGAGAAGCGTCGTCTCGACGTCCTCGACCTCACGATGGCGACCGTGGACCAGGGGAGCGGTCCGCCGATCGTCTTCCTCCACGGCAACCCGACGTCGTCGTATCTCTGGCGCAACGTCATCCCTCACGTCGCCGAACTCGGGCGCTGTGTGGCGCCCGACCTGATCGGTTTCGGCGACTCCGACAAGCTGCCGAACGCCGGACCGGGCTCGTATCGATTCGTCGAGAACCGCCGGTATCTCGACGCACTTCTCGCCGAGCTCGGTGTCAGCGAACAGGTTGTCCTGGTACTCCACGACTGGGGCTCGGGCCTCGGCTTCGACTGGGCCCGCCGCCATCCCGATGCCATCGCGGGTATCGCGTACCTGGAGGCCAACGTCGCCCCACGATCGTGGTCGCAACTGAACGCCGAGGGACGCGCGTTCTTCGAGCGTCTGCGATCCCCCGAGGGAGAGATGATGGCCCTCGAGGAGAACGTCTTCATCGAGCGGGGTCTGCCCGGCGGTGTGATCCGCGAGCTCACCGACGCCGAGCACGCCGAATACCGCCGCCCGTTCCGGGAACCGGGCGAAGGGCGACGCCCCACGCTCACCTGGCCGCGTGAGATCCCCTTCGACGGTGAGCCGGCCGACGTCCACCAGATCGTCGCCGACTACTCCGCCTGGTTACGGAGTTCACCCGTGCCGAAGCTGTTGATCGACGTGTCGGACGGCGACACCTTGCACGGTGAGCTGCTGCAGCTCGCCCGGACGTTCCCGAACCAGACCGAGGTACGGGTGACCGGCCGTCACTTCGCTCCCGAGGACAGCCCCGACGACATCGGCCGGGCGCTCGCCGCATGGATCCCGATGCTCGACCGCGCCGGCTGAGGATTCAGTCGACCGGAACTCCGTCGAGCAGTGCGGTGAAGTCGAGACCGTCCTCGACCTCGAAGGACAGCCGCCACGGCGCCGTGGCGCCGCCGGGAAGTCGGAGGAGGTCGCCTCGTTCCTCCGGACCTGTGCCGCACGTGGAGACCCCGGCCAGCCCGGCGACGGTGTCGACGCCGACGACGTCGGCGACCTCGGCGTCGACCACACCCTGACCGGCGAAGGGCACGGTGACCTCGCCGCGCACCGTGACACAATCGATGCCATCCGGCTCGGCGGACAGGATCGTGATCTCCCGGTCAGCGACGCCGGGAAGAGCGCCGTCGTCCTCGAGCGAGACGACGAGCGGCGCAGCCGCCACGAGCTCGCCGTCGAGGGCGATCGCAGGCGCGCCGCCGCTTCTCGGAACGACCGCGAAATCGACCAGCCGCTGCCACTCGGCCGACGGGGCCGCGTCGATCGCCCAGACGGCGTCCAGATCCGCTGCGACCGCATCGGGGTCGCCGCACGTCGCCGTCGCCGGACGGGCCTCGCCGCCGAGCACGACCTCGACCCGCGGGAACCGGAGAATGGCGGTGTCGGGTGGTCCGAGTTCGGATCGGATCTCGAGCACCACGGCGATGCAGCGTTCGTCTGAAGCGATGGCGTCGAACGCGCTCGGTTCGACCGAGACCACTCCGGCGACGGAGGCCTGGAACGCCGTCGACGCCGGCGTCTCGTCGCCCAGCTCGATCAGGTCGCCAGGCGCATGGGGATCGAGCGAGGTGCCGGCCGCGGTCGACACCGTCCGCTCGGTGAGCGGGGCGACCTCACGGAACACGGGTGGGGCATCGATCGCTCGGGCGGGGAGCGAGGTCGCCGTGATCGGCTCGGGTGCGCCATCGAGTCGGCCGGTGGCGGCGAGCGCGACGTAGGTCCCGACGGCAACGAGGAACAGCGCGATCCCGATGAGCGGGAGCCGTTTCCGCCAGCGCCGCGGATCGGGGGCGAGCTGGGGAAGCGGTCGCTCGTCGTGGTCGGACGCGGCCGGCGCCGAGAGCGTCGGCTCGGCTCGTCCGGAGGGGGAGACCGGTGGGACACGTGGCCGCTCGGGCGCGGGCTCGTCGCCTGGGCGCGGCGGCCACCAGCAGCCGTCGGTCGCGAGGAACCATCCCTCCGGCGGGGGCCAGGGGTATCGCTCGCCGTTCCAGGCGACGAAGTCCCGGGGCGCGCCGGGAGGCGGAGCGGTGGGGTCCGGCATCGGTACCAGTGTCCCACCTCCGCCCATGCCGACGGTGGTTGCTCCGATGTTCCCAGCGATCGCGACGAACTAGGTTCGACGAGGTGGCATCGAACACCGACCTTCCGTACCGCCTCGGCCTCCACGAGATCGGTGACGGTCTCTTCGCCTATCTCCAACCCGACGGTGGCTGGGGATGGTCGAACGCCGGACTGATCACGGGCGGTGACGGCAGCCTGCTCGTCGACACGCTGTTCGATCTCGAGCTCACGCAGCGGATGCTCGACAGCATGGCGAGGGTCACCGACACCAAGCCGATCGGCACGGTGGTGAACACCCACGCCAACGGCGACCACTGCTATGGCAACCAGCTCGTGACCGGTGCCGAGGTGATCGCGTCGGCGGCGTCGGCCGCCGAGATGGAGTCGCTCCCGCCGCAGGCGCTCCACGCCATGCTCCAGCTCGATCTCGGGCCCTCGACCAACGACTACCTGCAGGCGTCGTTCGGCTCGTTCACCTTCGACGGGATCGAGCTGCCCGCTCCCGACCGGACCTTCTCCGGTGATCTGTCGCTGACGGTGGGGGAGCGACGCATCGAGCTGATCGAGGTCGGCCCGGCCCACACCGCCGGCGACGTGCTCGTCCACCTGCCCGACGAGGGCGTCGTGTTCACCGGCGACATCCTGTTCATCAACGGCACGCCGATCGTTTGGGACGGGCCGTTCCAGAACTGGATCGATGCGTGCCAACGCATCATCGACATGGGCTGCTCGACGATCGTGCCCGGCCATGGTCCACTCACCGACGCTGCCGGAGTCCAGCGGGTCGCCGACTACCTGGCGTTCGTGATGGACGAGTCGCGCCAGCGCCACGCCGCCGGCATGAGTTCGGCCGAGGCGGCGGCCGACATCGAACTCGGGGACTTCGCCGAGTGGACGGACTCGGAGCGCATCGCCATCAACGTCGACGCCGCCTACCGCGAGATCGACCCCGACCACGAGGCGGCCAACGTGCTGGCATTGTTCGGCCAGATGGCCGTGCTCGCCGGGCACTGACGCTCGGTTCCCCGGTGACGACACCCGAGATCTGGGACGCCGAGGCGGCCACGTTCGACGACGAACCGGACCACGGTCTGGCCGATCCAGCGATCAGGCAGGCGTGGCGGACGCTCCTGCTCGGGGTGCTCCCACCGGCTCCCGCCCGCATCGCCGACCTCGGCTGCGGCACCGGAACCCTCTCGAAGCTGCTCGCTGACGAGGGCTTCGACCTCGATGGCGTCGACTTCGCCCCGGCGATGGTCGAACGGGCGTCGGCGAAGGTGCCGGAGGCCCGCTTCCATCTCGGTGATGCGGCGGAACCGCCGCTCGACGGCGGGACGTTCGACGTCGTGCTCTGCCGTCACGTCCTGTGGGCATTCGAGGACCCGTGTGCGGTGGTTCGTCGATGGACCGATCTCCTGGCCTCCGACGGGCGACTCGTGCTGATCGAGGGCCGCTGGCACACCGGAGGCGGTCTGCGATCGGAGCGCGTCGAGGAGATCCTCCGGTCGGTCCGAACCGACGTCGAGATCCGCCATCTGCCGGACGCGGTCTACTGGGGCGCCGAGATCTCCGACGAGCGGTACCTGGCCGTGAGTCGTCGGTGACTGCCAGCGCCGCTCGGCCGCAGTGCACCGTGCTCGCCGGCCACTGAGCACGACTCACCTCGCCTCAAGCGCGTCCACGGAACGGTGATGTCGGCGGAGCGTGGCCATCGCCGTCACCAGAGTTGGTCAGGTGCGCGCACGGACGCGTCTGACTCTCTGAGGGTGACTGCAGCTCATGTTGTGCGTCTGCTGGGTGGCGTCGCCGTTCAGGAGTCGATGACCTCGAACAGCGGATCGTTCTCGCCGGCGTCGGTGTTGTAGCGCTTGAGCGAGAGGCCATCTTGTGCATCGAACTTGCCATCTCCGACCGACGCCGCACCCGTGCCCGGGAAGTCCACGTCGCCGAGGCCATCGAGGGCGGCGGCGAAGGTGGCGTTGTTCAGCTCCGGCCCCGCGGCCTCCGCGATCGCCGTGAAGAGTTCGAGGCCACGGCACGCGATCAGCAGGCCCGTCGTGTGACTCGGTTCACCCTCGGGAACGAGGGTGGGTGCGACGACGGGGTCGTCGGGGTTGGCCTCGTTCCACGGTGCGACGCACTCGTCCTGGAACCTCGGGTCGGTGAAGCTCTCCACGGCCGGTGGTCCGCCGAAGGTGTAGACCTCGGGGAAGACGGAGAAGTCGGATCGGCTCGCGGTCAGGCTGGCCGAGCCCTGGTCGGTGAAGAACAGCGTCGGGAAGAACTCGGCACCGATGAAGAGGTTGATCGCGATCACCGCATCGCCCACGACGACCACGGTGTCGACACCGGCCGCCTTCATCGAGTCGATACCGACCGCGAGTTCGCCGGCGGCGCCACCGAGCGAACCGTCCCCCCGGACGAGCGCCTCGAAGGCCACGTCGACGCCCTCGGCCTCGAGTGAGGGAATGGCGATGTCCGATGCGACCTCGACGGCATCGGTCGAGAGCACGGCCACCGTGCTGCCGTCGAAGCGTCCCTGCTCGACCGTGACGCTGATGAACTCCTGGATGGTGCGCTCTCGCGAGGCGTTGAGCGATGCGTACGGGGCGTCACTGCGCTCGACACGATCCGTCGTCAGATCGGCGTTGGCGATCGCAACGGTTTCGTGCTGCTGGGTGTAGCAGAAGACCTCGTCGCCCCGGATCGCGCCGAGCACGGCGAAGACCTCGATGTCCTCGGTCAGCTCGAGGCATGCCGAACGTGCCTCGGTGGCGCCGACGGGACTGAACGCTCGGGACTCGACGACGAGCTGGCGACCGTTGATGCCGCCGGCGGCGTTGACGCGGTCGACCATGAGCTGCATGTGCTCGTCCTGCGGGCCGAAGTTGAGGCTCACGATGCCGCGCTCACGCACGTCGTCGAGGTCGAGGTACACGAACCCGATCGTGATCGTGTCGTCGGTGACGCCTCGAACGCCGCTTGGTTCGGACTCGTCCTCGTCGTCGGTGTCGCCGCGGTCATCGGCCGAGGCTGCATCACCGGCGGTCGGCGTCGGATCGCTCTCCGCTGTCGGCGAATCGCTCGAGGACGTGCACGCTGCGGCGAGGAGGCCGAGCGCGGTGACGAGGGCGAGGAGCGGTCGGCGCGCCCGGGCGTCGTCGGGGAACGAGGAGTGGGTCGTCGTCATGTCGTGGCCTTTCTTCCGCCGGGGCGGCTGCGATCGATGGCCCGGTCGTCGGTGCCGAGGTAGCTCGCGATCACGCGCGGATCGTTGCGGATCGACCTCGGATCGCCCTCGGCGATCACCCGACCGGCCTCCATGCAGTAGATGCGATCGGAGAGACCCATGATCAGGGGCATGTCGTGCTCGATCACGAGCACCGTGGCGTCGAGGTCGGTCTTGATGCGTTCGATCAGCGGGCCGAACGCTTCGGCCTCCCGCTGCGCCACACCCGCCGTCGGCTCGTCGAGGCACAGCACGGGTTGTCGTGCAGCGATCAGTCCGGCGAGTTCGACGATCCGGCGTGTCCCGGTGGAGAGATCGGAGATGAAGTGGTCGGCGTAGCGACCGAGTCCGAGGTGGTCGATGACATCGTCGGCGATCGCCCGCTGGGCTCGCCCCGTTGCGAACCCGGCGGGCAGGAACAACGCCGTGGCGGCGAGGCCCGTGCGATGCCGGGCTTCGGCCGCGACCTCGACGGTTTCGCGTACCGTCAGATCGGGGAAGAGCGTCGCCGCCTGGAACGTGCGCCCGAGACCCAGCCGTGCTCGGGCCGCGGGTGGCAGGTCCGAGACGGTGCGCCCGAACACCTCCACGTGGCCATCGGCGGACACGAACCCGCCGATGGCGTTGAGCAGCGTCGTCTTGCCGGCACCGTTGGTGCCGATCAGGCCGACGGTCTCGCCGGGCATCACGGCCACGTCGACCCCGGCGACCGCGACCGATGACCCGAAGCGGACCTCGAGGCCGCTCGTCTGGATCGCCACGGCGCCGTCGGGATCCTCGCGTGGAGGACGGCCGACAACGGCACGGTTCCGAGGTGATCGGGGTGCCGGCTCGCCGTCGCCGTGGCGGCGGGCGATGGTGTCCAACAGTGCGTCGCGGCCACGGAGGCCGATCTGCGCGAGGCCACCGGGGAAGTACATGAGGAGGACGAGGAGACCGAGGCTCGATGTCAGCAGCGGGATGACCCGGTTGTCCGGGGCGAGCGCGGGCAGCCCCACCACCCACAGCGCCCCGAGGAGTGGTCCGGCGACCGAGCCCACGCCGCCGATCACGGCGACGGCGACGACGCGGAACGAGGCGCCCACCGTGAAGACCGAGGCGAACTCGATCGTGACGAGCAGTCCGCCCAGCGCCGCCCCGCCCAGGCCGGCGATGCCGCCGGCCAGGCCGAAGCCGATGAGTTTCGCCCTCGTCGGGGTCACGGTGGCGGCGGCGGCAGCGTCGGCGTTGTCCCGCACTGCGATGATGATGCGCCCGATGCCGGAACGCCGCAGGCGTGTGATGACGAGCACGGTCAACGCGAGCAGCGCGAGCGAGACCCAGTAGTACGTCCGCTGCGTCGCGAGATCGACGGGCCCGAGCGTCGGCCGCTCGAGGATCACGCTGGTGGCGTCGCCGCCCGAGAAGAACTCCGTCCGCCACAGGTACTGCTGTGCCGCGAGTGCGAAGGCGAGTGTGACGACGGCGAGCAGGAGCCCCCGCACCCGGAGCGCACCGAGCCCGAGCGCAACGGCCAGCGCGGCGCACGCCGCCGTCGAGCACGCGACGGCGACACCGAACGGCAGGGCCGGCAGCTGCAGATCGAACGACACGGACCCGATCCCGATCCCGAGCGACTGGCCCCGCACGAGGGCCGCCGTCAGGAGGGCGCCGACGCCGGCGAACGCTGCTTGGCCCAGTGAGAGCTGCCCGGTCCAGCCCGTCAGAACGACGAGCGACAGCGCGATCAGGCCGAGCAGTAGCATCTCGGTCCAGAGGAACTGCCGAGACGGCTGGGTGATCACCAGCGGCACCGCGGCGGCGAGTGCGAGCCCGCCCAGTGCGGTGACGGTCGAGAGGTGTCGGATCCACCACCGATCGCGCAGCTCGGCCGGCACGGGCCGGACGCGGGGCGCGAACGAGAACGACTCGCGATCGTCGCTGCGGATGGCTCGGGTCGCCATCCACATCGCGGCTGCGATGGTCGCGACGAGGGCCAGCTCGACGAGGCCCCCGTGCCCCGGCAGGTTGAAGCGGATGAGGGCCTCGACGATGCCGATCGCGACACCACCGGCGAGGGCCCGCCGGAACGAGGTCATCGATCCGATCAGCGCGGCGGCGAGAACTCGCGTCAGCGTCGCGGGGCCGATCGTGTCGAGCCCGACCAGCTGACCCTTGGTGCCGGCGAGCATGACGGTGGTGAGGGCGGCGAGGACGCCGGCGAGCGTCCAGACGAACGTCGACACGAGCTTCGGATTGATCCCCGACAGCCGAGCCTTGTCGGCGTTGCTGGCCGATGCACGGACGGTCTTGCCGGCACGTGACCGCTCGAGGAACACGGTCAGGGCGACCGCGATCGTGGGGACCATGACCAGCACGATCAGCTCGGCACTCGTGATCTCGAGGCCCGCGACCGTCCAGGTCCGGTCGACGGGAAGGGGGTACGCGGCGCCGAGCTGGAACTCGACGTCGGGGAGGGCGACGCGGAACAACTCGGCCAATTGGGCGATGCCGATGGTCGCGACGACCAGGATCACTCGGGGCGCGGTGAACAGTCGCGTGATCACCGTGAGTTCGACGGCCGCGGCGAACGCCGCGCCGGTGAGCAGCGCAGCGGCGAAGGCGAACCAGTAGTTCCACTCCTCGTTGATGACGAGGAGCGGCACCATCGACGCCGCGAGGGTGCCGATGCTGCCGACCGCGAAGTTGATGACCCGACTCGTGCGGTAGACGAGGATCACGCCGAGCGCGAGCAGTCCGTAGGACAGTCCCTCGATGAGCCCGATGAACAGGATCTGGCGAGGCGCCTCGAACATCAGCGTTCGCCACCGAAGAAGACCGCGCGTGCGAGGTCGTCGCGTTCGAGGAGTTCGGCGGTCGGACCGCTGAACTTCACCTGGCCCTTCTCCATGAAGATCGCCCGGTCGGCGATGCTGGCGGCGACCTGCAACGACTGCTCGACGATCAGCATCGTCTGACCACGGGCTTTGAGTTCGTCGATGATCCCGAGGAGCTGCTGCACGACCCCGGGGGCGAGCCCGAGCGAGAGCTCGTCGATGATCAGGACCTCGGGATCGTGGACGAGGGCCATCGCGAGGCCGAGCATCTGCTGCTGCCCCCCGGACAGATCGGCTGCGGTGGCGTCGAGCCGATCTCGGAGCTGTGGGAACAGCTCGAGCGACCGTTCGATCCGGCGGGCGGCGTCGGTCCGATCCCGGTAGATCACCGTGGCCATCTCGAGGTTGTCGGCGACGGTCATCGGGGCGAACAACGCCTTGCCGCCCGGCAGTTGGTGAATGCCCAGCCGGACCCTCGTCTCGGCGGCGGTCAGGGTGATGTTGCGGCCATCGAGTCGGATCGCGCCGCGGGTCGGGATGGCGAGCCCCGACACCGCCCGCAGCACCGTCGACTTACCGGCGCCGTTGGTGCCGAGCAGGGCGAGTGTCTCGCCCTTCGCCACCTCGAACCCGACATCGAACAAGACCTGGACACGGCCGTAGGACACGTCGATGTTGCTGAGCTGCAACGCCGGCACGTTGTCGGGGTCGGCCGTCCTCCGATGGTGCTCGGCCTGTTCCTCCTCGATCTCGGCGGCGATGAGGGAGAGGTCCTCACGGATGAACCTGGCGCCGTTGATGAGGAGGAGGCCGCCGATCAGGTTGGCGGGCGCGGCGATGAGGATCACGGCCCAACGCGGACCGAGGGCATCCGACAGCAGTCCGCCGAGCACGGCGCCGCCGACGCCACCGACGCCGAACACGATGCCGATCACGATCGCCGTGCCCTGGGAGCGCAGCCGGTAGGGCGTCACCGAGGCGAGGACGGGTGCGATCATGGCGAACTTCGCGGAGCTCAACACGACGCTGACCCCGCCGACGACGGCGAACAGCAGCGGGCTCGGCATCGACATCTGGAGCGGCGACAGCACCACCACGGGGAGGAAGAGTGCGCCCATCAGCACCAGCGCCTTCGGCGGGCTCTGCGTGTAGCGCTGGTCGAAGCGCTTGGCCACGAGCGGGATCACCGCCAGCGCCAGGAACCCGGGCACCGAGGTGACGACGGCCCGTTCGAACGCATCGAGCTCGAAACGCTCCTCGAGGTAGAGATTCGTGAAAACCGGGACACTCGTGACCATGAACCCGAGCGCGGCGAAGGCGGCGAGCGCCGTCCGGTAGGTGCGGATCGCCGAGAGTCGCTGCCAGGTCGCCCCCATCGAGATCGGCGGCGGATCGTCGTCGACGATGACGGTGCCGGTCGTCGACTGCTGCTCGAACTGTCCCCGGGGAGGGTCCGGCAGGAAGAACAACGCGGCGCCCATGAGGAGTGTGGGCACACCTCCGATCCAGAACGCCCACCGCCAGGCGTCGTCGCCGCCGATGGTCGCCACGGCGCCGCCGACGGCGAGCGGGATGATGAGGCCGCCGACCCGCCCGACCAGGTTGTTGACGGCGTAGATCCGGGCTCGGGCGGCGATGGGGTAGGCGTCAGCGAGGATCGGTCCCTGCACCGTCTGGGTGTTGGATCGCCCGAGCGCCGTCGCCGCCCGAGCGATGAAGTAGGTGAAGGCGTTCGTGACGAACCCGGTGAGGATCACCGTCGTCGACCAGAAGATGGTCGCTGCTCCTGCGATCTTCGGGCGGGAATGGCGATCGGCGAGCCGAGCGAGGATCAGGCCGCCCACGGCGATGAGCGCCATACCGCCGACGGTGATGAGGGCGATCACGAGATCGCTGACGCCCAGTGATGCTTGGATGTCGGGCGCGAGCAGCGTGGCCGCCTCCCGATCGAGCTCGTCGAGCCCGTTGAGCAGCGCGAGCATGGTGATCGTCGACCCGCCACCGATCGCCATGCCCTCCCGGAGGGTCAGATCGTCGTCCCCGACGCCCGGCAGGTCCTCGTCGGCCCGGACCTCGACGGCGCGGGCGGAACGCTCGGCGGCGAGGCGGTCCGCCTCGGCATCGAGGAGTGCGCCGGTCAGGTCGGCCGCTGAGGTGTCTGGGTCGGCCAACGTGGGCTCCGTGTCGGGCAACCCGCCAGCCGGGTCAACGAATTTTCACAGACTATGAAACTAGATGATTCGGGTCAACCGACTCGCCGGTGTCCGGCCTCAGTGGTCGCTCAGGGCGGCGGTCAGCAGCATCTCGACGATCGCACGGCTCCGATCGACGGAGAGTCGTTGCCACGAACGCAGTCGTTCCCAGGTCTCCCAGCTGGCGTGGAGGTCGAGCAGGTCGAGGGTCAGCTCGGCGTCGTCGGCAGCTCGGGCCTCGAGCTCGGCCACGAACGTCTGCGCCAGTTGCCCGCGGAGGTGGGCCGCCAGGCTGGTCTGCTGGCGCTGGAGTTCGGGGGAGAGGTGCATCCGGACCAGCGCCGATCGTCGAGCCGGCGCCACGGTCTCGAAGAGCTCCGCTCGATGCGCGGCGATCCCGGCGATCCGCTCGGTGCGAGTCCCGTCGATCGGCCGAGCGGTGAACAGCTCGCCGTGTAGCCGCAACTGGCGATCGGCGATGGCGACGGCGATCGCTTCCTTGTCGCGGAAGTGGTGATACACCGACCGCGCGGTGCGGCCGATGCGGTCGGCGACGTCCTCGATCGTGGGGGTGAGGTTGCCCTCGGCGTAGAGCGCGAGCAGGGCGTCGATCACGGCCTCGCGTGTTCGCTGACCTCGGGCGACGCGTCCGTCTTCGTGGGATTCAGCCATCGATCCCGATGGTACGCCCGAGTGCATGCCGGAGGTCGCGGAGGGTGGCTGAGGCGCCGGTATCCGCGACGAGGTTCGTCGCCTCGCCCGGGTCGTCGTCGAGGTCGAACAGCTCACTGGCCTCGCCGTCATCGGCATTGATCGTCGCCCGCCACCGGCCGTCGGTCACCGCCTGCCACGTCGGCGTCCCCGGGCGCATCCTGATCATGCTGGCGGCGTACGCACGTGGTGTCGCTCCTGATCCCTCGACCAGCGGGGCGAGCGATCGGGCGGGTGCGTCGGCGAGTGGCTCGGCGCCGCCGACATCGAGGAGGGTCGCCGCCGCGTCGAACGCCTGGACGGGAGACGGCTCGACCCGCCCGGGGCTCGCCGAGTATCCGGCCGGCGGACGGATGATCAGCGGTACTCGCACCGACGAGCGGTAGAAGTTCATCTTCGCCATCACGCCGTGGTCGCCGAGCATCTCCCCGTGATCGGCCGAGTAGACGATCCAGGTGTTGTCGAGCTGGCCCGAGCGGTCGAGTCGGGCGAGGAGGTCGCCGATGCGCTGATCGATCAGCGACACCATCGCGTAGTACTGGCGGGCACCGGCGAGCACGAATCCGTCTGTCAGGAGATCACTCCGGGAGTGGCGGCGGAGAAACGACAGGTGCCTCGCCCAGGCCTCGTTGATCGGCTGCGGTTCGGCGGGGTTGGTGCGCTCGATCTCGGCCGTGGCGTAGTGCTCCGCCCAGACGGGGTCCCCGATCAACGGAACGTGGGGCTGCACGAACGAGAGCTGGCAGAACCAGGGACGGTCGGCGGGCTGTCGGCCGATCCAGGCCGCCGCCTCGTCGGCCAGGAAACTCGTGAGGTCGAGCTCCTGGGGGAGCGGCGACGTCACCCCGTTCCAGTGCTTGTCGCCACCCCGGAAGTTGTCCCGGATCACCTGCTGGTACGGCTCGAGCGCATCGTGCTCGCGCAGGAAGCGCATGTACGGCGTGTCGACGTCGAACAGGTGGACGTACTTGTCGAACTCCTCGACGACGTGGTCGAAACCGAAGCTCGCGATCCACTCCTCGGTCGGTGGCGGCGTGCCGGCGTCAGCCCCCATGGGCCACGCGTCGAAGTGGGTCTTGCCGATCGAGGCCGTGGTGTAGCCGGCGTCCTGGAGTCGGCGAGGAAAGGTGTCCCACTCGGGCCGGCAGTTGCCGGCGAAGTTGCCGAGCACTCCGTGATCGTTCGGGTAGCGGCCGGTCAGCAGGGAGGCTCGAGCCGGTTGGCAGACGGGGCTCTCCGTCCATGCGTGCTCGAAGCGCACACCTTCGGCGGCGAGGCGGTCGAGATGCGGGGTGGCCACGACGTCGTTGCCGGCACAGCCCATGACGTCGGCTCGGTGTTGGTCGGCGTAGAAGAACAGCAGGTTCGGCTTCCGGGATTCGGGCTGTGTCATTCGAAGAGACCTTCCCACGAGGTGATGCCCTGCTTGAGTCGGATACCACTCGACTTGTACAGCCCCTTGCTCGGATAGGGGGCGATCTGCTTGGAACGGGCCCGGCACAGGTCGGCTTTGAGCGAGCGTGCTCGGATCACGGCCGGCTCGTCGTCGGGGCCGAGGGCGACGAGATCGATGACGTGCATGGCGAGCTGCGGGTCGCCGTCGGCGGCGAGGGCTTCGGCCCGGGCGATGACCACATCGGGGTCGGCGATGGCGTCGAACGTGGCGCGTGCGACGGCGTCGGGCGGGGAGGGGTGCAGCGTCGTGGGGTTGCGGTCCCACCAGCCGCTCTCCTCGCGGATGAGGTCGCGCACGATGTACTCCGGGCTGCCGTAGGCCCACGTCAGCCACGGGTGGTCGAAGATCTCGTCGGGGTAGTCGAGATCGGCGAGGATGTCTCGCTCGCCGAGGCCCCGGTTGAGGCGCTCGACGACCTCCCGCCGAAGCCACCGCAGCGCATGGGCCGTGGTGGTGAGCCGTTTCTGGATGAGGTCGTCACCGGTGACGAACGGGCCGAACTCGATGACGAGGATCTCGGGTCGCAGCTCGGCCAGGCGATCGAGCGTGTCGGCCCAGCGACCGGTCAGGCGCAATGATCGCTGCGGCGTGCCGACGTTCGGAATGAAGTCGGCCGGCACTGCCGGTCCGGTGAACAGCGTTCGGGTCTCCGGGAGCCACAACGAGATGGCATCGTCGGTCTCCGACGGAGTCCAGATGAGCTCGACCCTCGGCGACTCGCTCACCACGAGGTGATCGTCGAAGGTCTCGGTCGGGTCGACCTTGATCGGGTCGAACCGCTCGCTGAATCCCCAGAACTGCATCTCGTTGAGGATCGCCTGGTAGCCCTCGGTCTCCCGATAGCGCTGGTAGCGCAGCGGAAGGTTGCGGTGGGCGATGATGCGCGGTGCCGGCTCGCCCCGTTCGGCGTTGTGGTCGATCCACTGCGGGACGCCGACGTTGTATCCGACGTGGCCGTGCGAATAACAGATCGCCGCGACGGGAGCCTCGGTCAGGGTCCGCAGCTCGGCGATCATGCGCTCGGTCTTCCGGCCGCCCGGCCCCGTGTCGACCAGGACGACGCCCTCCGCGGTCTCCACGGCGAAGGCATTGCCCTGCGCTGCCAGCACCCAGACGCCCTCGCTGACGACCGCACTCGCCGGAGGCTTCGGCGGCAGCTGGGTCTCCGCTCGAACCCGCTCCGGATTCTCCTGAGGTGTCATGCGGACCATCCTCCGTCGTGGGCGATGAACTGCCCGGTCACGAACCCACACGTCCCGTCGAGGTAGGCGCAGCAGAGGGTCGCACACTCCTCGATGCTGCCGAGGCGACCCATCGGGACGCGGGCGACGGTCTTGGCGAACCCCTCGGGAGTGTCGGCCCGGTTGGCGGCGATGAAGCCGGGGAAGTCCATGAAGTTGGTGCCGAGTGCGTTCACCTGCACTCCGTGCGGAGCTGCTTCCCGGGCCACGTTCTTGACCAGGTGGGTCGCGCCCGCCCGCAGCGCCGAGTAGAGGGGGGCGCTCGGAACGACCTTGGCGCCGGTGGAGCTGGTGATCATGAGGATCTGGCCACTGCCCTGGTCGATCATCGAGGGGAGCACGGATTTCATGAACTGGTACGGGGCGTCGACGAGGCCGCGCTGGAGGCGGTGGAGCTCGTCCGTCGTCGACTCGAGGAACCGTCCGCCGATGATCTCGCCGGTGAACGCGGTCGCCGCATCGATCCGGCCGAAGCGATGCAAGCTGGCCTTGGTGAGCCGCCGGGCGATCTCGGGCTCGGCGAGGTCCCACACGCCTCGCACGACCTCGACCTCGGCCCCGAGCGCCTCGAGCTCGTCGACGAGACCTGGCTCGGGGTCGCCGATGACGAGGTCGTGGTCGCGGCGAGCCATCTCGCGTGCGAGCGGCGGGCCGATGTAGACGCTGGTGTTGGCGATGAGCGCAACGCGCTTGGTCATGCGGTCTCCGTTGGTGCTGGCGGTGGTTCTGTCGGTCCGTCCGGGCGGCCGAGGTCCGAGTTGTTTCGCAGGCTATGAAAATAGTTTCGGCGCTTCAAGCCGAGTCACCTTCAAACTAATTGCACATAGTGTGAAAACACATTGTTAGGGTGGATGTCGTGAGCACGAACGACTCCTTGCCGGACCTCTTCACCGCACCGGCATCGCCCGTTCGGGCGCGGCACGTGGTGATCGTCGTGTTGGCGTTCGTGATGGTGGGTTGTGGTGGTGGGGCTGACCCGTCCGGTTCGGCTGCGGAGCAAGCGACGAGCGCCGTGGTCGAGCCCGACGACCGCGCTGGCGAACCAGCGCCGTCGACGACGGCCGAAGCTCGCTCCGAGTCCGCTGGTGAGCCGGCGGAGTCGACGACGAGCTCGGTCGTGGCGCCGGTCGGTCCCGGGCTGTTCACCGACCAGAGGATCGACGTGGCCGGTGCGCGCCGCAGCTACCACCTGGTCCTTCCCGAGGATCCCGACGGCGCCCCGTTGGTCGTGCTGCTTCACGAGAACGGCCTCGACCCCGATGCCTTGCTCGGGCTCGACGGCGGCGCTGCGCCGTTCGCCGTGTGGCTCGACATCGCCGAACGTGAGGGCCTTGCACTCGCCGTGCCCGAGGGGGCCGGCGGCGGCTGGAACGACTGTCGCAGCGACGCCAGAACCAACCCGGCGACTGACGACGTCGCATTCGTCACCGCGGTGATCGACGAGGTCGCGTCGACCCACGGCATCGACACGGCTCGCGTCTTCTCGACCGGTCTGTCGAACGGCGGCCACATGTCGATCCGACTCGCCGAAGAGGTGCCGGAACGCATCGCAGGATTCGCCGCGGTCGCCGCCGCCGATTCCGCCGCCTCGGAATGCGTGTCGGCCCAGGCCGCCGTACCGGCGTTGTTCATGAACGGGTCCGGCGACGCACTCATGCCCTTCGAGGGCGGCACGATGATCAACGGCGCGATGGTGTTCTCGAGCGAGGAGACCGTTGCCCGGTGGATCGAACGCAACGGCGCCGGCGAGGTCACGGTCACCGAGGTCGACGATCTCGACCCTGATGACGGCTCGACCGTCACCGTGACCCGCTACGCCGCAGGGGAGTCCGGAGCGCCAGTGGTGTTCTACGCCGTCGATGGCGGCGGGCACAACGAACCGAGCATCTCCCGACGGTTCGACGACTTGCCACCCCGCCGTGCGCCCCAGAACCGCGACATCGAGATGGCCGAGGAAGTGTGGAGCTTCTTCGCTGGCCTCGACTCGTAGACGCGACGATTGTGAACCCTGGAGATCACGTGATGAGGGCCTGTTTCTGAGTGGAGTTGCGATTGCCGTCGTCGCCGCCCTGTGGGCCGGCGCTCGTGTTCTTCGGTCTGGCCGTGTGCTTGCTGTTCGTCCCGGTCATGTTATTTCGCACTCTATGAAAATAGAATGGTAGGTTCAAGCGTCATGGACGTCATCCTCACCGGAACGGGGTCCCCGCTGCCCAGCGCCGACCGTGCGGGGCCTTCGACGTTGGTGAAGGCCAGCACCACCAACATCCTCGTCGATGCCGGTCGCGGGGTCGTGATGCGGATGATGGCGATCGGGGTCCGACCCGACGACCTCGACGGCGTGATCATCACCCACATGCACAGCGATCACGTCTGCGCGCTCAACGACGTCATCACCACGCATTGGGTGCGGACCCGTGAACGTAAACCGCTCAGGATCTGGGGACCGGTCGGTACCGCCCGGCTCGTCGAACGGACCCTCCTCATGCTCGAGGACGACATCGGCTATCGCACCGACCACCACGAACCCCTGATCGACGGGCCTCGGCTCGAGGTCACCGAACTCGACCCGGGCGCCTCGTTCGCGATCAACGACGTCCGGGTGACGACGGCCGAGACCGCGCACGCGCCGGTTCATCCGACGATCGGCTTCCGGCTCGAGCACGACGGTTCGGTGGCGGCGTTGGTCGGTGACACCCTGCCGTGCGACGGCGTCGATCAGCTTGCGGCGAACGCCGACGTCTACGTCCAGACTGTGCTCCGACGCGACGTCGTCGAGCTGCTCCCCGGTGAGATGGCCCAGGACATCCTCGAGTACCACTCGAGTGTCGTCGACGCAGCCCAGACGGCCGCGCGGGTCGGGGCGAAGCGCCTGGCGATGACCCACATGGTCCCCGCCCCGGCGCCCGAGCAGTACCCCGAGTGGGTCGCACGAGCGGCCGAACACTTCGACGGTGAGATCATCATCGGCGACGACCTGACCACCATCACGGTCTGAGGAGACGACCATGGCTTCGCCCACCGACGGCTTCCGAGGCACGATCGGCCGAACGTTGGCCGACTCCGAACCGCACTTCGCCGAGCCGAGGCATCCGAAGGCCGGCGCACCGAACGTGGTGTTCATCCTCCTCGACGACACCGGGTTCGCCCAGTTCGGCTGCTACGGCTCGGACATCGACACCCCGAACATCGACGCGCTCGCCGCCGGGGGAGTCCAGTTCACGAACTTCCACGTGGCCCCGGTGTGTTCGCCGACCCGCGCCGCGCTCCTGACCGGGCGCTCCCAGCACGAGGTCGGCATGCGCGGCCTGGCCGGCTGGGTCACCGGATTCCCCAACGCCATCGGCCACATGTCGAACGCCGCGGCCACGATCGCCGAGGTCCTGCGCGAGGAGGGGTACGCCACCCTGTGTGCCGGCAAGTGGCACCTCGCGCCCGGCACCCACATCTCCGCAGCCGGCCCGTTCGACCAGTGGCCACTGGGCCGAGGCTTCGAGCGGTTCTACGGCTTCCTCCCGGGCGAGACCGATCAGTTCCACCCCGAGTTGGTGCGCGACAACACCCACATCGATCCACCGGCCACACCGGCCGAGGGATACCACCTTTCGGAGGATCTGGTCGACCAGCTGTTGCTGATGATCAACGACAACAAGGGTCTCCGACCAGACCGACCGTTCTTCGCCTACCTGCCGTTCGGCGCGACCCACGCACCACACCAAGCTCCCGACGCCTACCTGGCGAAGTACCGCGGCCGCTACGACGACGGCTGGGACTCGGTCCGCGAGCGGTGGTTCCGCCGGCAGATCGAACTCGGCGTGATCGACGGGGGCACGACGCTTGCACCCCGGAATCCCGGGGTCGAGGCCTGGGGTGACCTGTCGGAGAACCAACAGCGGTTCGCCGCCCGGCTGCAGGAGGCGTTCGCCGCGTTCCTCGACCACACCGACGATCAGATCGGGCGCTTCGTCGACGGCCTCCGGGCGATGGGTGAACTCGACAACACGATCCTCGTGCTGTTGTCCGACAACGGCGCGTCGCAGGAGGGTGGAGCCGCGGGGACGATGCACGAGATGCGTCACTTCAACGGCCTGCACCAGTCGGCCGACGAGGCGATCGAGCGCATCGACGACATCGGCCGACCGAACAGCCACACCAACTACCCGTGGGGTTGGGCCCAGTGCGGCAACGCACCCTTCCGCTGGTACAAGACCCTCACGCATCAGGGGGGTGTGCACGTCCCGTTGATCGTGCACT
The DNA here is from genome assembly GCA_020629695.1 of Acidimicrobiales bacterium. Lineage (GTDB taxonomy): Bacteria > Actinomycetota > Acidimicrobiia > Acidimicrobiales > SZUA-35 > JAHDBV01. The sequence goes on along the minus strand of JAHDCV010000005.1, from coordinate 86,120 downwards.
GGCCGCGTGGACTGGGGGAGGGGCGTGCGGGCACCCAACGCGACCAGTTCGCGTATGTCTCCGACATCGTGCCGACGATCTACGAGCTCCTCGGGGTCACGCCGCCGGCGGTGTACCGCGGCATCGAGCAGATGCCGGTGACCGGCCACTCGTTTGCCTCGGTGCTCGACGATGCCGACGCTCGGTCGGCGAACACCCGGCAGTACTTCGAGTTCGGTGGGCACCGCGCCCTGGTCACCGAGATCGACGGTGTCTGGTGGAAGGCGGTCACCCGGCATGTCCCCGGGGTCGCGTTCGAGGACGACCGCTGGGAGCTCTACGACCTCTCGGCGGATCTGTCGGAGTGTCGCGACCTCGCCGAGTCCGAGCCCGAACGCCTCGCCGAACTGATCGAGCTCTGGTGGGTGGAGGCGGAGGCCCACAACGTGCTTCCGCTTGACGAGCGGCGACTGGAGCTGTTCATCCCCCGGATCGGCGACCACGAGATCCATCGCCCGACCCGCCGCTACGTCTACCGGCCACCGATGACGCCCATCCCCACTCGCACCGCTGCGTCGCTGACCGACACCCAGGTCGACATCACCGCACGCATCAGTGGCAGCGACACCGACGAAGGGGTGATGATCGCCACGGGCAACGGTACGAGTGGGTTCACGATGTTCGTCCAGGGCCGACGCTTGGTCGTCGATCACAACGCGTTCGGTACCCACACCCTGCTCGAGTCCACGGTCGAGGTTCCCGCCGGGGACTGCGTGCTCGAGGTCCATCTCGAGCGGGTCGGGCGCGAGGGTTGGATCGAGTTGGCGATCGATGGCGAGCCGTGCGGGCGGGTCGACCTCCCCGTGTATCTGGTGTCGTTCAACTCGACCGGTGCGAGCGTCGGTATGGATCACGGCTCGGCCGTTTCGGAGCGCTATGAGGCGCCGTTCGCGTACACCGGCACGTTGCACGACGTCACGATCCAGCTGCCCGGCGGATTCGACCCCGAGGTCGACGACGCGTTGGCCGAAGACGAGTGGTCACGCCAGTGAGCTGACGGCTCGATCCGTCGGTTCTAGGCTGCGGCGGCATGCCCGATGATCCGCAGCGAGTGGTGCTCGCCGTCGTGGCCGACCTCCTCCGGGCCCGCCACGACGGCGTCGTCGGTGTCGCCGAGTTCCTGACGGCCTTGCCGCGCAGCCGGACGCCAGGGTGTGCCGCAGCGCCGGCAGCACCGGCGCACGCCGACCATCTCGCGGGTACACTCACAACGCTCCGGGGCGACGTCGACCCGTTGCTCGGCGCGATCGGGGAGGCGATCGACCGCGCGGGCCCGGCGCTCGACTGGCGGGTCGACGACGGCCGCTACTACGAGCCGGGGGCGCCGGTCGGCGACGGCTATCGCTCCGGCAACATGCACACCGTGCTGGCCGAGGGCGACGACCTCGCGATCGGGCTCTTCCTGCTCGCTCCCGCCACGGACTATCTCGACCACCGTCACGCGGCGCCCGAGTTCTATCTCAACCTCACCGGCCCGACGCGCTGGCGATTCGATGGTGGTCCCTGGCTGCGCCACGACGCCGGCACTGTTGTCTGGAACCCGCCCGGCCGCGTGCATGCGACGACCACTGGCGACGCGCCCTGGCTGTCGCTCTGGGCCTGGCTCGCCGACATCGATCGGCCGTGCGAGGTCGTGTCGGTCGACACTGGAGCGTGAGCGCGAGCCGCTCGCTGGCGGCCACCCCGGCGGTTCAGGCGGCGAGGTACCCCTCGTCGACCCAATCGAGGACCATCGCGGCGAACATCTCGGGCTGGTCGGACCAGCTGAGGTGGCCGGCTTCGGGAAGGATCTGGAGCCCGCTCTTCGGGAGGGCATCGTGGAGGTGATGGGCGTTGCTCACGTCGAACAGTGCATCGAGCTCACCCCAGAACACCATCGTCGGAACCTCGATCTCGTGGACTCGTGCCGCGAGCTCCTGACCGCTCGTCCGGAGGTCGTCGAACCAGTGGATGACCTCGAACGCTCGGCCCGAGTAGGCCCGCTTGAAGTCGTCGACCTGGGTCGCGTTGTAGCGGTGGCGGATCGCTCCGAGCGTCGAGGTGAACGCGATCAGGGGACCGGCCCCGAGCAGCGCCGTGTTCCATCGCAAGATGGACAGTCGTGACATCAGGTTGATGAGCATCGCGAGCTTCATGGGGCCCGGCGCACCGACGCTGTGGCCCACGACCATGCTCGCCAGCCGGTGGTCGGGCAGGAGTGCGTAGCTGAGCGCAGCCGCCATACCGACGTCGGGTCCGACGAGATGCACGCCGGTGAGGTCGAGATCGTCGAGAATCTCCCCGAGGAGCGATCCTTGAGTGGATGGGGTCATGTCGTTGCGGTCGCCCTCGGAGGCGCCGAAGCCGGGCAGGTCGATCGCGATGACGTGGAGCGATCGGGTGAGCGCCTCCCAGGATCCGACGAAGCTCAAGATGCTCTCCGGGAACGGGCTGAGGAGCACGACTGTCGGCCCGTCGGCGGGCCCGGCCTCGGCGATGCGGATGTTGCGCCCGGCCAGCGTGCGGAACTCGGTCGGGATGTCGACCTCGGGGTTCTCGAACGAGATCGCCTGCTTGCGGGCGCGCCGCACCCGCCACCACTCGGGCGACATCGCTCGGAACGTGGCGGCGTTCGCTCGGTCGTAGATGCTCAGCTTCTTCACGGGTCGCTCCAGTGGTCGAATTGCGTACCGACAGGTACGGAATGCAGAACCTAGCCCGTTTCGTACCGCACGGTACGCTGAGGTCATCTGGAGCCATCCGTGAGCGCAACCGCAGGCCCGAAACGGGGTCGGCCCTCCACGTTTCCCCGCGACCGTGTGGTCCGGGTGGCGATGGACGCCTACTGGAGCGAAGGCCCCGAGGCCGTCTCGCTCAACGAGATCTGCCGACGGGCGGCGGTCTCGAAGCCTGGTCTCTATCGCGCCTTCGGTGGTGAAGACCCGCTCGTCGTCGCCGCCCTCGACCACTACGCGGAGACGGTGCTCGTCCGGAACGCCGCCATGGTCGATCCCGAGGCGCCGATCCGGGACTCGCTCGCCGCGCTGATCGTGTCGTTCACCGAGCCCGATCGGGAGGGGCCCGCCGGTTGCCTGCTCGCGCGGCTTCAACACACTGCGGGGCTGGCGCCTGAGGTGGAGGATCGGGTGGCGTCGCTGCGGCGCCAGGCACGGGGTGCCTACGCGTCACTCATCGACGCCGCCAAGGAGCGGGGGGAGATCGCCGAGTCGATCTCGACCGACGTCGCCGCCGCGATGATCGACATCCAGTGCAACGCCGTGCTGCTGCGGATGGCGGCAGGTGACGATCCGGACCTGCTCAGGGCGCAGGCGTTGCTGGCCTTCTCGGTCTTCGACTGACGTCCCGTCAGTGCCCCCTGCGTTCAGGCCGGCGACGAACCGGGCAGGCAGATGAAGCCCGAGGCCGGATCGGCGTTGCCGTCGAGCAGCTCACGATACGTCGCCTCGATGCCGTCGGCGCCCCGGCGATGCTCGATCCGGAGCCAGCCGGCGCTGTGGTCGACGAGGCGTCGGTAGGCCAGGTCGATCCGGGCGTCGAGCTCTGCCGCACCCCAGTCCTCGACGCGCTTGGCGCGCTGGCCGGGGGCGAAGAAGAACTCCGGCGTCGGCCCAGGTAGGGGAGTGGCGTCGTCGCCACGGAGCTGATCCCAGTGGGTGGCGCCGACATTGAGCGAGAAGGCCAGCTCGTCGCCGAAGTGGCGGTGGATGCTCGCCCGCACCTCGGCGTTGCCGGCCATGTCGACGACGCCGGTGGGTGTCGACGCATCGAGTCCGCCGACCTCGTCGTAGGTGGTCACCCGGTCGTACAGTTCGAGGCCCTCGACGAAGGCCCGGTTGCGCGCGGACGTGAGGCCGATGGCCTCCACCTCCGACCGCTGGGCCAGGCACGACGCGAGCGAGATCGACGTCTTCGACGAGGCGCTGGTGACGATGACGGTCGAGCCGCCACCGAATCCCCGATCGGCGAGTTGGTCGTCGATCAGGAACGAGGTCATGAACATGCCCCACAACAGCAGGTGTTCGTCGATCCGGTCGACGTCGATCGACGAACCCTCGGCGTCGAGGTCGACGAAGTCGGTGTAGGTCGCGGCGTGGGCGGCGCGATGGGCGCCGACATCCCGGAAGCCGCCAACCCGGCGCTCGGCCAGCACCACGTGCTCGTCGGCCATCGGGTGGAAGCCGAAGTAGCGGCCGCCGACTTCGATGTCGGGGTTGGCCGACTCGACCACGGACGCCACCCCGATGACGGGCACGCGGCCCCACGGTGCGTCGGTCGGGAAGAACCCCCAGTAGTCGAGCATGTCGCCGGCGATGACGTAGCTGATGTTGTTGCTGGTGACCGCGAACCGCTCCACGCCGAGGCGGACCTGGCCGGGCGTCAGCGGCGCGGGTTCGTCGACGATCACTCGGGTCGTGCGGATCTCGGTGCGGTCGACGTCGAAGTTCACCTCGGCGACCGTAGCCACCGGCGCCGATCTTCTGCCAGTGCAACTGGCATGAGCCCGATGTGGTCGTCAGACCCGGATCAGCAGCTTTCCGTGGTTGTCGCCGTTGAACAGCATGCGGAACGCCTCGGGGAACGACTCGATGCCGCCGAGGACGTGCTGGCGGTGGACGAGTGTCCCGTCGTCGACCCGCTCGGCCAGGTCGGCGACCGCCTCGGGAATGCGGTGGAGATAGTCGAGCATCGTGAACCCGACCATCGTGGCGCTCTTCGAGATCAGCTGGAGGTAGTTGGTCGGCCCGGCCGCCGAGGTCATGTCGCCGTACTGCGAGATGCCGCCGCAGATCACGATGCGGGCCTTGCGGTTGATCCGCATCAGTGCGGCGTCGAGGATCTCGCCGCCGACGTTGTCGAAGTAGACGTCGATGCCGTCCGGGCACGCCTCGTCGAGTGCGTCGCCCACCGATCCGGTCTTGTAGTCGATCGCCGCGTCGAGGCCGAGCTCGTCGGTGAGATACGCACACTTCGCAGCGCCGCCGGCGATGCCGACCACCCGGGCGCCCTCGTGTCGGGCCACCTGGGCCGCCACGTTGCCCACCGCGCCCGACGCCGCCGACACCACGACGGTCTGGCCGGGTTCGGGCCGGCCGAGATCGAGCATGCCGAAGTAGCCCGTGAATCCCGTCATGCCGAGCACGCTCATGTGGAGCTCGAGCGGGGCGAGATCGGCATCCACCGGCCGCATCGAGCGGGCATCCACGACGGCGGTCGTCTGCACGCCGGTGAAGCCCGTCACGACATCGCCGACGGCGTGGCGATCGCTCGCGGATCTCGTGACCGGGCCGATGCCGAACGCCCGCATGACCTCACCCGGGCGGATCGGATCGATGTAGCTCCGCCAGGGGGAGATCCAGCCCTTCATGCCGGGATCGACCGAGACGATCCGCACGTCGACCTCGATCTGGCCGTCGAGGAGTTCCGGTGTCGGGTCGTGGGTGGTCGTCCAGGTCGTGTCGTCCGCCAGTCCCTCCGGGTAGTCGACGAGGCGGATCTGGGTCGGTTCCGTGCTCACGGCGCTCAGCCCGCGAACGGTGAGGTCACCGTCTCGATGTTGAGCTGGCCGGCGAGCCCGGCGGCTCGGTGCAGTCCGATCTCCTGCCACTCGGGGGACGACGACATCGCGAGGATCGCCGCCCGATTCGGGTACTTCGCGATGGCGATCTCGTCCCAGAGCTCCTCGACCTGGCCGAGCGCAAGGAAGGTGACGTCGCCGACGAAGGTGATCTCGCCCCCGTACTCGGTGATCAGTTCGCTCACGGCGGCTCCGTAGATCCGATAAGCGTCACGACCCGAGAGGTCGGTGGGGCGGCCGTCCTCGTAGGTCGCGTGGTCCCGGAACTTCAACAGGTTGACCATGAAGATCGGACCCTCCGGGCCCGGTTCCATCATCTGTTCGATGCGCTCACGGCTCGTGGGCATCACCTCGTTCGTCACGTCCATCGTCGGGCTCCTCGGTGTCTCTGGTCGAATGAATTGCCAGTAGCCGTGCCACAACGTAGCGTGCGTCTGCGGGCCGACGCCCGTCGAAGGCCGAGAGGGAGTCCGAGTCGACCGTGCACATCCTGCGAACCCCGGACCACGCGATCGATGGACTCGCGGACTACCCGGCTGACCATCGATGGCTCGAGATCCCCGCTGGGGACGAACAGACGCTGCGTATCCACCTGGTCGACGTCAGCCCCGGCGGCTCGTCGGGCGCGCCGGTCGTGGTGATGCTGCACGGCAACCCTTCGTGGTCCTACATCTGGCGACACCAGATCGGGCCGCTGGTCGATGCCGGCTATCGCGTGGTCGCCCCGGATCTGGTCGGCATGGGCATGTCGGACAAGCCCTCCGAACTCGACGACTACACGGTCGACCGGCACGTCGAGTGGATGCGTTCCCTGCTCGTCGATGCGTTGGCGCTCGCCGAGGTCGACATGGTGCTGCACGATTGGGGCGGCATCATCGGCATGCGTCTCGCCGCCGAGAACCCCGGGCTGACCCGGCGCATGGTGATCTCGAACACGGGCCTGCCCGACCGTGATCCCGCAGAGCCGCTCCCGGACGAACTCGAAGCAAGCGGCCCCTTCGCCGAGTTCCAGGCGATGGCCCGGGTCGCACCTCGGTGGGAGCCGTGGACCCTGCTGCCGATGGTCATGGTCTCCGAACCGACCCCGGCGGTGATCGAGGGCTATCGGGCGCCCTACCCCGACCCACCGCTCACCATCGGCAGCCGCGCCTTCACCCAACTCCTGCCGACCCGTCCGGACAATCCGATGTACCCGGCCAACCACGAGGCCTGGAAGGTGCTGGATCGCTGGGAGCAACCGGTGCTCACGATCTTCAGCGATCGCGACCTCGTCGCGCCCGACGGCTGGAAGCCGATCGTGGCCCGGATCCCGGGCGCCGCCGGGCAGCCGCACGTGATTCTCGAAGGTGGCGGCCACTTCCTCCAGGAGGACATCCCCGACGCCTACACCGAGGCGCTGCTGTCGTGGTTGGGGCCGGCACCCGTGTCCGAAGGAGACAGGCAGTGATCGGTGGCCCGACCTCGATCCACGCGCCCGACGTGTTCGAGGGCGTCGCCGACGCGCGTCTCGGGGACCCGGCGTGGGTCGACAACTGGACGATCGGCCGCGGTCTGCGCTTCGAGCTCATCGAGACGTCGACCCGACGGGTCGTCATCTGTCAAGACGAGGTGGCCGCCGAGGAGTTGCGCGCCTTCGAGGCGCCGGACGGGTTCGCCCACGCACTCGCCGGCGCCGCAGTCGCCGACCAGGCGTTCTTCTCACGCTCCCCTGGGGCGGAGCAGGACGGTCCGGTGGAGGTCGTCGAACTCGGTGGGCGGCGGTTCGCGTTCATCGCCCGCCCGGTCTCGATCGAGACTCGCCCGTCGGGTGCGGTCGACATGGTGATCAACAAGCACCACTCGATGCTCTACCGGGCCGGACGCACGCTCGACGTGCTCGATCTCGGCGACGGCACCGTCGCCACGCCCGCGTGGGCCGCGCCCGACCCATCCGGGTGCGTGAGCGACGAGATGCTCGACGACGGTCGGCGCCTCCACCGCGTGCGGCTCACCGACGACCTGCTCACGACGATTCCCGACCCCGCCCGCGTCATCGTGCTCGACGGCGCCTTTGGCTTCCACGGCCCGGTCGACCGCACGGTCGTCGAACGGGTCAGCGAGGAGATCCCGCGATGACCTACACCCTCTACGGCGCGCCCGTGTCGCTCTACACGGGCAAGGCCCGGTCGTACCTCCGCTCGCAGGGCATCGACTTCGTCGAGGTTGCACCCGGCAGCGACCGCTACCTCCAGCACGTCGTGCCGACCGTCGGCCGTTGGATCATCCCGTGCCTCGAGACCCCCGACGGCGAGATCGTCCAGGACGGCGCCGACATCATCGACCACTTCGAGAAAGGCCCCGGCGCCCCGCTGCGACGCCACTCGTCGTACCCCGAGTCGCCGATGCTGCTGGCGATCGCCCACGTGTTCGAACTGTTCGGCGGTGAGGGGCTGCTGCGCCCGGCGATGCACTACCGCTGGAACTTCGACGAACAGAACCTCGCCTTCCTGAGCAGCGAGTTCGCCCTGCTGGTGCCGGGCGCCGTCCACGATCACGACGCCTTTGTCCACAACAGCGGCCGGATGCGCAAGGCAGCGGTCAACTTCGGTGTGACCCCCGAGAGCGCGCCGGCGATCGAGGCGGCGTTCGAGGAGTGGCTCGACCTGTTCTCCGCCCACCTCGAGCGCCACCCGTATCTGCTCGGGGATCACCCGACGATCGGCGACTACGGCCTGATCGCCGCCATGTGGGCCCACCTCTACCGGGATCCGGCCCCGGCGATGCTCATCAAGCAGCGGGCGCCGAGGGTCGGGCGATGGGTCGAGCGGATGACCACGGCCGAGCCCTACCTGCACGAGTACGGCGATGCCGCCGGCTCGCTGATCGACGACGCTGACCTTCCCGAGACGCTGCTGGCCCTGCTCCGGTATGTGAGCGAGGAGTACCTGCCGGAGATCGCCGCGCATGTCGAGGTGGCGAACGAGTGGCTTGCTGACCATCCCGACATCGAGCCGGGCACCAACGGTCTCGAGAACCCGGCGGCCAGAGGGCTCATGGGAGGGCGGGGTCTGGTGGGCAACGGCGCCGCCACCTTCGAGTGGCGCGGTCAGCAGCTCACCACCGGCGTCATGCCCTACCGCTTCTGGTTGATGCAGCGTCTCCATGACGACGTGGCCCTGGCTGGGCCCGACACCCAGATCCGTGTCCGCGAGGTGTTCTCGAGCGCCGGGCTGGAGCCGCTGCTCGACCTCCGCACGCTCCGTCGCGTCGAGCGGCACGGGCACCTCGAGGTCTGGGGCGCCGAGGCGTCATGACCCCACCCATCGGCATCGGCTGAGAACCGACGATCACCACCTTCAGGAGAACGCTCATGGCACGACTGGCAACCGTCATCAAGCAGCTCGCGACACGGCCCGACACCGGCGAGTTCGCCGCTGCGGCCCGACCGCACGACCCCGCCGACTACGAGCGGCCCGAGCTCGACGGCACCGGGCCGGCCGCCGCAGACATCCCGCTCGACGGCACCAAGCCCGGAGCGTCGCTGCACGTCTGGCCGCCGCGCACGCTCGACGGCTGCCGCGAGCCACTCGCGCCCGGTGCGCCCGACCTGCGCGGCGTCTGGGAGGTCGTCGAGGGTCGGATGCTGGGCCACGTCGAGCGGGTCGAGCAGGCCGGCAACCGCATCACGATCACCGTGGGTGGTCTCGTGCACGACATGTTCTGCGACGGAACGCTCGAGAACGGCGTCGACGACATCGCCGGCTTCGAGGGGGAGCGGATCCGGGTGGCCGCCACGTACGAGGACGGGGTCCACAAGCTGCGACCCTTCGGGAAGAAGGTCGTGGCCGTGACGCGGCAGCTCGACGGCGACCAGATGATCTGGCGCTACGGCCCCTTCCGCAATCGACTCCGTCGCCTCGACGCACCGCCGCTCGACCACCCTGCGACCCGTGCGGCGGCCGAGGCAGCCGAATGAGCTCGAAGACACTCACCGAGGCCGAACGCGAGGTCTCGCAGCGACTCTCCGGAGGCTTCGCCCGGCCGACCGTCGTGCTCCTCGTGGTACTCGTCGCGATCGAGGTCGCGGTCGTCGTGGCGTGGATCGGCGGCGCCCTCTCGCTCGCTGCCGGCATGGTGATCAACACCGCCGTTTCGTGTGCGCTCTACACCGTTGTGCACGACGCCGTGCATCGCTCCATCAGCGGTCGAGACCCGCAGTACGCCCGGTGGGACACGATCTGCGGCACCGTGGCGGCGCAGCTCATCCTCCTCGACTTCGCCGGCCACCGGGCGAGCCATCTGCGCCACCATGCGCACACCAACACCGAGAAGGACCCTGATGTGTCGGCGAAGGGGCCCCTCGCCGCGCTCCCGATCAAGTGGTTGATCAGCAACGTGATCCTGCTGCTCGTCGCTCTGCCCGGCGGGATCCGTCTCGCGAACGCACTCCTCGCGCGCATCGGGGGCCGTCGAGCGTCCGAGGGCGGTGACGACAGCCTCCTCGCTGCGCAGCGTCGCGCCATCCGCGTCGGTCTGCTCGCCGTGTTGCTCGCCGTTCCGTTCGGCGCGGTCGTGCCGGTCGTGATGCTGTGGATCGTGCCGGCCCGCCTCACGTTCCTCTACCTGGCGATCTTCTTCGCCTGGCTGCCGCACTTCCCCTACGAACACACCGATCGGTTCCGCAACACCCGTATCACGCTGTTCCCCGGGTCGACGTGGCTACTGCTCCAGCAGGACCGCCACCTGATCCACCACCTGTACCCGTCGATCCCGTGGTATCGATACCGGGCCGCGCACCGGGAGCTGGCGTCGCTGCTCGAGGAACGCGGCGCCGTCGTGGCGGGGCCGTCGAGCGACCCTCGGGTCCGCGTGCGTCTGCGGTGACCCTCGCCCGTGCCTCGACGCCTCGTGCGATGGCATTCGTGGCGGACGTCGACGGTGAGAGAAGATGCAGCGATCGAGAGCCGGCGTGGAGGTCAGAAGATGGTGGATCGTCGAGTCGCCGTGCTCGGGATGTTTCTCGAGAGCAATGCCTTCGCCCGGCCGGTGTCGGAGCGGGGATTCCGCGAAGCGCTCTACCTCGAGGGTGATGAGGTCACAGCCGACGCCCTGGCCGAGCATCCGAGGGTGATGGGCGAGGTCACCGGGTTCCATCGGCGGATGGCCGAACTCGGCCATTGGGAGACCGTGCCGATCCTCGTGACGATGAGCGGTGGGGGCCCGGCCGACCACTCCTTCTTCGAGGCGACCGCCGCCACGGCGGTCGAACGCCTCGAAGCTGTCGGCCCGCTCGATGCCGTGTACCTGTGCAACCACGGTGCGATGGTCACCACCGAGATCGAAGACGGTGACGGTGTCTTCGCCGCCGCTGTTCGGGCCGCCGTCGGTCCGGACGTTCCCATCGTCGCGACGTTGGACCCACACGGGAACGTCTCCGACCTGCTGCTCGAATCGATCGACATCGTTGTCGCCTACCGGACCGACCCGCATCTCGACCAGTTCGAGCGTGGCGAAGAGGCGGCCGAGCTGCTCCACGAGATCTGGGCGGGCATGCAGCCGAGGCTCGTCCACGTCCGGCTGCCGATCGTGGCGCCGAACGTCTCGTTGTTCACCGACGAAGGACCGTTCGCCGAGTTGATCGACCGCGGGCAGGAGCGCCGAACGCCGGAGATCGCGAACGTGTCGATTCTCGGGGGCTTCGCCTTCTCCGACACCTCACACAACGGGCTGATGATCATCGTCACCGGTCGGAACGACGACACCGCGGCCCGCGAGCTGGCTCGGGAACTGGCCGACCTCGCGTGGTCGTTTCGGCACCGATTCATCTGTGAGCCGACCTCGATGGATGACGCGGTCGAGCTCGCGGTCGCCGCCGGCGAGGATCCGAGTCTTCCTCCGATGGTGTTCTCCGACCTCGGAGACAACTGTGGTGCGGGCGGTCCCGTCAACACGCTCTGGATGCTCGAGGCCTTGCACGGCGCGGGAGCGCAGGGTGTGCTGATCGTCAACTTCCGCGACCGTCGACTGGTCGATTCCGCCAGCGTCGCCGGTGTCGGGGCCACGATCGCCGCCCGATTCGTCGGCGACGACTGGGACCGAGATGGCGACACGACCTTCGATGCCTCGGCCCGGGTGCTGGCACTGCACGACGGTCACCTCGTGGGGCGCCGCGGCATCGTGGCCGGCAAGCGCCTGTACGCCGGCGCGATGGCGCTGCTCGAAGTGGACGGTGTGCGAGTCGTGGTCACGAGCCGCGCGGCCGTGGGCAACGACCCTGTCTACAGCGAGGCGCTCGGCGTCGATCTGTCCGAGGTCCGCACGATCGTCGTCAAGGTTCGGAGCTCGTTCCCGCCGGCGTACGACGAATTCGTCCGGGCCGAACACATGCTCTTCGTCGACACGCCGGGTCGGACGTCGCCCGTGCTCGAGCGGATGCCCTTCACCCGGCTTCCTCGGCCGGTGCAGCCACTCGACGACGACGTCGAGTGGAGCAATCCACTGGCGCGGATCTAGGCGTCCGCCATCTCGGCGATGAGCGGCGCCCAGGCCTCCATCGCGGCGAGCACCTCCTCGGCGTCGCCCTGGGGGAGCGCGAACACCGAGCGGGACACGCCTTGCTCGGCCATCTCGGTGAGGAAGTCGATCTCGGGCTTGGCGGCGAACACGCCGACTTCGAGCGACTCCCTCGTGCGACCCGCGGCATCGAGGGCTTCGTGCACGTGCTCGATGCCCTTCAGGCCGTGGCGTGCGCCGATCGGCATCCAGCCGTCGCAGAATTCGGCGATGTGCGCGGCAGTCTTGGGACCGGCACCGCCGCCGAGCACCACCGGCGGGCCTCCGGCCTGCGCCGGCTTGGGCCAGGCCCACGTCTTGTCGAAACTCACCTGGTCGCCGTGGAACTCGGCTTCGTCCTCGGTCCACAACTGCTTCATCGCCAGCACGCTCTCCCGGAGACGGGCGCGGCGATTGCCGTACGACACCCGATGATCCTCCATCTCCTCGACGTTCCAGCCGTAGCCGACCCCGAACACGAAGCGACCGCCCGAGATCTGATCGACCGTGGCGACCTCCTTGGCCGTCCAGATCGGGTCGCGCTGGGACACCAGCGTGATGCCCGTGGCGAGCTTGATCTCGGACGTCACCGCGGCGATCGCGCCGAGGGCGACGAACTGGTCATGGGTCCGCCAGTAGAACTCCGGCAGGGGAGGGGCACCTTCCCGACCTCCCCACGGCGTCGTCCGGCTCGTCGGAATGTGGGAGTGCTCGGGGAACCAGATCGACTCGTAGCCGAGATCCTCCGCGGCGCGACCGAACTCGACCGGCTGGATCGTGGTGTCGGTGGGGAAGATGCTCAGGCCGATGTCCATGGCGCCGAGCCTGCCAGACGAATCAGCGTTGCTGCCAGAGCTCGGCGATCTCGTCGGCCTCGAGGTCGCGGTGCCACAACCAGCCCTGACCGAAATCGCAGCCGAGCTCGGTCAGGATCCGATGGTCTTCGGCGGTCTCGACCCCCTCGGCGACCACGTGCATGCCGAACTGGTGCGCCAGGTCGATCGTCGCCTGGACGAGGGAGCGTGCGCCGTCGCTGGTCGCGATGCCCTCGATCATGGACCGGTCGAGCTTGACCGTGTCCGCCTGGACGTCTCGCAGCGACAACAGCGAGGAGAAGCCGGCACCGAAGTCGTCGATGGCGATGCGGACACCGAGCGCCCGGAGCGCTCGCAACGTGTGGCGCCACATGCCCGAGGTGTCGAGCACGGCCGACTCGGTCACCTCGATCTCGAGGCACCCGGCTGGCACCGAGCGGGTGGTCAGGAGTTCGGCGATCCGGTCCACGAGCCCCGGCTGGGTGAGCTGCACCGCCGACACGTTCACATGGACCAGATCGACCCCGCAGCCGTTCCGGTTCCATGAGGCCAGCGCAGCCAGGGAGTCGGCCAGCGCCCGGTCGCCGAGGGCATGGATCAATTCGCTTCCTTCGGCGACGGCCACGAATTCGTCTGGCCCGATCGGTCCGAGGGCCGGGTGACGCCAGCGGGCGAGCGCCTCCACGGCGACCGGTCGAGCGTCCACCATGCGGACGATGGGCTGATAGCGGAATCGAAGGTCACCGCCGGAGATCGCCGAGGCGAGGTCGGACTCCACCCGGCTCCGACGGAGTCCGGTCGAGCGCCGACGCTCGTCGACGAGCACCACACGCTCGTCTTCGGAGGCCGCTGCGGTGCCGGTGTCGAGGTCCCGGAGGATCTGGTCGGCGTCGAGATGGCCCGGACCGGGGAGCACGAGCGACGCGACGACGTCGGGGACACGAAGCCATCGGTCGAGCTCGATGGGCTTGCGGAGCTCACGGACGAGGATCTCGGTCTGTTCTTCCGGGACTTCCCGGAGAGAAGTCGCCAGCTCGACGAAGAACATGCCGGGGCCGAGGACGCCAGCCCACGCGACGTGTTGGCTGCCCTCCAGGCGGCGTCCGAGCGTGCCCAACAGGCCGTCGACGACCGAGTGGCCGAGCGCACTGTTGAGCGCTCGGAGGCGTCGGACCTGGAACAGCGCGAGGGCAGGGCCCGGGCCCGGCAGCTGCGCGGCGATGCGTTCGATCACGCCGAGCCGCCGAGTCAGCCCGGTCGTGGGGTCGAGACGGGCGACCTGCTCCAGACGGTCGACCATCTGGGCTCGACGATGTTCGTCGGAGGTGCCACCACCCGGAACGGGGTCGTGGCCGGATGGCGGCAGTCGAAGATCGGTCACCCCCGTTGCATCGGCGAGCAGGCGGTCAGAACTCAAGGACCAATCCTCAAGAGACCCTCAAGATCCCCGACAGGACATACAGATCGGGGTGCGCTCATCCGATCAGGATGGTCGACACATCCGATGCAACCGGGCGACAGGAACCAACCCATGCACCTCCAAGATCCGACCACCGAGTCCGTGGCAGCCGCTCTCGATGCGCTGGCCATCCCTGATGGCGACGGCGTCATCGTGATGGTCTGCGACGAGGAGCATGCCCGGCTTCCCGCCATCATCGCCGGGCTCGGTTCGACGCCGACGATCGGTGGTGTGTTCCCCGCCGTGATCGCCGACGGACGTCGGGAGACGAGCGGCGTGACGATTCGCCACATCCGGCTCGGAGGGCTCGGGACCCAGCTCGTTCCGCTCGCCGAAGGATCGACACCGCTTCCCGCCGGCACCGTCTCGGCGACGGTCTTCGTCGACGGACTCGGCGACGGCGTCGCCGGCTACCTGCAACGGCTCTTCGCTGCCAACGGCAGCGATGTCTCGGTCGTCGGTGGTGGTGCTGGATCGCTCACGTTCGAACGACGACCCGCGGTCTTCACCGAGAACGGCTCGGCCATCGATGCGGCGGTCGTGGCGTGCTCGCCTTCGTCCAGTTCCCTCGGAGTGGCCCACGGGTGGGAGCGCTTCGCCGGCCCCCTGGTCGCGACCCGCACCGAGGGCAACCTGATCCACGAGCTGAACTGGCGCCCTGCGGCTGAGGTCTACCGCGAGTTCGTCGAACCCGACGCCGGTGTCGAGATCACGATCGACGGCTTCTTCGACGTCGCGAAGGGTTACCCCTTCGGCATCGTCCGTGACGGTGTCGAGGATGTCGTGCGCGACCCGATCGAGATGCGCGCCGACGGCGCGCTGATGTGCGTCGGTGATGTTCCGCCGAACTCGGTCCTGCACCTGCTGCGGGGCACCGTGGATTCGCTGCTCACCGCGGCCGAGGCCGCATCGAAGAGCGCCGTGGCCGGTGTCGAGGACGGTCCGATCGACGCCTTCGTCGTCGACTGCATCTCGCGAACGCTCTTCCTCGACGATCAGTTCGATCTCGAGCTCGAGCGCCTGGTCGGTCCGCTCGGCTCCGACCGCCGGCGTGTCGACGGTGTGCTCTCGCTCGGTGAGATCTCCTCCTATGGCACCGGCTTCATCGAGTTCTTCAACAAGACGACGGTCGTCTCGGCGAGCCCCTCCATCGTGGATCACTGATGTCGAGTCCGTCCGACGTCGGCCTGCTGGGGACCCTCTCGGTCCTGTACGAGCTCTCGCTGACGATCGGGCGGTCGCTCGACTTCGACGAGGCGTGCGGCGGCTTCGTCGTGCCGCTGATGTCGCGTAAGAACCTCTCGCATGCGGTGGTCTGGCGATGCGGCGACCGGGGCCTCGAACCGGTGTGGGCGCTGCCGACGGTGGCGATGGAACCAGTCGACATCGATCTCCCGAACAACCTCGGCCTCGGGCAACCCGTCGCGGTCTGCCCGGGGGAGCAGGGCTGGGAACCGATCGAGGCGGCCCATGGTGTCTCCGACGGTGAGGGGGCGATGTTCGCCCTTCCCGGTATCGGTGTCCTCACCGTGCGACGCGGCGAAACCGGCCAGCCGTTCGACTACGCAGCGCTCGCACAGCTGCAGCCGCTGATGGAGCAGTTCGCGATCTCGCTGCAGGCCTGCGACGCGTACAACCGATCGCAGGAGCAGCGGCTCGAGCGTGATCTGCTGTTCGACGCCGTCAACGACGGCATCGTCGTCTGCGAACCCGACGGCCGCATCGTCCAGATGAACGATCGGATGAAGACCTGGAGCGCGGCCGCCAACACGGCCGTGTATCTCTGTGAGCTCTCCGCGAACGGGAGGCCGCTCGAAGCCGCCGTGGCCGAGATCGGCCTCGCCCCCGAGGGCGACAAGCTCCGCGTCGACGCCAACGACGTGGTGGACCCCTCCGGTCAGACCCGGACCTTGTCCTGGTCGCTCGTCTCGGCCCACATCGGCGGTGCGAGCCGAATCGTGGCGTCCGCGGCGGATGTGACGAACTGGCGGAGCCGTGCCGACGCGTTGCGTCTCGCGAGCGAGGCCGCCGACGAAGCGAACCGGGCCAAGTCCCGATTCCTGTCGAGGGTCTCGCACGAGCTGCGGACCCCGCTCAACGCCGTGCTCGGTTTCACCGAGCTCGCCACGCTCGGTGAGATCGACGACGAGACCGCCGAGTCCCTCGAGCGTGTCCTCGGGGCCGGTCGCCATCTTCTCACGCTCATCGACGACGTCCTCGACGTGTCGCGTGTCGAGGCCGGCGAGCTCTCGCTGAACATCGAACCGGTCCCCCTCACCGACGTCGTCGAGGATGCATTCCGGATGGTCGGTGCGTTCGCAGGTGAGCGTGGCGTCGAACTGATCCCGCCGGTCTGTGACGGGCACCCCGTGGTCATGGTCGACCCCGTTCGAGCCCGACAGGTGCTCGTGAACCTGCTCACGAACGCGGTCAAGTTCAACCGCTTCGAGGGCACGGTCGAACTGCGCTGCCGCGTCAGCGGCGGCATGGCGTCGGTGTCGGTCACCGACACCGGCCCCGGCATCGCCGAACAGGACCTCGAACGGCTCTTCGTGCCCTTCGATCGGCTCGGACAGGAACGAGGCGAGGTCGAGGGCACCGGCATCGGTCTCTGTCTCTCGCGGTCGATGTCGGAGGCCATGGGTGGGGCGCTCTCGGTTCGGTCGATCGTCGGAACCGGCTCGACGTTCGTGTTCGAGATGCCCCTCGTCAGCGATCCCGCACTCGTGGAGACCACATGAAGGCCCCCGGAACCATGAAGGCGCTCATCATCGAGGACTCACCCGAGTTCTTCCTCGCCGCAGCCCACGTGCTCGAGCAGGCCGGATTCGAGGTCCTCGGGGCGGAGAACGGAACCGACGGTCTCGACCTCGCCGCGCAGCAACGCCCCGACCTCGTCATCCTCGATCTGGGGCTCCCGGACATCGACGGCCTCGACGTCTGTCGTCGGCTCCGGACCACGACGGACAGCTACATCGTCATGGTGACCGGTCGCCGCGCCGACCAGGACCTGGCGGCGGGGTTCGCCGCCGGTGCTGACGACTACATCACGAAGCCCTTCTCCGCGATCGAACTCGACGCGCGTATCGGCGCGGTCATGCGACGGTCACGGCGGTTGATCGAACCGGTGAACGCGACGGATCTCCGGCTCGACGAAGAGCTGCGCACGGTGGCCTTCGCCGATGCGGTGGTCGAGCTGACCAAGACCGAGTTCCGCATCCTCGAGCATCTGGTGCATCGTTCCGGCGAGGTCGCGAGCCGGGAGGCCTTGGCCGAGGCGATCTGGGGCACCGGGTGGGACGGGGTGTCACACGCGATCGACGCCCACGTGTCGAACCTCCGCAGCAAGCTGCGCGACCTCGGCTGGACCGGCAAGGTCGTCAGCGTTCGTGGGGTCGGGCTGCGTCTGGTCGCACCCGAGCTCGCCAGCTGAGCGAACCCCGGACCCCGGGCGGTCTCGCCGTCGAGGTCAGCTGTTCGCCAGGGTGGCGATCATCAGACGGAGCAGTGACCTGGCGTCGTCGGCCTCGGCTCGCAGCTCGACCGCATCCGGTTCGACACGGCCGAGTTCGATGTCGGCACACATCGTCGAGAGGTCGTCGAGCGCCATCAGTGACGCCGTCGACTTCAGGGTGTGGGCGGCGCGTCGTCGAGTCTCACCGTCGGAGCCGAGGATCGCATCGATCCGGGGTTCGAGTTCGTCGAGAAACGACGCCGCCACGGCTCGGGCGACGTCTCGTCCACCCAGGTCGGTCGCGAGCCGATGGCCGAGCACCGTCGGGTCGACTCGTCGTGTTCGCGCCGTCCAGGTCGCGACGACGTCACCGATCGCCTCCATCCGCACCGGCTTCGAGAGGAAGTCGTTCATCCCGGCGGCGAGACAGGTGTCGCGGTCGCCCGCCATGGCGTTCGCGGTCATGGCGACGATCGGGCTGCCGGACGATGCACCCTCGGCGCGGATCCGGCGGGTTGCCTCGAGGCCGTCGATGTCGGGGAGGTTCCAGTCCATCAGGATGAGGTCGAACGCTTCACCCCGGGCGAGTTCGACGCCGCGCAGGCCCGTCGGTGCGATCACGGGCTCGGTGCCGAGGCGCTGGAGCTGCTTGGTGGCGAGAATCTGATTGGTCGCGTTGTCCTCGACCACGAGCACTCGTGCGGCTCGACGCTGCTGGGCTCGGCGGTCGGCGACCGCCGGCAGCACGATTCGGCCGTCCTCGACCGCCAGGCCCGCGTGGTCGACGAGGGCGAGGCTCAGGCCGATCGCAGCCTCTGCATTCTCGTCGGTTCCGGGTGCGTCCGTGACGCGGATGCGCACCGCGACATCGTCGACCTCGAGCTCGACGACACCATGCGACGCGACGGCGATCGAGGCGAGCAGGGCGGTCACGAGATCCGGATCGATGGAGACGAGCAGATCCGAGTTCTCCGCGTCGGGGGGCTCGATCTCGACACTGAGCTCGGCATCGGCGGTCTTCCATCGGAAGGACCGCAACACATCTGCCAGCGTGGCGGGTGATGCCGGCCCGAGGGGAGCGGCGAGCAGGTCGAGCGCATCGACCAGGAGCGCAGCGCGGTGGTGGCGACACAGATGGAGCTGTGCGGTGGCGGCGAGTTCATCTCGGCGCGCGTCGGTGTGACCCATGTGGTTCCATCGGCCATCGGCGCCCGGCCGTGAACGGACCGGGGTCGTCACCGTGGGAAATTCCCGAACGGGCTCAGCGCCGTCGAAGGCGACGGGCGAGGTCCGGGTTGCCGCCGAGTTGAGCGGTGAGCCCGCTGGGGAGTTCGTGGGCGAGCACGTCCCACATCCGGTCGAGGAGCTCGGCCCGCATGAGGACCTCGTCGTCGGCGGTCGTGGTCTCCCTCCGGATGCGTTCGGCCTCCAGCCGGATGCCGACGAGGGTGGCGGCGACGCCCAGGTCGAGTGGTGCGGCGCCGGCGGCTCGTGCTGCTCGCAGTCGGGGTTCGGTGTCGGAGGCCAACGCCGTCACGATGTCGGCGACGACCGCCTCGTAGCCCGCCCGATCGGCCCTCGGCCCACGGATCAACATCGTCTGGGTCGCCGACCGGCCGGCCAGTCGGCTGAGCCGGATGATCTGGGCCTGGACACCCGCGACCCAGGCCTGCCGTCGACTCGTTCGTCGCACCGCCGAGCCGGCGGGCCGGCGTGCCGCCGTCGGTGCGTCGGTCGGTGGGGGTGTGGTCGACGTCGTCGATCCGGGTCGACTCGACGGTGCGGTTCGTTCCAGCTCGCGGTCGTAGGCCGCACGTCGGGTCGGGTCCGACAGCACGGTCCAGGCCTCGTGGAGCTCCTGCATGTCCGTCGCGTCACCGCCGTGATCGGGGTGGAGGACCCGAGCCCGCTGCCGGAACGCCGAGCGCAGCGTGTCGCCGTCCGCGCTCGACGTCACGCCGAGGACGTCATAGAGCGAACGAGCTGCCACGGTCACGATTGTCGCAGGTCGGTGCGCCCTCGGCGATGACGCTCAGCGGAGGTGACTCACCAGAACGCCGTCCCCGGCGCACCCTTGAACGGGCCGACCACGTTCGGGGTGATCCATCCGCCGTAGAAGTCGCCGCCGTTGGCCTCGACGACGTGGTCGTCGACCTGGCAGCGATCCATCGACTGTGCGTAGAACGCGTAGTACCCGGCGATCGAGGCGAAGCGATCCGTGGGCGTGTCGTAGCGCCAGCCGGCTCCGGCGGCGCGTCGATCACCGACGACGACGTCGACGTATGACGCACGTCCCTTCCATTCACATCCCGTCTGCCGGGCGATCGGCACCAACAGGTCGAGCGCGACGTCCGTCGGCGGCAGGTAGTAGGCAGGGGCCTGCGACGTCTCGAGCACCCGGATCGCCGAGGTGGTCTCGGCGACGACCTGCCCGTTGAACTCGATCCGGACGGTGCCGTCGAACGCCACGGCGATCGGTGGTCGTGGATAGTCCCAGACGGACTCCTGGCCCGGTCCCGGCTCGATGCGTCGTGGCGTCATCGACGCATCGTGGCACCGCTAGGTTCGCCGGGATGGATCGGGGACCGGACGACGCCGTCTGCCGTGGCGCCGAGCCGATCGAGGCGGCCGCCGACCGCCGCCGTCTGAAGCGGCTCGCGATGTCCGTCGTCGCCGCCGTGGCGCCGTTCGGTGTGGCGTTCGGGGCCGTGTGTTCCGAAGCCGGCATGTCCGTGGCCCAGGCGATGGGGTTCTCCACCCTCGTGTTCACCGGTGGCTCGCAGTTCGCCGCCGTCACGGTGCTCGCGGATGGGGGAGCGGCCGTGGCCGCCGTGACCGCTGGTCTGTTGCTGTCGCTGCGGTCGTTGGCCTACGGCGTGGTGATGGCGCCGGTGCTCGAGGGCCCTCGCTGGTGGCGGGCGCTGGCGTCGCAGCTCATGATCGACGAGGCGGCCGCCATCGGCACGGTCTCGGAGGACCCCGCGCTGCGGCGGTACGGGTACTTCGCCGCCGGGCTCGGCGTCTTCGTCGTCTGGAACCTCACGACGTTCATCGGTGCCGTCGCGTTCGGTGACGCCGTCGACCTGATCGAACGGTTCGGTGTCGATGCGACCATTCCGGCGGCGTTTCTCGGCTTGATCTGGCCCCGGCTCGCGGATGGCGAGCAACGGCGGATCGCCGGCCTCGGTGCGGTCATCGCCTTTCTGCTCGTCCCGTTCGTTCCCGCCGGTGTGCCGATCGTCGCCGCAGCGGCTGCGGTGTCGATCGTGCGCCCGTGGGAGCCCCGCTCGGCGAGATCGATCGAATCGGCGGGGGAGGGGTCATGACCGTCTGGTTCGCATTGCTGTCCCTCGCAGCCGTCACCTACCTGTTCAAGTCGGCCGGACCGTTGCTGCTCGGCGGCCGTGAGCTGCCGCCCGTCGTCGACCGTCTCGCCGAACTGTTGCCCGCGCCGCTGCTCGCGGCGCTCGTCGTCGTGGCGACCTTCACCGACGCCGGCGCCTGGCGACTCGACGCCCGCGCCGTCGGTCTGGCCGTTGCGGCGATCGCGCTGTGGCGGCGGGCGCCGTTCGTGCTCGTCGTGGTGCTCGCTGCGGCCGCCACGGCGGCGGCACGGGCCGTCGGTGCCTAGCCCCGGAATTCGGATACCAAAACCGACATAAGCGTCATTATGCAGCACATGGGTCTTTCGGCCCCTCCGGGCCGGACGGCCCATGGCGGCACCCCGTCGTCGTTCAGGCCGTCGCCGCGTCGACGAGTGCACTCCGGAGCGTGTCGGCGAGTTGGTCGATCTCCGCTCTCGTGATCACGAGTGGCGGAGAGAGCACACAACTCGAGTAGACGGGCCGCAGGATCAGGCCGCGTTGTTGGCAGAGCCGGTCGACGGTGGCCAGGAAGGCGGCGTTGCGTGCGTCGTCGGCGGCCGTGCCGGGCAGACGGACCTCGACCGCGCCCATCAACCCGACGCCGCGGACGTCCCAGACCGGTTCGAGGTCGGACAACTCCCCCAGCCGTTGCTGGAAGTACGGCCCGACATCGCGTACGTGCGCGATCAGTTCCTCACGCTCGATGATGTCGAGATTGGCGGACGCGGCGGCGACGGCGACCGGGTGCGCCGAGTACGTGAACCCACTGGTGAAATACGTCGGGTCGGCCCGCAGATCCCGGAGCTCGTCGAACAACCGGGCCGAGATGAACACCGCACCCATCGGCACGTAACCCGACGTCAAGCCCTTGGCCGTGGTGATGAGGTCGGGCACGATGCCGAACTCGTGCTCCGAGGCGAAGAGGTGACCGAGCCGACCGAACGCCGTGACCACCTCGTCGGAGATGTAGAGCACGTCGTGGCGGCGGCACACCTCGAGCATGCGGCGGTGGTAGTCCGCGGGTGGCACCACCACTCCCCCGGACCCGAGCACGGGTTCGGCGATGAACGCGGCGACCCGGTCCGGTCCGATGTCGACGATGGCCGACTCGAACTCCTCGACGAGTTCGTCGCAGAACTGCTCGACGGTCTGTCCCGCTCGACGATCGGCGGGCTTGGGTTCGCTCACGTGATGGACGAGGCCGTCCACCATCTCCATGTGGGCCTTGTCGGACGTCTTGCCCGACACCGTGCCGGTGAGGAAGGTCGAACCGTGGTAGCCGTTCACCCGGGCGATGATCTGCTTCTTGTCCGGCTTGCCGCGGCAGTTGTTGTAGAAGAAGACGAAGCGCAACGCGGAGTCGACCGCCGTCGAACCACACGTCGTGTAGAAGACGTGATCGAGGTCGCCCGGACTCTCGGCGACGAGTCGGCGCGTGAGTTCGAGCGTTGCGTCGGATCCGAACGACCACGGCGAGGAATAGCCGAGCGTCGTGGCCTGTGCCGCCATGGCATCGGCGATCTCGGCCCGTCCGTGGCCGACGTTGACACACCACATCCCGCCCGGTCCGTCGAGATATCGGTTCCCATCGGTGTCCCAGACGTACACGCCGTCGCCCCGTGCGAGGAAGGTCCTCGGCGTGGAGCGCACCGACACGTCGGCCCACGGATACACGACCTGTTCGTCGAGCCGCTGCCGCGTGTGCGGTTCCAGGCGGGCGTCATCGAGCGGCGGCGTCGTCATGCGCTGAGTCTCGCACGGCTCGTCGACAGCGTCGCCGTCTTCTAGGGTCGGGGCCGCGTGCGGAACGGCGACCCGACATCGACCCGAATGACCTGGCTGGCGGCGATGGTGGCGCTCTTCGTCGCGGGGGTCGTGGTGGTCGCGGCGCCGGGTGCGCCGGTGCGTTGGTCGGCGAGCCTCGTCGGTGTCGCCGCGGCGGGATACGCCCTCGCCCGATGGTGGCAGGCCCGAGCGACCAGCGAGCTCGCCGGATCGTCGTGGGACGGCCTCGTCGAGGCCGTGGATGCGGCGGAGGGTGAGGCTTCGGGGCCGGTCGCGGCCCGCCTGCGTCGGCTCCGGGGCGAGCTCGAGCGGCATGACGGCACGGCCGCCACCTGGGACCGGTTGGCGGTGCGGGAGGAGATCCGTCGTCTGGTCGAGGATCCGATGCTGTCCCCCGACGACCGACGGTCGCTCGCCGGTGTCCGACGATCGATCCGGGCGACGGGTGCGCTCGATCCCGCCGGACGCGGCGCGGGGCGGGCGCCCGCCATCACGATCGCCGGCGTCGCCGCCGTGACCTCGCTCGTCGCCGTCACACTCGCCGCCCTGATCCCGCTCGACCCCGACGACACCAGTGATGGAATGGACGTCGCCGCCGCATCGACGTCGGTGCCGGCCCCCACCGGTGTGACCATCGAGGTCGCACCGATCGTCGTCGAGGCGGAGATCACGAGCGATGACCTCGAGATCCCGATCGTGGTGAGAACGCCGGTCACCGACGCGACTGGCTGGCACACGGTCCCGGCGCCGGCGTTCCGTTCGTCGGCGTCGGACACCACGACGGTTCCCGGGGCCACGACCAGCAGCGTCCTCGGGGCCGACTCGACCACGGCCACCGCGGTGGAGGACGGCGCCGCGGCGTTCGTGGCCACCCCCTCCCCCGCCCCGATCGACCCGTTGGCGATCCCGGAGGTGGACGACCGGGAGCTCGACGAGTGCGTCGGGTTCCACTCGAGCGTGGCAGGGCTCGTGGAGACGTTCGGCGTGTTGTCTCCGTCCGTGATCGCGTCGCCGTGGTTCGTCGAGCGAGCTCGTGCGTGTGGCGACCCGACGTGGCTCGTCGACGGCGTGGTCGCCGTCGGCGGCTGACCGGGGGGCTCAGCCGAGGCCGTCGGCCTCCAGCACCGCACGTGCCAGCTTCTTCGGGGCGACGAGCGTGTAGCTCGTACGAATCCACTCCTCGATCTCGTCCCAACGGTCGTCGTCCGGTGTCGCCGTCATCACGAGGGTGATCCAGCCATGTCGGCCGAGGCCGTAGCCCGTCGGGTCGCACTCGTCGTCGGATGCGACGACGGCGTGGGCCTCCTCCTTGCCGAGCTTGAAGCTCAGGATCCGGCCGTCGTGGCTCGAGAAGACGAAGTTCTTACCGCGGATGCGGAACGTCGGTTCTCCACCCCAGGCCTCGATGTCGACCCGCTCCCATTCCGGCAGTCGGCCGCAGATCTCGGTGACTCGTTCGAGACTCATGATGCGATCGTAGGTGCTGCGTCACGATCGACGGATGAGTCGTCGATCGATCAGCGGACCTCGAATCGGCCCGCCGGTGCGCCGTCTTTGTTCGTGAACGTCGCCGTCCAGCCCGAGGCGTCGATGGCGCCGAGCTCGCCGAGCAGGTGGATGATCGCCTGCTCGGCGGCGAGGTCGCTGCCGGATCGGACCTTGAGGGCGAGGCCCTGACCTCGATCGACCAGAGCGGCGAAGAAGACACCGTCGGCGCCGCCCTTGCTGACGATCGGCTCGCGCTCGTTGGTCTCGATGAAGACCTCGGGTCGACCGTCGCCGGCGACCCACCACGCCCGGCCGAGGTGCGCGTGCACGATGCGCCGTGCGGCGGCGTCGAGTGCCTCGTCGCCGAGCCGGCCGGCGACCAATCGGGCCATCGCGCCGGCTTGTGCGGTCAGGGGCAGCGCCATCGTCGGGATGCCGCAACCGTCGCTCCCCCGTGGTGCCCGGCGGGGGTCGACACCCACCGCGGTCGCGACCGCGGCGATCACCTCGGCCATCACCGGATGATCGGCGTCGAGATAGCCCGACGGATCGACCCCACGATGCGCGGCGACGGTGAGGAACCCGGCGTGTTTGCCCGAGCAGCAGTTGGCGATCCGAGCTGGTGCGTGTCCGGACCCGAGCCAGCGGCTCCGGTCCTCGACCCCGAGAGGCAGGTCGGGCCCACACTCGAGCCCATCGGTCAGTCCGATTCGGTCGAGCCAGGCCCGGACGGCCGCCACGTGGCGTGCGCTGCCGCTGTGGCTCGAGCACGCCAGCGCGAGTTCGTCGTCGGTCACCCCGAGCGCGTCTGCCGCCCCCGAGGCCACCAGCGGCAGCGCCTGGATCGTCTTGATGGCCGATCGGGCCATGACGAGCCGATCCGGGTCACCCCAGGAACGAACCGTCGTGCCGTCCGCGTCGCAGAGCACGGCGTCGATCACGTGCTCGGACTCGTCGTGGTCACCGCGTCGGCGAACCACGCGGAGGGGGTCGGTCGCCCGGCTGGTCGTCATCGGGACAAGCTACGGGCGGCGGTCCCCGATGTCCGACCCGTTACGGTCCGATCCGCGTGAGCGCCACCACTCCCCCGCCCATCGACGGGGTCGATGCGAACCGTCCCGTCGGCTCGCCGACGTTGCTGCTCCGTCTCGCGCCCGCCGTCTACCTCCCGTGGTTCGGGTTCGCCGCCAGCTCCGGCGTCCTGGCGGCCACCTTCCCGCTCGTGCTCGAGCGAGCCGGACTGTCGACCACGATCGTCGGTCTGCTCCTCGCGATCTCGGGCATCGGATCGATGGCCGGAGGGCTGCCCGTCGCCGTCCTGATCCGTCGTCTCGGAGAGGACCGTGTGCTCATGGTGGCGGTCGGCGCACTGGCGGCTTCGGCCGCCCTCCTCGCCCCCGCCACGGCGGTCCGGCCACTGCTGGCACTGGCCGCGGTCGTCGCTCTGCTGCGTCTGCTCGCCGGTGCGGCGAGCACGGCGATCCGACTCTCACGTCAGGCCATGTTGACCACGACCCAGCCGGTCGCCCGTCGGGGTCGGGCGATGGCGTTGATGGGAGGCACCGCCCGGGTCGGACTGGTCGTCGGCCCCGCCCTCGGTGGTCTGGTCGCGGAGGTGTTCGGGTTCGGCGCCGCGTTCATCGCTGCCGGGGCGGTCGCCCTCGCCGGGGTCGCCCTGTTCCCCCGTCGTCGGGCCGAGCACCGGTTGCTCGCGCCGGCCGGCATCGACGAACGGCCCGGCATCCGGGCGAGCCTGAGCAGCGCCGGCCCGGCTCTGCTCCGCGGTGGTGTCGCCGCTGCGCTCGTCACCGGGGCACGTTCCGGCCGACTCCTCGTGCTGCCGCTCCTGCTGGACGAGGTGGGGCTCAACGTCGCCGAGGTCGGCCTCGTCATCTCCCTGGGCCTCGCCGCCGAGCTGATCCTGTTCCCCGCGGCGGGTGCGACGATGGACCGCTTCGGTCGCCTCTGGTGCATGGTCCCGGCCTACGGGTTGATGGCGGCCGGGCTGTTCTGGCTCGCCTTCGCCGACAACGCGGGCACGGCGATCGGCGCGAGCATCGTGATCGGTGTCGGCAACGGGTTGGCCTCGGGCACGATGCTCACGTTGTCGAGCGATCTCGCTCCTGCGGACGATCCCGGTCCGTTCCTCGCCGCCATCGCCACGGTCTCCGACATCGGGAAGTTCGTCGGGCCGCTGCTCGTCGGATTGATCGCCGACGCCGCCGGACTGGGGACCTCCGCGGCCGCGCTCGGCGCGATGTTGGCGGTCGCCGTCGTCTGGTTGATCGTGGTCGTCGGCGAGACACGGGGTGCGCCGGAGCTGGACGCACCTTCGGGTGGTTCGTAGCTTGGCCACATGGCCGACGCGAAACTGGACATCCGACCCTCCGGAGCGCCGATCGGCGCGGCGGTGCGTGGCGTCGACCTGACCGCGCCGCTGACCGACGAGCAGGTCGCCGCGATCCGAGCGGCATGGCTCGAGCATCAGGTGCTCGCCTTTCCCGACCAGCCGATGAACGACGACGACCTCGAACGATTCACGCTCCGCTTCGGCCCGTTCGGGGAGGACCCGTTCTTCGCGGCGATCGAGGGGCGCCACCACATCGCCGCGATCCAGCGGGGCGCGAACGAGACGTCACCGTTGTTCGCCGAGAACTGGCACGCCGACTGGACCTTCCAGGAGTTCGGCCCCGACGGGACCTGCCTCCACAGCCGCATCGTGCCGCCGGTCGGGGGGAACACCGAATTCGTCGACCAGTACGCCGTCTACGAGGCCTTGCCCGAGGACCTCCGTGCGTGGGCCGACGCCACCGACGTCTGGCATTCGGCACGCGGTGGGTACGCACCCGACGGGCTCTACGGCGAGGGCGACCCCGATGATCGGAGCATGGCGATCCGCCCGTCGTCGGCGGCCTACGCCATGCAGCGCCACCCGTTGGTCCGGGTGCACCCCGAGACCGGACGCCGCACGCTGTACAGCTGTCTCGGCTACATCATCGGCGTCGCCGAGCCGGACGACGGGCGTCGGTTCATCCCGGCGGACGAGGCCGCCACGGTCGAGCTCGACCATGGGCGGCTCGGCGAGATCTACGGGCTGCAACACGACGAACGATTCCGGTATTCGCACGTGTGGGAGCCGGACATGCTCCTCATGTGGGACAACCGCTGCGTGCTGCACCGGGCCACGGGGGGCTACGACGGCCACGAACGGCTGCTGCATCGCACGACGATCGGCTACAACGCCGACGTGCGCTGAGCCCTCACCACCTCGCCACGAGTGGACGGAGCTCGTCCCAGACCACCCGACACCTCTCGCCGAGCGGGCCCTGCGGTGCGATGGCGAAGACGGCGGTCGTGAAACTCACCGCCCACCACTCGGCGCGTCGCCACAGGTCGACGTCGGTTCGCGCCTCGGGCCGGTGGGTCTCGTAGGCCGACCGGAACCGGGACCGTCCGGGCTCGTCGAACAACACCCACGCACCCGCGAGGTCGCTGGCCACGTCGCCCCGTCCGAGGTCGCCGAAGTCGATGAGTCCGACGAGTCGGTCGAGTCCGGCGTTCGCCAGCATGTTGCCGGGGTGGACGTCGCCGTGGAGCCATCGCTCCGGCCCGACCATCGGAGCGAGCGTCGTTGCTCGACGTCCGATCGGCTCGGCCAGGTCCGGGTGCCCGAGGTCGGTGACGTTCTGCACGACACGATCGGCTCGATCGCCGAGCGGCACGCCGCGCACCGGGTTCCGTGGGGCGTCGGTCGGTGCCGGCTGATGGAGACGGGCGAGCGTCACGCCGAGGTCATCGGCGATCGGGAGCGCCGCGGGTGTGTGGTGCCGGAGATCCGTCCCTTCGATCCAAGGAACCACGATCCACGGGACCCGGCCGTCCGGATCGGCGGGACCGCTCAGGACGGGGACCGGAGCGAGGACGGGATCGATCGAGGGCATGCGGGGCAGCCAGACGGACTCGATCGTGAGCAACTCGAGCGCGGAGGTCCGGCGGGCGACCCGCACGGCCAGATCGTCCGAGAGCCGCCACATCTCGTTGTCCCAGCCGTGCGCGACCAGCTCGAGCTCGTCGACGGGAAGACGGGGATCGGCCGCCGCCAGTTCGGCTCGCAGCTGATCGGCGTCGATCTGTCGGTCGGCGGGTGGGTGCTGCATCGGCCCAGTCTGGCCGCTGCGGATCCGGTCAGTAGCCGAGGTCTGCGGCGGTGCAGGCCTCGAAGTGAACCGAGCGTCGGGCCAACCGCCAGGAATCGATCCGGCGCCCCTCGATGACGTAGCCACCGGCCTGCGAGCCACGGACCGCGCCCTTGTTCCCCGCCTCCGGGAAACAGGTCGCCGAGGCGGCGCCGAAGTGGGCGGCCGCCGCTTCGGAGACGAGCGACAAACCCTCCCCCATCACCTTCTTCTTCCGGTATGCCGGTGGGACCCAGGCACCCTCGACCACGAGCCCATCCGGACCGAGGTCGGGAAAGAGCGGGCCGAAGTAGTCGGTCACGAGATCGTGCTGGCGATTCGGGATGAGCCACTGCAGGTAGGCGGGGTCGCCATCGTCGGTGACGGCGACGAAGCCGCCGTCGAACCCGGTCTCCCAGAACGAACGTCGGCGTTCGAGATAGACCCGATCCTGGGGGCTCACGTCGACGTCGAACAGCTTGCGGGCGAGGTCGTCGTCGAGGGGCACGGCGGTCAGGGCGACCTCGGCCGGCTTCGGCTCGAACGGGACCGAGAAGTCCCGGCGCATCTGCGCGGAGACGGTGTCGGATCGGATCCAGCGACGGAGGTCGGCGGCCGCGCCGGACCAGTCGCCCGACCGGGCCTGATCGGTGAGGACCCGGAGGCGCTCCGCTGCCCGGCCCATCAGGAGGGGCTTCCCGTGGCCGACCAGCGGGTCCCGGTGCGGCGGAGGTACTCGGTCGATTCCGACATGAGGATCAGCATGTCATGGCGGGTCAAGCCGGCCTCGAGTTCCGAGACCCAGTAGTTGCGGCCGTCGGTGTCGTGGTCGCGGCACAACACGTTGTCGTACAGGAGGTCGACGAACCCGAGGTTCGTGAGCGCGCCGTAGGTCAGGTCGAACTCCTTCGACGCCTGGAACTGTTGGGCCATGTCCGGCAAGGTCAGACCGCTGCGCTTCAGGCCGAGCCAATAGGCGAACCCGGCGCTGTCCGGCTGCCGGCGGAAGTGGGCGAGGTAGAGGCGCCAGATCTGGGCGGCGTCGGCGTCGGCGTCGACTTCGGTTGCGTAGTCACTCGACGGGGTCCCGCCACAGACGACCTCCGGCTCGGTCGGGTCGGGGTCGGCGGGTGGGTCGACCGGTGCCGGGTCGACCGGTGCCGGATCGACGTTCTGCTCCGGGGGCCGTGCGTTCGTGTCGGGCGGTTGGGGTGCCGCCTGGCCGAGACACTGCGGCAGGGCCGCGAACCGGAACTCGTCGCCACGATCGGTGAGGAACGACCGCACCGCCTCGAGCGTCGCCGTGTGGTCGCCTTGGCCGTCGTGCATGAGCACGATGTCACGGTCGACGACCCGGTCGAGGGTTCGGCGGATGTCGGCGGCCGATACGTCTGCGTCCCAGTCCTTCGGATCGAGATACCAGCGGATGGCGGCGTCGCCGAAGCCGAGCTCGGCCGCCACCGCATCCGCGTTCGCGTCGGTCGCTCCGAACGGGGCACGCCAGCACTGCGACGCCGGAGCCCCTGCGGTTGCCAGTGCCGACTCGGTCGCGGCGAACCTCGCCCGGAGGTCGTCGAGCGACTTCCCCGATGTGCCCAGCCCGTAGCCGAGCACGTTGTCGTGACTGTCGGCGTGGTTGCCGATGGCGTGACCGCCGGCCACGATCGCCGCCACCGCAGCGGGGTCGGCTCGCACATCGGGTGCCTGCACGAAGAAGGTCGCGATCGCTCCGTGCTCGGCGAGCACGGCGAGCAGCTCGGTCGTCACCGATCCGGCGCTCGGGCCGTCGTCGAAGGTCAGATAGACGACCGGTCGCTCGTCGGCCCCGGCCGACGGGGTCGCGAGAGCACTGGACAACGCCAGCATCGTCGATGCCAGCACGAAACCGATCCGCCGTTTCCGCACCGGACCAGTATTCCGGCACCACGCCGAGGCCGGAGCGAGTCGATTCGCTCAACGCCGGGTCGGGATGTCGATCCGCCTAGGTTGGGGGTCGTGTGGACCATGCGACGCCCTGCGGCCCGAGTGATCGCCCTCGACGGAACCGGGCGGGTGCTCCTGATCCAGGGCCGCGACCCAGCGGACGCCTCCAAACCAGCCTGGTGGGAGATCCCCGGCGGTGGCATCGATCCGGGTGAGGCCTCGGCGCACGCCGCTGCCCGGGAACTGCGGGAGGAGGTCGGGCTCCGGTCGTTCGAGGTGGGGCCGATCGTGGCGACCCAGTACGTCGAGTTCGACTTCGCCGGGATCCACTTCGAGAGTGACGAGGTGATCCACGTCGCGTTCACCGACGAACCCGACGATCGTGGGCCCCGCCACCTCGAGCGGCTCGAGGAGCTCGCGTTCGGCGAGGACCGATGGTGGACGGTCGACGAGGTCGTGGCCAGTACCGAGCCGTTCCTGCCGCCGTGGTTGCCGGAGCTTCTCCCCCGGCTCGCGACCGGCGATCTCCCGAGCGAGCCGATCGACTTCACGCCGAGCGACGAGGGGTAGGCCGCTAGGGAACGGCGTTCTCCCGACCGACCACGACCACGACGTGGGCCGTGCCCGGCTGGACCGCGGTGAGCTGGTCCATCGGGCGGAGGTTCGCAGCGTCGATGTTGACGGCCCGGGCGACGTCGAGCGCTTCGGTCGCGTATTCCGGCAGGTGATACACCTCGGACGCGTCCTGCGAGTCGCTGTTCGTCGGAGTGAGCACGTTGAATCCGGCCGATTCGATCGCGCCGCTGGCTCGGCCGGCGATGCCCCCGATACGGGCGGCGTTCGAGACGAGCACGGTGACTTCGGCCGGCGGACGGGTCGAGGGCGGCAACGTCGTCGTGGTCGTCGACGTCGGCTGCGTGGTCGAGGTCGTGGAGGTCGACGTGGTCCCGTCCGTGGTCGTCTCCCCCTCGACGAGGGTCTCGTCCGGACCCGTGTCGATGACGCCGCCGATGGCGCCGCCGAGGCCGCGGAGTCCCCAGAGCATGATGAAGCCCATCACGACCAGGGCCACGGCCAGCCCGAGCGCGTTGAGGACGTCGTGTCGCTCGATCCGATCCATCAGACCGCCCATGCTCGCAGGACTCGGAGGGTTTGTGTTGGACCCCCACCGTCGGCGGAATCCACGTCGTGGGCGACTCAGTTGCCGCCGGCGGGGTCGGCGAAGAACGACCGGATGTCGGCCACCAGCAGGTCGGGTTCCTCGAGTGCGGCGAAGTGGCCGCCGCGGTCGAATTCGCTCCAATGGGTGACGTTGAATCGGGCCGACGCCCATCGCCGGGAGGCCTTGTAGATCTCACGGGGGAAGATCGCCCCCGCGGTCGGGACCTCGACCCCGGTCGCGAGTGCACGCTGCTCGTGCTGCTGGAACTCGTGGTAGATCCGAGCTGCCGAACCGACCGTGTCGGTGAGCCAGTAGAGCATGAGGTTGGTGCAGAACCGGTCCTTGTCGACGTCGGCCCACAGGTCGTCGCCGTGGTCCGACCACGTCCAGAACTTCTCGAGGATCCAGGCGCACAGACCCACCGGTGAATCGGTCAACCCGACCGCGAGCGTCTGGGGTTTGGTCCCCTGGATCGCCTGGTAGCCGGTCTCGTGGGTCTGGAAGTGCAGGAGTTCGCCGAGCGCCGCCTGTTCGGCTTCGGTCATGTCCGCCATCATCTCCTCGCTCGGCGGTGCGGTGACCATGTTGATGTGGATGCCGAGACAGTGCTCGGGGTCGGCGAGTCCGAGATGGCCGGTGATGATGGCACCCCAGTCGCCCCCCTGTGCGCCGTATCGGTCGTAACCGAGGCCGGCCATGAGCTCGGCCCACATGGTCGCGATCCGGGACGGCCCCACCCCGGTCGTCACGGTCGGACCGCTGAGTCCGAACCCGGGCAGACACGGGATGACGAGGTGGAACGCAGGGTCGTCGTCCTGCTCCGGTGCCCGGAGGTCGGCGATGACGTCGGCGAACTCGATGATCGAGCCCGGCCAGCCGTGGGTGAGCAGCAGCGGCATGGCGTCGTCGCGCTCGGAGCGGAGGTGGGCGAAGACGATCCGCTCCCCCTGGATCTCGCACTCGTGCAGGTTCCACGAGTTCAGCTCGGCCTCGGCCGTGCGCCAGTCGTAGTGGTGGCGCCAGTGGTCGAGCGCTTCGGTGAGGAGGTCCAACTCGATGCCATAGGCCCAGGGGGCACCGGGTGCCGCCGAGGGCAGGCGGGCCCGGTCCAGTCGGGCGTGGAGGTCGGTGATGGCCTCGTCGTCGAAGGCGAGGCTGACGGGTCGGGTCTCGAAGCTCACGCGGGCGAGTCTGGCACGTGTCGGGATCTCGGGACATTCGAACCGATTCACATGATGTCTTGATCTGCCGACATCCTGTAGAGTGTGTGGCATGTCTGAAAATCAAGACGCTGAACTCGTCGGCTCGTCGGTGTCGGGGTCGGAACCCGAGCCGACAGCCGGCGCCGAGACCTGGGTCGTCCGCGATCCGTCGGTGCTGGGCGAGGTCATCCGGGCCGCTCGTGACGCCAACGGCATGACCCAGGCCGACCTCGCCGAGGCCGCCGGGCTCCACCGGTCGTACCTGTCGAATCTCGAGCGGGGGATCTCGACCGACCAGACCGAGCGCCTCTTCCGGGTGCTGCGGCGGCTCGGCCTCGAGATCACGATCGAGGTGCCCGCCCCGGCGGACGGATCCTCGGCGGGTATCGGGTGAGCCGGGACCTCGCCGTTCATCTCGGCGGCCGTCGGGTCGGCACGTTGTCCGAGGCGCGCACGAACAAGCTCCGATTCGCCTACGCCGACGACGTGGTCGCCGCCGGCCCGCTGGGTGTGCCCCTGCTTTCGGCGCGCCTGCCGTTGCGTGCCCGCCCGTACACCCACGCCGAGATCAGCCCGTTCCTCGAGGGTCTGCTGCCCGAAGGTGCGGCGCGGGATCGGATGGAGGACACACTCGGGATCCGCCGGGGGTTCACCTTCGATCTGCTCGCGGCAGCTGGCCGCGACTGCGCCGGAGCGGTCACCTTCACCGACGCCGATCGGGATCCACCCGCCCATCGGGTCGTTCCCGCCGGTGATCCACTCGATGAGGCCACCATCGGTCGACTGCTGTCGGCGTTGCCCGATCGGCCGCTCGGCGCGGCGACCGACGTTCGGGTGTCGCTGGCCGGGCAGCAGTCGAAGCTGCTCGTGACCCGGCTGGAGGACGGCTGGGGTCGACCGGTCGACGGCACACCGTCGACCCACATCTTCAAACCGGAGGACGCCCGCCTGCCGGGGTCGGCCCGGGCCGAGGCGTTCGGCCTCGCGATCGCTTCGCTGCTCGGGCTGTCGATGATCGACGCCGCGGTCCTCGAGCTCGCCGGCCGGCCGGTGTTGTCGGTGGAGCGATTCGATCGGGTGCGTCATCTCGACGGCACGATCGAACGGTTGCACCAGGAAGACCTCTGCCAGGCACTCGGCATCGACACGACCCGGGTGCCCGACGCCAAGTACGCCGTGGCCGGCGGGCCCCGCTTCACCGACGTCGCGGCCCTCCTGGACCGGGTCTCGAGCGACGCACGGGCCGACCTCCGAGCACTCGCGGCCGCCATGGTGGTCCAGGTGGCGCTCGGCAACGCCGACGCCCACGGGAAGAACTACGCCCTGTTGTTGCCGTCGTTCCGGCTCGCTCCGCTCTACGACCTCGTCCCGACGGGACACTGGCGGACGATGCTGACCGCCGACGGCGACGTGCCGATCAGCCGCCAGTTGGCGATGCCCATCGGCGCGGCCACGACGATCGACGACGTCACGGTGAACGACCTGGTCGCCGAGGCCGCGAGCTGGCCGGGCCTGCGCGCCGATGCCGCGGCCGACGTGGTCGACGAGGCGATCGTCCGGCTGGGTGAGGTGGTCGAGCGCGCCGCCCGTCGTGTGCCGGGCGTCTCCGAGCAGTTGGTCGACGAGGTCGGCCAGCGGGTGGCCGGCCTCAGCTGAGTGCCGGAGACAGCGCCGGTCGTTCACCCCGACGGGCGGGGCCCAGCCAGATGAGGCCCGTGAGCACGATCAGCACGGCGGTCCCGAAGAACGTGGGCCGGGCACCGATGAGTTCGAGTGCGGGCCCGGCGACCAGGAAGCCGAGGAACTGGCCGGCGGAGACGACGACGTTGAACCCGGCGAACGCCCGCCCTCTCGATGCCTCGGGAATCCGATTCACGAAGGTGAGTTCGCCGAGCACCTGGTCGGGTCCGGTGGCGATGCCCCAGAGGAACCAACTGAGCGGCATCAACCAGGGAAGCTCGGCGATCACACCGAGCACACAGCACGCGGCGTAGATCGGGGCGAGGGTGAGCATCACGTTCGGGAGCGACATCGACCAGGTTCGGCTGCCCGCCCAGCCGATCCCGACGGTGGCGCCGATGCCGTACCCGGCGATGGCCAGGCCGAACCACCACTCGGGGGCCTCGAGCGTGACCTCGTACCAGACGACGGCGGATGCCATCGCGATGCCGACCGAGGCGAACACGAGCATCTGGTAGCCGACGAGGCGGCGCACGATCGGGGTGGTCACGATGATGCTCATGCCCCGGGTGAGCTCGACGAACTGTTCCCGGCCCCGGCTCTCGCCCTGCCGATCGCGACGTTCCGGCAGTGTGTGATCGATGCCGTGCAGCGTCGCGATCGCACATCCCGACAGGATGAATCCGACAGCGGGCAGCGCGAGGGTCGTGGCGGCACCGATGACACTGACCAGCAGCGCCCCGATCGCCGGCCCGACCAGGAAC
The DNA here is from genome assembly GCA_020629695.1 of Acidimicrobiales bacterium. Classification (GTDB taxonomy): domain Bacteria; phylum Actinomycetota; class Acidimicrobiia; order Acidimicrobiales; family SZUA-35; genus JAHDBV01. The sequence continues at coordinate 50,703 of JAHDCV010000005.1, read as the reverse complement.
GATGCCGCCTGCACCGAGCGGCGGAGGGCGAGGATCTGCTGGAGATCGCCATCGGCGTGGTCGGGCAGCAGCGCGTCGAACGACGGATTGTCACCCTGGCCGAGCGCCCGGGCGGCGATGGCCATCGCGGCGATGACCGCGACCGGGAACGCGATCAGCGTCGCCAGGAGCAGGGCGGCGCGCACCGCATAGCTGATCAGGAGATTCCGTCGGCGGTCGAACCGGTCGGCGGCGACGCCACCCAGGACCGCGAGCACGATCCCGAGCCCCATCTCGGCGGCGAACGCGAGCGAGGTCGCGAGCTCGGAGCGGGTCTCGGCGAACACGAACAACGGCAGCGCGACGAGCACGATGCCGTCACCGAGTTCGGCGAGGAACTGGCCACCGACCAGCCGTCGGATCGTCGGTCGCCGCAGCGGGGCCCAGACGGGGAGCGTCCCGGCCGCCGCGCCCGTGGTCAACCGGTGTTCCGCATTCCGGCCGCGACGCCGTTCACCGTGAGGAGCAGGGTTCGTCGGACCCGACGAGCGGTGTCGTCGTCGGCGCCGTCGTCGAGCTGCCGAGATCGGCGCAACAACGCGATCTGCAGGGTGTGCAAGGGGTCGAGATACGTGTCACGCACCCGAAGCGTGCGCTGGAGGATCGGCAGCGAGTCGAGCGGCGCTCCGCCCGTGAGCGCGGTCACGTGGGCGAGCGTGCGTTCGTGTTCGGCGATCACCATCTCGAACGGGCCGCGCAACGACTCGTCGACCAATGCGTGCACGTAGCGCTCGGCGATCCTGAGGTCGGTCTTCGCGAGCGTCATCTCGACGTTGCCGAGGAACGTCTGGAAGAAGGTCCAGTGCTCCAGCATCTCGGCGAGCGTCTCGCCGTGGCCCGAGTCGATCGCGGCGCCGAGGCCGGAGCCGACACCGAACCAGCCGGGGATGATCTGGCGCGACTGGGTCCACCCGAAGACCCACGGGATGGCCCGGAGGTCGTCGATCGACTGACCGCCGCCGGATCGGCGCGCCGGCCGGGAGCCGATGTTGAGCTGGCCGAGCTCCTCGACCGGGGTCGACGCCTTGAAGTAGGCCGGCAGGTCCGGATGCTCGACGAAGCCCCGGTAGGCCGAGAACGCCGAACCGGAGACGAGCTCCATGACCTCGGACCAACGTTGGAGCCGGGCCGGATCGTTGGCCGGCTTGGTTCGGGCCACGGTCGCCTCGAGCACCGCCGACAGCGCCAGATCGAGGTTGCGGTGGGCGATCTCGGGTTGGCCGTACTTGTCCGAGATCACCTCACCCTGTTCGGTGATCTTGATGTCGCCGGCGATCGCGCCGGGCGGCTGGGCCAGGATCGATTCGTTGGTCGGGCCGCCGCCCCGCCCGACGGTGCCGCCTCGACCGTGGAACACACGGATGTGCACACCGTGGCGTCGCGAGACCTCCGCGATCGTGCGGAGCGCCTTGTGGATCTCCCACTGGGAGGTGGCGATGCCGCCGTCCTTGTTCGAGTCGGAGTAGCCGACCATGACCTCCTGGACACCGCCACGGAGTTCGACGATGCGGCGATAGGTCGGGATGGTGAGGAGCTTGTCGAGCACCGGCCCGACGTTGCGGAGATCTTCGATGGTCTCGAACAACGGCACGAAGCCGAGTCGGGCGACGCCGCTCGAGAGGTCGATCAATCCGACCTCCCGGGCGAGCAGCGCCGGCGCGAGGATGTCGTGTACGCCTCGGGTCATCGAAACGATCCAGGACTCGACGATGTCGTCGCCCCAGAGGTCCATGGTCTCGCGCAGCACACGGAACACGGCCAGGGCGTCGCCCTCGTCGACCGGCGTCCCTGCGGGGGCGAGCGGCCGCCTGCTGCCGAGCTCGGCGACCAGCAACGCCGTGCGTCCCGCCTCGTCCTCCGGGTAGGCGGTGCCCGAAGCGGCGAAGAGGCCACCGAGTGACGCGTGCATCTTGTCCGCGTGTTGACGGATGTCCAGCACGGCCAGGTGGAAGCCGATGGTGGCGACGAGGCGGCGCACCCGGGCGAGGCGGCCTTCGGCCAGGAGCCGGCCGTTGTTCGCGCACAGTGAGCGGCTCAGCACCGCCAGGTCATCGGCCAGCTGCTGCGGTCGGGAGTAGGCCCCGTCGCGGGCGACCTCGTGCTCGGCGCGCTCCAGCCGTTCGGCCATGACGGCGAGCTTCAGGCGGTACCACTCGCCGTCGTTGATCCGACCGACGCGGTCGAAGACCCGGGGGAACATGGCGCGGTCCGCTTCGACCGCGTCGCGGAGTTCGTCGGACACGGGGCGGATGACGTCGCTCGGTGAGAGTTCGGCGGCGAGATCGACGAGTTCACGACGGAGCAGGCGCAGTGCACGAGTGCGCTGGAGCTGGAGCACCTCCCGGGTCGTGGACGGCAGGACGAACGGGTTGCCGTCGCGATCGCCGCCGACCCAGTTGCCGAACCGGATCGGGCTCGTGTCGTCGGCCACGTCGATGTTGTGTCGATCGGCGGCGAGTGCGACATCGTCGAGTACGGCCGGCAGCGCTTCGGACACGATGAGTTCCAGGTAGTACAGCGCCGAGCGGGCCTCGTCCACGACCAGGGGCTTCTCCCGGCGGATCTCGTCGGTCTGCCACATGGCGTCGATCAACTCGTCGATCCGGCGGTCGAGGCGGACGCGATCGGCGTTGGTCGTGCGTGTCGAGAGCCGTTCTTCGAGCAGCGTGGAGATCTCGGTCAGCTTGTCGAGGATCGAGCGACGGGACGCCTCGGTCGGATGGGCGGTGAACACGGGACGCAGTTCGCACGCGTCGAGGGCCGTGGCGATCGTCGCCGTGTCGAAGCCCGCGCCGAGCAGCCGTTCGATCGTGTCGGCGATCCGGCCCTGGTCTTCCTTGCTCGCATTGAGGTCGTCGATGCGATGGACCTGCTCCGCGACGTTGGCCAGGTGGAAGTAGGTCGTGAAGGCGCGGACCAGCCGCACGGCGTCGACGAGGTCGACACCGTCGAGGAGATCGGCGAGCTGATCACCGGCGGCATCGGATTCCTCCTTGCGGAGGCGCCGGGCGAGCACCCGGACCTGCTCGACGAGTTCGAGGAACTCCCCGCCCTCCTGTCGGACGATCGACTGGCCGAGTTGGGCACCGATGCGCCGGATGTCGGAACGCAGTGCTTCGTCGGCGGCAACGAGTTGGGCTGGGGTCATGGCGGTCGGCCTCGTCTGGTCGCTGGCTCCGAGCAGGGATCGCCGTTGATCCGCCCGCCCAGGCTAGGTGCCGGCCCTTCCCGTCAGACCTCCCAGTAGGGATCGTCGAGCGGCGGCTCGTCGAGCACCCGCTTCGGTGGGCGGGGTTCGGCCATCGACTTGGCGCCGATCGCGCCGGCGATGGCTCCGAACAGGTGGCCCTCCCACGAGATCCGTCCCTGCGGGATCAGCCCGACGAAGAAGCTCGAGTAGAGGATGATCGTGACGATCGCGATGGCCGCGGGGCCGGGACGGCGCTCGACCACGGCCGCGGTCAGGATCGCACCGAAGAACGCGTACACGACACCGCTCGCACCGATGTGGTTGCCGTCGCCGACGGCGAACAACCAGGTGAGTCCGCCGCCCACGACCACACCGAGCACGGCGATCGTCGACCAGTAGCGGGTGCCGCGGAGCCCGACGAAGCCGCCGAGCATGAGGAACGGAATGCTGTTGCCGATCAGGTGGAAGAAGCCGCCGTGGAGGAACGGGGCCCAGAGGATGCCGTCGAGCCCATCGGCGCGACGGGGCCGGATGCCATTGGCCTGGAGGCGATCGCCGAGCACGAAGGTGTCGATGATCTCGATCGCCCACATCAGCGCGAGGGCGCCGACGAGGACCCTGGCGATCCAGCCGAACTGGCTGATGCGTCGACGAACGGGACCGAGCGGCGACTCGAGGTCGTCGGGCACCGGGGAGGTGAACGCCATGGTCCGAAGTTACTGCCGGCCCCGGGCCGGTTCGTGAACGCAAAAGCGGCACGACCTCCGAGCGAGTCGGAGGCCGTGCCGCTTCTGCCCCAGCAGAGGACTGATTCCCGCCACCTGGATGCATTGGTGTCGACACCGACACCGGCGACGTTGCCGGTGAAGAACCTAGCCACTCCGCCGTGGCTCGGCGATGTCGACCTCGTTCCATCGGTGCGCCCCGTCGGCGATCAAGGTTCGATCGAGGTTTGATCCCGATGGCCCAGGACCACCGTGAACGCATGAGATGTTCGCCCTCGGCGCGTGCGCGACCACGGTGCGTGGAGATGTGAATCACAGCGATGGGATTTCACGCGTTGGCAACGCGCCGAGACGATTTTCCTGGCAACCTGCCGGTCGGAGGCGAGGGCGGATCCGTACCTCGTCGTTCGCCGGACGTTCGTCGGCGAGAGACCCGGAGGAAACCCATGACCCCCAAGCGACGCCACTGGCTGGCGCTCCTGCTCCCGTTCCTGCTCTTCGCTGCCGCGTGCGGCGGCTCGGACGATGACGACTCGGCTGCAGCCGGGTCCGAGGGCGAGTCCGCAGCGACCTCGGATACGAAGGCCGCCTTCGTGATGGTCGCGCCGATCGGCGATGCCGGCTGGAACTTCATGCACAACGAAGGCCGCCTCGGTGCGGAGGCCTCGACGGGCATCGAGACCGCATTCGTGGACTCGATCCCGGAAGGCGGTGCGGAGTTCGACAACGCCGTGCAGAACTTCATCGACCAGGGCTTCAACGTCATCATCACGACGTCGTTCGGCTACATGGACGCGACCGAGAAATTCGCCGCCGAGAACCCCGACGTCGTGTTCGAGCACGTCTCGGGTTTCAAGATGAACGACACCAACTTCGGGAACTCCTTCGGTCGCATGTACCAGCCCCGGTACATCGCCGGCATGGCCGCCGGAGCAGCGACGGAGTCGGGGCGTATCGGCTACGTCGCCGCCTTCCCGATTCCGGAGGTCATCCGCGGGATCAACGCCTTCGCTCTCGGTGTCGCCGAGACCAACCCCGACGCCGTGGTCGAGGTCGCCTGGACCTCGACCTGGTTCGACCCGGGTGTCGAAGGCAACGCCGCCCAGGCCCTGATCGATGCCGGCGCCGATGTGCTGACCATGCACCAGGACTCGACCGCGACCGGACAGGCCATCACGGATGCCGGTGGCACCTTCATCGGGTACCACTCCGACATGAGTGAGCAGGTCGAGTCGTACCTCACCGCTCCGGTCTGGGATTGGAGCGCCCGTTACGCCGACATCATGCAAGCTGCTGCAGACGGGTCGTTCACGCCGGAAGCCTGGTGGGGCGGAATGGCGGACGGCGTCGTCGACATCGCGATCCCCGCCGATTCGCCCGTCGCCGCGGAGATGCAGGCGGTCAAGGACGAGATCATCGCCGGCGAGTTCGACGTGTTCGATCGTGGCGAGATCGTCGACCAGGACGGGAATGTGATCATCTCCGACGGGGTCATCCAGACCGAGCTGCTGAATCCGTTCGACGACTCGGTGGTCGTCGCCGCCGAAGGTGACGGCCTCAACGACGGTGTTCTGCTCAACATGAACTTCTTCGTCTCGAACGTCGAGGGTTCGGTCAGCGGCTGAGTCGCTGGCGACCGAAGGCTGACGAGACGAGACTGCACTGATGCTGGCCGTCGAGCTCGTCGACATCTGGAAGCGTTTCCCGGGGGTCGTCGCCAATGCTGGCGCGACCCTCGGGGTTCGTTCGGGCTCGGTTCATGCCGTGCTCGGCGAAAACGGCGCCGGGAAGTCGACGTTGATGAACGTCCTCGCTGGCGTCTACCAGCCCGACGAGGGATCCGTCGTGCTCAACGGCGAGCCACAGCGATTCGCCTCGCCTGCCGACGCGATCGCCTGTGGAGTCGGGATGGTCCATCAGGAGTTCCGGCTCATCCCGACGTTCACAGTGACCGAGAACGTCGTCCTCGGAGCTGCGCCGACGCGCCTCGATCGAGGTTCACTGCGCGCACAGGTCGGTGAGCTCGCCGAGCGGTTCGGTCTCCTCACGGATCCAGGACGTCCGGTCTGGCAGCTCTCGATGGGAGAACGCCAACGGGTCGAGATCCTGAAGGCCCTCTGGCGCGACGCGAGCGTCCTCATTCTCGACGAGCCGACGGCTGTGTTGACGCCCGGTGAAGCCGTCGAGCTCGGCCGGGTGACTCGAGCGATGGCCGACGATGGTCGGTCCGTGATCTTCATCTCGCACAAGCTCGACGAGGTGACGGCGTTCTGCGACGAGGCCACGGTCATGCGAGGCGGCGCCACCGTCGCGGCGTCGCTGCCGGTCGGCGAGCTCGACGCCAGCCGACTGGCCGAGTTGATGGTCGGTCAGGCCACGGCGGTCTCCCAACGCCGTCAACGCGCGGCGCAGGTCGACGGCGAGCAGTCCCCGGCGCTGGTGGTCCGCGATCTGCGAGTTCGCGACGTTCACGGTCGAGCGGTCGTCGACGATGTCTCGCTGGATGTTCGGCCGGGAGAGATCGTCGGCATCGCCGGCGTCGCCGGGAACGGTCAGCGTCCCCTTGCCGATGCCATCGCCGGCCTGAGTCCGGCCGAGCACGGTCAGGTGGTGGTCGCGGATGCCGACCTCAGCACCGCGTCGCCTGCAGCCCGGAGTGCAGCGGGACTCTCCTACGTGCCCGAAGATCGCCTCGGGGTCGGGCTCGCTCCGCGGCTCGACGCCGTCGAGAACGCGGTGATGCGGTCGTACCGGAGATTCGCTCGGCGCAGGATCGTCGATCGTGCGGCATCTCGTGCCCACACCGAGGGTCTGATCGATCGCTATCGAGTCAAGGTCGCCCGCATGGACGCTCCGCTCGCAGGTCTGTCGGGTGGGAACCTCCAACGCCTCCTGGTCGGACGAGAGCTCGACGAGAAGCCGACGGTCGTGGTGGCGGCGCAGCCGACTCGCGGCCTCGATGTGCAGGGGGTCGCCGCCATTCAGCAGATCCTGCTCGATCAGTCCGCCGCCGGCGTCGCGGTGCTGTTGATCAGTGAGGACCTCGACGAGCTGCTCGCCCTTTCCGACCGCCTGCTCGTGATGCACGGAGGTGCCGTCGTCGCGTCGTTCGACCCCGACGATGCTGACCGAACCGCCATCGGCGCCGCGATGGCCGGCGCCGTGTCCACCGAGGGAGTGAGCTGATGGGGCTCCGACTCGCCCGTCGGGAGTCGCCGGTGCGCGGCGGTCAGGTGTTGGCCTTCGCGGTCGGGCTGCTCGCTGCGCTCGTTGTGGGGGCCGCCCTGCTCGCGATGTCCGGCCATGCACCGATCGAGGTGTACCGGTCGATGTTCGACGCTGCGCTCGGCTCACCCCGCGGCTGGTCTGCGACCCTGACCCGCGCCGTGCCGCTCGGTCTCGCCGGCCTGGCCGTGGCGATCGCCGGTTCGATGGGGCTCTGGAACATCGGGGCGGAGGGCCAGATCATCGCCGGGGCGATCGGTGGTGCCTGGGTCGCCCGCCTGGCCCCCGATCTCGCCGGGCCCGCCCTCATCCCGCTCATGCTGCTCGCCGCTGTTGCAGGCGGCGCGGCGCTCGCCTTGGGTCCGGCCATCGCCCGGGCCCGCCTCGGGGTCAACGAGATCATCACGACGCTGATGCTCAACGAGGTCGCCATCCGCATCGTGCGATACCTCGTGAATGGCCCGTGGAAGGACCCGGACGGGAACAACTTTCCTGTGGCGCCGGTGTTGCCCGAACAATCCGGACTGCCGACGTTGTTCGAGCGTTCGAACATCGGCGTGGTCATCGCCGCTGTGGTCGTGATCGGCGTCGGCTGGTACGCGGCTCGGTCGACATGGGGGTACGAGCTGCGGATCGCCGGTTCGTCGGAGCGTGCCGCCGAATACGTCGGGATCTCCCTGAAGGCGAAGTTGTTCTCGGTGTTGGTCGTGTCCGGTGCGATCGCTGGTCTGGCTGGCGGGATCGAGCTGACGGGGTCTTCGACCCGCCTCGTCGAGGGTGTCGCCAACGGCTACGGATTCGCCGGGATCATCGTGGCCGCCCTGGCACTCATGCGACCCTCGGGTGTGGCGGCCGTGGCGATCGCGTTCGGCGCGGTCCAGATCGGCGGTGAGTCGATCCAGACACAGGGTGTGCCGTCAGCGATCTCGAACCTGCTGCAGGCGCTGATCCTGTTCGGCGCACTCGCTGCCGCGGTCTGGGTCAACTACCGCGTCGTTCGCACGGGCCGGTCGGTCGAGGGCGGCGCTGGTTCGGCAGCAGCCGCGGGGGCGGGTGCATGAGCACCGAGACCGTGCTCGGCCTGCTCGTCTCCGTGATCGAGTTCGCGACCCTGCTCTACCTGGCCGCCCTGGGCGAGACGATCGCCGAGAAGTCAGGCGTGTTGAACCTGGGCGTCGAAGGCATGATGGCCTTCGGTGGCATGGCGGCGTTCTGGGCCGGGGTGGAGACGGGGAACCCGTGGCTGGCGCTCGTGGTCGGCGCCGGTTCCGCCATGGCCTTTTCGATGATCCATGGCGTGGTCGCGGTGGTGCTCGGGGCGGATCAGGTGGTGTCGGGCTTGGCTCTCACGATTCTCGGACTGGGGCTCGCAGCCTTCCTCGGCGAGTCGTTGATCGTCGAAGCGCCACGGGCGCGCTTCGACACCCTCGATCTCGGGCCTCTGGCGGACATCCCGTGGATCGGTGAGACCCTGTTCTCGATGTCGGCGGTGAGCTGGCTGGCCCTGTTCGCCGGGGTCGTCACCTGGTTCGTCTTCACACGCACCCACGCCGGCCTGAAGCTGCGGGCAGTCGGCGAGAACGCCGCCGCTGCCGATGCGGTCGGCACCTCGGTGACCCGAGTACGGCTGATGGCGGTGGGCATCGGAGGCGCGTTCGCCGGTGCGTCCGGCGCCTACCTCACGCTCGCGCTGGCGCCAGGATGGACGGAAGGCACCACGGCCGGACGAGGCTGGATCGCCGTGGCGCTCGTGATCTTCGGCGCCTGGCAGCCCGGGAGGGTGTTGCTCGGCTCGGTGCTGTTCGGCGGCCTGATCGCCCTCGAGCCCCGCCTGCAGACGTTCGGCGTCGAGATCTCGCCGATTCTGGTGTCGATGCTCCCCTATCTGCTCACGATTCTCGCGATGGTGTTGCTGTCGATCCGGAGCCGCAACCGACCGAGCGCAGCACCGGCCGCGATCGGTCGCCCCTTCCGGCGCGAAGAACGCTGAGGATCAGCGAGGGCGAGATCGAGGTCGCGGCGTGCAACGGTGCTCGCCGCCGGTCCCGCGGGTCGCGTCGGGATGTGACCCGCTCCCCCGCCGGCACGTAGGTTCGAGCGCACGCCGACTGGGGATGACCATGGACTTCACGCTGCCTGCCGAACTCACCGACCTGCTCGACCAGCTCGACCAGTTCATCGAGGACGAGATCACGCCGCTCGAGCGCGAGAACGACAACATCCGGTTCTTCGACCACCGGCGCGAGGCCGCCCGCACCGACTTCGAACGGGACGGCTGGCCGAATGCCGAGTGGGAAGCGCTGCTGCGCGAGATGCGGAAGCGGGCCGATGCGGCGGGATTCCTCCGCTACGCACTCCCGAAGAAGTTCGGCGGTATGGACGGCACCAACCTCGGCATGGCGGTGATCCGCGAGCACCTCGCCGCCAAGGGGCTCGGACTCCACAACGACCTCCAGAACGAGTCGTCGATCGTCGGCAACTTCCCGACCGTGCTGATGATGGACCTCTACGGCACCGAGGAGCAGAAGGCCGAGTGGGTGCCGAAGATGTTGGCCGGTGAGGCCCGCATCGGGTTCGGTCTCACCGAGCCGCTGCACGGCTCGGACGCCACCTGGATGGAGACCACCGCCGTCCGTGACGGCGACGAGTGGATCATCAACGGTGCGAAGCGCTGGAACACCGGACTCCACGCGGCCACCCACGACTTCGTGTTCGCCCGCACCTCCGGTGAACCCGGCGAGGGCCGGGGCATCACCTGCTTCATCGTCCCGGTCGACACGCCCGGCTTCAACGCCGAGTTCATGTGGTGGACGTTCAACATGCCCACCGATCACGCGGAGGTCTCCCTCACCGACGTGCGGGTCGCCGACTCGACGATTCTCGGCGACGAGGGTCAGGGCCTCGCCGTCGCCCAGACGTTCGTGCACGAGAACCGCATCCGCCAGGCCGCCTCGGGGGTCGGAGCGACCCAGTTCTGCATCGACCAGTCGGTGGCGTACGCGCGTGAGCGAGCACCGTTCGGCAAGCCGCTGTCCACCAACCAGGCCATCCAGTGGCCGCTCGCCGAGATGCACACGGAGAACGAGATGATCCGTGGCCTCGTCCGCAAGACGGCGTGGGAGATGGACCAGGGCATCGATCCGACCTCGATCTCGGACAAGGTCGCGATGTGCAACTACCGGGCCAACCGTCTCGTCTGCCAGGCCGCCGACCAGGCGATCCAGACCCACGGCGGCATCGGCTACTCCCGGCACCTGCCGTTCGAGCACATCTACCGGCATCACCGGCGCTACCGGATCACCGAAGGAGCCGAAGAGATCCAGATCCGCCGGGTCGCCCAGTTCCTGTTCGGATTCGGTGGTCCCAAGCGGGACAAGATCGGTCCCTCGATGGCCTCGGCGTTCAACCGGCCGATGACCGCGGCGGACATGCCCCGCCTCAGCGTCGACTGACGGCGAGATCAGATCGACAGGAGGCGCGCCTTGGTCAGGAAGGCGGTGTGGGCGACCATGCGGTGATCCGGTCGGGCGGCGCGGTCCTTGAAGTACCACCCCCGGTGCAGGACCTCGATGGTCTCGATGGCGGAGAAGCCTGCGGTGTCGAGGGCGTCGCGTAGCTGCATGACCTGGGTGATCGACGGGGTGTAGGCGACGAGGATGCCGCCTGACCGCAGCGCACCCCGAGCATGGGGCACGACATTCCAGGGCTCGGGGATGTCGAGGATCACCCGATCCATGTCGACGGCGTCGACACCCTCGTAGGCGTCGCCGATGTTGACGTGGTAGCGCTCGAGGGCCTCGTCGCCGAGGAACGCCGCGACGTTCTTCTTCGCCCGGGACGCGAAGTCCTCACGGAGCTCGTAGCCGTGGATCACCGCACCGGCCCGGAGCAGCGCCATCGACAGAGCACCGGATCCGAGGCCCGTCTCGAGCACCTTCATGCCCGGGCCGACGTCGGCCAGCATCATCATCGGGGCGATGTCCTTCGGATAGATGACCTGGGCGCCCCGGGGCATCGTGAGGATGTAGTCCTCGAGGGTCGGCCGGAACGCCTGGAAGGTCTGGCCGCGGGTCGACGCGAACTCACTGGCCTCGGGCTGACCGATCAGTTGATCGTGCATCAGGATGCCGGAGTGGGTGTGGAACTCGCCCCCCGTCTCGAGGGTGATGAGGTACTGCCGCTTCTTGTGGTCGATGAGCAGGACGAGTTCGCCGGGCTCGAATGCCCCGGCGGGAGGTACGTCGGCCTCGGCGACCGCATCGGGCGCGGCGGGGTCGGTGGTGGGGTCGTTGGTCAACGAAGGTCCTCAGCGTCGAGGGCGGATGAGTTCGACGGGCACCGGTTCGTGACCGGCGACCTTGTCGGTGAGTGCGCAGAACGCGCAGGTTTCATTCGACGACGGTGACCCACATCGTTCACAGGTCCGGAGGCCGGGCCGGTCGTCGGTCCCGTCGCCGGAGCTGGCGGCGAAACGCTCCTGCGCCCGGGCGAGAAAGCCGTGATAGAAGGTGAACTTCGAGCCCGGCGACTGCTCTTCGATGAGGTTGAGTGCCTCTTTGTAGGCGATGTGTTTGTTGCCCACCGCCATCGGGCACTCGTCGATCATGTAGTCGATGCCGGTGATGACGCAGTACGCCGCCATCTCCCGTTCGGTCAGGCGGACCAGCGGCTTCACCTTGCGGGGGAACCCGTTGCGCGCCGGGAGCACCGGGAGCTGACGGCCGAGGTAGTCGGCCTGCCACGTGAGCACGTTGCCGTAGAGCACGGCGGCCTCGTCGTCGAGGTTGTGGCCGGTCACGACCACGTCGTAGCCACCCTCGACGGCAGCCGAGTCGAAGAGGTGGCGCTTGGACAGGCCACACGATGAACACGGGACCCGACGTGTCGCATGGGCGGCGGTCGGGATGTCGAAGCCGTGGTCGGCGCGGAGGTCGATCTCGATCAGCGTGGCGCCCTTCGCCTCGGCGAAGGCGCGGGTGTGGCGGCCGGAGACGTCGGAGTAGTCCCCGATCCCGAGCCCGATGTAGAGGCCGTCGGCCTGGTACCCGAGATCGAGCAGCAGGTCCCAGATGGCGAGGGAGTCCTTCCCTCCGGAGACCGCGACGAGAATCCGGTCGTCCGGGCCGAACATCTCGAAGTCGTCGATCGCCTTCTCGACCTGCTTCCGGGTGAAGTCCAGGAAGTGCTCGGGGCAGAAGTTCGCGTTGTGGCGCCGGAGATCGATGACCGCCGGGCCTCGACAGACCCGGCACTTCATGCGACGACCGTGCCGATCCGGCCCGGCCTCTCGACGGCACCGCCGGAGATGACGGGGCGGATCTCGACGGTCGTGCCGTCGGCGATCATCGAGTCTCCCGGCACGAGCGTGCCGTCGGCGATCACCAGCACACCCTCTCGTTGCAGGTCGAACTGTCGCAACAGCTTCACGACCGACATGGGCCCGTCGACCGTCACCTCTCGGGTCGGATGCCGCAGCACCACCGTGATCATCTGGACGTCCGGGTCAGTCGTCGGCGGAACGGCGCCGGCTGCCGAAGTTCGTGATGGAGCGATCGCGTGTGGTCCGTGCGACGTCGTTGACCTGGTCGGCCGCACGCTTGGCGGCGCGGCGCTCGGCCCGGGACGGGCCGGCCTGCGCCGAGGAACGCTTGGCAGCCTTGGCAGCCGAGCGGCTCGCCTTGCGATCGGCGGCTCTCGCCGCCTTCGCGACCTTCGCCTCGGCCTTGGCCGCCCGGGCCTCGGCCTTCGCCGCTCGCTTCGCGAGCGCCGCAGCGGTCGCGGCTTCGGCAGCGGCGATCTGCGCCGCTTTGCCGTCGATCTTGGCCTGCCGCTTGTCGGCCTTCTTCTGCTTCTTGATCTGCTTGATCTGCTCGCCGTGGGTGATGTCGAGATGCTCGATCACGATCTTGTCGCCGGGCGCGGAGCCGGAGAGGTCGATGACCTCACGCTTGCCGCTCTGGTTCGAGACGTATCGGAGCAGGAGCTGGAACGCTCCGACGAACACCCACGAACGGGCCGGACCGCCGATGTAGGACTGGAGCCCCCGGAGGGCCAGTCGGCTGAACAGGCCCATCAGAGGCGGCGGATCTCGACGACCGTGCTCTTCTTCTTCCCGGCGTTGCGGCCGAGGGTGTAGATGATGAGCAGCAGCAGGATCGCGACGACCGAGCCGCCGATCGCCGCCTTCTTCTTGCCGTCTTCGGCCACCGTGTCGACCTGGCCCTGGATGTCTCGCATCTTGGCTTCGATGTCGGCGGGGGTGACGGGGGTCGTCTCGGTCATGGGTTCACCTTCTTGATCGCCCGCTTCATGAGGAGGCCGAGCACGCCCATCAGGAGCACGAGCACGGCGAGGCCGATGGCATAGGTGCCGACCGAGCCCCAACTGTTGCTGTCCGACACCTCGGCCTGAGCGAGACGGAGGGCACCGAGGCCCAGGAAGATCCCGCCCAATCCGATGAGCAGGGCGCCGGCCAGGCCGACGCCGATGTACTTGCCGAGCGTCTTGAGCGGCTCGACCGTCTCCTGCTTCGCGTAGGTCACCAGCATCTGCTGGAGTTCCTTCGCCTCGTCAATCGGGTTGGTCGCCACGCTCACTGCCTCCACATCGATTCTCGACGAATCGGGTGCTTTGAGTGTAGGGCCATGACGGCGTTTGGTGGGGGGAGGATCGTCGGGTTCGACGGTCTTCACACGGTGCTCATCTGGCCCTCGTCCAATCATGATCGCCCGTTCCGATGGTGGTGGGGTGAAGATCGACATCGCCCCGACCCGAACAGCGCCCACCGTCCCCTCCCCGATGGCCATCGCCCTCCTCGCCGCGCTCGTGCTCGCCGGTGCGTGCTCACCGGCGAGCAATGCCGACGGGAGCGTCGATGCGACGCCGGTGACCCCGATCGATGTGGAGGCGGCGGACGCCGAACACCGGGAGACGATCACCGCCCCCGACCCCGCAGGTGCCGAAGACGCTCCCGTCGAGCTCGCCGCCACCGCCGACTCGTTCGGCGACTCGTTCCTCGACGCGGTGTTCGCCGCGGACGTGTTCACCGCCGGACACGACGATCTGCTGGCGGCCACCCGAGAACCCGATCCGGCCGAGCCCGGCGGATGGCGCGGGATCTTCCGGATCAACTGCGACCTGTCGCACGCCTCCTACAACGATCCGATCGTCGTTCCCGGTGAGGAGGGGGGCGCCCACCTCCACCGCTTCTACGGCAACACCGCCATCGATCACACCACCACGATCGAGTCACTCCACCTGGAGGGCGACACGACGTGCCAGGGCGGGGAACTCAATCGCTCGGGCTACTGGATTCCGTCGCTGCTCGCACCGTCGTCGGAGGCCGACGGGTGGCAGCCGGTGCCGGCCGTGGTCGGCGGCGACGACGAGGCCCACGAGGTGTTCTACTACTCGGCGGCCGTCGACGATCTCGAGTCGGTCCAGCCGCTGCCGGAGGGTCTCCGCATGGTCGCCGGAGATCCGACGGCGACGCCGGAGGACCCGCAGGACACGTCGATCGTTCGCTGGCATTGTCAGAGCTGGGCATCCGACGATGCCACCAACCCGGTGTTCACCACGACGATCCCGGCGTGCGAAGCGCCCGACCGGGTCCGGATGGACATCTTCTTCCCGAGCTGCTGGAACGGTGTCGATCTCGACAGCGACGACCACCGCAGCCACATGGCCTATCCGGTGCGAGTGGCCGGCGAGACGGTGTGCCCCGAGACGCACCCCGTGCCGGTCGTCCGGGTCAGCTACCACTACGCCTTCGGGGTCAAACCCGACGTCTACGACCCCGAGACCCGCACGAGCACGGGCTGGCGTCTGTCATCCGACGGTTACACCGTGGACGGCGGCTCGGGCGGAGCGTCGCTGCACGCCGACTGGATCAACGGCTGGCACCCCGAGGTGATGGCGGCGATCGTCGAGGGGTGCATCCGCTCGGGTCTGGACTGCCACGACGGCAACCTGGCCAACGGGTTCCGGTTGTCCGGTGTCGACGATCAGCTCGTCGCCTCGGTGCACGGTGACGGCGCCGGCCTCGACCCCGAGGTCGTGCTCGGCGGACTCGGCGCCCACGCCGGGCACAGTTGAGCGCACACGGGTCGGGACGAGTCGCTCACTGCTGGCCGAGTTGGAGGCTGAGGAGTTCCTCGGCGTCGCCGAGCAGTTCGCTGAGCAGCGCCAGACGCTCGGTCGGACCGGCGGCGCCGAGCAGTCGCTGTTTGTCATGCGGTCCGACCGGAGCGACCACCGACGCCTGGTGTGAACCGAGCGCTGGATCATCGACCATCTCCGGGAGTGCGCCGACGTCGATCCCCGACTCCGCCGCGAGGCCGAGCACCCGTCGTAACGACCGGCACACGTCGCGATAGGCGTCGTCGAGCGGCGCCGACGGTGGTTCGTCGGGCCAGTCGTCGACGTCGGCCAGCGGATACGGATCATCGGGGAGCCACGACACGACCCGGAACCGACGGACCCCGACCGCGACGAGCCCCCACCGGCCGTCCTCGAACTCCTCGGCCTCCATGATGCGAGCGACCGTGCCGATCGAGGACCGGTCCTCCCCGCCGCCGACCTCGCTCCCCCGCTCGATCAGGGGCACCCCGAACTCGCGGTTCGCGGGATCGGCGTCGGCCATCAGCTCGTGCATGAGGGCTCGATAGCGGGGTTCGAAGACGTGGAGCGGTAGCACCATCGTCGGGAACAGCACGGAACCGATCGGGAACTGCGGGAGTGGAGCCACGCGCTCAGCCTGCCGGGCTGGTGGGCCGAGGGGCGAACTCGGCGAGTGGCGGCGCTGCGGGATAGGAGGTCAACGCGGCGACGAAGTCGTCGGGCAGCGTGCGGACCCCCTCGGTGATCCCGATGAGTTCGCCGTTGAGCAGGTAGGCGAAGCGGGCCACGACGGTCGGATCGGCGGCGGTCTGGACATACCCCGACAGGCCGACCGCAGGGTTGAGCGTGCCGGTCTTCGCGTAGACCACGCCGTTGCCGGCCGACGGAGGCAGGAATCGGTCGGCGAGGGTGCCCCGGGTGCCGCCGATGGCCATCGACTGTGCGAGCAGGCCGTCGAACGGTTGGGAGTCGAGCAGATCGACGAACAGCCGGCACGGGACCCGGTTCGACTCGGCGAGTCCGGACCCGTCCGACACCACGAGCCCTGTCGTGTCGACCCCGGCCCGTTCGATCAGGACACCGAGGACCGCCGTGGCGCCGGCTTCGGTCGACCCTTCGCCGCTCGTCGCCCGCCCGATCTGCTTGAGGAGCGCCTCGGCGCCGTGATTGTCGGAGTGGCTGTTGACGTGTGTGACCATCTCGGCCACCGATGCGGACTCGACCCCGGCGAGCTCGATCGCCGTGGTCGGCGCGACCTCGGCCCGGGCACGCCCGACGATCGTGACGCCACGGGCCTCGAGCAGATCGTCGAACTCGGCGGCGGCGTGGGCCGCCGGGTCTTCGGCCAGCGTCGCCCGATACGAGAACTGGCCCTCCGGCCAGCTCACGACCCCGTTGTCGACCACGAGGCCACCGAGCGGGCCGGTCTGCGACAGGTTCTGGAATCGCTCGGGCCACGTCGGCACGAGGCGGAGCTCGTCGAAGGCCGAGCCGTCGCCGACGACGGCACCCTCGATCCTGGTGAGTCCGAGGGCGACGATCCGATCGGCGAGGTCCTCCAGGGAGGAGAACGCCCGCGGCGGCTGGTCGGCGAACTCCTGGCGGAACCCGGCGGTCGACAGGAACGGGTCGCCGTCGCCGATGAGGAACAGGTCGCCGTCGAGCACACCATCGACGATCGGCAGCGGCGCCGCGACGGTCGTGCGGAAGCGGGTCTCCGCGCCGAGCAGTTCGAGCGCGGCGTAGGTCGTGAGCACCTTCATGTTCGACGCCGGGATCAGGCCGAGTTCGTCGTTGGCCGAGACCAGACGGCGACCGTCGATGTCGACCGTGACACACCAGGTCGCCCCGTCGGGCGTTTCCCGGGCGAGCTTCGCGAAGAACGTCTGGGCGTCGGCGACGACGGCGTCATCGGCGATCGGCTGTTGCAGGGTCTGAGGGACCCGCCGAGCCGAGAACATCGGGGTGGTCAGCGACTCGTCGTACACGACGGGGCTGAGCATCGGGTCGTCGAGGTTGGCCGCGCCGGCCCCCGACCAGGCGCCGACAGCGATGAACGCGAGGATCGCGAGCGGGAGCCATCGACGGAGGGTGCGGGTGGACACCGTGCGATGTTAGGGCGCCACGCTGCCGAGATGGGTCAGGGCTCGACGGTTCCGTCCAGGTGACGGTTGCGCCAGGACACGTACCGCCACAGATGGTCGAGTGCAGTGACGGCCCGATTCCCGGAGCCGTAGCAGAGCCGACCACTCTCCCGGATCGCCATCGGACCCGAATTCAACGGGTCGGCCGTCGCGAGCTCGGTCGCACACAGGATCGGCTTCCCTGTGGCCTCGGAGATCTCGGCCGCCGCTTCGGCGAAGCGGCGATCCTGGCGTTCGTGGTAGGCGACGATGCGCTCGAGCCCGTGATCGGGATAGAACGCTCCCCGCTCCATCATGCGGCCCTGGTTGTGCTGGATGCCGAGCCCGAGGTAGATGACGGCGTCCACGTCGGGGTGCTCGGCGATGAGTCGCATCACCGTCGGCACGGTGTCGCGGGTCTCGCCGCCGGCCAGATCGACGGGGTTGTTCCGGCTCCATCGGGGAGGCAGATGTTCGTCGATGGCGTCGCGCAGGTCGTCGGGAAGGTCGAGCAACTCGAGCGACGAGTTGTGGATGGCGTCGGCGGTCACGACGCCCCAGCCGCCGGCGGTCGTCATGATGACGACCCGGTTGCCCTGCGGGAGCGGCTGGGTGGCGAACGTGGCGGCGGCCTCGAAGGCCTCCTCGACCGTCGCCGCCCGGTTCACGCCGGCCTGGCGCATGGCGCCGTCGAACACCTTGTCGTCGGCGGCGAGTGACCCCGTGTGCGAGGCGGCGGCCTTCGCGCCTCCCGCGGTCGCCCCACCCTTGACCACCACGAGCGGCATGTCGGGCGTGATCGACCGGAACCGTTCGTAGACCGCTCGACCGTCGGTGATGCCCTCCAGGTAGGCGAGGCCGACCCTGGTGGCGTCGTCGCCCGCGTACCAACCGAGGTAGTCCGGCACGGTGACCATCGCGGCGTTGCCGGCCGACACGGCCCGACTGATGCCGACACCGGTCTGGGCCGACCAGTTCATGAACGACGACACGAAGTTGCCCGACTGGCTCGCCACGCCGATGGCGCCGGCCGGCGGATACGGGGCCACGATCTGGGCGCAGAGCTGCGCCGGCGTCGACACCACGCCCTGGCCGTTCGGGCCGGCGATGAGCACGCCGAGCGACTCGGCGAGGGCGATGAGCTCGTCCTGGGCTTTGCGGCCCTCCTCCCCCGCCTCGCCGTAGCCGGCGGAGGTGAGGAACGCGGCTTTCACGCCCTTGGCGGCCACGGCGCGGAGCAGCTCGGGGTTGTAGGAGGCCGGGGTGCACACGAAGACGAGGTCGATCTCACCGTCGGGCAGGTCGGCGACGTCGGCGACGGATCGGATGCCGAGCACCTCGGCGCCATCTCGGTTGGTCGCGAAGACCTTGCCCTGGTACCCGGAGGCCAGGAGATTGTGGAGCGACACGAAGCCGAACTTGCCGGGGTGGGTCGACGCCCCGGCGATCAGCACGCCCCGGGGATTGAACAGGGCGTCGAGTTGGTCGTCGGTGATGCGGGCGCTCACGACGCCACCTCCACGAGAGCGTCGACGGCGACGGGAGCGCCGTGGTGGATGAGCACGGGGTTGAGGTCGATCGACACGATCGATTCGTCCGCGGTGACGGCGGCCGACAGTCCCATCAGGACGGCGATCAGGCCGTCGCGGTCGACCGCGGCCTCGCCGCGGAACTCACCGAACAGGGCTTGTGTGGCGAGGTCGTCGATCATGTCGGCGGCGTCGGCTCGTGTGATCGGGGCGAGTCGGAGCGAGACATCGGCGATGGCCTCGGCGAGGATCCCCCCGACGCCGAGGAGCACGGTCGGTCCGAACTGTTCGTCGGTGGCGACACCGCAGATGAACTCCCGGTTCGACCGCACCATCGGGGCCACGAGCACCGACACCTCACCATCCTCGGGTCGGGCGGCGGCGAGGAGCTCGTCGGCGGCCCGGCGCACACTGTCGGCGTCACCCAGACCCAGGCGGACGAGGCCGCGCTCGGTCTTGTGGGCGATCGCGGCGCCGTTGAGTTTCGCCACCACCGGGTAGCCGAGCTCCTCGGCGGCCGCAGCGGCGGCATCGGCGTCGGCGACGATGTGTTCGGGCAGGAACGGCACGCCGTGGGTGGCGAGATGGGCCTTGGAGGCCGCTTCGGAGAGGGTCGTCACGGCGGCGACGGTAGTGGCCGGTGCCGTCGCGATTCGAACGGGCCCGGTCAGGGCGTCGCCCGCTGACCAGAACGAGCGGGAATCCGGCACGTCAGACGTCACCTGGGCTGAGGATTTCGTGAGGGCGTAGTGTCGGTCGCATGCCGATCGAACTCCCCTCCGATGAGGTCCGTGCGTTCTCGTTCAAAGTGTGGTCGTACAAGATGGGTGAGCAGGTCAGCCTGCTGATCCATCTCGGTGATCGCCTCGGCTTCTATGCGGCGATGCGGGGAGCCGGACCGATCCTGCCGGCCGAACTCGCGGCACGGACCGAGACCCACGAACGGTTCGTGACCGAGTGGCTGCTGGGCCAGGCGGCGGCCGGGTTGCTCGAACGGGTGGTACCGGAGAACGCGAGCGACGCCGAGGCGACGTACGAGTTGACCGAGACCGCCGCGGCGGTGCTGGCCGACGAGGACGACAGCCTTTCGTTCTCGGCCGGCGCGTTCCGTGGAGGGATCGCCCCGGAGACCGTGGACGCCATCGCCGACTCGTTCCGTACCGGGATCGGCATCACCTACGAGCAGCAGGGCCCGTCGGCCGCTGCCGGACTCGCCCGCATGACCGGCCCCTGGAGCCGCCTCGCACTCACCGACATCGTGTTGCCCGCACTCGACGGTGTGGTCGACAAGCTCGTCGCCGGCGCGACCGTGGTCGACGTCGGGTGCGGCGCGGGCTACATGCTCTGCGAACTCGCCGCGTCGTTCCCCGCCGCGCGCTGTGTCGGGATCGATCCGTCGGAGACGGCGGTCGCGATGGCCATCGACCGCGCCGCGGAGCTGGGCCTGGACAACGTCGAGTTCATCGCCGCCGACGGGGCCGACCTGGCACCCGACACCGCGGCCGATGTCGTGCTCACGTTCGACTGCCTGCACGACATGGCTCGGCCCGACAAGACGGCGGCGGCGATCGCCGCGGCGATGCAACCCGATGGCACCTGGTTGATCAAGGAGATCAAGTCGGCCGGCGACTTCGAGAAGAACCGCCGGAATCCGATGCTCGCCCTCATGTACGGCTTCTCGATCGCGTCGTGCCTGCAGTCGGCGATGTCGAGCCCCGACGGGCTCGGGTACGGCACGCTCGGCCTGCACACCGCCGAGTTGACCGAGTTGGTTCGATCGGCCGGCTTCGAGCAGATCACGACCCATGACCTCGGCGACTCGACGAATCTCTATCACGAGGTCCGCTTCTGACCACGGCGGTGTGCCCGCCCCGGCGACGCCGGCTCAGGCGGCGTGTGACAGCGTCGTCGGCCGTTCGATCCAGCCGGCGGCGATGAGACGGCGGGTCAGTTCGGGAACGTGATCCCGGGCGATGAGCCAACGGCTCGTGCCGACCGTGAGGACGTGCGTCGCCGGGTCGGTGCCGAAACCGGGCTGGATGACGACGCCTTCGGGTTTGACCCTGCGCCGATCGATCACGGGTCCGGGCAGCGTCGCCGAGAAGACCGAGGATCGCAGCACGATCGCATCACCGTCACAGAAGGCGAGGATGCGGTTGCCGGCGGGCAACCGACGGCGAACACGACGCGTCGGCCCGACCTCGACCACGGGTACGGCAGCGACGATCGGGCGGCCGATGATCGACGCCGCGTTGGCCGAGATCTCGGTCACCGTTCGCTCCACGGCGTCAGTGTCGCACAGGCCGTTCGAACTGGCTACGGGTGAGTCTCCTCACCCAACAGGGAGTCGTTCGTCCGGCCCATGCCCTCCGGAGGTGATCTCATCCCCGCCGACGAGGCGCCGATGGTGAACCATCGTGGTGGATCGGCTCGTCGCCGGTCGTGGTCGGAGGTCGTCGTGGTCGAGGCACATTGCAGACGAAGGGCCCTCGGCGTCGTGCTGGCCCCGTTCGTGCTGGTCGTGGCCGCGTGCACCTCCGGGCTCGATGGTGCGGGCACCACCTCGGAGTCATCCGGGACGACGATCCCGCCGGTCTCCGCCGGCGAGGTGTCGACGACGACCACCGAACCGCAGCGTGTCGTGCCCGACCCGGACCCCGATCCGACACGGTTCGACGCAGATGCGGCCGTCACGACCGGGCAGCTCGACAACGGTGTGCGCTACCTGATCCGGGAGAACGACTCTCCCGGTGGTGCGCTGGAGCTCCGACTGGCGATCCGTGCGGGCTCGCTCCACCAGTCCGATCCCGGCGACGGGTCGGCGCACGTGCTGGAGCACATGGCGTTCAACGGCACCGAGTCGTTCCCCGGGAACTCACTCGACGATCGCCTCGCGGCGGTCGGCGCCGCGATCGGGCCGCACCTCAACGCCTACACGTCCTTCGACGAGACCGTCTACCAACTCTCGATCCCCGCGAGCGACGAGGCCATCGACCTCGCGTTCACCGCCCTCGCCGAATGGGCCGGCGCCCTGCGCCTCGATCCGGACGAGGTCGAGGCCGAACTGCCGGTGGTGCTCGAAGAGCTCCGACTCTCGGAGTCCTCGCCCCGTGCCCCCATCCAGAACGCCTCGACCGAGGCCTACCTCGGGCACACCGCCTACGCCGGTCACGACCCCATCGGCCGGGCGGATCTGGTCGCCGATCTCGATGTCGCCACGCTCCGACGGTTCTACGACGACTGGTACCGACCGGATCGCATGACCGTGGTGGCCGTCGGCGACGTGGACCCTGCCGAGGTGGAGGCGATGATCGTCGAGGCGTTCGGCGGCCTCACCGACCGCGGTGCGGGTCCCGAGCTGGTCGAGCCGAGCCCGCCGTTACCGACCGAGCCGGTCATCCGGGTGGTGGAGGCGCCGGACACGACCACGTCGTTCACCTCGGTCGACTGGATGTTGCCGGCGTGGGACGGCTCGACCGTCGGTGGGGAACGGCTCCTCCTCATCGAGGAACTGCTCTTCGCCATCGTGCGGACCCGCCTCGACGACGCTTCGTTGCGAGGCACCAACGACCTGCTCGTGGTGGGTGGTGGACGGTTCGGGGTCACCCGAACCGTCGCCGCCGGTGGCTTCTACGCCGAGGCCGACGACCTCGCCGACGCCACACGTGTCGTGGTCGAGGCGTTCCGCAGCACGGCGGCGGGCCAGCTCGACCGTGACGAGCTCGACCGGACCGTCGCCGCGTTCCGGACGGCCATCGAGTCCGAACTGGACACGATCGACTCGGTCCAGGACGCCGAGCTGGCCGACGCACTCGTGGAGGTGGCCATCGGTCGTGGCGACCCATCGTCCGCGCCCGACCGGGTCGCCCGGCTCGGAGCGCTGCTCGACGACATCGACATCGATGAACTCGTGCAGCACGCCGCGTGGATCGACTCGGTCTCGGCGCCCATCGTCGTCGTCGCCGGACCGTCGGCCGACGATCTCCCCGACGAAGCCGACCTCCGGCGCGCCCTCGACGCCGCGGTCGGTGCCGCCGGATCCTCCGACGGAGCGACCGCCGCCCCGGCGGCGCTCGCGACCGTCGCCGAACCGGTCGCGCCGCTCTCGACCCGTGATCTCGGCGACGACGCCGTCGAGTGGACCTTCGCCAACGGTGTCGTGGTCCGGCATCGGTTCTCGACCATCGCCTCGGACCGGTTCTCGCTCGTGGCCGCCTCACCGGGAGGAGCCCGGACGATGCCCGACTGGAGTCTCGGCGCCCTCGACACCGCGACCGACGCCATGGCCGGATCCGGCGTGGGCTCGTTCGATCCCGTGCAGCTCGACACCTTCCTGGCGGGCCGCACCGTCGGCCTCGGTCCGTTCATCAACGACGCGGCCGAGGGCTTCGGCGGATCGGCGTCACCGGACGACGCCGAGCTGCTGTTCCAGCTGCTGCATGCTTCGATCGACGGGCCACGCGTCGATCCGGTCCCGCTGGCGCGGGCGCTCGACGCCGCGGCCGAGGCGTTCGACGCGGTCCAGATCGACCCGACGGCAGCCGCCATCACCACCGCCCATCGCCTGTCGCTGGGGGAAGATCCGGCCTGGCGCCTCCTGCCGACGCCGGCCGAACTCGACGCGCTCGATCTGGAGACGGCAGCGGCGCTCGTCACGGAACGCCTGGGTCACATCGACGGCGGTCTCACCGTCGTGGTGGTCGGCGACATCGCCCGCGAGCGCGTCGAATCGCTGGCCGCCCGGTATCTCGGGACGTTGTCGGCAGGGGCGGAGGTCGACGGAGACCCGGAGGCCCGCCCGCTGCCCGCCCCCTTGGACAGCAACGTCTCGGAGCGACTCCGGATCGGCAGCGACGCCGAAGGCGCCGCGCAACTCGTCCTCACCTGGCGGACCGTGGATCCGGATCGCACCGCGAGCGGGCAGGCCGACCGGATGCTGCTCGAGGGCGTGCTGGCCGATCTGATCTTCGAGCGGATCCGCGAGGAACTGGGTGCGACCTACGGCGGCCGGGCGTCGATCGATCTCCAGGCGTTCGACGACACGGCCGCGGTCTGGATCGTCGTCCAGGGCGATCCCGATCGGATCGACGAGATCCGGGACGAGGCGGTGGCCATCGTCGACGAGCTGGCCGCCGTCGGGCCGGACGCCGACACCCTCGAGCGGGCCCGGGTTCTCGCCCGCCGCGAGTTGGATCTCGTGAACAACCCCGAGCTCGTCGACCGCCTCTTCGCCGTCGACGAACCCGACGTGCAGCTGGAACCGGCCGACATCGTCGGTCCGCTCCGCACCCGGACCGCAGCCGACCTCGCCGCCGCCGTGCGGCGGTTGTTGCCGGATGGTCAGCGGGTCGAGGTCATCGTCGAACCGGACCGCTGAGCGGGCCGGACGAGGACGGACGACGTCGGCTCAGGGTGTCGGTTCGAGCATCTCCCGGAACAACGTCACGAGATGGTCGTAGCGGGCCTCGAGCCGGTCCTCGGCGAACGGGTCGGTGCCGAGCAGCCCACGCAGCATGACGTGGTCGCTGAAGTAGGTCAGCAGGGCGCCGTAGCCGGTCAACACCAGATGCTCCGGGTCCTGCGTCTTGAACCGCCCGGCCTCCATCTCCCGGCGGAAGAACGCCGTCGCCCGGTTGTAGTAGGGGCGGAGGGTCGTGCCGAGGTCGATGCCGAGCGGCGAATGCTCGGTCAGGGCTTCGCGCCGCACGATCCGGATGATGTCGGGGTTCTCCCGGAAGAAGTCGAAGCTCGCCCGCAACACCTCGTCGACGAGGGCCCAGCCGTTCAGTTCGACCCGACGAGCGTTCTCGACCCGCTCGGTCCAGTCGAGCACGGCTTCGGACAGGACCTGGCGGTAGATGTCGTCCTTCGAACCGAAGTAGTGGAGCAGGCTCGGCCGCTTCACGCCGACCGCAGCGGCGATGTCGTTCAGCGAGGTGCCCTCGAATCCCTGGTTGGCGAACAGCGCCCGGGCCTCGTCGAGGATCTGTTCACGGGTCGAACGTGGGTCCTCCATCACGCCGAGCCTACGCCGGTCGGCTCCGTCCCGAGTACGGATCCGACCGCTCCGAGTCGCTACCTTGCCGGCATGAAGATCATCGCGGCGCTCTTCCTCGACGACATCCAGACACGACCCGTGCCGGGGCCCTCCACCAGGCTCGACCTGTCGGGTGTGCAGTTCTCCGCACCGGCGCCCGGCCCGGTGCCGGTGACGGTCGCCCCACATCTGGTGGTGGTGGTCTGGTGTCCGCCCGACGCCGAGGGGTTCGGCGCGCTCGAGGTGGTCTTCCGGTCGATGGCCGACGACGGTGCGATCGACGCCGAGGCCGAGCCGATCGCCCGCAACGTCCAGCCGCTCCAGATCGAGCCCGGCAAGTTCAACTACCGCCTGGTGCGGGCGGAGCTGCCGTTCACCGAGTACGGCTCGATCGTGGCCGAGTGCAAGATGGGTGACGGTCCGGTGCATCCGGTGCCCTACACGCTCCTCCCGCCGGTCGAGTGAGCACCGGTCCGGGCCAGGCCCGCTTCGCCGCCCAGGTCTCGAACCACCCCGATCCTGCCGTCGCGATCGCCGAAGCGGTGGGCGACGTGGTCGAGCGGGTCGGCATGGCTCCGGATCTGTGTGTGGTGTTCGTCTCGGGTCCGTTCATCGCCGCGATGGACGACCTGCTCGACGTCGTCCGGACGGTGCTCGCCCCCGATCGGCTCCTCGCCGTGTCGGCGGCCGGCCTGCTCGGTGGTGGACGGGAGATCGAGCGTGGGGGGTCGATCTCGATCTGGGCGGGTCGGACCGGACCGGTCGAACCCGTGCGGCTCCGCGTGCTACCGGGCGCGCCGCCGGTGTTGGTCGGTCTCGGACCGGTACCGGAGGGTTCGACCCTGCTGCTCCTGGCCGATCCGTTCACGACGCCGATCGATGCCGTGTTCGACGCCGTCGGGCCCGACGTGGCCGTCGTCGGCGGGCTGGCCTCGGCGGCCAGGGCACCGGGTGGCAACGTGTTGGTCCTCGATGACGAAACCCACACCGACGGTGCGATCGGTGTGGTCCTCCCCGCCGGTGTCGCCGGCTCGGTCGTCTCGCAGGGTTGCCGTCCCATCGGCGACCCCTGGGTCGTGACCGACGTCGACGGTCAGCGGTTGCAGGGTCTCGGTGGACGACCGGCGATGGAGCGTCTCCGGGAGGTCATCGACGGCCTCTCCCCCGGCGATCGGTTCCTCGCGTCCCAGGGACTGCACCTCGGAGTGGTCGCCAGGGATCGGGCCGACGACTTCCGCCGCGGCGACTTCCTGATCCGTGGGGTGCTGGGCGCGGATCGCGACCGGGGCGCGGTCGTGGTCGGTGATCGTCTCGAGGTGGGCCAGGTCGTCCAGTTCCAGGTCCGCGACGCCGGCTCGGCCCGCGACGATCTCGGTCTCCAGGCAGGGCAGGGCATCGGATCGGCCGCCCTCGTCTTCACCTGCAACGGGCGGGGGTCGCACCTGTTCGACGACGGCCCGAACGACGCCTCGATCCTGGCCGATCTGTCGCCCGAGGCGGCGATCGCCGGCATGTTCTGTGCCGGCGAGATCGGCCCGGTCGACCGCCGCAACGCCATCCACGGCTTCACCGCGACGATCTGCACGTTCGATTGACCCACCCGCTGCCGCATCGTGGGCGCTCGGAGCCACGACGAGCGTCGGCGAGGTGTGCGGCAGTCAGCGCCCGATGGCGTCCCGGAGTCCGGCGGGGTCGGCCACGGTGACCGTGAGTGCGGAGTGGTCCTTGAGCCCGATCACCTTCGGGACCCGCTCGACGAAGCCGACACAGAGCCCGGCCGTCGGGTTGGTGCCCATGGTCAGACCGTCGTCGGCGAGGCTCAACCGCAGGCCGACCGAGGTCCACCAGCGGTAGGGGCCGGCGATGTCGGTGTGGTCGATGTTGTCGATCGTGGTCTCGAGGGTCTTCGGGCCGTAGGTGGCGATGAAGCGGCCGTCGTCGGTCAGCGTGACGCCGTCGCGGTCGGACACCCGCAAGGCGATCAGGAGTGGTCGGTAGCGCTGGTCGAGTCGGTAGGGAAAGAAACGATCGGGCATGCGTGGGAGTCTGGCCCGGTTGTGACCGGAGAAGACCCGGAGTCGGGTCGGCGGCAAGTAGGTTGACCGCTCGCGGACGGACCCACGGGAGCAGACGTGGCTGAGGAATTGACCATCGCCGGAGCCTCGGAGATCGAGGCGCTCGGCATCAACGTGCTTCGCGGGCTGTCCATGGACGGCCCGGCGGCGGCGAACTCGGGGCACCAGGGCACGGCCATGGCGCTCGCTCCCCTCGCCCACGTGCTGTGGACCAGGGTGATGGACTACGACGCCGCCGATCCGCAGTGGTTCGACCGTGACCGGTTCGTGCTCTCGGCCGGCCATGCCTCGATCCTGCAGTACTCGATGCTGCACCTCACCGGGCACGGGCTCACGCTCGACGACCTGAAGGACTTCCGCCAGTGGGACTCGGCCACGCCCGGTCACCCCGAGGCCGGCCACACCGCCGGCGTCGAGGTCACCACCGGGCCGCTCGGCCAGGGGTTCGCGAATGCGGTCGGCCTGGCGATGGCCGAGCAGAACCTGCGGGCACGGTTCGGCGCCGAGGTCTGTGACCACTTCACCTACACGGTGATGGGCGACGGGTGCCTGTCCGAAGGGGTCTCGCACGAAGCCGCCTCGCTGGCGGGCCATCTCGGGCTCGGCAAGCTGATCGCCGTCTACGACGACAACCACGTCACGATCGACGGTGTCACCGAACTCGCGCTCTCCGACGACGCCGGGGTGCGGTTCCGGGCCTACGGCTGGCAGGTGCTCGAGGTCGGCTCGGTCGCCGAGGACCTCGATGCGCTCGAGGCCGCCTTCGCCGAGGCGAAGAGCGACACCGAGCGCCCGACCGTGATCATCCTCCGCTCGCACATCGGCTACCCGAGCCCGAGCCTCACCGACGATCCCCACGCCCACGGCCTGGCCTTCGGTGCCGAGGAGATCGCCGAGGCGAAGCGGGTCATGGGACTGCCGGAGGACCAGTCGTTCTTCGTGCCCGACGAGGTCCTCGAGATGTACCGGACCGCGGGCGCTCGCGGGGCCGAGGCACGAGCCGCCTGGCAGGCCCGCCTCGATGCCGCCGGAATCGACCGGGCCGCCTGGGATGCGTCACTCGCCGGTACCGGCCTCGACGGCTGGGCCGACGCCCTGCCCGAGTTCGAGGTCGGCGGTTCGGTCGCGACCCGCAAGGCCTCCCAGGCTGCGGTGTCCGCCCTCGCCGACGTGGTGCCCGGCCTGATCGGCGGCGGCGCCGACCTCACCGGCAACACCGGTACGACCATGCCGGGAGACGACCTCTCGGCCGCCAACCGCGGCGGGCGCCAGATCCGCTTCGGCGTGCGCGAACACGCCATGGGATCGATCCTGGTCGGCATGGCCCTGCACGGCGGTGTGGTGCCGTTCGGTGGCACATTCGGTGTCTTCGCCGACTACATGCGGCCGCCGATCCGTCTCGCCGCCCTGTCCCACGCCAAGTGTGTGTTCGTCTTCACCCACGACTCGGTCGGCGTCGGCGAGGACGGCCCGACGCATCAGCCGATCGAACAGGTCATGTCGCTGCGGGTCATCCCCGGGCTGCAGGTGATCCGCCCGGCCGACGCCAACGAGTCCGCCGGTGCGTGGAAGCTCGCCCTCGAACACGACGGCCCGACGGCGCTGTTCTTCACCCGGCAGAACGTGCCGACCCTCGCCGGTGCATCGGCGGCTCGGGTCGCCGAGGGCGCCTATGCCATCAACGACGTGGCCGATCCCGCGATCGTGCTGGTCGGCACCGGCTCCGAGGTCCAGCACTGCGTCGCCGCGGCCGAGGCCCTGGCGGTCGACGGTGTCGCCGCCCGTGTCGTGTCGATGCCGTCGTGGGATCGTTTCCTCGCCCGGTCGGCCGAAGAGCAGGCCGCCGTGCTCCCGAAGGGTGTACCGACGGTCTCGATCGAGGCCGGGGTCACGCTCGGCTGGCATCGCTTCGCCGACGTCGCACTCGGCATCGATCGCTTCGGCGCCTCCGCGCCGGGCGGCGTCGTGATGGAGAAGCTCGGCATGACCGCAGACTCCGTCATCGCCGCCGCTCGCGATCTGCTGGACTGAACCCCCCCCAAGCCACCGACCATCAGGAGTGTCCGCCATGGGACGACTGCACGACCTCTTCGACCAGCAGGGCCAGAGCCCGTGGCTCGACAACCTGCGCCGCGACTGGATCTCCAACGGCGAGCTGCAGGGTTGGCTCGATCTCGGCGTGCGCGGGTTGACCTCGAACCCGTCGATCTTCGCGAAGGCGATGATGGAGTCCGACGACTACGACGCCGAGCTCGAGGAGCTCGTGCAGGCCGGGGCGTCGATCGACGACGCCTACTGGCAGCTCGTGGTCGGCGACATCGCCGGTGCGATGGCGCTGCTCCGTCCGATCTACGACGGCTCCGGCGGTGAGGACGGCTACGTCTCGGTCGAGGTCTCGCCGACGCTCGCCAACGACACCGAGGGCACCATCGCCGCCGGACGTGACCTCGACGATCGCATCGAGGGTCCGAACCTCTACATCAAGGTGCCAGCGACCGTCGAGGGGATCCCGGCGATCCAGACGCTGATCTCGCAGGGCACCTCGGTCAACGTCACCCTGATCTTCTCCCTCAGCCGCTACGCCGACGTGATGGAGGCCTACATCGCCGGGCTCGAGGCGCTGCCGGAGGACACCGACCTCTCGCAGATCTCCTCGGTGGCGTCGTTCTTCATCAGTCGGGTCGACGTCGAGGTGGATCGCCGCCTCGACGAGATCGGCACCGAGCAGGCCCTGGCCCTCCGCGGCAAGGCCGCCGTCGCCAACGGCGTGCTGGCCTACGAGATGGCCATGAACACCTTCGCCGGCGAGCGTTGGGACGCCCTCGTCGCCCGCGGCGCCCGGATCCAGCGTCCGTTGTGGGCCTCGACGTCCACGAAGAACCCGACCTACCCCGACACCCTGTACGTCGACACCCTGATCGGCCCGGACACCGTCAACACGCTGCCGGACAAGACGATCCTGGCTTTCGACGACCATGGCACCGTGGCTCGCACGATCGACGCCGATGTCGACGGTGCGAAGGCGATCGTGGCCGAGTTGGCCGAGCTCGGCATCGATCTCGAAGAGGTCGCCGTGAAGCTCGAGAACGAGGGTGTGGCGAGCTTCGCCAAGGCCTTCGAGGACGTGCTCCAGACCCTGGCCACCCGGGCCGAGGACTTCACGTCCTGATCGACATCCTCAGCCGGGGTGAGACTCAGCCTCTGAACACCACGCTCACCCGAGGGCCGGTCGGGCGGGTCTGCTTCGGCACGGCGTGGTCGAAGAACGCCTGGCACGTCCCGCCCATGACGAGCAGATCGCCGTGGCCGAGTTCCCAGCGGATCGACCGCCCGCCCATCTTCGGGCGGAGCAGGAACGGTCGGCGGGTGCCCAACGAGAGGATGGCGATGATCGCATCGCCGGGCCGCTCGACCCGGTCCGAGTGCCAGGCGACCGAGTCGTCGCCGTCCCGATACCAGTTGCAGCCAAGGGTGCTCATCGGTCGGTCGTAGTGCTCCGACAGCATCGTGCCGAGTTCGACGAGCGGATCCGGGACGATGTCGTCGCTTCGTTCGAGCCAACACGTCAGTCGGGGGACATCGACCATGCGGTCGTACATCGCTCGGCTGCTGGACGTCCACGGCAGATCCCGCATCAGGTCGATGGCGAGATCGTCCGCTCCCGGCAGCACCTCGGCGCGGTGATCGAGCCAGGATCCGGACCCCAGGTCGACCCGATTCAGTCGGAGTCGCTCCGGTGTCCCGACCGGGCCGGTGGCCAGCAGCGACGGTTGGAAGGCGGCCTGGATCGTGCTGGCGAACATGTGTTCGACGCTAGCCAGGCCGGGTCGGACACGGCAACCGCAGAGGTGGACTCGGTGGGCCGATTCGTCGGAGTTGGTGCGGGGTCCGCAGAGTGCGCCTCGTTACGGTGCGGCGATGCAGGTGCGCCTCCGCCCCGACGACCGGGTGATCGAACGAGTGACTCGATGCGCGTTCGGCCTGGTCATCTTCGGTCTCGGCATCGCCGCCATCGTGCGGGCCGAGCTGGGCCTGGCCCCCTGGGACGTGTTCCACCAGGGTGTCGCCGATCGGATCGGGCTCGGCATCGGCGTGGTCATCATCCTGACCTCGTTGGTGGTCGTCGGCCTGTGGTGGCCGCTCGAGGTCACACTCGGGCTCGGCACGATCATGAACGCCACGATGATCGGCGCGACCGTCGACCTGAGCCTGCCCCTCATCCCCGACCTCGAGTCGCTCGTCACGCGATGGATCGCGTTGCTGGGTGGTGTCGTGTTGATCGCGGTCGGCTCGGGGTTCTACATCGGGGCCGGGCTCGGGCCGGGTCCCCGGGATGGACTGATGACCGGACTCGCCGAACGGGGCTGGTCGATCCGTCTCGCTCGCACGCTCGTCGAGCTGTCGGCTCTCGTGATCGGCATGCTCCTCGGGGGCACGGCGGGTGTCGGCACACTCGTGTTCGCCCTCGGGATCGGCCCGCTGGCGCAGTTCTTCATCCCCCGGTTGTCGATGCGGCCCACATCGGGCGGTTCAACGCGGGCTGCGTTCGAGTGATGCGTCGAACCTGGGTGCTGATCGTCGCGGTACTCGTGCTCACGGTGGCCTGCGCGTCGAACCCCACCGATGGTGTCGTGCTCGCCGACGACCCACCAACCGGGGCGCAGGAATTCGCCCGTTCGCTCGTGGATCGAGCGCTCGATGACGGCGTCCCCGGTGTGTCGGTGGCGATCGTCGACGCCGATGGACTGCTCGCCACGGCCGTCGGTGGTGTCGCCGACGCCGAGACCGGTGCCCCCGTCACCGTCGACACGCGCTTCCACGCCGGTTCGACGCACAAAGCGCTGAACGCCTTCTTCGTCGCCACACTGGTCGACGACGGCCTCCTCGACTGGGACGACGATGTCGTCGACCTCCTCGATGATCCTGGTGTCGGCCCCGGCATCACGCTCGCCGACCTGTTGTCGATGACGGGCGGGATCCCCGACGACGCCGAGGACGACATCGGCGAGCGTGCGCTCGACGACGGCCCGATCGACGAACTCGCCTTCGAGGCGATCGGTGCGAGCGAGCCCCTCGGGGACCCCGGCGAGGTGTTCGAGTACTCCAACCTCTCGGCGAGCCTCGCCGGCTATGCGGCGGCCGGCGTCGACGAGCCGACGATCGACGACACCCACGCGGCCTACGTGCAGGCGTTCGGCGACCGGGTCCTGGCACCGCTGGGTATGGATGACACCGACCTGCTCGCCTCCGAGGCGCAGGCCTCGGGCGAGCTGTCCCGCTCCCACGAGGTCGTCGACGGCGAGATGCTCGTGCTCGACTCTGTCGACCTCGACGACGACGTGCTGCTGCCGTCCGGCGGGCTCAAGACGACCGCGACCGACCTCGGTCGGTTCCTGACCGTGATGTTGCAGGACGGCGGCGGCATCGTCTCGCCGGGGCAGATCGAACGCATGTGGACGCCGGTGCTCGACGGCTACGGCCTCGGCTGGCAGATCGTCGACGACTCGTCGGCGGTGCGGTTCCACGAAGGGGCCTTCGACGGCTTCCTCTCGGTCATCGCGGTTGCTCCCGACAGCGGCGTCGGCCTGGTGCTGCTGGCCAACACCGAGACCACCGCGGAGGATCTCGTCGAGGAGGCGCCGGAGCTGCTCGCAGCGTGGGGATCGAGTCCCTGATTGCGGACCGCAGCCGGGTCGATCTAGATTCGCAACCGACATGGTTGCAAAACAGAACTCACCCGGATTCCCGGCGGCCGTCGACCAGGACGCCTGCTCGATCGCCGCGACCCTCGACGTCATCGGGGATCGCTGGTCGTTGCTGATCCTCCGGAACGTCTTCCGGGGTACCCATCGCTTCTCGGAGTTCGTCGACGAACTCGGCATCGCCCGCAACCTGCTGACCGATCGGCTCAACCGGTTGGTCGACACCGGCGTGCTGGCCAAGGTCCCGTATCAGGAGCGGCCGCTCCGGCACGAGTACCGGCTCACCGAGAAGGGGGCCGACCTCTCCCCCGCACTCATCGCCCTGATGCAGTGGGGCGATCGTTGGTACCACGCCGACGGGCCCCCGACCGTGCTCGAACACGCCGCCTGCGGCACGCCGCTGCATCACGAGGTCCGATGCGAGTCGTGCGACGAACACGTCCCTCCGACCCAGATCCGCTCCCGCAATGCCCCGACCGTGGAGGTCGCGCCGTCATGACCACGATCCATCAGCCGTCGACCGACGGCGCCGCACTCGCGGCGCTCTCGACCGACGAACTGCTCCGGCGGGCCTCGGCGGTGCGCGACGCAGCCTTCGGACGCCGCGTCACCTACTCCCCCAAGGTCTTCATCCCGCTCACGATGCTGTGCCGCGACCAGTGCGGGTACTGCACGTTCGCCCAGCCGCCCGCCCGCCTCGAGCACCCGTTCCTCGAGCCCGAGGAGGTCTTGCGCATCGCACGCCAGGGCGCACGGGCCGGTTGCCACGAGGCGCTGTTCACCCTCGGTGAGCGACCCGAGTTGCGCTATCCGATCGCCGCCGAGTGGCTCGCCGAGCGGGGCCATGCCTCGACGGTCGACTACCTCCGGGCGATGTGCGAGCTCGTGCTCACCGAGACGGGCCTGCTCCCGCACGCCAACGCGGGCGCACTGTCCGCCGAGGAACTCGCCTCGCTCCGACCGGTCTCGCCGAGCCAGGGCATGATGATCGAGTCACTGCGGGACGATCTCGACTGCCACCGCAACGCTCCGGACAAGACCCCCGAGCGTCGGCTCGCGACCCTCGAGGCCGCGGGCGAGCTGCACATCCCGTTCACGACCGGGATCCTGGTCGGCATCGGGGACACCGAGCTGGACCGGATCGCCGCCCTCGAGGCGATCGCCGCGTCGCATCGCCGCCATGGCCACGTGCAGGAGGTCATCGTGCAGAACTTCCTGCCGAAGCCCGGCACGGCGATGTGGAAGTCGGACCCGTGTCCCGACGAGACCTACCACCGCTCACTCGCACTGGCCCGTCTGATCCTGCCGACGTCGATCCATCTCCAGGCACCACCGAATCTGTCGGACGACTTCGGTGTGCTGCTCGACTGTGGCATCGACGACTGGGGTGGCGTGTCGCCCGTGACCGCCGATCACGTGAACCCCGA
Organism: Acidimicrobiales bacterium; assembly: GCA_020629695.1. Taxonomy (GTDB): domain Bacteria; phylum Actinomycetota; class Acidimicrobiia; order Acidimicrobiales; family SZUA-35; genus JAHDBV01. The sequence goes on along the minus strand of JAHDCV010000005.1, from coordinate 16,513 downwards.
ACGGCCCTGGCCGGAACTCGACCGCCTGCGGGAGATCACCGAGGGACGCGATCGCGTGCTCGCTCCCCGGCTCACGATCTACCCGGAGTTCGTGCTCGAATCGGTCGGCCTCGGCTGGTCGGCGACGAACGCCGCCGCGGGGTTCCGCGGTGAGGCCGGCGACGGCGCCGGAGTCCGGACGCACACACCACTCGACCGGGCCCCGGTGCAGTGGCTCGACGACACGCTCCGGTTTCCGGTGCTCGATCGTTCGGATGCGGAGGGCATGGGCCGGGACGATCCGGGCGCGGTCTTCCCCGAGAAGGTCGAGTTCGTCACCCAGGGCGACGACGGTGCCGACGTCCTCCAGATCGGCGATCGGTCGACGCAGTGGTATTCGGGTGCGCCGTCCACACCCCCCGATCTCGTCTCGGGTCCGAGGGCAACCAGCGGGCCGGTCGCCGAGGTCCTCGCCGGGGTGCGCGACGGTGATCGGGTCGGGTTCGACGAGATCGTGACGTTGTTCCGTGCCCGAGGTCCGGAGGTTGCGGCGGTTGCCGCCCTGGCGGACGAGCTGCGCGCCGAGATCGTCGGTGACGAGATCACCTACGTCGTCAACCGGAACATCAACTACACCAACGTCTGCACGTTCAAGTGCCGCTTCTGTGGGTTCTCGAAGGGTCCACTGTCGTTGAACCTGCGGGGCAAGCCGTATCTGTTGACCCTCGAGGACATGCAGGGGCGGGTCGTCGAGGCGGTCGCTGAAGGCGCCACGGAGGTCTGTCTCCAGGGCGGCATCCATCCCGACTTCGACGGTGAGTACTACATCGACGTCGCCCGGGCCGTGCACGACGCCGCCCCCGACATCCACATCCACGGTTTCACCGCGCTCGAGGTGACCGAGGGTGCGAAGCGGCTCGACGAGCCGCTCGACGACTACCTCGTGCGGGCCATGGCGGCAGGTCTGAAGACGTTGCCCGGCACCGCCGCCGAGATCCTCGACGATCCGGCGCGGGAGCTGCTGTGCCCGGACAAGATCGACACCGACGAGTGGCTCGAGGCCCATCGCATCGCCCACACCGTCGGCCTGCGATCGAACGTGACGATCATGTTCGGCGCCGTCGAGCAACCCGAGCACTGGGCCCGCCACATCCTGCGCACCCGCGACCTCCAGGACGAGACCGGTGGATTCACCGAGTTCGTCGGTCTGCCGTTCGTCCACATGGCCGCCCCGATCTATCTGCGGAAGATGGCACGGCGGGGCCCGACGTTCCGAGAGGTGCTGTTGATGCACGCCGTGGCCCGCATCGCCTACCGCGGCTCGATCGACAACATCCAGGCGTCCTGGGTGAAGGTGGGACGCGACGGCGTGCGACAGATGCTGCAGGCCGGCTGCAACGACCTCGGTGGCACCTTGATGGACGAGAACATCAGCCGGGCCGCCGGGGCGGCCCATGGCCAGATGATGACGGCCGACGGGTTCGCCGACCTCGTCGAACCCCTGGGCCGCACGCTCGCCCAGCGCACCACGCTCTACGGCCGCCTGCCCGAATTCGATCGATCCGTCCAGCTCTGAGGCTGGCGGATCCGATCGATTTGGGTCTCGGCGGTTGATTCCGATCAAGATGGCGCCATGAGGGACCAGGTCGACGTCGTCATCGTGGGAGCCGGGTTCGCCGGCATGTACTCGATCCATCGCTTCCGGGCGGCGGGACTGAGCGTGCGGTGCTTCGACGTCGCGAGCGACGTCGGCGGAACCTGGTACTGGAACCGCTACCCCGGCGCCCGCTGCGATGTGCCGTCGCTCGAATACTCCTACAGCTTCGACGCCGACCTCGAGCAGGAGTGGGAGTGGACCGAGCGATACGCGGGCCAACCGGAGATCCTCCGCTACGCCGGCCACGTCGCTGACCGGTTCGATCTACGACGCGACATCACCTTCGAGACGCGGGTGACCGACGTCGTGTGGCAGGACGACGACGACCGTTGGCACGTCGACACCAGTGCGGGGCACACGCTGGCCGCCCGGTTCGTGGTGATGGCGACCGGATGTCTCTCGAACGCGAACCGTCCGAACCTGCCCGGGGTCGACGACTTCGCCGGCGAGACCGCGCACACCGGGAACTGGCCCCACGAGGGGGTGGATGTCGCCGGCAGACGCGTGGGTGTCATCGGAACCGGCTCGTCGGCGATCCAGTCGATTCCGATCCTGGCCGAGGCCTCGGGGCATCTGACCGTCTTCCAGCGCACGGCCACCTACTCGGTTCCGGCCCTCAACCGTCCGCTCACCGACACCGAAGTCGCCGACATCAAGGGCCGGTATCCGACCTTCCGGGCCGCGAACCGTCAGCAGACCGGCGCGTTCGGCTCCGAGAACGAGCGCATCGACATGGCGGTCGCCGATCGCGGCGTGGAGACGGTGGTGGAGGATCTCGAACGTCGATGGAACGACGTCGGCGGGTTCGCGGTGTTGAGTGCGGCGAACGACTTCGTGCTCAACGGCGACTCGAACGAGATCGCTGCCGGTTTCGTCCGGGACAAGATCGCCTCGATCGTCGAGGATCCCGACACCGCCCGCAAACTGCAACCGGAGCAGGTGATCGGATGCAAACGGCTCGTGCTCGACACGGGCTACTTCGAGACCTACAACCGGCCCGACGTGGATCTGGTGCATCTCCCCGATGAGCCGATCCGGCGGATCACGGCGACCGGCATCGAGGTCGGACCCGACGATGCTGCTCGACATGTCGAGCTCGACGTGATCGTGTTCGCCACGGGCTTCGATGCGATGACCGGCGCCTTGCTCGCGATCGACCCCGTGGGACGGGACGGGACACCGCTGTCGGAGGCGTGGGCTGCGGGGCCGACGAACTACCTGGGCCTGCAGGTGCCGGGCTTTCCGAACCTGTTCACGATCACGGGCCCCGGCTCGCCATCGGTACTGACCAACATGATCATGTCGATCGAGCAGCACGTCGAGTGGATCGACGACGCGATCCGAGCGCTCGACGCCGACGGTCTCCGGACGATCGAGCCGACGGCGGACTCGGCGGAGCGTTGGGTCGGGCACGTCAACGCGATCGCCGATTTCACCCTCTTCCCCCACTGCAACAGCTGGTATCTCGGAGCGAACATCCCGGGCAAGACCCGGGTCTTCATGCCGCTGCTCGGCTTCCCCGACTACGTCACGGAGTGCAACCGCGTGGTGGCGGCCGACTACGACGGGTTCGTGCGGACCTGAGGTCGGCCGCGCTCGGCGTCCGAGGCGCGCCGTTCTCGATCGAATCGCGCATGCCGCAGTGTTCTCGATCGGATCGCACAGCTTCAGAGCCGGGTGAACCGCTCAATTTCGGGACGGGCGGTACGGTGAGGACGTGAGTGCTCCACGTCCCGCATCCACCTACGGCGATGGTCAGATCGATCGTCTCCTGACCCAGGTGTTGGCTCTCGTCGGTACCGATCGGAACGACGATCTCGTCCGCTCGCTCATCGTGACCGCGCTCCAGATGGACGACAACGATCTCGATCGGCTCGACCTGAAGATCGCGTCCCAGGCGCTCGCCGAGCTGCTGAACTCCGCGCAGGTCTTCGCCCCTCACCGAGATCGCTCCAAGGTCACGGTGTTCGGGTCGGCCCGCACCGCGCCGGACGATCCGGATTACGTGCTCGCCGCCGAATTCGGTCGGCTCATGGCCGAGCGGAACTGGATGTCCATCACCGGAGCCGGGCCGGGGATCATGGAGGCCGGCATCGTCGGCGCCGGACTCGAGAACGCGTTGGGCGTCGGGATCGTCCTGCCCTTCGAGGCGAAGCCCGCCCCCATCATCGACGGCGACCCGAAGCTCGCCATGTTCAAGTACTTCTTCACCAGGAAGCTCGCCTTCGTGATGGAGGCCGATGCATTCGCACTGTTCCCGGGCGGATTCGGCACGCTCGACGAGGGGTTCGAGCTCCTGACGCTCATCCAGACCGGCAAGGCCCAGCCCGCGCCGATCGTCTTGCTCGACCATGAGGACTCGCCCTACTGGGACCGTTGGACCGATTTCGTCCGGGACGGTCTCGGCGCCACCGGGAAGATCTCCGAGGAGGACCTCGATCTGGTCTTCCACACCCACTCGGCGGCCGACGCGGCCGACCACATCTGCCACTTCTTCTCGGCCTATCACTCGGTGCGGACCGTCGGGAACACGCTCGTGCTGAGGCTCCGCCACGCCCTCAACGAAGAGGCGATCGCACAGCTCAACGCCGAGTACGCCGACATCGTCGTCTCCGGCTCGATCCGGGCGATCGAACCGACGCGGGCGGAACGCCAGACCGACGACAACGTCGATCTCCCCCGCCTCGGGTTCAGCTTCGACAACAAGAGCTACGCCCGGTTGATCTCACTGATCTGGCGTATCAACGACCTGTGCGCCGACGGCGACATCATGGCCCCGACCGGTCGGCCGCACGACCTGCACTTCGGACGCGACGACGAGCCCGTGCCCGACGAGAACTGAACGTCGAGCGACGCGGGCCGGCGGTGCCTCGGATCAGAGTTCCGACGCTTCGGCGAGGTGGCGTGCCGCCTTCTCGATGGCTCGACGGGCTTGGTTGAGGGGCTTCTCCGCCGGGGGCTTGCGACCCTCACCGGCCTCGACCGCCGCCCGGAGTTCGTCGATCAGGAGCTCCGTGAGTGCTTCTGACATACGAGCCAGCTCGTCGTGCATCTCGATGACCCGGTCGGAGTTCTGCATTTCCCCAGGCTAGGGGGTCAACCCGGGGCGAGCGTGGCCGATGGGTCGAGGTGGAGTTCACGTCCGACGCCATCCAGGCTGCTTGTGCCGAGCAGGGCTACATCGCCCCGCCGCACGTCATCGAGCAGTTGACTGCCGCGCTCGACGCGGGCAAGCACATCATCATGACGGGTCCGCCGGGAACCGGGAAGACGACGCTCGCCTACATCGCGTCCGAGGTGGCTCGCAAGGCCATGCTCTGCACCGGCTACATGCCGACGACGGCTTCGTCGGAATGGACGACGTACGAGACCATCGGCGGCATGATGCCCGCCGTCGACGGCCTGATCTTCCGATCGGGTCTGTTCATGGACGCGATCGAGACCGGCGCCTGGCTCATCATCGACGAGCTCAACCGTGCGAACTTCGACCGCGCGTTCGGCCCGCTGTTCACGGTGCTGTCCGGCTCGCCGGTGGTGCTTCCCTTCAAGCGCAACGGCCGCTCGGTTCCGATCTCGATCACCCCGCAGGGGGTCGACGCACCCGACAACACCGACGTGATCCGCGTGCCGTCGAGCTGGCGGATCATCGGCACGATGAACGTGTTCGACAAGAACCTGCTGTTCGACATGTCCTACGCGCTCATGCGTCGATTCGCCTTCATCGAGGTGGGCTGCCCGCCGGACGACGTGTACCGCAACCTGCTCGCCGGTCCCGGTACCGCCGTGGGTGACCTGCTCCCGCTTCGCCAGCTGGCCGACCTCGGCCCCGCGATCTTCATCGATGCCGGCAAGTACGCCACTCGACGTTCCCGTGACGGTGTGACCCGGTCGCGTGCGCTGTACGAGGTGTTCTACAGCTACTTCCTCCCCCAGTTCGACGGATTCGACGACGAGAAGGCGACCCGCCTGCTTCGCACCGTCGAGCCGGCGCTCGATCCGCCCGAACGCGCCGAGGCCCGGCGGGCCATCACCGACGTGCTCGGTGTCGAGCTCCTCGTCTGAGGCCCGGCCGATGTCGATCGAGTTCGTGCTGGAGCGGACCTCCCCCGACCTCCCGCGAACCCAGCTCGCGTCGACCCTGCTCGGGCTCAGCCCGGAAGCGGTCCGCCACGTGCTGGCCCGTCGACTGCTCGACTCGGCCGAAGCCCGCCGGCTGATCGAGGTCGCGCCCGGCATGATGCGATCGCTCGACAACGAACTCCAGACCCGGGAAACGCTCGAGATGGGCACCATCTCCGGGCCGGTCGTGTGGCCGAAGACGATCTCCGCCCGTGCCGCCAACGGGTTCCCGAGCGACCTCTTCGTGTGCAAGCGACCCGAGCGCACCGTCGACATCCCCGGCAATCGGGTGCTGCTCCATGCACTGTCGTTGCTGGACCGGGCGTCGCGGGACCTCGAGCGGTACGGCACACCGATGGACGAGATCCCGATGCTCACCGAGATCCGCCAGCTCGGACGCCAGGCGCGACGGTTGCGTCGACATCGTCGTCTCGACGGCGTCGCGAAGGTGAAGGGCTCGGTCGCCGAGGAGGTCCGCAAGACGATTCGCAGCCGCCGCGGCGGTATGTATCGCCCGGCGCTCGAACTCATCGCCTTCGACCGCGGGCCCCTCCGCGTCGCGGATCTCGACGGGTTGGCCGACCGCAATGCGGTGCTGCTCTGCTCGCTCGCCCGGGTCGCGGTCGGCGTCGTCGATGAGATCTTCGGACAGCACCACGTGTTCGAGCTCCACCACGGGCGGTTGTGGGCCGGTCACCTCAGCTTCGCCCACCCCGGTCCCCGCACGCTCGAGCGATGGCCGTCGGTCCAGATCGGCGAACGGGTCGTGGCCGTCGCGCCGCCCGGTGAGCGACGTCAGTCGCCCCTCACGGTCGACGAGCAGAAGAAGTATCCGGACGGTGATCTGCCGATCGTGTCGATCCACGAACCGGAGTCCGACGAGGGACGCGAACTGATCCGCGCCACCGCAGCTCGAGGGCTCCGGGGCGTCATCCCGGTCTGATCCCGG
>JAHDCV010000005.1:0-9709 GCA_020629695.1 Acidimicrobiales bacterium | reverse complement strand
ATCCCGGTCTGATCCCGGACGGCGCCCGCTCCGCCGCGGTCGCTTTCGTCACCTGTCGCCGCAAGCGTCTCGGCAGAGGGCAAGCTGTGGCGGTGCGTCTCGTGTCCTGGCTCCTCCCGGAAGGGAGGGTGTTGCGTGTTCTGGCGCTGTCGTTGCTGCTCGGCGTGCTGGTCGGTGTGATCGTGGCGATCTTCGAGTGGGTCACGATCGAACTCGTCGCCCACGAGCTCGATGATCGTTCGCTCGCCGTGATCGCCGCGGCGCCCATGGTCGGTCTCGCACTCACCTGGTTGGTGTTGCGATACGTCGGTGGCGGATTGTCGAATTCGACGTCGGATGAATACATCCGAGCGTTCCACTCCCGATCGCCCGAGCTGCGGATGCGGGACGTCCCGGTGCGCCTGCTCGCGGGTGCGTCGACGATCGGGTTCGGTGGCGCCGTCGGACTGGAGGGCCCGTCGATCTACGCCGGTGCGGCCTCCGGACTGGCGCTCCAGAAGCGATTGACCACATGGCTCGGCCCCGGAGGTGCGCAGATGCTGCTCACCGCCGGTGCGGCTGCCGGCGTCTCGGCGGTCTTCCAGGCCCCGGCGACCGGTGTGGTGTTCGCACTGGAGGCGCCGTACCGGGACGACATCGCCCATCGAGCGCTGCTCCCGTCGCTCCTGGCCTCGGCGGCGAGTTACGTCACGTTCGTGTCGATCCCGTTCGTCCATCCCGCAGGTGGGCTCAACCTGGCCTACGAGCGCCAGATCGAGGCCGGGGAGCTGCTCGGGGCCGTCCTGATCGGTCTCGGCGCCGGTCTCGGCGGTCGGTTCTTCGCCCGGGGGATCCGTGCGGCGAAGGCACAGGCGAAGCAGCAATCGGCCGGTGTTCGCATCGTGGTGGGCGGCATCGGGCTCGGTGCTCTGGCCATCGTGTCCGACCGGTTCTTCGGTTCGCCGCTCACCATCGGATCCGGAACCGCCGTGATCGAATGGGTCGATTCGATCGAGGGACTCGAGACCGGCCTCGGGTTGTTGATCTTCCTGTTCGTGCTCCGGGCGCTCGCCACCATGGTGACCGTCGGAGCGGGCGGCACCGGCGGACTCTTCATCCCGCTCGCGGTGCTCGGTGTGCTCTTCGGTCGAGTTGTCGGGAGCGGACTCGACCTGGCGGGGCTCGACGAGTCCGGTTCCCAGATCTGGCCCATTCTCGGCCTGGCCGCTTTCCTCGCGGCCGGCTACCGCACGCCGTTGGCTGCGGTGGTGTTCGTGGCGGAGTGGACTCGCGGTGGTCCGGCCGTGGTGCCGGCCCTCATCGCCGCTGCGGTGTCGCAGGTCGTCGCGGGCAACGCGTCGGTGTCGACCGGGCAGATCACCGAACGCCTCGGGCACCTCGAACGCCGGTTCACGTTGCCGTTGACCTCGGCACTCGCGACCGATGTCTTCACCGTGCCGCCCGACGCCACGGTCGGTGAGTTCGTGTTCGTCCACGCGCTCGGTCGTCGTGTCACGGTCGTCCCGGTCGTCGACCAGGGCCGCTACGTCGGGATGTGCACGGTCGCCGCGACGTCGGAGCTCGATCGCGAAGCCTGGGAGACCACGACGGTCCTCGACATCGCCGACGTCGGCATGGCCTCCGCCCGGCCGAGCTGGACGCTGCGAGACGCGCTGGTCGCCATGGAGGAGCAGCACACCGAACTGCTCGCCGTGACCGACGAGAGCGGCTACTTCATCGGGGTGGTCGATCGCGCCGACATCGTCCGGCTCGACGAGATTCTCGACGAGACCGGCTCCACGATGTGAGAATGCCCGCCCGGTCGGTCCCGAGCCGAGCGGTGCGTGGCGCTACGACTCGTCGTCGTCCTCGAAGTCGTCGGCATCCCACCCGGAACGGTGGACGGCATCAGCTTCTTCGGTCTCCGGCAGTGCGAACGGGTCGTCATCGAGGCGGCCCATGAGGCCCTCGATGTCGTCGTCCTGGAACGAACGCTTCAGCGCCCGAGCTTCTTCGTACCGGCGATGTCGCCCCTTCTTCATGCGGGGACTCCTGCTGAGGTCGTTCTGCGGCTTCCGGTGTCACCCACCGGTTTCGATCTCGGGCAGTGTACTGCCGGGACGGCCCGAACGGCTAGCGGGGTGTCCGACCCATTCGGGCCGGACCAGCCGGACTAGCTGGAAAAACGGGGTTCGAGCAGCAGTCGACCCCGTTCGAAGGCCACGGCCGCCTCGCCGTCCACCAGGCGCCGGATCGGCTCGCCGACCAGGTCGGCACGCCAGCCCCGCAACAGCCGGGCGTCGTCGTCGCCGGCGAGCAGGGCCTCGATGTCGGACCGGGTCGCGATCAGCGTGGGATCGAGGTGTTCGTCTCGGCCGAGCTGGGCGATCCAGGTCGACACGAGCGTGACGACCGGCCGGAGCTCCTTCGGGAGGTCCGGTGCCTTCTTCGGAGGAGGTTCGGTCTCGGCCAGCCGCTTCCCGGCGGCAACGGCCGAGAGCAGCTCGGCTGCGGCTTCGGATCGAAGATGGCGCTTGTCGACCCCGCGGGTGTTCGAGAGCTGCTCGATGGTGGTCGGCGCCTTCTGTGCGATCGCCACGACCCCGAGGTCGGGGAGCACCTGTCGGACGGGGACGTCGATCGTCTGAGCCCGCCGTTCACGCCACGCGGCGACGGAGCGGGCCACTCCTGCGGCCTGACCCCGCAACGACCGGGCTTCCTTGATCCTGCTGGCTGCTTCCTCGGGAGGACGTCGGTGGGTCGTCCGGGTCCGGTGCAGCTCGATCTCTTCGAGAGCCCAGGCGGTGCGGTCCATCTTCTCGAGCCCGATCATGAGCTGATCGTGCAGCGCATGGAGATGTTCGACGTCGGTCGCGGCGTACGCGAGCTGGCGATCGGTCAGCGGACGCTTCAACCAATCGGTCAACCGGTCACCCTTCGCGACATCGACCTTGCAGAAGCGTTGGAGCAGCGTCGACAGCGATCCGGTCGACACACCGAGGAAACCGGCGGCGACCTGGGTGTCGAACATGTGCTTCGGCACCGTTCCGCAGGCGAGGTCGAGGACCTCGAGGTCCTGCGTGGCGGCGTGGATGAGGCAGAGCGCATCGCTGTCGAGCACCTCGGCGAGAGGTGCGACATCGACGGCCAGGGGGTCGATGAGGGCGATGTGATGCGTCGAGCCCTCGAACCACCCGATCTGGATCAATGCGACCTGTGGGAAGTAGGTGCGTTCCCGGTGGAACTCGGTGTCGAGTGCGTACCGATCGACCGTGGCGACCGCAGCGATGACGTCGGCGAGTTCGTCGCTGGTCGTGATCAGTTGCATTGGCGGACGAGCCTATGTGGTCGCGGGGCCGGTCCGGTCCTTCGCGTCGTCGAGTCCTTCGAAGGCGGCGCGAAGGGCGTCCGGCGTGTCGGCATCGGACGCACTCCCGGCGTCGAGCTCGACGATGGCCGTCGGACCCCACTCGATGGCGGTGCGCAGGCGTCGCTCCCCCGCCGAGAACCGGCGTTGCCCTTCGCGGGCCCACGAGGCGGGCCAGCAGCCGAGTGTGGGTGTGAGCCGTCCGTCGATCGTCGCGACGGCAGCACGTGCGTCGGTGGAGGCGGCGAGCAGACGTGCCACGTCGTCGGCCCGCAGGCGCGGGACGTCACACGGGACAACGACGACCCGGCCGACGCCGGCATAGGCCAGCGCCGAGATCAGGCCGGTGAGCGGCCCTTCGCCCGGACGCCGATCGGGCACCGTGACGACGCCGAGGCGATGGCCGGCATCGCCGCCGATCGCGACCACCGGATCGACGCCGGCCGCTCGGAGGGCATCGATGGCGATCGAGCCCATCGGCGGCTCACCGTCGATCGGCAGCGCGGCCAGCGCCTTGTCCGAGCCGAAGCGACGGCTTCGTCCGCCCATGAGCACGGCGCCGAGCACCGGTCCGGGCGTCGTGTCGTCGTCCGGAACAGGTGGGCGAGCGGAGGTGTCAGCCACGCTCGGGCGGCGGCCAGCTCGGGTCGAGCTGGCGGAGGAAGATCTCGCAACGTTCGTGCTCGTCCGTCTCCCCGATGAGCCCGGCGATCTCGGCCAGGCCCGCGAGTGCGGACAGAAAGCCCCGGTTCGTCTCGTGGCTCCAGCGGACGTAGCCGCTCCCCCGCCAGCCCGATTGGCGGAGCCGGTCGAGGCCCCGGTGGTAACCGACGCGATAGGCGGCGTAGCGCTCGATGGGGTCCCGACCGAGGTCACCGAGTGCGGCCCATCCGGCGAGAAAGGTCGGGTTCGCCGCCACCAGGGTCGAGATCGCGTCTCTCCGGGCGTCTCCGGACAGTTGCAGGGCCTCGGCGAGTCCGGTCGTCAGGTCGTCGGCTTCGGGGGCGAGCACGGTCTCGGGCGGGCCCGAGGGGGTGAATCCGATGGAGGTCATGGGCCGACCCTACCGATCGTCTGTCGATCGCCCGGGATCGTCATCCGACGATGCTCCGTCGTGTTCGGGATGCGGGGATTCCCGATCCCGATCGGCGCGGTCGGCGACGGGCCGATCATCGTGTGATCTCGGTGGGCGCTCGCCGCGGCGACGGAACCAGACCCGGCCTTCCATGGGTTCGTCGGGTCGATCCGGGAGGTCCTCGGCGAGCTCGGCGCCGAGATCGACCGCCGACGGCTCGCTGGCCTCGGGCTCACTCGTCGGTCCCTGTTCGGGAGCGGCGACCCGGCCGGTGGAGAGGAACTCGGCGCACGCCTCGTGCGCCCGGTCGGTGAGTTCGCGCCCTTTCGAGAAGTCGTCGAAGCGCAGTCGGGGCGTCGAACCGGGTGGGAGGCGATGGAGCACGACATGCTCCGGGATCGAGGCGATCTCGGACTCGAGCCGGAACATGCGCGAGGTCCAATAGGCGTGGATCGCGACATCGAACGGGCGCCGGATGTCGAGCTCGCGCTCGACGAGCTGACCGCAGTGCAGCAGGTAGATGTCGGTCGCACCGAGCGCGATGGCCTGGGCGATCGGCGCCTCGCCGAGCACGCCGCCGTCGAAGAGTCGCCGCCCGTGCAGGCGCACGGGTGGATAGACCGCGGGAAGGGCTGCGGAGGCCATGAGCGCCGGGATGACCGGACCCGAGTCGAACCACACGGCCTCGGCCGTGTCGACGTCGGCCGCACCGACCACGGCAGGGATCGACAGGTCTTCGAAGTGGATCGGACCGAGCTCATCGACGAGCATGCGCTCGAGCGGGGCGGGGTCGTGCATCGACGTGCCCCGCCGGGCGATCTGCACGGCGAGGGGCATCCGTCGGCTCGGCATCAGCGACGGCTCACCGTCGGCGAGCGCCTGCCAGATCCGATCGAGCCGGGTGATACCCGGCAGCCGAGGGTCGGCCGCATAGGCCGCGGCGTTGATGGCCCCGACGGACACGCCGCAGACGAGATCGGCCTGGATGCCCGCCTCGACGAGCGCCCGCAACATGCCGACCTGGATCGCGCCGAGGTTGCCCCCACCGGAGAAGACGAAGGCGGTCCGTGGTTCGCGTCGGCGCCACCGTCGGGCGGCGTCGGCGCGGAGCCGTCGGACCGGTCCGGTCACCGGTGGAGATCCTCGCTCACGGAACCCGGACCACCCGGAGGGTGTCGGTGGCACCGATCGTGGCCGTCGAGCCACCGAGCACGGCGACGAGATCCCCGGTGCGGACATGGCCCTCGCGCTTGGCCAGGTCGACCGCGGTCCGCACGGTCTCGACGTTGTTCTCGATCCGGTCGATCATCATCGGCCGGGCGCCCCACGACATCGTGAGCTGGCCGAACGTCCGGGGCTCCGGCGTCACGCCGATGATCGGGACTTCGGGACGGAAGCGGGCGATCGCCCGCACGGTGAAGCCGGATCGGGAGATGCAGATGATGGCCTTGGCGCCGAGTTCGGTGGCGGCCCGCCACGTCGCCATCGTCATCGTGTCGGTGACGGCGGAGTCGAGGCCCTGCGGCTCGCTCAGCCGATCGCGCTTGATGTGGAGGGCCCAGCCCTCGTAGTCGAAGCGTTCATCGGCTCGTTCGGCCAGAGCGGCCATGGTCTCGACCACGTTCGCCGGGTCGTTGCCGACCGCGGTCTCCCCCGAGAGCATGACCACCGACGTGCCGTCGAACACGGCGTTGGCGACGTCGGAGGCCTCGGCTCGGGTGGGTGCGGGTGCGTCGATCATCGACTCGAGCATCTGCGTCGCCGTGATCGCCGGGCGCCCGAGGGCGATGCATCGGCTGATGATGTCCTTCTGGAGGTGCGGGAGCTCGGCGATGGACATCTCGAGGCCGAGATCGCCGCGAGCGACCATCACGGCGCCGCAGGCGTCGATGATGCCGTCGAGGTTGGCCACGGCGGCCCGGGTCTCGATCTTCGCCACGACGAGTGGGCCACGAGGCGCCGGCTCGATGCCGAGGCGACGTATGTCGTGTGCGGACCGGACGAAGGAGACGGCGACGAAGTCGACGCCGAGTTCGACGAAGGCGTCGAGGATGCGCAGGTCCTCCGTGGTCGGAGTCGAGATGCGGAGCCGGTCCGACGGGATGTGGAAACCGGGGCTGCCCTGCACGATGCCGCCGCCGTCGACACGGGCGACGAGATGGTCGCCTTCGTGGGAGGTGACGTCGAGCATGATGGCGCCGTCGCCGATACCGAGCCGATCGCCGACATGGATGTCGGTCAGCAGCGACTCGTACTTCACGAAGATCTTCTTCTCGGTGCTCGGCTCGTCGCCGGGAGCGAGCAGCACCTCGTCGCCGTTCGCGACCAACAGCGGGGCGGCGAACTTCGAGAGGCGGACCTTCGGGCCGGGGAGATCGACCAGGATGCCGACGGGCTGACCCATGGCCTTCGATGCCGCACGGATCTTGTGGAACCGCTCGACGCCTTCCTCGATGGAGCCGTGGCTCATGTTGATCCGGGCGACGTCCATTCCCGCGGCGATCATCGCCTTGAGGGTGGAGTCGTCCTCGGACGAAGGGCCGATGGTGGCGATGATCTTGGTGCGACGGGTCACCAGGGAGAGGCTACCGACGGTGGACCGCGACGTTGGCCATGTCGTCGTGCGTGATTTGGTTCGCACGCGCTCACTGGACTAGTGCACGCGTCATGGATCTCGTCCTCGTTCGTCATGCACGCCCCGAGCGCATCGAAGATGCGAACGGCCCGGCCGACCCGCCACTGACCACCGTCGGTCATCGCCAGGCGCGTGCCGCCGCGGGTTGGCTCGCTGGTGAGCACTGGGATGCGCTGTACAGCTCGCCGATGGTGCGGGCCCGCGAGACGACCGCACCGCTGGCCGCGTTGCTCGGTACCGAGCCGACGATCGAAGTCGGGGTCCGGGAGTTCGACGCGGAGGAGTCCTCCTACATCCCCATGGAGGAGATGAAGCAGGACAAGGCGGCTTATCAGGCGTGGCTGGCCGAGGAAGCCGACCGAAACCGGGATGACTTCGCCGGTGAGGTCATCGAGTCGCTCGAGTCGATCATCGCCCGGGAGAAGGGCAAGCGGGTCGCCGTGGTGTGCCACGGCGGTGTGATCAACATCTGGGCCGCCCACGTGCTCGGCATCGAGTCCGGCATGTTCTTCGAGCCCGACTACACGAGCATCCACCGGTTCGCATGCTCGAGCCGAGGCCACCGCTCGATGGTCGCGCTCAACGAGACCGCCCACCTCCGCTCCCACCCGGACCTCCTCCTCGGCTGACCCGGCATCTCGAGCGGTCCAACCAGATCTGCCCGAGATCGATCGATCCAGCCTGGACAGACCGATCGATTTCGGGGCGCGCGGGCGAGGTCGATCGAGAACGGGGTGCGGGCGGAGGTGTGAGCGTCAGCTCCGCGGGACGTCGGTCCAGGGAACGGCCTTGTCGACCCGCACGTCGCCGGGCAGTCCGAGCACTCGCTCGCCGAGGATGTTCTTCATCACCTCGGTGGTGCCTCCCTCGATCGAGTTGGCCCGTGCCCGCAGGAACGCCTTCTGCGGATCGGAGAAGCCCATCGCGGTGTCGGGTTGTTCGAGGTCGTAGCTCCCGTAGAGCATGCCCTCGGCGCCCATCAGGTTCATGGTGAAGCTGTAGACGTCCTTGTTGAGATCGGCCGAGGCCATCTTGCCGACCGAACCCTCGGGGCCCGGCACGCCGGCCTTTCGGTTCTGCGACGCCCGGATGTTCGTGAGGCGGTGGACCTCGGCCCGGATCCAGAGCTTCATGAGCTCGTCGCGGGTCGCCTCGTCCGGGTCGTCCATCTCGCCGTAGGCGTTCACGGCCACGGCGATCGAGCCCGCACCCTTCGGGGGCACGGTGCCACCGATCGACACCCGCTCGTTCATGAGGGTCGTGAGCGAGACACGCCAGCCTTCACCCTCGGCGTCGAGGCGTTCGATGTCGGGAACGCGGGCGTCGGTGAAGTACACCTCGTTGAACTCGGCCTCACCGGTCATCTGGCGCAGCGGCCGGACCTCCACGCCCTCCTGCTCCATGTCGATCACGAAGTAGGTCATGCCCTTGTGCTTGGGCTGATCGGGGTCCGTCCTGGCGACGAGCATGCCCCACTTCGACAGGTGGGCGAGCGTGGTCCACACCTTCTGGCCGTTGACGATCCACTCGTCGCCGTCGCGCACGGCCTTGGTCGCGAGGCCGGCGACGTCCGAGCCGGCGCCGGGCTCGGAGAACAGCTGGCACCAGACCTCCTCGCCGGTGAAGAGCGGCTTCAGGTAGCGCTGCTTCTGCTCCTCGGAGCCATGGGTCACCACCGTCGGCGCGCCCATGCCGTACCCGATCGGATTCCGGTAGTACGGCGACGGGGCGCCGGCCTTCGCGAGGTTCGTGTTGACCCTGGTCTGGAGTTTCGGGCTCATCCCGAGGCCGCCATGGCCTTCCGGGAAGTTGACCCAGGCGAGCCCGAGGTCGAACTGGCGACCGAGGAACTCCGTGGCGCTCACGGCCTTCGGATCCATCTCCGACAGGAGCTGCTCGCACAGCTCATCGACACGGGTTTCGCTGCTGGTCAGGGTCGTCGCGGCCATGGGGGGACCCTAGGCAAGCGCTCCAGAACTGGACCAATCGGTCAAGTGGCACCGAGTCGCTCCCGAGGTCAGTCCTCAGGCGGCAGTTCGGCGACCCGCTCGAGGAGTTGATCGCGGATCGACACACCCTTCTCGCGAGCGTTGTCTCCGGTGATCCGCCAGCCGTGACGGGCGGAGTAGAGCAGCGGCGGCGCCTCGAGGCGGCCCTCGGCGACGTGGGTGACGTTGGCGAGGAACAGGTCGTGGTCGAAACGCTCGATCCGGTCGAAGACCTCACACGTCAGGTAGGCGACGGAGTTCGGCACGATCGGCAGGCCGTGCTCGTCGAGCTCGAGGAACTCGGGAGCCACGTAGCGGAACTTCCGTCCGGGGTACGAGAAGTACTGGCCCTCCATGACCTGGTCGCCGGCGAGGATCGACACCGAGAACCGGCCCGACTCGATCATGAGCGGGTAGGTGTCGTGCTTCGGCGAGACCGAGGCCATCACGATCGGTTCCTCGAACGAGATCTGTGAGACCCAGTGCGAGGTGTAGGCCCGCATCACGCCGTCGTGGGCGGCGCCGACGACCTGGACCCCCTTGATCATCTGGCCGAGGGAACGCTTGATGGTGCGATCGATCATGTGGTGAGTGTCGCAGGCCGGGGCGTGCTGCGAGGAAATCCGGAGTGGGCGGGAACCAGGCGATCGTCGGCGTCGTCTGAC